>NZ_NHSJ01000031.1 GCF_002937075.1 Rhodoblastus sphagnicola
GCCCATGTGGCCAGCCAAGCGGCGTCAAAAGCGCGCCCGCCGGAAAAAGTCGCGCACAAATGGAACGTGTTTCGGGCGATCTGCGCGGCGCGCGCGCGTCTTGGCGTGTCCGAACGCGCCCTGACGGTGCTCGACGCCTTGCTGACCTTCCATCCGGAGACCGTGCTGGGCGGCGAAGATTTGGTTGTGTTCCCGTCCAATAGGATGCTCAGCCTGCGCGCTCATGGCATGGCGCCGGCGACGCTCCGGCGCCATCTCGCCGTCCTGGTCGACGCCGGGTTGATCGTGCGGCGTGACAGCCCCAACGGCAAGCGGTTTGCCCGCAAGGATGGGGCAGGGGAGGTCGAGATCGCCTTTGGTTTTGACCTTTCGCCTCTGGTCGCGCGCGCCGACGAGTTCGAGGCGCTCGCTGAAGCCGTCCGCGCGGAAGAGCGCGCGCTCAAACGTGTTCGCGAACGGATCACCATTTGTCGGCGCGATATCGGCAAGATCATCGAAACCGGCCTGGAAGAGGGCGTGCCGACGCGTCGAGAAGGGCAGGGGCCTGCGGATTGGACTGTCGTCCATGAGATGTTTCGCGGCATCGTGGTTCGGATTCCGCGCACAGCGACGTTGGCGGAGTTGGAACCGTTGGCGGATGAGTTGGCGGCGCTGTCCGCCGAAGTGTTCAATCTGTTGGAAACCCACGTAAACCCTCAAAATATGAGCGCCAATGAGTCTCAAACCGAGCGCCACATACACAATTCAAAATCAAACTCTCCAATTGATCTTGAACCAAGCCACCAAAAAGGCTGGGTCGGCGATTTTGGCGCTATGAACGACGATCCCTGCCTTCCACAAGGGTCCGAAACCCAGGATGAGGAGAAAGCCTCGCACCGGGCAGCACCGGTCAAAGCCTACCCACTCGGGATGGTGCTCGAAGCCTGCCCCGACATCGTCGATTACGCCAAGGACGGGATCCAGTCGTGGCGCGATCTGATCGCCACGGCGGCATTGGCGCGCGCCGCACTCGGCATCTCGGCCGACGCTTGGCGCGAGGCGCAGGAAACCATGGGGGCAGGGGATGCGGCGGTGATGATCGCCGCGATCCTGCAAAAAGGCGAGGCGATCAGCAGTCCCGGGGGCTATCTCCGCGCGCTGTCGGCAAAAGCACGGGCCAAGGAATTCTCGATCGGCCCGGTGCTGATGGCGCTGCTGCGCGGTAAACTCGGCAAGGGAGCACGCGGTGCGGCCGGCTGACTTCAACTTGGCGACGCATGCATCTGGGGCGGTGTTTTCCGGCGCCGTCATGTCACCTGCCGCGATCTTGATGGCAGGATTGGCTGAGCCTATCTTTGGCCGAAAGGATCATCCATGGCCGAACCTCAACTCTCCGTGCGCAGCGCCAAAGCTCGTGATCTGGCGCATCGGCTTGCGCGCCGCGAAAAGCGTTCGATCGCCGAAATCGTCGAGCGCGCGCTCGAAGCCTACGAAATTCGCGAAGTTGAGCGAGAGCCGGCCGCGTCGTTCTATGCCCGGATTTTCAAGAGCCTTGGCATGGACATTGATCTCGAAACCGTCATCGCCGAGACGAGGAATGTCCATTCGGGGCCGGATCTTTGATCTTTCTCGACACGACACCAACGTCATTTCAGACACCCTGAGAAAAACGCCCAGCGAGGCCGTCGTCGCTTGGCTCGTTCGGCATGACGACGAATTCGCCCTGCCAACGGTCATGATCGCCGAAATCGCGTTGGGGATTAAGAAAAAACGTGCTGGAACAGGGAGTGGCGCACTGGCGGCGCCGCTTCGCCGATCGGATATTGGATTTCACCGAAGAGGCCGCCCTGGCTGTGGCGAGATTATGGGCGCTGCGACACCCATCCGGGCTTCGGCATCGTTGGAATGGACGATTCAATGGCCGTTCGAACTTCCACTGATGGCTAAAAATGCTATATTTAGTCATGATAAGACACAAGCCGGAGGCCGCGCCATGAACATGAACGTATCGCTCCCTGATGAGCTGGCGAATTTCGTCAAGGACAAGGTCTCGACCGGGCGCTACGGCTCATCAAGCGAGGTTGTGCGCGAAGCGCTGCGGCTCATGGAGAAGACGGAGCTGCAAGAGGCTGAAAAGCTCGCCCTGCTGCGCCAGGCTTGGACACAGGGTGTCGACAGCGGCGACGCCGGAGAAATTGATTTCATCGCGCTGAAGAAAGATGCGCGCGCGCGCCGCGCCGCCGCCAATCGCGGCGCATGAGCCCGGTGCGCTACACCCATCAGGCCCGTGAGGATTTGCTCGACATCTGGTCCGCTCTCGCCGAGCGCGCTTCGGAAGCGGTGGCGGATCGCATTTATGACCACATCGAAGAGGTGTGCGGGTTGCTCAAGGCGCATCCGCAACTCGGTCGCGCGCGCGCCGAGATTCATCCCGATGCGCGCGCGATCGTCATCGAACGCTGGCTGGCGCTGTACCGCGTCACCGGCGACAGCGTGCAGATCGTGCGCGTGATCGATGGCGCGCGCGATCTTTCTCTCGTCGAATGGGCTCCGAAGTGAATCCCGGCTCTTACCGTCGCGGCGCGCTCCCCGGCGCGCCTGCGATCGTTGCAAGCCGCTGTCGCTCTTAGCTGCCGATTTCAATTTGAAAGGCCAACGTAAAACGATGGCGCCTGATTTTCATCAAGTGTCGCAATTTTCGGGCTGAGACTCTGCCAGTCGCAACAACAGCTTATAACCCCGCCGCCTTGGTCAGATTGACGCGGAAACGGTCGCGGCGGCGCTGATAACGCCGGGTCATTTCGGCGCTGGCGTGGCCGAGCTGCTTTTGCACATAGCGCTCGTCGACCTCGGCGGAGGAGGCGAGGCCGGCGCGCAACGAGTGGCCGGAGAATTTTTCCTTCCGCTCGCCTTCGCTGAGATCGCCGCGCACCCCCGCCGCCAAAGCCGTGGCCTTGACCAGCCGGGCGACGTGCTTGTCGGTCAGGCGGTCGGCGCCGACGCCTTTGGCGCCGGCGACGCGCCGAAACAGCGGGCCATGGTTTATGCGCGCGAACTTGAGCCATGTTTGCAGCGCGGCGACGGGGCAGGTGGCCTCGGTCGAACCGCGTCCGATCTCGACCTCGCGCCAGCCGGTCTTGCCGCGCAAGGTGACGACCAGGCCCTTGTCGAAGATCTCGACCCAGCCGGAGCCGTCCTCGGTTTGTTTCGCGCCGCAATCGAGCCCGACGATTTCCGAGCGGCGCAAGCCGCCGGCGAAGCCGATGAGGAGGAGGGCGCGGTCGCGCAGGCCGCGCAGATCGCCCATCTCGAGTGTCGCCAGCATCGCCCGCAGGTCTTCGGGCAGGACCGCTTCCTTTTGCGTCGGCGGCCGCGCGTGGGTGCGCTTGATCCCGGCGAGGACAGCGAGGATGTGCTTGTCCTTGCGGTCAAAATTCTCGCCAAGTTGGCGGAACCCCCAGCTCAGCGCCGAGAGCCGCCGCTCGATGGTGGAAACCGAATTCGGCTTGCGGTCGGCGCTGGCGGCGCCCGAGGCGCAGGCGGTGATGTACAGGCCGACGATCCGCGGTTCGTTGGCGGGGAAATGGCTCAGGCCTTGCCGGCGGCGCCAGGCGTTGAAATGGCGCCAGTCGGCTTCATAGGCGCGAGTGGTGTTTTGCGAGCTTGCGGCCTTGACGTAGTCGCGCGCCTTGTCGGCGAGGCCGGCGAGATGGGTCGGCAGGGCGTCGGACGGCTCATCCATCGGCGCGAGGCCCTGGCCGGGCAGGGCCTCGCGGGCGTCGGGAGGGGCGTTTTCTTGCGCTTTGGCGGGCGTTTCGACCATATTCGAAAGCCTAGCTTATTATGTCCGATAATGCAATCTTATCGGACATCTGCAGCTCAAGACAAGCCCGGCGCTTTTAGCGTAAAATATGCTGACAAAGCGCCGCTCTTTGCTATGCTGCCGGTCATGGATTCGCGCCCGCCCGTCGCCGCTCCGCCCAAACCGTCGCGCCGAAAACGCGCGGCGAATGCGGGCGCGCCTTCAGAAAAAGAGCATATATGTCATATGCTTCCGCCATGGCTGGCGCCATCGCCGCAGGACGCCGGCGCGGAAAAATTCGCCGCCGGGGCCGTCCTGCTCGCCCTCGATCGCATGGTCCGAGCCGAACCGGGTTGGCTCGGAGCGTTGCGCGCGCGGCAGGCGCTGCAGGCGGCGGCGACCAGCGTTCGCAGCTTACGCCATCGCGAGGACGAGGCGGCCCTGCGCGACGCCCATCATTTGACGAGGCCTGGCGACGACCCCGGCCCGGCGGGCAAAATCTATCGCGTCTGGCGCGATTTTTCGGCCCGGCCGACGCGGCTTGCGGGGCCATGCCTTGCGGCCTTTGCCGAGGCGCTTGGCGTCCGCGCGCCAATGGCTGTTTTCGATGGCCTGACGCGCGCGTCCAAAAATCCCGACCCGGTCGCGGCGGCGATCGAGGCGGCGGACGCCTGCGTCGCGGCGCTGGAAGCCGGGGCAGGGGAGGGCGGCGTCCTCGCCGCCATGGCCGCCGACCTTGTTCTCGCGCGCCGCCTCGGCTGGCCCCGCCCGTTGTCCGTGATCGGCGCGGCTGGTGTCGGCCGGCGGGGGACTGTCGCGGAGCGCTACGCCAAAATTTTGCGCGAGGCCCTGGCCTGCCATGGCCGGGCGATGGAATTGGAGCGTCGCGCCGCCCGGCTGATCGCCGCGGCCGCGACCGTGCGCGTCAAAGGCGCTGAGCGCGGCGTCGCCGCGCTGCTTGCCGACGATGTCGTCTCCGCCGGCGATCTCTGCCGCGCCGGATCGGCGGCGCTGGGCTCGGATCGGGCCGCGCGGCGCTTTCTCGAGCGGCTGGTCGAACTTGGGGCGCTGCGCGAGATGACGCAACGTCCAAGTTTCCGGCTCTACGGATTGTGACCATGCGGCCTCCCGCGCAAGGCGACCTGCTGTTCGATCGCGAACTCGCCGATCTGTCGCGGGAACTGCGCTGGCGTGAATGGATGGGACGGGTCGAAGCGGCGATCTTCGCTTCGCAGACCCCCGTGCCCCGCGAAAACTTGAGCCTGCTGGTCGGCGAAACCTGCCGCCTCGACGAGCTGATCGCCGACATTCAGCACGAACTGGCCGACCGCCCTTACGAACTGGCATTCGTCGCCGGCGGCTGGCGCCATCGCACCCGGCCCCGGTTCGCCGACGCCATCCGCGCCTCCGGCGCGGCGGGCGGGGAGGGAGCGCTCAAAGCCTTGTCGCAGACCGAGCATCTGGTGGTGACCGCCATCGCCTATCTGCAGCCGGTGACGCGCCGGGATCTGTCGCGTCTCATCGGCAAGGAGATTAGCCGCGATATTTTCGCGCGCCTGAAACGTCTGGGGCTGATTGGCGCCGGCCCGCGTTCGCCGGCGCCCGGCGCGCCGCTGACCTATGTGACCACCAAGCTGTTTCTCGAAATTTTTGGGCTCGGGAGCTTGCGCGACCTGCCTGATATCGAAGCGCTCGAAGAGGCTGGACTGCTGGCGCGGAGAGCTGAGCAGGAGGAACAGCCCGCCATCGGCGAAGAATTTGATCGCGTTCTCGGGATCATTCCCGATGACGAGCAAGAGGAAGGCGAAGCGCCGCCGCACGCAGGCGGTCAGGACTCTGACGACGACCGTCTTTGAGGCGGACCAACCCAGCCTCCAAGGCATGTAGCGCGGGGGGCGTCATCGACGCGCTGATTCAATCGCGGGCTGATTGATTCAGTTCTTGCGTTGGACAGCACGCGGATTTGCCGCAACCTTGGCTCATGACACGCCCCGCCGTTCACCAACTCCACCTCGAACGCATCGACACCGCGCGCACCATGTGGCGCGGTTCCGAACGCGAGGTGCATTCAACTTTGTTCGGCGAACACGCGCTGGCGCGAACCTGGGGACGGATCGACACGCCGGGTCGCCACATGATCGGGACGTTTACCGTGACGTTGCCCCCAACTTTTATCCAGCCTTGAGGTCGCTCTGGTGTTTGGGATTCGCGTCGCAATCCTCCGTCAGAAATCTGGCGTCAATAGTAAACCCCGAGTGGCGGGTTCCCGATGTGGTTCGCGATTGAGCGCGATACCAACTCTGAAAATCACCAGTAAAGAGAAGGCTCGTAATATCGCGATCGTCATCGTGGCCGCAGGCAATTGTCACGATCAAAGCGTCGCCCTGGCGCGTCACCACCGGAATCGCACAGCCGTGTCCGGCCGCCCCGAGGATAGAATCTGTTGCCGCAACGCAGACTTCGTTTGTTTGCAAGCCCATATCCGGCGAAATCGTCGAAATGAGCCACAATCCTGGCCGCCGTTGGGGAAGCGCCGTTTCCTCCGCCGAGGCGACCGGAATGAAGGAATGGCTTGTCAACGAGCCCAATAGAAGCAAGCTCGGCCAACGGGCGGAACGCATCGATCTCTCCTGACCAGGAAAAGTTGAATACAATCATCTAAATGACCGAAACGCGTCTAGCCACCCCCGCGACGCCTTGTGGTGAGCCGAATCAACTCCGGGATAATATCCCGATCATCCTCGGGAATTTTTGCAAGAATAAGTCCTGTATATCTTGATGCACGATATTGATAGGCTCCCCCTGTATCGCGCCGAACACCAAAAACGTTTGGATGTGCTGCATTTTCATCGCGTTGTGTCACGCGGCGGGAGCCGTCTTTTCTCCAATGCGGCGGCTCCCGCTTTTTTCGAGTTTCGCGAGAAGCCAGCCATCTTGCGCTGCCCGCATTCGCTCCTTTAAGCTCGACGCAATCTCAGCACTCACGATGAAAATGCCCGGATGTGGCAAGTGCCCAAACTCTCGTTGAGAACCTTGCTCGCTTCGCTGATCGGTTTCGTGACGCTCGCCGGTTTCACCGTGAATCTTGCGATCCTGCTCGCCAATGCGCGACCGCGCATCCTCAAGGAGGAAGAGGCAAGCCTGAGCCTAACGCGGCAGATTGCCGTCATGGCCACGGCGGGCTTCCAGGACGCCGCCGAACCTGATCGTATGCTTGCGTTATTCTTTCAAAGCCTTGGGGCGTTGCGGCACGTCGTGGTCGTGGTCGTCGGCCCGGACGGCGTTGCGCGGCCGATCCCGCCTCAGGCGCGAAATCACGACGTCTTGGCCGCGCCCGACTGGTTCGCCGCGCTCGTTCGTCCCGCGCCGAAGACGCTGCAAATTCCCGTCAATGTCAGGGGCGCCAATTTCGGAAAAATACTCGTGGCGGCGAGTCCGTTTGACGAAATCGAGGAAATATGGGTTGACGTGGTTCGACTTGCCGCGGTCAGCATGGCGGTATCGATCGTGCTCCTCGTCGCCGCCCTGTTCATTTTGAATTGGTCGCTGAGGCCGCTCGAAGGTTTGCGGCATGGACTGGCCGCGCTCGAAGCCGGCGAGAGCGGCGTTCGCGCCGCTTTCGGAGGCCCGGCGGAATTCAGCGTCATCGCGGCTTCGCTGAACTCGCTCGCCGGGACGCTGGAATGTGTGACCACGAGCAACCGCGACCTCGTCGCGCAACTGATCGACGTCCAGGAAAGTGAGCGCCAGGATTTGGCCCGCGAACTTCATGACGAAGCCGGACCCTGCCTTTTTGCGATCCGGGCCGGAGTGATGGAACTGAATGGCATCAGCGCCAGACCCCAACCCGAGGCAGGGGCGGTTCGCGACGCCTGCGCCAAGGTCGGACGGGCAAGCGAGTCCCTCCAGAGCCTGTTCCGCGACGTGCTCGGACGCCTCTCGCCCCGGGGAGTCGTCGAGTTCGGATTGCAGCAGGCGCTCGGCGCCTTGGTGGATTTCTGGCGGGTTCATCATCCTGACGTCGAGGTGGTCTTGATGTGTCCGCACGATCTGGCGACTCTCGACGAGAAACTCGCCCTGACCGCTTATCGCATCGTTCAGGAAGCCTTGACCAATGCGTTCCGCCATGCCGGGGCCGAACGCATCGAGATACGCATCGCGCTGGGCTGGATTGAGACAGCGGGACGACTCACCGAGACCGACGCCGCGCCAGCGCTCCTGGTCACGGTCGAGGACAATGGCGTGGGTCTTCGCTCGCCGTCCGGTCGAGGACGCGGCGTTTTCGGCATGAAGGAGCGCACCGCGCATCTGGGAGGGCGTTTTGCGATCGAAGCGGGCGCCGACGGCGGCCTTCGCGTCGCGGCCGCCCTGCCGCTGGCGGACAGGGAAGGAGACGGCGTTGTTGAGCGTTCCGAGGCGGGAAACGGCGCCGGGACGAATCCGTCGGATTCGATTGGAAATCGATTGAATTCGTGATGACATTCGGCTCGGCCTCTTGCGAAGCCGGCCGCGCGTTCGGCGGCGGCTTTTAACAGGGTTCTGGAAGGACAATGCGAATTTTAATCGTGGACGATCATCCCATGGTGCGCGAAGGGTGCAGGGGCATTCTGTCGCGCGAAGCCGATCTCGAGGTTTTTGACGCGCATAATGCGGCGGAAGCGCTAAAAGCCTGCGCCGAAACGAGATTCGACATCATCGTTGTGGACATCAACCTCCCGGAGGTGTCGGGCTACAAATTGCTGCAAGACCTCCTGAAAAAGAATTCGAAAGCGAAAATTCTCGCTTTTTCGATGAACGAAGACCCCGGTTTCGTATCTCGCGCGATCGATCTCGGCGCCTGTGGATTCGTCGCCAAGACGGAGGATCCCGCGGATTTCCTCAAGGCCATTCGCACCGTCGCGAACGGCGAGAAATATCTCTCCAACAGCATGGCCATGAAACTGGCCTTCGCCGCGCCGAAAGGCAGCGCAAGCCAGTCCGAAACGCTGACGCCCCGCGAAGCCGAGATCCTCGACGCCCTCGCCAATGGCAAGGCCATGGTGCAAATCGCGCATGACCTCAACGTGTCCTACAAGACCGTCGCCAACAATTGCACTTTGTTAAAACTCAAGCTCAACGCGCGCTCCAACGCCGATCTCATCCGTCTGGCGGTCGAGCGGCGCGCGGGCGGCCGGTCGCGCTGAGACGACGGGCGCTATTTGTCCCGCGCTCCGGCGCCGGTCTTGAGGCGAAAGGGCGAGTCCAGCCTTTCAAGCGCGTCCTCCCGCGTATAGCCGGCGCGCCGGAGCGACATGTAAAACTGGCACAGGTCGCCATAGGTCTCCTTGCCATGATCCGGCGTGACCAAGGCCGAAAGCTCCACGATCAGATCGGCGGCGCTCTCGCGCTTGCCGATTTGCGCCAGCGACTCCGCCAATTGCGCCGTTCGATTGGCGATCATTCTGCGCGGCTCGAGAAATTTCGGCGCGGCCTCGTCCATGGCCCGGCGAATGCGGCCGACTTCGGGATCGTCACGGGCGACGGCGCGGCGTTTTTCCTGACTGGCCAGCCAAACCGCGGGGTCCACGGCGTCCATGCGCCTGATCCAGGTCGCGGAGCCCGTCTCCTCTCGGACGATCGTTTCGGATGGGGCGATGTCCGAGCCTTTTTCGGCATCGTCGCCGCAGCCGGCAAGACCGACGCAACAGGCCAAGATGGGGAGGGTGAACCTTGGCGTCGTCACGTCCCGCCCCCCGCTCCGAGCGGAAAAGCCAGGGCCGCGCCGGCCCGCGTCATCATCTTGCTTCGGCTTTCTTCTTCAAATTGTCCAAGCCGTGGCGGAAGAAGGCGGTGATCGCCCCGCGCGCGGCGTCGTCGTCGAGGTTTTCCGGGGGCTCGTTCGAGGTGTCGCCGCGATAGAGTCGGCCGCGCCAATGCGCTTCGCTGCCGCCGTCCGGCGCCGGCGTAACCGAAAATGTCGCCGAATAGGAACTCACGGGAAGCGCGTCGAGATTGGGATCGTACATGCGGTAGGAATATTTCATCCCGGCGCCATCGTATTCATCGACGCCCTCCTTGATGACGCCGCCGGCCTTCAGCACGATCTCGCGCTCCGCGCCGTTCCCTGGGCCTCCCGAGGTTTTCACGGCGGCGACGTCGGGATGCCAGACGGACAGACTGTCGATGGGGCCGGCCAGAGCCCAGACGGCCTTCGGATCGGCGGCGATGACGATGGATTCGTCCACTTTGATCGGCGTGGGGCCATGCGCCAGGGCGGGGGCGCAGACGCACAGCGCCGTCATGATCCAGAAGGGTTTCATGCTGCTTTCCTTTCAGGCTTGGGGGATGGCGCGCGCAACCGCTCGGCCCGGCGCGCCCGGTTCGCCGAAAGCCGGCTCAGGAGGGGAGGGAGGATATAGAGCGCGAGAAGCATGAGCGCCGCGATGGCGGCGCAGGCGGGCCGCAAATCCAGCGCGGCGTCGAGAGCGCGCGGATGCGCCGCGGCGCGATAGGCGCGCGACAAGGCGTCGGCGGTTTCGAGATGGACATAGCGAAGGCCGGTCGTTTCCGCGAGCGACTTCAGATAGGGCTCGCGCACCGAGGACAAATGCTCCGAGCCAACCATGGCCCTGGAGCCGAACGGCGCGTTGCGCGGATCATAGCCCTCGCGCTGTTCGGCGTCCGGCGGCGGTCCGCCAGAACGGTTTTCATGCGGCACGTCATTGACGCCCTGGAATCCGATTTCCCGGCCGCTGTCGTCATATTTCGGGATGGGCGACAGTTCGTAGCCGCCGACCCCCACGATCAGCCCGTGGACGTCGCCAATCCGGCCATCGAAGGCCGGCGGTCCTGAAAGCGGCAGCGGCGGCGCTTCCTGCCCATCGGTGAAGAACATCAGGTCGGCCGTCGCGTCGCGCGCCATTTCGATCGATCGGTAAAGGCCCGCCGCGACATGGCTGTCGCCCTCCCAGGCCATGCGCCAATCGAGCGCGTCCAACGTCCCCGCCACCGGCGCGCCATTGCCGCAGATTTCGACGGGTTCGAACAGGAGGAAGGGGCGGCGCTCGGAGAATACGCCAAGCGCGACGCGCGAGGCGCAGGGCAAGCTTGCAAGGCTCTCGCGCAACACCGCCTTGACGAAATCGAGGCGGGACGCCGGCCGTCCCGCCAGGGTCGCGTCGCGCGTGTTCATGCTGCCGGTGATGTCGACAATGATGACGACATCGTAGACGGCGCGCCGGATCACCGTCTGAACGCCAGACAGCGCGGCCAGGGTCAAGGCCAGCGCGAGGATCAGCAGGCCCAGTCGAGGATCTCGCCAATTCGCGCGCGTCATGGCAGCCCCTGCGGCGCGCCGGGCAGGTCCGTCCAGATTTTTTTCGGATCGGCCGGCATTTCGTCGCCATTTTCCTGCGCGAAATTCGGATAGTCGCGCATCAGCCGCGAGGCGACGTCGAAATTATATTTGGCGTCCCAGAAGCCGGGCGCGCGCTGGAGGGCCTTGCGGTAGTCGCGCTTGGCCAGATTGACGAATATGCCGGCATTTTCGAGGTCGGCGGCCTGAATCAGGGCGAATCCCCTGCGCAATTGCGCATTTCCGAGCAGGTAGCGCCCCCGCGCGGCCAGATCGTCCCGATCCGTCCGGTCCAGCGCCGCCGCAATCACGCGGGCGGCGTCGAACTCGTCGCGCTGGAGGAGAAAGGCCATGCGCGCCAGCAGCAGTTCCGGCCGCGCGTTGGGTTCGACCTTGATGTCCTTCCCGGCGCGCAAGTCCGCGATGTCGCGGTTGAGCGCGGTCGCCCGGCTCCATTCGCGGGCGAAGACAAGCGTGGCGAAGGCCGCGACGGCGAGCGCGACCGCCAGCAGGGGTGAAAGCCGCGCGCGCGGGATTTGGCCGATCCGCTTGCCCGGCGGGTTCATGACGCGCCCCCCCGCCGGACCGGCGCGGGAATTTCCGCGAGTTTGGCCAGGGTCAGCACGAGGATCGCCAAAACCGCGAGGGTGAAAACCGGCGTCGAAAGATCCTGACGCGGCGCGATTTCCGTGAACAGGACGGGGCGGCGCTCCAGCCGGTCGATCTGCTCCACCGCCGCGTGAACCTGTTCCGGGCTTTCGGCCTCGAAGGCGCGATAGGGCTGGCCCAGCGACTGGAAGAACAGGTCGAGATGGCGCTCCGGCGCCGCCTGCGGCGTGTCCGCGCCGGATTCTGGAATATCGTGCAGGCGGGCGTTGCCCTCGGTGCGCAGAAAAAGCCAGTAGAGACGAACGCCGGCTTTCTTGAAATCGGCGCGCAAATCGGTCTGCAAGTGCGGATCGATCACCGCCGCGCCGTCGGACACCAGAACCAGGGCGCGGGAGCGGCCGGACTCGTCGGCGCGGAACATGGCCAGAGCCATGGCGAGACCGCGCCCGATATTGGTGTGGTCGAGACCGGGGCGCGCGGCGGCGGCGAAAGCGGCCTGGATCGCCTCGCGGCGATCGGTGATCGGAACGACCAGCATGGGCGATGTGGAAAAGCCGACGACGCCCGCGAGATCCTTGCGCGGACCGGCGACGAAATCGCGCAGCACTTGCGTCGCGGCGCGGGCCTTGGACTGCTCGTCGCCCGAGGGCGCGCGCCCGGCGAAATTCTCGTTCATGCTCGCACTGCGGTCGATGAGAAACACGATTTCCGCGCCCTCGCCGATGTGGTCGACCAAGGCGCCCGTTCGATAAGGCCCGGCGACGCCGACCAGCAGCGCCGCGATCGCCGCGCATCCGGCGATGCGCAGGACGACCGCGATCGCGGCCGACAGGCGATCCTCGGGAACCGCCGCGATCGCGGCCGTTTTCCTGATGCGCAAGGGCGAAAACGCCAGCGGCGCGGCCGCGAGCGGCGCGAGCCAGAAAATGTCGGGGGTATCGAAGCCGAGCGCGATCATGTCGCCTGCTCCCGCGCGGCCATCCGACGCGCGATCTCGGCGATTTCCGCCAAGGTCAAGTCCTGCCCGCGCAAGCCGTCCGCTCCGAAAAAGGCGCGTTCCGATGCGAGAAAGAAACGCTCGATGTCCGGCCGCTGAGCTTCGAAATGCGGATGCGCGCGCAAGAAACTCGGCAGATCGGCGCGCAGCAGACTTGCGCCATGCGCGGAATCAAAAGCTCTGTGCATATCGCGCATCGCATCCAGCAAGGCTGGCGCTCCGCCCGGCTTGCGCGCGGCTTTCTTCAAACGGCGCGCAAGACCCGCGAAATTCCGCCCCGATCTCCCTGCGAACGGCGGCCAGCCGCGCGCGCGGCACAGCGCCAGAAAAAGCGCCAGCGCGACGGCGCCGCTCAAGAGTGCAAACCGCCGCGCCGGCGCGGCGTCGAGAAAGACCGGAGCCGGATCGGGGCGAAGATAATCGTCGGGATCCTCCTTCGCCGCCGGTGCGATTTCGCGAAGCGGGACGACGCTGAAGCTCCACGCCGGCGAATCGACGGAGACCTCGCCGGCGCTGGTGGCGAAGCGCAATGCAAAGCCGGGTACATGAACATCGCGCACGTCCAGCGCGGAATAGAAATTCTGGTACACCAGATGGATGCGCCACAAACGGCCGTTGGCGTCGCGCGCTTCTTCCACCCGCAGGTCGCGCAGTTCGAGCGAAACGGTCACCGGGCCCGGATGCGGCAGCGAGGCGGCGATCAGACGCGCATCGGCCGGCCCGCGCGCTTCGACGCGGGCGCGGGTCAGGTCGCCGGTCATATAGCCGTAGGACCGCTCGACATGAACTTCCGCCGCGAGATCGGCGGCGCGCGCGGCGCCGGTTGAAATCAGAAGGAGGACGAGAAAGTGGAGTCGCATGTCGCGCCTCAGACCGCGAGAAGACGACGACTGAAGTCCGCTGGATCGAAGCGGTCGCGCAGGAAGATCGGCGGGCGACCGCGTCCGGCCAGAAAGGCGAGACGCGCCTGCCGCTCCTGCTCGCGTTCGGCCCAGCGCCGGCGCAAGGCCGGCCTCATGAACACCAGCCGTCTTTCGCCGCTCTCGCTGTCGGCCAACGCCATCAATCCCCAGTCCGGCGGATTTTCCTCCTCGGAATCGACCAGAACGACCGCCACAACGTCGTGAGCGGCATAACGCCCGAGGACACTTTCGACGAGGCCGGGCGGCCAGCGAAAATCCGAAATGAGAAAAACCAGACTGCGCCGCTGGCCGAGCAGTCCGGCGGTCGCGACAAAACCGTCCGCGGCGCGCCCCGCGCAAAGCTCGGCTCTGAGCGAGTCCGCCGCGCGGAGGGCCACGGCCCGCGCGCGGGTCGCCGGTTGAAAGACGGGCGAGCGCTCGCGTTCGGCGCAGCCGATCAACCCGAACCGGTCGCCGACGCCGGGCGCGGACCAGGCCAGAGCCAGCGCAACCGTCCGCGCCAGTTCGATTTTCACGCAGGCGCCGGCGACCGCCATGGAGGCGGACAGATCGACCACGGCGTAAACGTCCGCGGCGCGCCTCTCGGCAAAACGACGAACGTGAATGTCTTCAAAGGGATCGCGCAGGCTGGCGCGCAAATCGATCCGTCTGGCGTCGGGATGACGCAGAAAGGTCGTCTGGTCGTGGAAACGTCCATAGCCGCCAAGGGCCGCCGAGGGATGGGCGCCGGCCATGTGGGAATGGATGCGCTCGCGCAGCCTGTAGACTATTTCTGGAGGCGCCGAAGGGGTCATGGCGTCGGCGTCCTGTCGAATATGGCGCGGCACAGCTCCTTTACGGGGTCTTCGCCGCGCATGGCGTGAATCGGATCGATGAAAACGCGATGGGCCATGACTTCGACGAACAGGTCGCGAATGTCCTCGGGCGTCACGTAATCGCGGTCTTCGAGCCAGGCGCGGACCCGCGCGGCGCGTATCAGGAAGCCAAGCCCGCGCGGACTGGCGCCCCCCTTGACGAGCGTTTCCATGTCGAGCCCAGGCAGGGATATGCCGGCCTTCGCAGGTGCGGCCATGGCGCGCCACAGCGCGAGCACATAATCCTGCAAGGCGGGGCGCACGGCCACGCCGCGCTGGATGGCGCGCGCCAGGGCGGGAACGTCGCGAAAGTCGAGTGGCCCTGGCCTGACCTGCTCAAGCAGTTCGTCCACATCCTGAAAACGCGGGTCGAAGATCAATTGGCGCCGGCTGGCGTCGTCGCTCGGCGTCGCGATGGAGATTTCCATTAGGAACCGGTCGCGCGCCGCCGCCGGGAGTTCGAAGGTTTCTTCGCGTTCGACCATGTTTCGATCGGCGAAAACCTGAAGAAAGGGAAAATCGTAATCCCGGCTGAAGGCCGAAACCTGTCCCTCGGCCATCAATCTCAGCAACAGGGAATGCACCTGCGGCCGGGCGCGGTTGATCTCGTTGAAGAAGAAAACGGCGAGCCGGTCGGCCTTGTTCAGCAGCGGCGTCGGCTCGACTCGCGGTCTGCCGTCGTCGCCGAGATAGCTGTTGTAGAGAAGATCGGCGGGCATCATGTCCACCGCGCCCTCCACGCGCACGAAATCCCCGCCGAGCGCGCGCGCCGCCGCGCGCAACAATGTCGTCTTGCCGACGCCGACATCGCCTTCGATGAGCACATGGCCGCGCGAGAAGATCGCGATCACGATCAATCGTATCGCGCGCTGCTGCCCCACAATCGCCTTGGCGATTTCGGTTTCGAGCGCGAGAGCGGAGCGACGGCCTGCCGAGGCGGTGACATTCACGTTTTTGGATTCCCTGAAGCATCTGGGGGACGGCGCCGGGAGGAGGCGCCGTCCCGCGCCGGAGAGGGCGGGGGAGCACGGCGTGCGCTCAAGCCGTTCGCGCCTGAGCGCCGGTCTTGGTCAGATCCTCATTCCGGAATCTTGTCGACGTCGAAAACCCATTTGCCGCTTTTCTTGAAATGGGCGACGCGTTTCGCGTTGCGCGCTTCCATTGAATCGATCGACGCCTGCTGTTTCGCGATTTCCTTGGGGTCGTGCTTGGGATCGTATTTCGATCCGGCGATCTTTTCTGGAAAGCCCGGTTTTGGCTCCCAGCAATTTCCCGGCGCCTTGCAATTCGCGCCGTCATAGGCGTGGGCCGCACCGATCGGCGCGAGGCAGACCGCCACGGCGACATAAAATGCATATTTCGCATGTTGCATGGTTTTCCTCCTTTGCATTCAGCGTTGGTGTCGCTGCTGTTTCACGCTGAAATTGTTGTCGCCGTCCGCTCAGGCCTCATCCGCCGGAACCGGACGGCTCATTCGGCGGCGGCCTGGCGCGGCGGAGCCGCGCAAATTCCCGGCTCTTCGTCCGAGAACTTCTCTCCGAGCTTGTAGGGCTGGTAGGTCTTCTTCTGCGCCTCGTTGAACCAGGGCGCGTGTTTGACGTCGTCCTTGTAGAGATGCCGCACCCAGGCGATGACCAGAAGCATTTCGTCCATGGTCAGATTCTGCACCTGCGGTCCCATCTGGGCGCGCGCGCCGCCGAAAACGGTGCCGAAAATGCCGACATCCGTCTGATTTTCCGGATAGGTCCAGTAATCGTCGTTCAGGCCGGGGCCGACCTTGCCCTCGCCAATCTCGCCGTGACAGCCGGAACAGGCGGTCAGAAAGATTTGTTCGCCCCGCTTCAGGCAACTGCGATCCTCGATATAGGGATCGATCCCCGTTTGCAGGAACGTTTTCACGCCCGGCGTGTCACGCCCCTGTGGGAGGGACTCGTCGAGATTGAGGGTCTCGCCGGTGACCGTATTGTGGAATTCGACCGAGGACTCGATCGCATGCGCGCCCACACAGAATATGATCGTGCAAAGCGCGGCGCCCATCCAGGTCGCTTGGGCTGAGTTTTTCACAAGCGTTGCTCTCCGGAATTGATGTTGTTGCCGAACCCGCCGTCAATTGGCGACGGGCAGAAGCGGCACGCCGTCCGATTTCAAAATGGCTTCGATTTTCGATGCGATCTTGGGCAGGGCGTCATTGATCCGCGCCAGCAGCGCCACGTCATTGCTGCGGACGCCGAAGGACTGGCTGAAGTGCTGCGGGATCGCCTCGCCGTTCGATTTCCTGGCGTCGTCCGCCAACAGGACCATGCGCAGGGGCGTCGCCGAAGTCTTGACGTAATGGGCGATGTCCGGAGCGAATGCGACCGCGGCGTCGGCGTGGCCGTCGACGACTTCCGCGACCATGCGCATCGGGTCGATCTGGCTGTACTGATTGCGGCTCGAACGAAAATTCACCAGCGAATAGAGATAGTTCATGTTGTTTTCATAGAGGCCGCGGTCCTTGAGCAGCGCCTCTGCCGGCGAGCCGAAGGGAACGGCGACATTCGCCAATCGCGTGACGCGCGGGTCGTTCCACGAGGAGATGTCGAGATCCCGGTCGGCGCGAGTCACCATCGCATAGCCGGTGCGGTAGTAAGGTTTCGACGTTGCGACGCGCGGATCGCCCGCGTCCACGCCGATGACGATGTCGCATTGCCGCTTGTCGAGAAAGTCGCGCACCAGATAGATCGCCGGCTTGTCGGTCCAGACGAATCTCGGCTTGAGGTCGATGGCCTCGGCCAAGGCGACGGCGATCTTGTTTTCCAGGCCCAGTCCGGTCGTGCGCGACAAGGAGCCGTCGGTCATCGACAGGGGCGGCTGCTTGGCGGATGCGCAAATTCGTAGCGCGCCGGGGTCGGCGGGCGCCGATTGCTCGGCGCTCGCCTCCTTCGCGTCGGGCGCCGCGGACACGCCCAGATTGGCGGACAGGGCGAGGGAGGCCCAGGAGGCGAACAGCCCGGCCAGGGCGAACCGCAAGGCGGCATGATGTGCTTGCATGGGATTGACCTTGATTGCGCTTGCAGGAGTCCCGAGCGCCCGCCGGCCTTGCGCCGCTTGGACGTACCGACATTGATCGGGATCGCGAAAATGAGGCGGAAGAACCGGCGCCCTCCCGCCTGGAGCCTCAGTTCGCCGAATATTCGCCAAGGTTCGGATCGTCGTAGGGGCCCTTGCCGTTCAGCGAGAACACCATCACGCCGCCGCCCATCTGGGTGTAGTTGGCGAGTTGCTTGAAGGCGCCGACCGCGCCGAGACCGGCGGTCGGGTCCTGAAGGTCGAAGACCAGCCCGACGCCTGGCCAGCCGCCGACGCCGTAGTTGATCGCGACATATTCCGCGCCCTTGTGCTGATAGACGATCGGATAGCCGATCACGCCCGACGGCAGCTTGAACTTCCAGAGCAATTCGCCGGTGTCGGAGTTGCGGGCCTTGATGAAGCCGTCGAGCGTTCCATAGAACACCAGATTGCCGGCGGTCGCGACCGTGCCGCCCCAGACGGCGAACCGCTCCATCTTCTCCCACTTGAACTTGCCGGTGATGGCGTTGTAGGCCTTGACCTGTCCCAGGCCCTCATATTTCTGGCGGTCGCCCTTGGGTCCCGGATACATGCTCAGCGTCGCGCCGACAAAGAATTGGCCGGCCCGATAAGGCAACATGAAGGGCTCCCAATCCATGCAGATATGGTTGATGCCCATGAAGAACAATTCCTTGTTCGGGTCGTAGGAATCAAAGCCCTGATTGTGATAGCCCATGGCGGAAGGGCAGATGTCCTTCGCGAGATGGTCCATCCGCGTGCCATATTCGGGATCGCGGATCGGCAGACCGCTCTTGAGATCGACCCGCTTGAATTCATTGACTGTGTCGTCGATCTTGTTGGCTGAAACCAGGGTGCCGTCGGTGCGGTCGAGCGTATAGACGATTCCGTTGCGGTCGGGATGGGTCAGCAGCTTTCGCAGCTTGCCATTCTGGTCCTTCTGCTCGGACAGCATCATGACATTGACGCCCGCGTAATCCCACTCGTCATGCGGCGTCTTCTGATAGCCGAACTTGGCTTCGCCCGTGTCAAGATCGCGGCCGAAAATGGTCATGCTCCACTTGTTGTCGCCGGGCCGCATGGTCTCGTTCCACGGCGCGGGATTGCCGGTGCCGTAATAGACGAGATTGGTCCCGGGATCATAGGCGAACCATCCCCAGTTGGTGCCGCCGCCTATCTTCCAGGCGTCGCCTTCCCATGTCGCCGTGCCCAGGCCCTTCTGGCCATAGTGCGGATTGGCCTTGTTGAACGCGTCGCCGATCAGCAGATCGGAATCCGGGCCGGTGGCGTAGGCGCGCCATTTCTGCTCGCCGTTGCGGACGTCGTAAGCCGTCATGTAGCCGCGCACGCCGAGTTCAGCGCCGGAGCTTCCGATCAGCACCTTGTCCTTGTAGATATGCGGCGCGACGGTGAGCGTCGAGCCGACCTTGTAGTCGGAATTTTCGATCTTCCAGACCAGTTCGCCGGTATTGGCGTTCAAGGCCGAGACCGTGCCCTCAAGCAGCGTCTTGACGATCAGCGGCGGCGACTTGTCGTCGCCCGGCCAGTAGGCAAGGCCGCGATTGACGATGTCGCAGCATGCGACCGCGCGCGCGGTGGCTGGCTGTTTGGGCTTGTCCTGCCAAAGGATGCGGGTCGGGTCGTCGAGGCTGAGGGCGAAGGTGTTGTTGGGGAAGGAGGTATGGATATACATCTTGCCGTCGACGATCAGCGGCGCGCCTTCGTGGCCGCTCAACAGACCGGTCGAAAAGCTCCAGGCGGGACGGAGGGTCTTGACGTTTTCGGTGTTGATCTGCGTGAGGGTGCTGAAGTGGTTGGCGCTATAGTTCTTGCCAGCCATCACCCAGTTGTCTTCGCTTTTCGACAAGGCGTCCAGCTTGTCTTCAGCTCGAACGCCGGAAGCGACCAGAATCGATGCCAGACACACCCCGAGCAAGGAAACTGAATTCATGACCTGTTTCATGGGCATCCTCCATGAGCAACCCCACCAGTCGCGCCAAAGGCTTCGGACGTCAGAACGACCCGTTTCATTTGCCGGAGAGTTTGATTGCTCGATTTTATTATAGTTTGGCCGTCACCGCTAAGGTAGATCAAGATCTACTTAAGCAAGACCCTTCAAACGCAATTATGACATCTTATCGGCTTCCGGGTGTCCATTAGAAATATTGGAAGCGCGCATCGGGAAAAATGGCGACCCCGCAAGCCCACGCTGCGCAAGCGGTCTCCGCCACCCAATCCGAAGCTTGTCGAAAAATGAATAGCGGCAGCGCCATCTGCGTGGCTTCGAGGTCAAAAGGAGGCGCTTCGACGGTTGGGAGTATTTCCGGTGCGGACGAGAATATTCGGATGCGATTTGCCGCTTGGCGGCTGGCGTGGTCCAGAACCGCGCCCGCTTGGGCGGATTAGAATTCTCTTAGCGGAAGTCGTCGAACTCTCCGCGGACGAATGACCGAGGCGATCTTGCGCCGCAGACTTCCTTCCGCCTGAGGGCGTCGGCCAGAGCGTCTTCGAAAATCAAGGCGGACTCGGCTGTAACCCTCATTGCAGTCGCGCCGGTTAAGGCGAATGCCGTCTTTCGTGGTCGCGTCGATGGTGTAAATAGCGCAGCCTTCTGCCGGCGGCTAAAGGCGCGTGTGGGAATGGCCGGCGGGCGAGAGCATCACGATGCGGGGATCGCTCTCGGTGACGAGGAACGAGGCGTCGGGCGTCGGCCGTGGTTCGATGGAATCACTGACCGGTTCTGCAAGCCGAAACAACGCCCAATCTTCGGTGATGTGAAGAGAGGCTGACTTCGGATCGCCGCCGAGGATCAGACTTGCCGGGAAAGAAAGAGCGATCAATGCCCCTGATCCGAAAGAAGCGGGACGCAACGCTGCTCTTGGCCACCAAGGAAGTATCGACAAACTAAGAGTGTTCAAGATCAACAGACTGCGGTAGCCAACCAGCCAGGCTGCCTCCGCCCGCTCCAGCTCTTGTATGTGGGTTTTGCACATCGAAAGGCTGTCGGCAATTGTCGCGCGCCGGAAGCCCAAGAAGTTTCCTGCTGACTTGTCGGCGGCGACGCCTCGGAAGCTTTTCGCGCTCGACGCCGCACAACGATGACGGTGGCGACTGGGCGGCGCAATGCGCAACTGACATCGCCCAGATTTGCACGCCGCTTCCGCCGTCGGCGGCACGCTCTTGCGCCATCGCTGCCGTGATGGAACGGTATTTGTTTGGGGCGGCGACGAGAACGTCCACCGCCGCGCCGCCAGGCGCGGGCGTTGATCAGAAGCGCTCTAGGAACGCTTGGGCGTGAATGTCGCGGCCGGAATTTATCTGTGGCAAGATGATCGGCAGCCCGGTTTCGGACTCGCGATCGACGCGCATGCTCGCGCGGAAAATCTTGCGCACCAGCGCCTCGTCGATCACCTGGGCGGCGGGTCCGTCCGCGACCACGCGGCCGCCGGCGAGGACGACCAGCCTGTCGGCGAAACGCGCGGCGATGTTGAGGTCGTGCACGATGGCGATCACGGTCACGCCGCTGGCGACAATCGCCCGCGCCGCGCCCAGCAGCGCGAGCTGGTGCTCCAGGTCGAGGCTCGACGTCGGCTCGTCCAGCAGCAGGGCTTGGCAAAAGCGGCCGTGGCCCTGCGCCGCTTTCAACTGGCACAGGGCGCGGGCGAAACGGGCGCGCTGCTGTTCGCCGCCGGAGAGGGTCAGAAAATTGCGGTGGGACAGATGCTGCGCGCCACTGACCGCCAGAGCGCGCGCGACGATCTTGTCCGCCTGCGTTTTCGGCAGGCGGCGGCCGACCACCGCGAGGCCCTGCCGCGCCACTTCGTGAACCGGATAGGGAAACGCCAGCGCCGCGCCCTGCGCCATCACGGCGCGGCGGAGCGCCAGTTGCGCGGGCGAAAATTTTTCGGCGGGTTCTCCGGACCAGGCGATCCGTCCCGCGCTTGGCCGCAATTCGCCGCTCAGCAGACGCAGCAAGGTCGATTTGCCCGCGCCATTGGGACCGATGATGGCGACGAACGCGCCGGGATCGAAGCCGACGGAAACCGAGTCGATCAGCTTGCGTCCGTTCACGGCGTAGGTCAGGTTTTCGGCCCGGATGAATGCGTTCATGTCGGATCGCTCCGCTTGGCGTCGCGCAACAACAGCCAGAGGAAGAAGGGCGCGCCGATGCTGGCCGTCAAAATGCCGACCGGCAGCTCCGCAGGCGCCAGCAAGGTGCGGGCGAGGGCGTCGGCGCCGACCAGCAGGGTGGCGCCGCACAGCGCGGAAAGCGGCAACAGGACGCGATGATCCGGCCCGGCCATCAGCCGGACCAGATGGGGCGCGATCAGGCCGATGAAGCCGATGGCGCCCGCCGCGGCGACGCTCGTCCCCACCGCCAGGGCGATCAGGCCGATGGCCGCGCCCTTGATCACTTCGGCGCGCAAGCCGAGATGGAACGCCTCGGCCTCGCCGAACGCCAGGCCGTTGAGGCCGCGCGCCAGCCAGGGCATGGCGAGCAGCGCCGGCGTCAGCGCCAGGGCCAGGATCGCCGCCTTGCCCCAACTGGCGCCGCCCAGGCTGCCGAGGAACCAGAAGCTGAGATCGCGCAATTGCCGGTCATCTGAAATATAGGACAAAAGCGCGGTCGCCGCGCCGGCGAAGGCGGACAGCGCGACGCCCGCCAGCAGCATCACCGTCATCGACGTCCGACCGCCTCGTGTCGCCAGCACATAGATGAACGCGGTCGCCGCGAGGCCGCCGAGGAAAGCGTCGGCGGGCAGCGCGGCGACATGCAGCCATTGCGCGCCCCCGCCCCAAATCTGTTCGCCGAGCACGATGGTCATGGCCACCGCCAGCCCGGCGCCGCTGGTGACGCCGACCAGGCCGGGGTCGGCCAGCGGATTGCGGAACAGGCCCTGCATCATCGCCCCCGCCAGCGCCAGCGCGGCGCCGATTTCGAGGCCGAGCACGACGCGCGGCAGTCGCAGGCCGACGACGATGAAATGCTCGCCCTCGGCGGCGCCAGGACCGCCGAGGACGAGTTCACGCCATAGCGCGGAGGTCACGCGCGATGGCGGAATCGAGGTTGCGCCCAGGCACAGGCCGAACGCCACAGCCGCAAGGCAGGCGCAGACCGCGACCGTCAGGGCGAGGGTCGCGCGCTTGTCCTGGCCTCCGGACAGGGGCAGGTCGCAAGTCATCGCGCGTCCGTCCCGCCGGCCGGATAGAACCTGGTCATCAGCTCCGCGGCCGCTTCGGGCGCGCGCGGGCCGAAGCCGAGCAGATAGAGGCTGTCCATTTCAAAGATCGCCTGGCGCTGCGCCGCGGGGGTGCGCGCCACTGCGGGCGCGGCCTTGATGGCCTCGGCGACGGCGGCGCCGTCGCGCGCCATCCCGACGATCGCCTCGGGCGCGGCGGCGACCAGGGCCTCCTCGGTTATGGCCTTGTAGCCGTCGAAGCCCGCGACATTGACCGCGCCGGCGAGACGCAGCATGGCGTCTGCGGCCGTTCCGGCGCCGCCGCACAACAGGCGGCCGTTCTGCACGGCGAGCACGAACAGCGCGCGCTTCGGCGTGGCGATGGACTGGCGGCGCGCCTCCAGCGCCGCGAAACGCGCGCGCGCCTCGGCCGCCAGCGCCTCCGCGCCTTTTGCGGCGTCGAGGGCGGCGCCGACAGCGAGGATTTTTTGCGCGACGCCGTCCGGCGTCGGCTGGTCGGCGACGCGCTGGACCGAGGCGCCGGAGGCGGTCAGGGCGTCGAGCGTCGCGGGCGGGCCGGCGCCCTCCACCGCCAGAATGCGCGTGGGCCGCAGCGACAGCACGCCTTCCGCCGACAGGGCGCGGAAATAGCCGACATTGGCCTTGTCCTTGAGCGCCTGCGGCGGGAACAGGCTGGTGGCGTCGACGCCGACGATCGCATCCTGGCGTCCCAGCGCATAGGCGATTTCGGTGAGGGCGCCGCCGACGACGACATAGCGTTCCTGCGCCGGCGCGGCGACCGGCGCAATCTGGCGCAAGCACAACATGAACACGGCGGCGGTGAGGACCGGGCCAAAATTCGCGATGCGCTTTCGTTTCGATATCATGTGAGGCCGTTCGGTCATTTGGTCAGGATCAGCTTGTTGTTGCCGGTGATGCGCAGGCGATAGGGCTCGCCATCGAGCAGGAGCAGCGCCTCCTTGCGGCCCTTCATCAGGCTGCGCGCGTCGATGGCGTCGAGCGCGACGGCCGTCGCGAAGGCCGGCGCCGGGGCTTCCGGACCGGGCGGGAATTTCGATGATTTTTCCATGAATGAACGCAAGGCATGTGTGACGATGCCGCTAAGGTAGGAAGCGGGTCCGCGGGCTGTCAAAGCAATGGGCAGTTTTTTGAACCATTCTAAATTTTAACGGTTCGCTTGCCGCCGCGTTTCCAGTCGGTCATTTTTTCTTGCAACGTGACGTGCGTGTCCAACCGGGGCGCGCGCCAGCCAGCCAGGCCCTCCCGCCCAGCCAGCACATCTGCATGGGTTGGGGGTATTGAATGTCTGTAATTCTCTCGGCAAAGCGGCGCGCCTGTCTCGCGGTCGCGCTGGCGACCGTTTCAAGCTTGGGCGAGGCGCGAGCGGAGCAGGCGGCCGACCTGTCCGGCTTCGACACGATCAATGTCACCGCCACCAAGACGGACGAAAAGACCGTCGACACGCTCGCCGGCGCGAGCACGGTCACGGCGGCCGAGGCGAAGCGCTTCCAGCCTTCGACCGTGTCCGACCTGTTGCGCGACGTCCCCGGCGTCGCGGCGCAGCAGACCGCCAACGATCCCGGCCAGTCCATCAACATTCGCGGCTTGCAGGATTTCGGCCGCGTCAACGTGCTGGTCGACGGCGCCCGCCAAGATTACCAGATTTCCGATCACGGTCCCTCAGGGACTTTTTATCTCGAACCGGAATTTTTGGGGCGGGCGGAAGTCACGCGCGGTCCCGTCGCCAATGTCTACGGCTCCGGCGCAATCGGCGGCGTGGTGTCGCTGACCACGAAAGGCGTCGACGACATTCTGAAATCCGACGAGAGATATGGCGTCGTGCAAAAATTCGGCGCGGGAACCAACGGACAGAATTTCCTCAACAGCACGGCGGCCGGCGCCCGCATCGACGATTACGCCGACCTTTACGCGCAATTCCTCTATCGCAACCGCGAGCCCTATCGCGACGGCGACGGCGCCCGCGTCTCCGACAGCGGCAATGACGCCATCGGCGGCCTGTTCAAGGGCCGGCTGCGCCCGGCCGAAGGCCAGGAAATCACCGTGTCGGCGCTGACCCAGAATTACCAATACGCCAACAATGGCACGAGCGCCGCGGGATCGCGTTTCAACAACGACGTCAATACCGGAACCTATTCGCTCGGCTATCGCTTCAACCGCCCGGACATTCCGCTGCTCGATCTCAGCGCCAAGGTCTATGTCACGCAGACGCAGAATGTGCAGACGCTGACGTCCGCAAACGCGACCTATTCCGCGCTGGGCGCCAAGGTCGGCGACAAACGTTCCGACAAGATCGACACCGAGGGATTCGATCTCCACAACACCGCCCGCTTCGCAGCGCTCGGCGTCGACCATGCCCTGACCTTCGGCGGCGATGCGTCGTGGGACCATGTCAAGACCAATGACAACGCCGGCGGCTTCATCGCGGCGCTCACGCCCTCGGGCCAGCGAATTCTGTCCGGCGCCTTTGTCGAGGACGAGATTCGCTATGGCGGCTGGCTGCGCGTGATCGGCGCGGCGCGCTACGACCGCTACCAGCTCAACGGCGGCGCCTATGAGTCGAGCGGCGACCGCGTTTCGCCCAAGATCACCGTGGGCGTTTCGCCGGTTCTGGGCGCCGAAGTTTTCGCGACCTATGCCGAAGGCTACCGCGCGCCGTCGATCACGGAAACGCTGATCGCGGGAACCCATCCGTTTCCGGCTTTCACCATCCTGCCCAATCCCAGCCTGCGCCCGGAGGTCGCCCATGACGTCGAGGGCGGCGTCAATCTGAAATATGACGATGTCCTGCGCGAGGGCGACAAGCTGCGCGCGAAAATCACCGCCTTCGACAATCGAGTCACCGACTTCATCGACATGGAGACGGTCGGCGCCTCCTATCTCGTGCCCTACATTCCGGGCATGCCGGCGACGGTCTGCAAATATGCTCCCAAATACTGCATGTCCATGCAGTCCTATCAATATATGAACGTCGCGCGCGCCGAAATCTACGGCTTGGAGCTTGAGGCCGCCTATGACTGGCGCGACGGTTTTGCCTCCGTCAACGCCACCTTGAACCGGGGGCGCAATCTCGAAACCCATGCGCCGCTCAACAGCGTGCGCCCCCACCGGCTCGGCCTCACCGGCGGTCTGCGTTTCCTCAACGAGGCCCTGACCGTCGGCGGGCGCGCCACCTTCGTCGACTGCAGCGCCAGGGGCGTGACCACGCCGAGCGGCGGTTACGCCCTGTTCGACCTGTTCGCGGATTACCAGCACAATGACTGGCTGAACGCGGGCTTGAGCGTCACGAACCTGTTCGACCGGCGTTATGCGCAATATCTCGACACGCTGGCGAGCCCGGGCCTGACGGCGAAACTCACCCTCACCGTCAAATATGCTGCGAAATAGGATGGTGATCATGGTCCTGTCCAGCACGCTAGCCACGCCGTTCCTCCCGGAATCCGAGCCGGACCGGCCGGGCGCCGGCGCGCGGCGCAGACTGGCCTGGTCGTCCCTGGCCTCGCTGGGCCTGCACCTCGCCTTCGCAGCCGCCATGTCTGCGCGCGATCCGGAAGCCGACCTGGCGCAGGATGTTTCGGGCGGGGCGCAGACGCTGGACATAGCCTATCTCTCCAGCGACGCTGTCAGCAGCGTCGAATCCGAGGCGGCGTCCGCGCCGCCGCAACTGCCGGACGCCTCGGTCTCAACGGCGGGGGAGGAAGAGGCGCCGGCGGTCGAAGAATCGCCGATACCCAGGCCGCGCCCCGCGCTTCACCGCGCGGCCGAAGACAAAAGACCGGCGCGCCGGACGCAGCCCCGGCGCGCCATGGAGAAAGAACCGGCGCGCATGGCGCAGGCTGGGCGCGGCAGCGAGCGCCAGAACGCCCGCGCGGCTTCGCAGGGCGGCGCGCGCGGTCCGGCGCCTGCGACCGGGGGCGCCGAGGCGCAAAACTGGCGCGGCGCGGTGCTCGCGCAACTCGCGCGCCACAAGCAATATCCTTCTTCCGCGCGCGACCGCGACGTCACCGGAACCGCCGTCATCGCCTTCACCCTCTCGGCCTCCGGCGGAGTCCTGGGCGTTTCCCTGGCGCGCGGCTCCGGGTCGAGTGCGTTGGATCAGGCCACGCTGGCCATGGTGCGCAACGCCGCGCCGTTTCCACTCGCGCCGGCCGGCGCGCGCCTGAGCTTCACCACGGCCGTCAACTACAGCCTGCATTGATCGAGGAGAGGCGAAACCATGTTTGTCGCGATGAATCGTTTCAAGGTTTTCAAGGAAAACGCCGCCGCCTTCGAAGCCATGTGGCTGGCCCGCAATTCGACTCTGCATCAAATGCCGGGCTTCATGACCTTCCAGCTCCTCAAGGGGCCGGATGACGCGGAGCCGCAGCTCTATTCGTCCTATACATTGTGGGCGCGCAAGGCGGATTTCGAGGCCTGGACCCAGTCGGCGCAATTCCGCGCCGCGCATGACCGCGCGGAAAAGCGCGCGCCGCTGTCGGTCGGCCAGCCGCAGTTCGAGGGATTTGACGTCCTTCAGACGCTGAGCGCTCCCTTGGCCGCGCGGGAGGCGGCGGAATGAACATCGCCGTCACAATCCCCGCGAGCGATTTCGCCACGCGGCTCCAGGCGGCGGGGACCGCGCTGGCCATCGGCGACGCGGATCTCGACGAGATCGCGCGCCGCCATGACCTCGCCTTGCGCGATGTGCTGGCGCTGCTGCCGTCATCGCAGGCCTGCAAGGCCGACGGCCGATATTTCGCCGAAGTCTGGGACGAATTGGCCAGTTGGGGACGGGTCGTCTTCGCGACCTCCGACGCGCATGGCGCTTTTGAAATGACGACGCAGCTCCAGCCGGGACGGGCCGGGCGCGGCCTGTTCAACCTGTTCGCCCTCGCCCCCGGGCCCGACGCGCCGTCGCGCGACCTCTGCGCCGCGGTCTGGCTGGTGGATCGTCCCCGATCCGGGCGCGGGTCCCGCGCTGTGATCTTCCTGAATCAGGCCGGCGACGCCCTGTTCAAAATCCTGGTCCGTCGCGACGTCGCCCGGCAACCCGACGGAAACCAATTGGCGAAATTCGAGGCGATGTGGGCGAAGTGGCGCAGATGCTCCTCGACCTAAGCCAACATGCCTAAGCCGCGCCGCCAAATGGCGCCGAGCCTGCGCGCGCAGTTCCAACCGCATCGCTCAGCTGGCTTGCTATAGAATTGTTCTAAAAAGCCGCGTGTTTGTTGCCGCTTGTCGGCGTCGCGGCTAGCCTGTTTCCATCGACCGCACAGCCAGCCGCCTTTCGGCTTTCGCCCGCCACCGGTCTGCTTCTCAAAAACGCAAGCATGAAGGGGGCGTCGTCATGGCGGCTGTTGAACACGCGAATCCGCATTCGGAGGGGCTCAAGCGCCGGGAGATCGGGACGCGTCTGGTCGAGGATTCCATGCTGGTCGTCGAACAGGTGGCGCGCGAACAGGGGATGAGCCCCGCCGACGTGCTGCGCCTGCTGCCGGACACGCTGTGCCGGTGGGCGCCCGGCGCGTCCTTCGAGCAGGCGATGGCCGATATGAGCGCGTGGGGCGAATTACTGTTCCTCGTTCACACCGTCAACGTCATCGTCGAAGTGAAGGCGACAATTCCCCCGGGCCGGTTCGGCCAAGGATACTTCAACCTCCATGGAAACGGACCGCTCGGCGCGCATCTTTCGAGCAGCCGATGCGCCGACATCGCCTTCGTCCGCCGCCCGTTCATGCGCGCGGAGACGCGCTCTATCCAATTCTACGACATAGATGGCGAAGGCATGTTCAAGATTTTTGTCGGACGCGACGCCGAACGCCGCCTCATCCCCGATCAGTTGCGCCGCTTCGACGCGCTCGAAGCGGGGCTATGCCGGACAGCAGCCGTTTTGGGGGAGGCGTGAATGATCACGCCCGCAATGGCGACGGACGACCCGCTGGCGCCGTTTCTTCCCGCGCGAACGGGGCCGGCGCTCACCGACGCCTTCGCGCGGCGCAGCGCGATGATGCCCTGGCGCGGCCTGCGCGCCGTCGATGATGCGGACCTTTGCGCCCGCGTCAGCCGGCTCGAAGCCATGCCGCGCGCGCACAACGCCGCCGTGGCCTATGTGCATGCGCCCTTTTGCGTCAGCCGCTGCCTGTTCTGCGGCTTCTACCGCAACGGCTATGACCGCGCGCGGACGCGCCGTTATGCCGATTTGATGGTCGCCGACCTCGACCGGGCGGCGGCCCTGCCAATGGTCGCGGAGGGGCCGCCGCTTTCAGCCGTCTATATTGGCGGCGGCACGCCGACCGCCCTGGCCGCGTCCGAGATCGCGCTCCTGGTTGGCGCGTTGAAGACGCGGCTGCCGCTGGCGGCGGATTGCGAGATCACGCTGGAAGGCCGCATGTTCGGCTTCGACGAGGACAAGATCGACGCGGCGCTGGACGCCGGCGTCAACCGCATCTCGCTCGGCGTGCAATCCTTTGACACACGGGTGCGCCGACGCCTGGGCCGCAAGCTCGACCGCCAGCATCTGATCGAAGCCATCGCCGCGCTGGTCGCGCGCGACCGCGCGGCGGTGGTGATCGATCTGATCTATGGCCTGCCCGGCCAAACCGAGGAAGTGTGGCGTTCGGACATCGAGACGGCGGCGACGCTGGGGCTCGACGGCCTCGACTATTACGCGCTGGGCGTTCACCCGAATGGGCCGCTGGCGCAGGCGATCGCCGCCGGCAAGACGCTTCCCGTCCCCACGCTCGCCGACCAGGCGCGCGCCTATGCGACCGCGCGCGCCTTTTTCGCCGAACAGGGCTGGACGCGCCTGTCGCAGGCGCATGTGGCGCGCACCCCGCGCGAGCGCAGCCTCTACAACCGACTGGTGAAGACGGACGCCGTCTGCCTCGCCTTTGGGCCGGGCGCCGGCGGCGGCGGTTTCGGATCGAGCTGGTCGATGGAGTCGGACTTCGACGCTTGGGCGCGCACCGTCGAGGCGGGGCGGTCCGCCATCGGCCGCATGGGCGATCTGCCACCCGTTCACGAAGCCGACGCGCTGATCGCGGCGTCGCTGGAAGCCGGCCAACTCGATCTCGTCGCCGTCGAGGCGCGGCGGCCTGGCTTTGTCGACGCCGCCGCGCCGCTGCTCGGCGCCTGGCGCGAGGCCGGGTTGATCGCGTTGGATGGCGGCCTGCTGCGCACCACGGTCGCCGGCGACTTCTGGATGACGACCCTGGCGCGCGGTCTGGTCACGGCCTGCGAACACGCGCGGGGGAGGCGCGTCGCATGACGCCAAAGCGCATGCTGATTTTCGGCGCCACGGGACGCGTCGGCGCTCATCTCGCTGTTTTCGCGCGGGAGGCCGGATGGTTGGTCGTCGCCGCGGCGCGCGATTCCGCGCGCGTTGTGACGGCGGATGAAGCCTTGGTCTGCGACGTGCTGTCGCCCGACGCGACCGTCGAGGCGGTGACGCAAGCGCGGCCGGACGTTGTGGTTTCGACGCTGGGCGGGCGCGGCGATCTGGCCGTCGACGATCTCGGCCTGCGCCATGTCGCCGACGCCTGCCTCGCCGCGGGCGCGCGCCGCCTGATCGCAGTGACCTCGCTCGGCTGCGGCGGTTCGCGCCGCCACGCCTCGCCGCGCCTGCTCGCAGCTATAGGCGAGGTTCTCGTGGCCAAGACCCGGGCGGAAGACCACATTATGGCGAAAGATCTCGACTGGACGCTGGTTCGTCCCGGCGGGCTGGTCGAGGCCGAGCCGAGCGACGGCGCCGTGCTGGTTGACGACGAGACCGCGCATGGATTGATTTCCTGCGCCGATCTCGCCGGTCTGCTGCCGCGTCTGCCCGGATTGTCACCGCCATCGACGCCCGTATTGGGGACCATGAGGAAGTGTGGGGCGCTCACGCTGCCTTGGCGTGAATCGAGCGGCCTACGTTTTCGATCGCCAACCCTGGAAACCACCGCTCAAAGGTCGATCGCAGCGTTCCGTCGAGCTTCCGCGTGCGGGTCTGCAAGAGAAGATGCGCGCCACGCCGGGTCCATTGCATTTGCTGCTTTTTGGCAAACCGCTTGCTGACCACGGCGTTGACCGTCGCCTCCACAAAAGCCGAGGAAATGCGCTCGCCGGATCGATATCGTTCGCCGTAATTGATGAGGCTGGCCGTGTTCGAGGCGATATAGACGGCGAACTCGCGAGCGGCGGCGATAAATTTGCGCAGGTTCGGATAATCCACGTCAAGTTCGGAAAGGTCGTCTTCAAAGTCTTCAATCACCTCTTGGGCGGCGATCGTGTTTCCGTGCCATAATTTCCATTTTATTCGCCCCAGCTCCTTTGTCAGCCGGGTGCCGGCTTCCTCGTCGCATTGCGCGACGCCTTTTGCAAACTGGCCGAGCACGGTAATGCGCATGGTGACGTGGAACCAGTCGATAACATGCTCGCTGCAAGGGCTGATCCGTTCGGTGAGCGCCCGAACTTCCTCGCCGCCGTCGGTCAGGAAAGTGATGTCCTGATTGGCCTGCATTCCCTAGCTTTCCAACATGTCGACAAGACGGCGCTTCGGTTTTTGATCGAAGCCATGGACGAAGCCGAGATAGCGCGGAGCGCCATCCTCCGGCATCGAACGTCCGACGATGACCTCGAAGTTGTTCTTTCTCTCGGTCCAGTCGCGGACATAGCCGCCATCAAGGCCGACAACGATGCGCCCGTCCGGGACGGGCAACGTTTGCCAATCCGCCGGACTTCCATCCATGAAGGTGCGCCGGTCCTTCGGCAGTTCCGCTTCGGCGCGCTCTGCGACGCGTAGGACGTGCTGGCGCAGCGTCGTGGCGTTGACGCCAGTCTCGACCGGCAGGACGTCGCCGAGAAGCTCGGCCGCGGCGGCGTATGGAACGAGCGAGGCCCAGCGCGTTTCCAGGTAAAGCCGCTCCGGCGCGACATGATAAGGAATGAGTTCCATGAGTGGCGACACGGTGGCTCTTCCGTTCCCTTTTCGGCATACGCAGCGGTGAAATCGCGGGCTCGCCAGCTTCACGTCGCCGAACAATGTGTGGAATACGATCGGATAGCTGCCCTTGCTCCGTCTCCTGCGGCTGCAAACCTCACAGCATCGTTGCGCCTCGATCCAGCTCTTGGTCTGGACTTCGACGATCCGCTGCTGGGCGGCGGCAAGCAGAATCTTGCTCTCGGCGAGGGACAGTCCGAGATCCTCGGCGCGTTCGACGCATTTGCCAAAAGATGCGATCTCCTCGGCGCCGGCCGGCTCGCCGTCATCGGTTGTGATCTGAAGCAGAATCTTCACGCGCATGGCGCCCTCCGGTTGGCCGAAATCACGCCGCCGCCATCGCGCGCGCTCGTAGGATGGTTTGACGGCTGGTGGCGTATTCGCGCGCTAGGGCGGAAACAGACGCGCCGCCGTCCAATCGCCGGATGACATCCTCGCGCTGACTTTGCGTCAGAGCGCCGGGCCGGCCAATGGACTTTCCTTCCGCCTTGGCGCGCGCCAAGCCAGCCTGGGTTCGCTCGACCAGCAGATCGCGCTCAAATTCGGCGACGGCGGCGATAACCTGCATGGTCATCTTCCCCGCCGCGCTTGTGAGGTCGGCGCCGCCAAGGGCAAGACAGTGAACGCGAACGCCGAGCGCGGCCAATCGATCGACGGTGGCCCGCACGTCCATGGCGTTGCGGCCCAAACGATCAAGCTTTGTGACGACGAGAATGTCTCCGGTCTCCAGCTTGTCCAGGAGACGAATGAAGCCTCGCCGTTGCGCAGCGGCAGTGCCGCCCGAGATTGTCTCGGAAACGACGCGGCGAGGTTAGATGGTGAAGCCGGCGGCGTTGATTTCGTGGAGCTGATTTTCGGTCGTCTGCCCCGTCGTCGAGACGCGGACGTAAGCGAAGACGCGCGGCATGACCTTGGACCCATCCAAAAGGGAGATTCGAAACGTCGGCCATGTTCGAAATTATGTCAAGATAACTTCCGGACATGGCGTGAAGGGGATGTCCGTAATCGCACGGTTTAGGACAGCGTGCCGGCTCCCGAAATCACCACCGCTGATACATGAGGGTGAGGTGATCGCCATTCTTCAGCCGGGCATTGACCGCCTTGCGCGAGAAAGGATGACCTTGCCAGGAATGACGCTCTTCAAGGCGTTCCAGCACATCGTGCATTTCTTTGATGACGGCCTCGCCCTTCAGGATTTCCGTCTGTTTCTTCAAAACGACCTGGTCGACAAAATCGGCAACGGTCCCAAGATCTTCGATCCCTTCCAGCGAGTACTGAGCATCGCGGCGCTCAAGAAAAGCTGCTGGTCCGCCGCAGTCCTCGGGCGGGCACGAGGCGTTGCCCTCGACGCAGTGGGGATAGGCCCTGCGTGA
>NZ_NHSJ01000032.1 GCF_002937075.1 Rhodoblastus sphagnicola
CTTCAGATTGTCGGGAACCAGTAGCCTCGGGACGCCGCCGAAAAAACGGAACATGCGCACATGCGCGCCGATCCAGTCCGGCAATTGCTGGGTCCAGGTCGCCTCGGCATAGGTGAGGTTCGAGGCGCCAAGCACGCCGACGAAAATCTCCGCCTCCCGGATTTCGCCGGTAGCGGGATCAACGATCCCGATCCGCTTGCCTGAGTAATCCACGAACGCCTTGTCGCCGGCGACATGGTGCTGGCGCATCACCGGCGTCAGCCGCCGTTCGAACCCGCGCAGCAAATCGCAGAACCTTGAATAGCCATAGCCTTCGGGATGGACCTCCCGATATTCCTCCCACAGGATCACCATCGTGACGCCGGGGCGCTTCAGTTCCCGCGCCAAGTCCGCCCAATCGGGCTCGACCCGCCGTCTTTGGCCAGGCGCAACGGCGGCGCGGCCGAAAAGCCGGCGTTCCAGCGCGTCGTCGGAGACATCCTCCGGCAACGGCCATATCAGCCCCGCCGCCGTCGCGCGTTTCAAACTGTCCTGGATCGTGCTGCGCGCCACGCCCAGAAGCCGGCCAATCTCGCGCACGCTCACCCCGTCGTGGTGAAGCCGTAACAAGTTTCGCAATTGTCGCATGCTCAGTTCCCGCTTCGCCGGCATTCCAATCTCCCGTCGATCATCGACGAGGCAGGAGTGCCGCAGTTGCTGGCCTGCGGTGAGCAAACTTCGAGAGCCAAAAACCCGGCTCAGGTGGCCGGCTTCATGTCGGAATGGTGGCCGGCTTCAAATCGGAATCCCGGCCGGCTTCAAATCGGAATCAGTGGCCGGATTGAATCGGAATTCGCACTCTTACCATTTCTGTCGGCTCAACCGCCGTGTTTGGTGGTGATGGAAGCCTGTGGCAGTCCCCATCATTGGGGTCGCGAAATTCAAGCGCTGGGCCACGATGTTCGCCTCATCGCGCCCGCATACGTCAAACCCTTTGTGAAACGTCAGAAGAATGACATAGCTGATGCCGAGGCGATCGCTGAGGCGGCGTCACGGCCGACAATGCGCTTCGTCGCGGTAAAGAGTGTCGAGAAGCAGGCCTCGGCGATGGTTTTCAAAACACGCGATCTCCTGGTGCGTCAGCGGACCCAGACGGTCAACGCGTTGCGGGGACATTTGGCGGAATACGGCGTGATCGCTCCGCAAGGACTGGCAAACCTTGACCGGCTTGTGTCGGAGGTGAGGAGTTCAACCAGCGGATTGCCAGCCATCGTCACCGAACTTTCTGAGCTGCTGCTTGAACATATCGCCGCTCTCGACGAGCGGATCGCAAATTTCGACCGGCAACTGCGCGAGCAGGTCCGCACAGATGAAACAGCCAAGCGACTGACAACCGTTCCCGGCATCGGCCCAATTTGTGCTGCGGCGATAGTAGCTTTGGCGCCGTCGCCAGAAATCTTCGCCAAAGGGCGCGACTTCGCCGCCTGGCTTGGCCTCACTCCGAGGCAGCATTCCACCGGCGGAAAGGCGCGGCTGGGGGCGGTCTCCAGGATGGGACAACGTGATCTCCGGCGCCTGCTGATTATTGGCGCCATGTCGGTCGTGCGATGGGCGGCGCGCCGGGGCGCTCCCGCAGGATCTTGGCTTGCGCGAATGCTGGCGAAAAAGCCGCGCATGCTCGTCGCCACGGCATTGGCGAACAAAATGGCGCGGGTCGTATGGGCGTTGCTCGCGCACGGCGGGATCTACGAGGTTCCAGCCGCCGCCTGAAAGGGAGGCGGCAGGGGCTGTCAGCGAATGTGGTGAGTCGAAGGAGGCTTATGGGCAAACGGTCGAAAGAACGGGATCGGGAAAACCAGTCCGCACCGAAGCGCCTCGAGCGCGCGTCAGCGTAATGGACCCGATCCGCGCACTTCCATAAGGGTCCGGGGCGTGTGACAGCCGCATCTTGAGGCCGGACACACGACAGCGCTCGACCACATGTCCATGACCGAATAAGATTTCACTTGCATTCGTGGGGGCGTCCACACACGGTGCGGCTATGCCACAGGCTGTCCAGTTGGCCGTTAACGGCGAAGAGGCGAGCGTGATTTTGCAAGACGCCGGCTCGATGTTCGACGGTCGGAGCAGTGCTCGTATAATTCCGCCACGACCGCTACGATGGCAACGGGCGCTGTCGTCTTGATCTGGTCGAGTTCCGCTTCTGGAATGTCGGGCATCATTCGTCGACCGACCGTATGAGGTGGCCCTGGTTGGCTGGACAGGCCTGCGGCGTCGCTTCAATCTCGCCAAAATATCGCACTTCGCCGGTTCGGCCAGATTCCGCGATCGCGACCGCGAGCTTCGCCTTCGACGCATCGAATCCAATGCAAGTGATGCTATCATCGTCCATGGGCGGCCCCCTTTGCTGGGGATAGGCTTAGAGACGCCAAGTAACCCCCGTTTGCTCAAGCGCGCAAAGGTTAAGGGCGGACCACCCGGTAGGCCACGGTCATAGCGCTTAATGCGTCGTATCCCGCTCAGGATCGCCGTAGGTGATGCCACATGCCCAAGTCCGCCCCGCATCGTCGGCATAGACAAAACCTAGCCCCTTCGCTTCAAGAGCAGCTCGAATTGCAGCTAGATTGTTCCCAATCGGAATTCGGCGACCTTTCTCAAAGTCGCGAACCGTCGAAAGTGAAACATTCGCGGCGGCGGCGAGGTCGGATTGCGACCAGCCTAGCCAGCCACGAGCAGCACGGCATTGTTCAGGCGTCATGCGGGCAATCTAGCAACGACGCCCATATTCGTCAATGTCAACGAGTTTTATTTACATCACTAAGGGTGACGCCTATAACTTATGTCAACGAAAAACAGTGGCAGCAGGGCAATGGCGCAACACTTCCTTCTCTCAAAACATGCGAGGAGCCTGAGCCTCGCTCGGGTTGTCGCATGCCCGAGATGGAAGCCGCCGAATGGATTTCGCCATGACCGACAAGCCCACAAACGGACCGTCGAAAACATTCCGAGTATCGCCGGAGAGATTTCTACCGAAGCGAGCGCCAATGCTCCATTCTTCTATTTCGAGGGTGCCCCGTTCTATGGGTACATGGGCGGGGTTGGAAAAATGGTTATAGAGATATCCAGACAAATTACCCTGGACCCGGGTAGCGGCGTTTTGGTTGAAAGGGTCGTCGTTGGCCATTTGTTGGGGAAGCTCGATGGCATGCGGCCACTTAAGACTGCGATTGAGGGAATTCTTTTCATGGCGTAACCCCCGTCGAGTCGGGCGCGAACGCTATAGCTTTTCTCCAAAGCGCACACGACAACATCCTAGGCTCCCGCCAACCCTCCGCAATATCGTCGGCTGCATCATCCCCAGCCCTGCGCGATCAATATCTCAGCCGAGTTTGGTCTCAAAAACCCACCACCAGCCGCGCCCGGCTCGCGCTATTTCCCGATCTAGCGACTTGAACGCCCATAGGCGCCGCCGAGGCTAACGTCACCGCGTCTTCGTTCAATCCGGCTTCAAATCGGTTCGCTGTCGTCGCGCCTTGTCATTGTCGCCGCGAACCGATTTGAAGATCGTGTCCCCGCGCGTGGTGTAGGACGCCGGGAGAAAGCGGCTCGCGAAGCGCGCTGCCCATAGCGCCGTAGCGAGCGAGCGGCTTTCGGCGGCCACCGACGATTCTCCGGTTAAGTTCGGGTTGCGAGACACCAACGCAACCGAGGAACCACCGATGACCGATGAGATGATGAACCTTCGCGCGCTCGTGGAAAAGGCGCCCGACGCCGATATTCTGCGTGAGATGATCGGCTTTGCCGCCGAGCGGCTGATGGAGATGGAGGTCGCCGGCCTGACCGGCGCCGACTATGGCGAGAAGAGCGCCGAGCGCCTCGCCCAGCGCAATGGCTATCGGGCGCGCGACTGGGAGACGCGGGCCGGCACGGTCGAACTGCGCATCCCGAAGTTGCGGAAAGGCAGCTATTTTCCGGGCTTTCTGGAGCCGCGCCGCATGGCCGAGAAGGCGCTGACCGCCGTCATCCAGGAGGCCTATATCCAGGGCGTCTCGACGCGCTCGGTCGATGATCTGGTCAAGGCGATGGGCATGAGCGGCATTTCCAAGAGCTAGGTCAGCCGGCTGTGCGAGGAGATCGACGGCAAGGTCAAAGCCTTCCTCGACCGCCCGATCGAAGGCGACTGGCCTTATCTGTGGATCGACGCCACCTACGTCAAAGTCCGCGACATCGGCCGCATCGTCTCGGCGGCGGTGATCATCTCGGTCGGTGCCAACGCTGATGGCCGTCGCGAAGTGCTGGGCATGGATATTGGCCCCTCGGAGGCCGAGCCTTTCTGGACGGATTTCCTGCGCAAGTTGCGCCGCCGTGGGCTGCGCGGCGTCAAACTGGTGATCTCCGACGCCCACGATGGCCTCAAGAAGGCGGTGTCGAAGGTGCTGACCTCCAGTTGGCAGCGCTGCCGCGTCCACTTCATGCGCAATGTCCTCGCCCACGCCACCAAGAGCGGGCGACGCGTCGTGTCGGCCTTCATCGCCACCGCCTTCGCCCAGGACGACGCCGAGGCCGCCCGCGGCCAATGGCGCAAGGTCGCCGACCAGTTGCGGCCAAAGACGCCCAAACTCGCCGCCTTGATGGACGAGGCCGAGGCGGACGTGCTCGCCTACATGGCGTTCCCGGCGGCGCATCGGACCAAGTTGCACTCGACCAATCCGATCGAGCGCCTCAACGGCGAAATCAAGCGGCGCACCGA
>NZ_NHSJ01000033.1 GCF_002937075.1 Rhodoblastus sphagnicola
CCAGGAGGAGGGCCGCCTGGCTTTCCCGGCGGCCCGCCCCCCGGCGCTCCAGGCGGCCCTCCTCCTGGCTTTGCTGGCGGCCCTCCGCCCGGGCCGCCGCCCGAGGACGAAGACCTCATATTGGCCGCCATGCGCGCTCACGGGCCGCTCTGGCCCGGATTGCCTGTTCCCTCGGCCGATCCGCGTGATCTTGAAGGCGTATGGGTGCATGATCTGCCTCTGGCGCCGCAAATCCTGGCCGATATGTACGGCGACGCGATCCCGATCAACGAGGCCGGCAAAAAAGTGCTGGCGCGGCGGCTCGCCTCCCTTCGCGACGGCGCGCCCTTCATCAACGCATCCTCGGTCTGCCGCCCGCCCGGTCAGCCCTGGCTGCATGAACTCAACATGCCGTTCCGCATCTTCCAGTCGGAAGCGCGCATCGATCTCGTCTATGAGGAATATCATTCGGCATGGCATATCGCCATGAACGACAAGCCCGAGGCGCAAAACGGACCCAAGCCCTATATGGGACGGTCGTTCGGCCATTGGGATGGCTCTACGCTGGTGGTCGAAACCAAGGATTATCGCCAACCGCTCTGGCTCGACGTCAACGGGACGCCCGCCTCGGAAAACGTCAAGCTGACCGAGCGCATACGCAAGGTCTATGACGGACACTGGTTCTTGGAAATCGTCTACACGGTTGACGACCCAACCTATTTCACGCGGTCCTGGTCCTTCGTGCGCACTTACGGCTGGATGCCGTGGAAGGCCATTTTCGCCGAGTACAATTGCGAAGAGCAAATCGGCAACAAGGACTACCTGAAACAGTCTGGTCTCGCGCCAGAACCGAAGGATTGATCCCGACAACGGCGCCAGCACGGGTTCCGGCCAGAGAGAAAGCAGAGCGTATTCGGTGAATTCCCGACCACCGACCGCGCTCTTTGCTTGCCAAGCGCGTCGCGCGCAGGCGCGCCGGACTGATGAGAAATATTCAGCAATGGCGCCATTTTGATCATTTTTTTCAAAGCGTTCGGCGCGGCATTTTCAGGCCGCAACCCATTGGAGCTCGCCTGGATTTGCCCGCAAAGATCGCATTCATCGGCTACGGCGAAGTTGGTCAGCTGTTTTCGCGTCAATTGCGCGAAGGGCATCGCGTCGCCATCCGCGCTTACGACCTCAAGCTTGATAAGGATGAGAGCGCCGCGCCGCTGATCGCCACCGCGCAGGCGAGCGGCGTCGTGTTGGCGAAGGACGCGGCCGACGCCGCCGCAGGGGCCGACATCATCTTTTCGACCGTCACCGCCGACGCCGCCGAACTGGTGGCGAGAGAATCCGCCGCCTATCTGCAACCGGGTCAGATTTTCTTCGACATCAATTCCGCCTCGCCCTCGACCAAGACCGGCGTCGCCCAGGCGTTGTCGGAAAAAGGTCTCGACTATGTGGAGGGCGCGGTGATGGCTCCGGTGGTCGAACCGGGGATCGAGGTCGAGATTCTCACCGGCGGCCCGCGCGCGGCGGAACTCACGGACAGGCTGAACGCGCTCGGCATGAACCTGCGCGCGGTGGCGGAGAAGGTGGGGCGCGCCTCGGCGACCAAACTCTGCCGGTCGATCATGATCAAGGGCATCGAGGCGTTGATCATCGACAGCGCCAACGCCTGCGCGCACTGGGGCGTCGCCGAGGATGTGTTCGCCTCGCTCAACGCCAGCTTCCAGGGCGCCGACTGGGCCGATTTGGCGAAAAAGATGGACGCGCGTGTCGCCAAGCACGGCGTGCGCCGCGCCGCTGAAATGCGCGAAGCCGCGGCCATGCTCATGGATATGGGGCGCGATCCCTCCCTGGCGCTCGCCGTCGCCGACCGCCACGCATTTCGCGCCCAACAGAAATAAGGTTTGAGCCATGTCTTCACAGCGCGCCATTCCCTGCCTGCTGATGCGGGGCGGCACCTCCAAGGGACCGTTCTTCAACGCGAGCGATCTGCCCCAGGACATTGCGACCCGCGACAAGGTTTTGCTGGCGGCCATGGGGTCGCCCGACCGCCGACAGATCGACGGGCTCGGCGGCGCGCACCCGCTCACCAGCAAGGTCGGCATCGTCAGCAAGAGCGCAACGCCCGGCGTCGATCTCGATTTCCTGTTCGCGCAATTGCAGCCCGACAAGGATAATGTGGATACGACGCCCAACTGCGGCAACATGCTGGCCGCTGTCGTGCCCTTCGCACTGGAAACCGGCATGATCGCGGCGCAGGGCGACACCAGCACGTTTCGCGTGCTCACCCGCAACACCGACATGCAATGCGACATCACCGTCGAGACCTCGGTCGGCCCAGTGAATTACGAAGGGACAGCGCGCATCGATGGCGCGCCGGGGACCTCAGCGCCCATCACCATCAATTTTCTGGATACGGCGGGGTCGGTTTGCTCCGGTCTGCTGCCAACCGGCGCGGTGGGCGACCGCATCGAGGTCGCCGGCGCAGGTTTTGATCCCTTCGCCATCGATGTCACCTGTATCGACAATGGCATGCCGCTGGTGATTTTCCGCGCCGACGCGCTGGGGCGCACCGGTTATGAGAGCGTCGCCGATCTCAACGCCGATGCCGAGTTGAAAAAGCGGATCGAAGCGCTGCGGCTCATCGTCTCCAAACAGATGGGCCTCGGCGACGTCAGCGCGAAGAACTATCCGAAAATGACCCTGATCGCGCCGCCGCGCGCGGGCGGCGCGCTGACAACGCGCAGCTTCATCCCGCATGTCTGCCACGACGCCATCGGCGTGCTCGCGGCGGTCACGGTCGCCACCGCCTGCGTCTTGCCGGGGTCGGTGTGCGAAGGCGTCGCGGTCATGCCGCAGGGCGGCGCGCCGACGGTTTCGGTCGAACATCCGACCGGCGAATTCTCGGTCTCGCTGGAGACCGATCCCAACGACCCGACCAAGGTGACCAAGGCGGCGCTCCTGCGCACGGCGCGTCTGATCATGCGGGGCGAGGTCATGGTCCCGCGCGGCCTGTGGCCGCAGGACTGAAGCTGGGGCAGGGCGCGCCCTGAAGGCGCGGCGCAAGCAACCCTTCACTGACGAGCAAAAACGAGGACGCTCATGATCATCGATTGCCACGGCCATTACACCACGGCGCCTAAGGCGCTGGAAGACTGGCGCAACCGCCAGATCGCCGCGATCAAGGACCCTTCGCAGGCGCCGAAACCTTCCGAGCTGAAGATTTCCGACGATGAATTGCGCGAGACGATTGAAAAGAATCAGCTGCGCCTGATGAAGGAGCGCGGCAGCGACCTCACCATCTTCTCGCCGCGCGCCAGTTTCATGGCCCACCATATCGGCGACTTCCAGGTGTCCTCGACCTGGGCGGCGATCTGCAATGAATTGTGCTTCCGCGTGGCCGAGTTGTTTCCCGACAGTTTCATCGGGGCCGCCATGCTACCGCAAAGCCCCGGCGTCGATCCCAAAACCTGCATTCCCGAACTGGAGAAATGCATCAAGGATTATGGATTCGTCGGCATCAACCTCAATCCCGATCCCTCCGGCGGCCACTGGACCAGCCCGCCGCTGACCGACCGCCACTGGTATCCGATCTACGAGAAGATGGTCGAATATGACATTCCCGCCATGGTCCATGTATCCACCAGCTGCAACGCCTGTTTCCACACCACCGGCGCGCATTACATCAACGCCGACACCACCGCGATCATGCAGCTGATCCAGGGCGACCTGTTCAAGGATTTCCCGACCCTGCGCTTCGTCGTGCCGCATGGCGGCGGCGCCGCGCCCTATCATTGGGGCCGCTATCGCGGTCTAGCGCAGGAGCTGAAAAAGCCGCTGCTGTCCGAGCATCTTTTGCAGAACGTGTTCTTCGACACCTGCGTCTATCACCAGCCGGGCGTCGATCTGCTGACCAAGGTGATCCCCGTCGACAATATCCTGTTCGCCTCGGAAATGATCGGCGCGGTGCGCGGGATCGATCCGGAAACAGGCCACTATTACGACGACACCAAGCGCTATATCGAGGCGACGCTCAACCTCGACGAGACCGAGCGCTTCAAGATTTACGAAGGCAACGCCCGCCGCGTCTATCCGCGCCTCGACGCCGCGCTGAAGGCCAAGGGCCGCTGACGGGACCGCCTGGAGATCATTCCCATGACTGAACTTGGAATCGTCAAGCGCAACATCACCCGCGCCGAACGCGCCGCCGTCGACGCCATGGCGCAATTCGGCGCCGCCACGGTTCACGAGGCGCAGGGGCGCGTCGGCTTGATGAAGCCCTATATGCGGCCGATCTATCCGGGCTGCGCCGTGTCGGGAACGGCAGTGACCGTGCTGCTGCATCCCGGCGACAACTGGATGATGCATGTCGCCGCCGAACAGATCCAGCCTGGCGACATTGTCGTCGCGGCCATCACCGCAGAATGCACGGACGGTTATTTCGGCGACCTGCTCGCCACCTCGTTCATGGCGCGCGGCGCCCGCGCCCTGATCATCGATGCTGGCGTGCGCGACGTGCGCGTGTTGCAGGAAATGGGCTTTCCGGTCTGGAGTAAATGCATCAGCGCCAAGGGCGCGATCAAGGCGACGCTCGGCTCCGTCAATATCCCCGTCGTCTGCGCCGGCGCTCTGGTCAATCCGGGCGACGCCATTGTCGCCGACGATGACGGCGTCTGCGTCGTTCCCGCCGCCTGGGCGCCGCGCATCGCCGAGGCCGCGCAGAAGCGCGAGAGTTTTGAAGGCGAGAAGCGCGAGAAGCTCGCCTCCGGCGTGCTTGGCCTCGACATGTACAAGATGCGCGAGCCGCTGGAAAAAGCCGGCCTCAAATATATCGATTGACGGGAGTGAGCATGTCCAAGTCCACCAGCGGACCCTTCGAGAAAACCAAGGGCTGGCTCGATTGGTATGAGGGGCCGAGCAAACCGCGCTTCGCGCCTCCGCCGGGCGCGGTGGACGCCCATTGCCATGTGTTCGGGCCGGGGGAGAAATTCCCCTACGCGCCGGAGCGCAAATATACGCCCTGCGACGCCAGCAAGGCGCAATTGTTCGCACTGCGCGACCATCTCGGCTTCTCGCGCAATGTCATCGTCCAGGCGACCTGCCACGGCGCGGACAATGAGGCGATGGTGGACGCCTGCCTGTCTTCGCAAGGCAAGGCGCGCGGCGTCGCCACCGTGCGCCGCTCGGTGAGCGACGAGGAGCTGAAGCGCCTCGACGCCGCCGGGGTGCGCGGCGTTCGCTTCAATTTCGTCAAGCGTCTGGTGGATTTTACCCCCAAGGACGAATTGCTGGAGATCGCCGGCCGCGTCGCCGAACTCGGCTGGCATGTCGTCATCTATTTCGAGGCGGTCGATCTGCCAGAACTGTGGGATTTCTTCACCGCCCTGCCGACGACCGTTGTGGTCGATCACATGGGGCGTCCGGACGTATCGAAGGCGATCGACGGCCCGGAATTCGAATTGTTCCTCAAATTCATGCGCGAGCACCAAAATGTCTGGAGCAAGGTGAGCTGCCCCGAGCGCCTCTCGGTGAGCGGACCGCGCGCGCTAAATGGCGAGCAGGGGGCCTATCGCGATGTGGTTCCCTTCGCCCGCCGCGTGGTCGAGGAATTTCCCGATCGCGTGTTGTGGGGCACGGACTGGCCGCATCCCAATCTGAAGGATCACATGCCCGACGACGGCCTGCTGGTCGACTTCATCCCGCATATCGCGCCGACGGCGGCGTTGCAGCGCAAGCTGCTGGTGGACAATCCGATGCGGCTCTACTGGCCCGAAGAAATCGGAGGCTGATGTGGCGCTCGACAAACCCTATCTCGACGTGCCCGGCACGACGATCTTTGACGCGGAACAATCGCGCAAGGGCTATTGGCTCAACCAGTTCTGCACCTCGCTGATGAAGCCGGAGAATCGCGCGCGTTTCCTTGCGGGCGAGCGCGCCTATCTCGATCAATGGCCCATGAGCGAGCAACAGAAACTGGCGGTGCTGGCGCGAGACCTCAACCGCTGCATCGCGCTCGGCGGCAACATCTATTTCCTCGCCCGCATCGGCGCGACCGACGGCAAGAGCTTTCAGCAGATGGCCGGCAGCATGACCGGCATGAGCGAAGAGGAATACCGCGCCATGATGGTGGCGGGCGGCCGCTCGCCGGAGGGCAACCGAGTCCTCGGCGAGGAGGGCGACGCGCAACCGCACAACCAGCCGCAAGGCGAAGCCAGCCGAATGTTCCGCGAAGCGGGTTGCTTGGCGCGGGCGAAGAACGGAGGCGCCTGAATGGCGAAAATTACTGCGTCGGTTTACACGTCGCACGTTCCGGCCATTGGCGTCGCCATCGACGGCGGCAAAACCGCGGAACCCTATTGGGCGCCCCTGTTCGCCGGCTACGAGCCATCGAAACAATGGATCGAGGCCAACAGGCCCGACGTGGTTTTCCTTGTCTATAACGACCACGCCACGGCGTTCAATCTCGATCTCATTCCCACCTTCGCCATTGGAACCGGCGCGGAATTCGCTGTGGCCGACGAGGGCTGGGGCCCCCGCCCCGTTCCCAAGGTCGTCGGCCATCCCGAGCTTGCGTCCCATATCGCGCAATCGGTCATTCAAGACGATTTCGACCTCACCCTCGTCAACAGGATGGAAGTCGATCACGGCCTGACCGTTCCGCTGAGCCTGATGTTCGGGCAGCCGGAGGCGTGGCCGTGCAAGGTCATCCCTTTCGCTGTCAATGTGGTGCAATATCCCGTGCCTTCGGGCGCGCGCTGCTTCGCGCTGGGTCAGGCGATCCGCCGCGCCGTCGAAAGTTTCGACGACAATCTCAACGTGCAGATCTGGGGCACCGGCGGCATGAGCCACCAGCTTCAGGGCGCGCGCGCCGGCCTGATCAATGCGGACTGGGACAATCGTTTCCTCGACCGACTGATCGCCGATCCCGCCGGGCTCTCCAAGGTCCCGCATATCCACTATGTGCGCGAAGCCGGCAGCGAGGGGATAGAACTGGTGATGTGGCTGATCGCGCGCGGCGCCATGGCGGATGTCGCGGGCGGCCCGGCCCCGACCCTCAAACATCGCTTCTACCATGTCCCGGCCTCCAACACGGCGGTCGGCCATCTCATTCTCGAAAACAACGTTTGAGGCTGATCATGAGCAAGGTCAAAATCGCGCTCGCAGGCGCCGGCGCCTTCGGTGTCAAGCACATCGAAGCGCTCCAGGCGATCGTTGACGCCGAGGTGGTGGCGCTGGTGAGCCCCGAGGCCGAAAAGGTCAAAGGCTTGGCGCAGAAATTCGGCATTGCTCATACCGGCGCCGATCTCGCCGATGCGCTGGCGCTCAACGAGGTGGATGCCGTCATCCTCACCACGCCGACGCCGATCCACGCCGCCCAATCGATCCAGGCGCTCAGGGCCGGCAAGCATGTGATGGTGGAAATTCCACTCGCCGACAGCCTCAAGGACGCCGAAGAGGTGGTGGCCCTGCAAAGGGAGACGGGCCTCGTCGCCATGTGCGGCCACACCCGTCGCTTCAACCCGTCGCACCAGTTCGTGCGCAACAGAATCGTCGGCGGCGAATTCAACATCCAGCAGATGGATGTGCAGACCTTCTTCTTCCGCCGCAGCAATCTGAACGCGCTCGGCGAGCCGCGCAGCTGGACCGACCACCTGCTGTGGCACCACGCGGCCCATACGGTCGATCTCTTCGCTTATCAAACCCGCAGCCCGATCGTGAAAGCCAATGCGATTCAAGGGCCGATCCATCCGACGCTTGGCATCGCCATGGATATGTCGATCCAGCTCAAGGCGGAAAACGGCGCCATCTGCACCCTGTCGCTGTCCTTCAACAATGACGGGCCGCTCGGCGCCTTCTTCCGCTACATCGGCGACAGCGCCACCTACATCGCGCGCTATGATGATCTCGTCACCGGTAAGGACGAAAAGATCGACGTGAGCAAAGTCGATGTCTCGATGAACGGCATCGAATTGCAGGACCGCGAGTTCGTCGCGGCGATCCGCGAAGGGCGCGAGCCCAACGCCAGCGTTGCACAGGTGCTGCCCTGCTACAAGGTTCTTCAAGACCTTGAGCGGCAACTGATCTGACGCTTCCTCCCTCTGCGAACGATCCTTTGGGTGCGGCTGAACCGCACCGATTGCTTGAGGAGAACAGGATGCAGACTCGCAAGCTCGGTCCCTTCAACGTCGGCGTTATTGGCCTCGGCTGCATGAATCTCAGTCATGCTTACGGACCGCCGGTCAGCGTGGACCAGGCGGATCGGGTGATCGCGGCGGCGATCGAGGCCGGGGTCGATCATTTCGATACAGCGACGCTCTATGGTTTCGGCGCCAACGAGGAACTGGTCGGACGCCTGCTCAAACCGCATCGACGCAAGATCACGCTCGCCAGCAAATGCGGCATGGAGGGGCGTCCCGACGCGCAGGGCGTGATACGCAAGGCCATCGACGCGCGCCCCTCCACGCTGGCGCGACAATGCGAGCAGAGCCTTCGTCGCCTGCAGACGGATGCGATCGACCTCTACTATCTGCATCGCTATGACCGCAGCGTGCCGATCGAAGACAGCGTCGGCGCGCTGGGCGATCTCGTGCGCAAGGGCGTCGTTCGGTCCATCGGCCTGTCGGAAGTCTCTGCGCCAATCCTGCTCCGCGCGCATCGAGAATTTCCGATCAGCGCCGTGCAGACGGAATATTCCTTGTGGACCCGCAACGCCGAGATCGCCGTGCTCGCCGCCGCGCGTGAAATCGGCGCCTCCTTTGTCGCGTTCAGCCCGCTCGCCCGCGCCTTCCTGACGGGCGCCCTCACCGATGTCACGACGCTTCACGCCACCGACATCCGCCGCGCCATGCCGCGCTTTGCGTCCGACGCCTACGCCGAGAATCTGAAACTGCTCGGACCGTTCAAGGCGCTGGCGCGACAGGCGGGCTGCACGCCAGCGCAACTGGCGCTCGCCTGGCTGCTCGCCCAGGATGACCACATCCTGCCGATCGTCGGCACGACCAGCGTCGCGCATTTGCGTGAAAACCTCGTTGCGGCCGATCTGGCGTTGCCGCCCGATCTTCTCGCCGCCGCCGATGCGCTCATCAATGAAAAGACGGTGACGGGCGCGCGCTACAATACGCAGGGCGAAACGGAAGTGAACACGGAAACATTTGCGCCCGCTTAAAGGCCTGGGGCCGCGCCGCAGCCTGCGGGCGCAGGCCTCAACCTTCGCCATCGCCAGAGCGTTCGCGCCGCGTATGAACGTTAGAAAAAGAAGCTTCTGACAAAAGGGGAGGACGCCTTGAACGCACAGCCGCAGATTTTCGGAACCTATCTTTTCGACGGCGCCGCCGCACAGCGCGGCTACGCGCTGAACAAGATGTGCTATTCCTTCAACAGCGCCGCCAATCGCGAAGCTTTCCTCGCCGGCGAGGAAGGCTACATGCGCGCTTACGGTCTGAATGAAGCGCAAGCGCAGGCCATTCGCGCGCGCGACGTTCTGGGCCTGCTGCACGCCGGCGGCAACGTCTATTACCTCGCCAAATTCGCCGGCATCCTTAAGCTCGACGTGCAGGATCTCGGCGCGGCGCAAACCGGCGTGAGCAAGGATGAATTCAAAGCGCGTCTCGTCGCGCAAAACAATCAGCCGGATCATCTCTGAAACGCGATCGCGAAGGATTATCATCATGGCCAGGATTCTCGGCGCCCTCACCACATCCCACGTGCCGGCCATCGGCGGCGCTCTCGCCCGGGGGGCGCAGGACGAGCCCTATTGGAAGCCATTTTTCGACGGTTTCAAGCCGGTGCGCGCCTGGCTCGACGAAGTGAAGCCCGATGTCGCCGTGGTCTTCTACAACGATCACGGATTGAATTTTTTCCTCGACAAGCTGCCGACCTTCGCTGTCGGCGCAGCGAAACAATATGTCAATGAGGACGAGGGCTGGGGCATCCCGAGCCTGCCCCCGATTCCGGGTATTCCCGAACTGTCGTGGGCGATCATCGAGCGGCTCGTCGCCAGCGATTTCGACGTGACCACTTGCCAGGAAATGCTGGTCGACCACGCATTCACCTTGCCGCTGAAACTGTTCTGGCCCGAGACGTTCCAGACCATCGTCACCGTGCCGGTCTGCATCAACACTGTTCAGTTTCCTCTGCCGAGCGCGAAACGCTGCATCGCGCTGGGTCGGGAGATCGGTGAAGCTGTGGCGGCGTGGAACAGCGACAAGAAGGTGGTGATGGTTGGCTCGGGCGGCCTCAGCCACCAGCTCGAAGGCGAGCGCGCCGGCTTCATCAACAAGCCCTTCGATCTCGCCTTCATGCGGAGCCTGATCGACGATCCCGAATGGGCGGCGCAATACACCATTCCGCAGCTTGTCGAAAAGACCGGGACGCAGGGCGTCGAGCTGTTGATGTGGTTGGCCGCGCGCGCCGCCGTGCCGGGCGCCGTGCGCGAGGTTCACCGCAACTATCACATCCCCATCAGCAATACGGCCGCCGGCACGATGGCGATGGCCGCGAAGGATTTGATCGCGACGGAATGAAGCAGGAACGCCCGTCGTCGGAATGCGGCGGGCGCTTTTGCTGTTCGTAATGATCGTTGAATGGCGCCAGCGCAGAAAAGCGCGGGGACGCTTTTTCAGGCTGGCGCGCCGACAGCGAGCAGGTTTTTGAGATCGAAATCGGGATTGGAAACCTGTTCGATGGTCGGCGATAACGAGGCGTCGAGCAATTTGCGGGCGAGCATGTGATCGCCCGGACGATTGACCGTATCGACGCCGATCAGCTTGCCTCCCCTGAAATAGAACAGGGAGAAGTGATTCTGCGCCATCGAGCCGCGCAGCGCCGCCTTGTCGGCCTGTGCCGAGGTTCCAGCCATTTGCAGCTTCGCGTCGTACTGGTCCGACCAGAACCAGGGCGCGGCATGAAAAGGCCGGTCCTTGCCCATCAGGGCCGCCGCCGCCGACTTGCCCTGCTCGACCGCGTTTTGCACCGATTCCAGTCGCGACAGCGCGCCATCGCCGTGACGGCGGGCCGTGCAATCGCCCGCGGCGAAAATCGCGGGGTCGCTGGTGCGAGAACAGGCGTCCACGATCACGCCGCGATCACAGGCGAGCCCGGCGCTGCGCGCCAGCTCGTCGTTGGCGACCGCGCCCACGCCGACCACGACGAGATCGGCCGGGAAGGACCGACCATCGGCGGTCTCCACGGCGCGCACGGAGCCATTCTCGCCGACGAGGCGCGAAACCTTGGCGTTGGTGATCGCGTGGACGCCATGACCGGCATGCAGGCGCGCGACATATTCCGAGACCGCAGGCGAGGCGACGCGCGCCAGCAGCCTGTCCATGGCTTCGAGCACGATCACGGAACGTCCACGCTTGCGCGCGGCGGCCGCAACTTCAAGGCCGATGAAGCCGCCGCCGATGACAACGACATTATCGGCCCTGTCGATCCGTGCGCCGATCTCCGCGGAATCCTCAAGCGTGCGCAGCGAGGCGACTCCGCTGAGGCGCGCGCCTTCGATGCCAAGTTCGCGCGGACGCGAACCGGTCGCCAGCACGAGGCCCGCGCATTGCCGGCGACTGCCATCGTCCAGCACGATGGAGTGCGCGTCGGGTTCGATGGCGCTGACCGTGTGTGCGGCGCACAGCTCTATCCGCTTCTTGGCGAAAAATTCCGCTCCGCGAATGGTGAGTTGGGCGGCGGGCGTCTCGCCGAGCAAATAGCCCTTGGAGAGCGGCGGGCGGTTGTAGGGCGCGTGCTTTTCGGCGCCGTAGATCACGATTTCGTCCCGCCAGCCTTCCGCGCGCAGGGCCTCGGCGGCAGCGAGGCCCGCCTGGCCTGCGCCGACGATAATGATCGGCTCCCCCATCAGCTCTGCGCCTCCGGCATGCGCACGATCAGGCCTTCGAGATCGGGCGCCATCTTGATCTGACAGCTCAGGCGGCTGTTGGGCAGGCGCGCGGCGACGACGTTGTCGAGCATTTCGAGCTCTGTTTGCGTCGGTGTCGGGAGGTGGGCCGCGGGCTCGCCCTCGATATAGCAATGGCAGGTGGCGCAGGCGCAGGAGCCGCCGCATTCCGCCTCAATGCCCTCGACGCCCTGAGACGTCGCCGCCTGCATCAGCGTCCAGCCATCGGCGATGTCGATTTCGACTTCAGCGCCTTGGGGTTCAATAAAGGTGATCCTGGTCATTCTGAACGTCTCTCATGTTGTCGAGCCACCGGCGCGGGGTGAGGCGCCGGCGTGTATCTGCAAGTTAAGGCGTGGCGTGCGGTCAGCGCGCGGTGGCGGACGTCACGCGCGCAAGCTCGAGACGCAACGGGCTGCGGAAGGTGGAGGAGGGCATCCAGGGCAGTTGCTCCTGCACGCGCGCGTAATCGGGAACGACCGCGTGGAATTCCTCCATAGCGATGTTCAGCGCGAGGCGCGCGATCGCATTGCCGAGGCAGGCGTGGACGCCGCCGCCGAAGCCCAGATGTCCTTTGGGGCGACGCGCCAGATCGTAAACATCGGCGTTGGCGAACTGCCGGTCGTCGCGATTGCCCGATCCATAGGCGAGGCATACGAAATCGCCCTCGCGCATGGTCTTGCCGTGGATGTCCACGTCACGCGTCAGGCAGCGGCGGAAGCGCTGGCCCGATGTGTTGTAGCGCAGCGATTCCTCGATGGCGTCCGGAAGCCGGGCCGGATCGGCGACGACCGCGCGGCGCGCGTCGGCGTGGTCGGCGAGATTGAGCGTCAGCATCGACATGAAGCCGCCGAGCGACTCGATGCCGGCCATGATCAAGGTCGTGGTGGTCAGCAACACCTCGCGTTCGTCGAGCCGGTCGCCGTCGATTTCAGCCAGGCTGAAATGCGAGATCAGGTCGTCTTGCGGATTGGCGCGGCGTTCCGCGATCACCTTGGACGCATAGTCCTGCATCCAGGTGTAGGCGGCGATATGCTCCGGCCCCTTGGTGCGGGTGCGCGGATCTGACTGCACCATCAGCACCGCTTTTTCCCGCACCACCGCTTCATCGCCAAGAGGCAGGCCAAGCGCCGCAAACAGAACGCGCACCGTAAATTTGGACGTGAAGTCGGCGATGAAATCGAATTGCGCGGAATCCTTGAGGTCGCCGGCGACGTCACGCGCGATGCCTCGGATCGGCTCAGCGAGTCCTTCCAGATTGCGCTTGAGGAAGGCGCGCTGCACCAGGCCGCGCAGGCGGTCATGCCGTGGCGGATCGGTGGTGCCGAGCGTCGCGCCGGCGCGGTTGGGCAGTTCCGTCATCAGGTTGCCCTTGGCCGAGGAATAGGTCCGCCAATCGTTCAGCGCCGTCACAATATCGGCGTAGCGCGTCAGCACCCAGATGTTCGCTTCCTCGCTCCAGTAGCACGGGAAGTCGTCGCGCAGGCGCTTGTAAAAAGGGAAGGGGTCGGCGTCCACCGCCGGCGAATAGGGATCGAATGAGAACATGAAGTCTCCTCCTCTTTTGCTCTTTCCGGCGACGGTAAGAGCGCGAGGCGGCAGACGGAATGGATGATTTTTTCTGATTCATGCAGTTTCCGGACGCAGTCCGCGCGGTTCACGCTCTCCGCTCAGCCGCGCGCGGAACTGCTTCGCCGATACGCCGCTTGCGGCGGTGAAGACGCGACTGAAATAGGCGGGATCCTCAAAGCCGAGCGTGTAGGAAATCGTGGAGACTGGCAGGTTGGTGAAAACGAGGTTGCGGCGCGCCTCCTGAATGAGGCGCTCCTGGATGAGTTGCGCCGCCGAGAGTCCGGTCGCAGCGCGCAGGGCTCTGCTCAAATGGGTGGCGCTGACGCCCAGAGCGCGAGCGTAGTCCTGCACTTTCCAGTGCTGACGGTAGTGTTCTTCCCGCAGCTCCTCGAACCTGCGCGCCAGCGGGTTCAGATCTCGCGGCGTCTGCGCTTCGCTCTGCTCCGCGCCAGCGCGCGCCGCGGCGCCCAGAAGCGCGCCGCAAAGCGAGCGCAACACCTGCGCGCGGGCGAAAAGGCGTTCGGCGAATTCCCGGAAAATCTGCGTCATCAGATCGGCGGCGACATCGTCCACGTTTGCGGCGAAAGCGGCGTTGAGGTAGCGGCGCAACCCCTCTTTCGCCGGGAGATTTTCATCGAGAAATTCGCTGGCGAGCGTGACCACGAAGCCTTGCGTTCCCGGCGCGAAACTGAAGGCGTGAATGACGCTTGCGGGCACATTGGCCAGGCGGTTCGCGACGAGGTCCTCGCGCCTGTCGTCAAAACGCGCGAGGCCCCCGCCGCTGGTGACCAGGATGATCTGATGCAGCCGTGTGTGCCGGTGTGGCGTCAGCTCCCAGTCGTGCAGCGAGGCGCGATCGAAAATAGTTTCGCAATGCACGACGTCCGGCAGATCGCCCGTCTCGCCGAACAGGTTGAAATTGGCGATCTCAGAAGTCGTCAGCGCCATGTCGTGTTTCTGCAAGTCTTTGATCGTTCGCTCCATTCGGAGCACGCGAACCGAAGGCTAAAGTTGAAGGCTTCAGAACAACCATAGCCCGAGCGTGAAAAATATGAAGGTTCAAGTTTGCATCATCGGGGGCGGACCATCCGGTTTGCTGCTGTCGCAATTGCTGCATCTCAAAGGCGTGGATAATGTCGTGCTCGAACGGCAAACCCGCGACTACGTTCTGGCGCGCATCCGCGCGGGCGTATTGGAACATGGGTTTGCCGCCCTCATGCGCGAAGCGCAATGCGGCGAGCGCATGGATCGCGAAGGCGAGATTCACCACGGCTTTTACATCGCAAATGATGGGCGGCTCGACCGCGTCGACCTGCACAAACATTCCGGCGGCAATTCGGTCATCGTCTATGGCCAGACCGAGCTGACACGCGATCTCTATGAGGCGCGGGAAAAGGCCGGTGTGAAGACCGTGTTCCAGGTGGAAGACGTGGTTCTGCACGGGCTCACGAGCGATGCGCCGCACGTGACCTACCGCAAGGCGGGTGAAGATTTCCGGGTCGAGTGCGACTATATCGTCGGCGCCGACGGCTTTCACGGCGTGAGCCGCAAGTCGATTCCGTCCGATGTGCTGCGCGAATATGAGCGCGTCTATCCCTTCGGCTGGCTTGGCGTGCTGTCGAGCACGCCGCCGGTGTCGCCGGAACTGATCTATGCGCGGCACGAGCGCGGCTTCGCCCTGTGTTCGCTGCGTTCGCAGGTGCTCAGCCGTTACTACATCCAGGTTCCGTTGGAAGACAAGGTCGAGGACTGGTCCGACGAGGCCTTCTGGGCCGAATTGAAGCGGCGTCTGCCGCCGGAGACAGCGGCGAAACTGGTCACCGGTCCCTCGATCGAAAAGAGCATCGCGCCGTTGCGCAGTTTCGTGGCGGAGCCGATGAGCTACGGCCGACTGTTTCTCGCCGGCGACGCCGCCCATATCGTGCCCCCGACGGGCGCCCGCGGCCTCAACAGCGCGGCGTCCGATATCTATTACCTCTACCACGGTCTGATCGACCATTACCTCAAGCACGACGATCACGGTCTCGAAAATTATTCCGCCAAGGCGCTGGCGCGCATCTGGAAGGCGCAGCGGTTCTCCTGGGGGATGACGCATCTGCTGCACAAGTTCCCCGACCGCTCGTCCTACGAGGACAAGCTGCAGGACGTCGACCTCGCCTATCTCCTGTCGTCGGAAAACGCGTTGGGCTCGCTGGCCGAAAATTACGTTGGCCTGCCATTCTGATCGAACGCGTCCCCGGCGGAAGCCGGGGACGATCAGACCACGCCGATCCGGTTGATGCAGACCCACGGCACAGGATGGGGCGCGCGCTCGATGCAATGGCGAAAAACTCGTTATGGGTGGGGCCCCGCTGAGCCTCGATCTACTCCCGCTCCCCGCTCGCGGGGCGAGGGGAGGCGGAGCGAAGGCGTCGTCGATGTAGAACTGGGTCGGTCGAAGAAGGGACAGAGGTCCGACAATAGCGACTGACGCACGGCTTTCCGGCTTTTATCAACTCGTTCCGCCCGGCGCCTGTGGCAACGAGGCGGGCATCGCTCCGACGCCCGCCTCCAAAGACTGACAACTTCAGGCCCGCGCGGCGGCGGGCGCTGGCAGGTAGGCTTCCAGCTTTTTCCAGAACACCGGGCTCGGCAGCAGCCGCGCCGAATTGAGGATGAAGGTCAGTTCCGAGGAGGTGTGGATGATCGCGGCCCACATCGGACTGATCATGCCAAACAGCGCCAGCAGCAAGCCAATGACATCGACGAGAATCGTGCCGACGAAATTGAACCAGATGATGTTGCGGGTGCGCCGCGCCACGCGCAGGATCTCCACGAACTGGTTGAGATTGTCGCTCACCAGCATCACATCGGCCTTTTCGCGCGCGACTTCCGAGCCCGAGCCCATGGCGACGCCAACGGAGGCGGCGACGAGCGCGGGCGCGTCGTTGACGCCGTCGCCGACCATGGCGACCGTCTTCTTCTCCGCACGAAGGGCCTTGACGCGCGCGAGCTTTTGCTCGGGCAGCAATTCGGCCTCGATCTCATCGACGCCGAGCTGACGGCCGAGCCGTTCCGCCACGGCGCGCACGTCGCCCGTGAGCAGCACGGTCTTCAGCTTCAGCGCCTTGAGGGCGGCGACGGCTTCCTGCGCTTCAGGCCGCACCCGGTCCTCGACCACGATTCCCCCGAGGATCACGGTCTCACGCGCGACAATGACCGAGGCGTTGGCGATGGCGTCCGGGACGCCAACAAGCGACAGCCCGCTCTCTTCGAGAAAGACGCGGCTGCCGACGAACAGCAGGCCGCGACTGTCTTGCGCCTTGACGCCCTTGCCAGGAAGATAAGCGTAGTGCGCCGGTTCCTCCGGCTGCACGCCGAGCGCGCGCGCATGGGAAACGATCATGCGCCCGAGCGGATGTTCCGAGCACAGCTCCGCCGCGGCGGCGGCCTGCAGCAGAGCCTTTTCGCCGACGCCCGGCATGGCGTGGACGCCGACAACATCGGGAACGCCATAGGTCAGCGTGCCTGTCTTGTCGAGCAGCACCGTGTCGATCCTGCCGAGCGTCTCAAGATGGACGCCGCCTTTCACCACCGCGCCGAGCTTGGCGCAGCGGCCCATGCCGCCAAGGATCGCCAAAGGCGTCCCGGCGGCGACGCCACAGGCGCCGGCGACCACGATGGTCGAAATCGTCGTGTTCACGTCGCCATTGGTCATCCAATAGGCGAGCGCCGTGAAGCCAAGCGCGTAATAGACGATATAGCTCGCGAGTCGGTCGGCGACGCGCTGGATCGGCGCGCGAGTCTTTTCCGCCTGTTCCACGGCCTCGATGATCTTACCGAAGCTGGTCGCGCGGCCGAAGCGTTCGGTCTGGATGTCGAGCGCGCCCGACTGGTTGACCGTGCCGGCATAGGCATGGGCGCCCGCGACTTTTTCGACCGGCATGGATTCGCCGGTGATGCGGGATTCGTCGACGAACGAATTGCCTGCGGTGACAGGGCCGTCCACGGGAATACGCGCGCCCGGCGCCACCACCACGATGTCGCCGATGTGCAGCGCCGAAATCGGCATGACGAAGGTCGCGCCGTTGCGCCGCACCGTCACGTCGTTCGGCAGCAGATCCATCAGTTCGCGCAGGGCGCGGCGGCCGCGTTCAAAGGTCATGCCCTCCAGCATTTCCGCGATCAGCACGAAGAAGGTGATGAACAAAGCGACGAAGAAATAGCCGGTGTAGGCGGCCGCCAGCAGGGCGATCGCCATCGACAGCTCCATCGTCATCCGCCGCTGCTTGAGGCCTTCATAGGCCGCGCGGAACAGGGGCTGGACGCCGATGTACAAGCCGATCCAGCCGTACCAGCTGAAGGCCAGGTACAGTTGGCTGTCGATGCTCAGAACCGTATTGTCGGGCAGGTCCAACTGAATGGCGAGAGCGCAGAGCGCGACAAAGCCGATTCTCAGAACTTCTGCGAGCGAAACGGCGTGGTTGTGATCGTGGTCATGATCATGATGGTCGTGATCGTGATCATCATGATCGTGATCATGGTGATGATCGTCGGCGTGGCGATCGCGCTGCGACTGGGCGTCGGTCAGCGGCTTTTGGTCATGATCCAGCATAGGCAGGGCTCCGTTCGGCGATCAACACCAGCATGTCGTCAACAGTGCGGGGCGGCGCGGCGTCTTGCGCGAGCAGGCCGCGGGTTTTCAGGGCGCCGGCCAGACGGGCGAGCAGGGGCGGGGCGAGCCGCGCCTCCGCAAGGGCGCGCTCATTGGTGAGCAGTTCGGTCGCCGGCCCTTGAGCGATGACGCCGCCGTTGCGGAACAGGGCGGCCTCGTCGGCAAAGGACCAGGCGAAATCGACTTCGTGGGTCGTGAAGATGAGCGTGGTTCCGGCGTCGGAGAGGCGTTGCAACGCCTCCGTCAGCAAGGCCGAGCCCTGTTGGTCGAGACCGGCGGTCGGCTCGTCGAGCATCAGGATTTCCGGGCGCATGGCGATGGCGCCCGCAATGGCCGCGCGCTTTTTTTGTCCGAAGGACAGCATGTGCGTGGGGCGGTCGGCCAGGTGGGAGATGTTGAGCGCGGCGAGCGCCTCCGCGACGCGCTGGCGCGCCTCGTCCTCGCCAAGGCCGAGATTGAGCGGGCCGAAGGACACATCCTCGGCCACCGACGCCGCAAACAGCTGATCGTCGGCGTCCTGGAGCACGAGCCCCACGCGTCTGCGCCAGTCGTTGAGCGCTTGCCGGCCATAGCTCATGCGCGCGCCGTCGAGCCGGATCTCGCCGGAGGCCGGGCGCAGCGAACCGTTGAGATGCAGCAGCAGCGTGGTCTTGCCCGCGCCGTTCGGTCCGAGGATCGCCAGTTTGCGTCCGCGAGGGATACGCAGATCGAGGCCGTCGAGCGCAGTGACGCCACCCGGGTAGCGATAGGTGAGGCCGGAAACATCCATCAGCGGCGTCATGCGAACAGTCCTACCAGGGCGATGGCGGCGAGAGTTGCGCTGATGGCGGCCAATCCCGAAGCCGTGGCGGCGGTTCGGTCGGCCAGCACACGCATCTCGCCGCGCCAGCCGCGAGATGCGAGCGCAATTTCCATGCGGCGCGCGCGGTCGAGGGCGCGCGGCAGCAGGTTGGCGGCGATCAGGCCCGCGGACATCACGCGGCGGCGCGCGGTGGCGTGGCCGAGCCTCGCCGCCTGCGCGGCGTCCATCGCCACGGCGGAGTCTCCGAGGATGAAAAGGAACCGGTACATCAGCAGCGCAAGGTCCACGATTTCGCTGGGAAGGCCGAGCCTGCCCAGACCTCCAACCAGGTCGCTCGCCGGCGTGGTCAGCGCCAGGAACAGCATGCAGGTCAAGCCGGCGACCGAACGGGCGACGAGCGCGCCCGCCTCAGCGAAGCCGCCTGGCGCGAGGCCAATGCCGTGCGCGTCGACGCGCAGCGCGAGCGTCACCACGCCCACAGCCAGAAAGCCGAGCGGCGCGGCCATGCAGCCGAACCAGAGGCGGGGAGAAACGCGCGCGCCGACGAGCGCAGCCGCCGACATCGTGGATGCGACAAGCACAGCGGCGGCGGGCTTGAGCGCCAGGGCGAGAACAAGCAGGCCGAGCGCGAGCAAGGTTTTTTCCGCCAGCGGCTTGCGCCGCCAGCGGTTCAGATGGGCCTCGCGGTCAATGGGCGACATTCTTCTGTCCGGCGCGCCGTCCGATCACATAGCCCACCAGGCCGGCGCCGATCGCCGCCTGCAAGGCGAACAGGCCGGTCTCGACTTCACCGCTCGGCGGCTTCCACAAGGGTTCGAACCAGGGCTTGTAGCCCGGCCTGGCGTCGCTGATGGCTTCGGAGCCGCGATCGTCGGCGCCCTTGAACTCGCCTCCGAGGCCAGGAATGACGAGAGGCGCGGCGATGATGGCGAGAGCGGCGACCACGAGCCACAGAGAACGGTTTTTCATTGGCGGACCTCACCGGCGAGAATTGCGATTTCGTCGGGTTTTCCCGCGCTTCCGGACAGGGCGTTCATCACCACGACCGTCAGCAATCCCTCGGCGATGGCGAGCGGAATCTGCGTAACCGCGTAAATGCTGGCGAATTTGACGAAGGCGCCGACGACGCCGCTCTCGGCGTCGGGATAGGCGAGCGACAATTGGACGGCGGTGGTGACGTAAGTCGAGAGGTCGCCGAGCGCGGCGGCGGCGAACACGGACACCGCGACGGAAACGCCGAAGGATTGCAGCAGACGCCAGAGGCCATAGCTGACCCAGGGTCCCACAATCGCCATGGAGAACACATTGGCGCCAAGCGTGGTCAGGCCGCCATGCGCGATCAGCAGAGCCTGGAACAGGAGGATGATCGTGCCGAGCACCGCCATGACCGACGGGCCGAAGATCACAGCGCCGAGGCCGACGCCGGTCGGATGGGTGCAGGAGCCGGTCACGCTGGGCATTTTCAGAGCCGAGAGCACGAAGGCAAAGGCGCCGGAGGCCGCCAGATTTAGACGGGCCTCGGGCCGCTCGCGCAGGATCTTGCGCGTCGACAGGCAGCCGGCGATGACGAACGGCGATGAAATCACGAACCACCCGACGGCATGGCCGACTGGGAGAAACCCTTCCATAATGTGCATTTCTGACCTCCCGGTATTTGCAAGCTCCCGTAAGACAGGAACGGCGCGCCGTGTCATGCCGCCAAGTCCGCGCTTCAAAGACTTGCCTTTTTGTCCGGCGGAAATGTTGGCCTCCGGCGACCGGCGAAAATAGCCACCTGTTTGCGCGGCATTACGTTGATTGGAAGCGAAAAAGGGCGGCTTATTCGGTCCTGGCGCCAGCGATAGTCTTGAATGGAGTTGCAAATCTGGAGGCGCCCGCAGATGGCAAGCCAAAATCGTCCCATGGTTCTTGTCGTCGAGGATGACGCGCTGGTGGCGATCGCCATGGCGTCGTTCCTTGAGGCATACGACGTGGAAACATGCTTCGCCGCCAGTTTAGCGACGGCTGAAATGGCGCTCGGCGAGCCGGTCGACTTCGCATTCCTGGACGTCAATGTTGTCGACGGAAACACCTACCAGTTGGCGCGGAGGCTTAGCCGCGAAAACGTCCCGTTCGTCTTTGTCTCCGGCAGCGATCCCGCGCGCGTTCCGGCGGATCTGCGCAGCGCGCAGTTCCTGGCGAAACCCTGCCCAGTTTCCGTGATCGCCAAAGCCATGAAGACGGCCTGGGACAAGGGGAACGGCGCCAGCCGACTTCCTCGGTCAATCTTGCGTAGCGCCAATCACCGCTCGGTGGCTCGCCCGCGTTCGATCTGCTAAAACAGTGACAGACAAAAGGTTTGCGGATGTTGCGCTTTCTCGATACGGCGCGGGGTCAGATCATAGCGATCGCTTGCGGCGCGCTTCTGGCGACGTTTGTCGTTGTGGTCATCCTCGCCGCGCTTTCCCAGCCGGCAAATCCACCCCTGCCGCCCGGTCCCTGGCCGCCGACGCTCCAGATCATGACGCTGGTGAAGGCGCTCGCCGGCGCGCCGGCGGCGGAGCGGCCTGCAATCGCCCGCTCCATTTCGTCCGACGATCTGCGCGTTCGGCTTGAACGCGCCGAGCCTTGCTCCGCATCTGCGTCAGGCTACTGGACGGACAGCCTGACATCGCTTCTGAGAGAGGGGCTTCACGATCGCGTGGGCTCATTGTCGGTCAAGGTCTGTATGCGCGAAGACGGCGTCAGCCGGATGCTTCGTGTCGAAACAACTGTAGAGGGTGAGTTTGTCACGATCGACACCACTCTGCAGGAAGGATTGTCGCAACTCATCATCGTGACCTTTCCGGTTTTGCTGACGGTTTCCTTTCTGTTCCTGCTGGTGATTGCGCTCTCGGTCTGGACCCTGGCGCGGATCAACAGGCCGTTGCGCGAACTCGCCGGCACTGTCGAGAAATTCGGACAGGATGTGGCGAACAAGCCGCTGCCGGTGAGAGGCGCAGTCGAGATCCGTCAGCTCATTCAGGCCTTTAATCGCATGCAGGAGCGTGTTACCGAACTGATGGAGGAGCGCCGCCGCATGCTGATGGCGGTTGGGCACGACCTGCGCACGCCCCTGACCCGCCTCAAGCTGCGCGTCGAGCTCGAACCTGCTTTGGAAGGGCGTGGCGACATTTCGCGCGATCTCGACCTCATGCAGAAAATGGTCAATGGCGCGCTGGCCTATCTCAATGACGAGCCCGACGGAGAGCCTTTCGAGATCGTCGATCTCGGATCGCTGATTGAAAGTGTTGCTCTCGAATTCCAGGACGATGGCCATGACGTGTCCTTCACCGGCGCCTACGGTCTGGAGTGTCGCTGCCAGGCCACGGCGATCACGCGCGCCGTCGCGAACCTGATCGAGAACAGCTGCCGTTACGCGACGCAGACCCGTGTCGATGTGAGGGCCGGCGTCGAGCAGGTCGTCATCAACGTCAGCGACAACGGACCGGGGATCCCCGCAGGGGAGCGGGAACGCGTGCTGTCGCCGTTCGAACGTCTCGATCCAGCGCGAGCGGCGGAGGGGCGGCTGGGCCTGGGTTTGTCGATCGTTTCCGACATTGTTCGTTGGCACGGCGGCGAATTGGTTCTGCTGGACGCCGAGCCTCAGGGATTGCTGGCGCGCATCACGCTCCCGATGAACGCAGCGGGAGACAATCAGGCGTCGATCGCGCTGGAAGGGGTGTGATCCCATAGGCGCTAGTTAGTCTGCTGAAAAAGCCGTGGACCGCCCTCGCCCTTCGAGACGCCCGCTGCGCGGGCTCCTCAGGGTGAGGGCTACTGGGTTGATTCCATTGATACCCTCATGCTGAGGAGGCGAGCGAAGCTCGCCGTCTCGAAGCACGAGGGTATCACACACGCATCGTGCAGCAGCCGCCAAACCTAATCCTAGCGCCTATGGGCCTGATCCCCTTGCATCAACGCTGTTCTTCGTCTTGCCAAGGTTTTGTAGCGCCGGTAGCTTGGTTCTGTCGGAGCCATATCGATCCGAGGAAAGCCTTGCGTGTATGAACGCTGAAATTCAGGCCGCGCCGCATGCCGCGCTGCGCATCCTCATTATCGAGGACGATCCCGAGATCAGCAGGCTCGTGGCGCAGTTTCTGCGGGACAAGGATTATCACGTCACCGCGGTCGGCGACGGGAAGGCCATGCGCGCGGTCATTGCGGCGCAGGCGGTTGATATCGTGTTGCTTGACCTCATGCTTCCTGACGACAGCGGCTTGGATCTCTGCAAGCAGATCCGAGCGACGTGCGGCGCCCGCATCATCATGGTGACCGCCTTGGCGAGCCTGTCGGATCGGGTGGCGGGACTGGATTCCGGCGCGGACGATTATGTCAGCAAGCCGTTTGCCTTGCCCGAGCTTGAAGCGCGCATTCGCGCCGTTTCGCGCCGCGGGCAGGATGGGCCGGATCAATCAAACGACGGCGTCATCCGGTTCGGCGGATGGCGGTTCGACGCCAAAAGGCGCATTCTTTATTCGCCCAAAGGCGTGCGCATCACGCTGACCGCCGCGGAGGCGGACCTCCTCCAGGCTTTTCAAAAGAATGCGCATCAGGTTCTCAGCCGACCGCAACTGATCGAACTCACGCGCGGGAAAGGCGAAGATGTGTCGGACCGCGCCGTCGACCTTCTGGTCAGCCGGTTGCGGCGAAAGCTGGCGCTTGGCGGACGGCAATTGGAAATCATCCAGACCGTGAGAAGCGACGGCTACGTTTTCAATCCCGAGGATTGAACCAGCGCCATCGAAGCGACGCGACGCCGCCTCGATGGCGCTCAGGTTCAATGCTTGACGGCTCCGTTGTTCTTTCGATGCCCGAAGGCGTCGAACATGGCGATGAAAAGCTTGGTCAGAGCGTTTTGCGATCCGCAGGGACGCTCCGTCCGAGCCAAGGCGTTGTCGAGCATGCCGGCCGCCAGTTGAGCGTCGGCGATGGTGACGCGCTGGTGAATGAGATAGGCGAAGGTCTGGGAAAGGATCTCGGCAAGAACAGGTTTGCGGGTGAAAAGGCCGCCCTTGCGGCCCAGCCTGGATTCAAGCACGCCCATGTCTTCCAGAATTCGGGAGGCCTGCCGCACGCTTTCGAGGCTGAAAACGTATTGATCGGAGATATCCCGTTCGGAGCCGAGAAACGTCGATTGCACATGAGGCAGGCGCATGATGTCGCCGAGCATTTTGAAAGCGAGCTGGGTTGAATAGCGGCAGGCGTTCAGCGAGGTCGTAGGTCTGATCCAGCGCATGAGATCGAGATCGCCGCTGGTTTGCGCGGGGGCGGCGCTGTAGACGAAGTCGGCCACGCCCGCCATGTCGCCCGCCACGAGAGATTTCGAAATCGCTGCAAGACGGCGCGGATCGAACGCGTTGGTCGTCTCGGCGCGCGGTCCGGCGAGAACGTCCAGGACGCTGGCCATAACCGATAAAGCCGAATTGCCCGTCATTTTCACCAGCGCGCTCAGCAGGTCGCCGGTTTCGGCAAAGGTCGCCGAGAGTTCAACGGCGAGCGCCCTTTCTTCATGAAAACGTTGCAAGAGCAGCCAAGCCGCGATCTCGGCCAACGTGCGGGCGGCCCGGTCCAGATCGGCGCGCGTCGCCTTTTCGGCGAGCAGATAGAGCGCGAAAGATTGCAGTACGTTTTTCAACCTGGGCTGCGCGATCACGAGGCCGCCGCCGCGTCCCCGCCGCATATCCGCCGACCCGCGCATTTCGAGGATGCGGATCGCCTCGCGCACCGCCCATCTGCCGATCTTGTAGCGCTGCTGAATCTCGGATTGCACGCCAAACAGCAGACCCGTTGGCCATCCCGCGCTGTGAAATTCTCTTTCGATCATCAACGCCACCTCCAGGCCGAGCTTGTTCTCGCGGCCGAGGTCTTGTTCCGAAGCTCCGCTGGCTTGGACTTGCCCCTTCTCGGCGGTCGGGATCACATCCAGACGTCGAACAGGCGTCTTGGCGCGCTGCGTTATGAAAGAATCCGCCGTGGCGGGGTTCGGATTTGAAAAAGCAATAGCATGCCCTTCGGCAATGCGCATGTGTCTCATGCGGCCGTCCTCCCTTTGATTATTTGTGTGCGTCAGTTCGCGTCGCGTCTGCGCTTACGTTTTGCTTGTGCAGCGATCTTTTTGGCGCTTTGGCCTGTCGCGTTGCGTTGCAACATCGGAATTTTTCTGAATCCGACGAAATAATGACTATACGCTACAAAGCTGACCGTCGAGTATAAGCTCTGACATATTTGATACACATTTGCGTATCTTGGCGCGCCGCGCCGTGAATGGGCCTCGTTCAGGGCGGAGGCGAGAGGGCGGCTCGGCAGGGCGAACAGTCGCGCGACAAAGCGCGGACAGCTATAACGGCGGCGCGCCGGACGGGAGAGCGCAACAGGAAACCAATATGAAGAAGGTCGCTACAGCGGACAGAGTTCTCTCGATCCTTCGTCTGTTTTCTACGGAGCGACCGGAATGGCAGGTGGAGGACCTCGGCGCCGAACTTCAGCTTTCCGCCAGCACGGCTTACGAATATGTTGGCAGCCTGGTTGGCGCGGGGCTTCTGGTGGCCGGACGCACGGGCCATTACACCATTGGACCCGCCGCAATCGAGCTTGACCTTATTGCGCGACGAGTCGATCCGCTGACCCGCAACGCGCGCGAAATTCTCCGAAAACTCGTCGAAGAGAGCGGGGCCGGGACCATCGGACTGCTCTGCCGGCTCTATCAGCTGCAGGTCATGTGCGTTGACGAGTATTCCATCGACCCTCCTCCAATCGAAACGAGCTACGAGCGGGGCCGGCCCATGCCCTTGATCCGCGGTTCAGCGTCCAAGGCGATCCTCGTCAATCTGCCGGCGCGGACGCTTCGTCGGTTCTTCGATCTCGAGCGCGAAGCCGTCGCCGCGATGGGGCTGGGGCGCGACTGGGAGTCGTTCAAGGCGGAGACGCGGCGCCTTCGTCGCAGCGCGCCGCTCGTCAGCATCGGCGAACTCGACGCAGGGGCGCTGGGCGTCTCCGCGCCCGTGTTCGGCGAGAATGATCTCATCCTCGGGAGCATAGGGCTGGTTTTGTCGGCCGAGGCCGTGCGCGAGGATTCTGCGCGGATCGAGAGTCTTAGAACGCTTGTGGGCGCCGCCGGGCAAGCGGTGACGCGCGCCCTTCTTGCGCCCTGAAAGAGTCAGCGCATTCTGCCTCCATGCCAAGTTGACAGCAAAATTCCGAAATAATAGGAATTTTGTATAAGCCAGGGATGAGCGCCCTCGCGTGATCAGGGAGGAGTAATGTCTGGAAATCTTCACCACGCGGGCAGAGACAAGGACGCTGTCGTCGCCGACTTGCACTATCTTGAAGTCGGCTGTGCAGACGTCGAAAGGAGCGCCCAGTTCTATGAGCGGGCGCTCGGGTTTACTTTCTCGAAACAGGGCGACGCGTGGATCGGGCGCGGTCCTGATCGTCGGCTCGTTCTGCTTCCGGGCGCTGGCCGCAAGCTGGTGTCTTCGGGTTTTGCCGTCACCCGCGAAGCACTCGAACATCTGCGCGAGCGCATCCGCAAGTCAGGCTGGGCTGCAAGCAACGGGCCGACGCGCTTTTTCTCGGATAGCGTCATCGTCCGCGACCCCGACGGCAATTGCTATGCGTTCGGCATTCCCGAAGCGGAGCAGAGAATCGTCACGGCTCATCCGCAGGCGCGAATGCAACATGTCGTCTCGTCGAGCCCCAATCCCGCCGCCATTGTCCAGTTTCTGGTGGATGTCGTGGGTTTCAGCGTGACCGACATCGTGCTGGACGACCAGCGCGACATGCGCGTGACGTTCCTGCGTTGCAATAACGAGCATCACAATGTCGCGGTCTTCAAGGCGGCCGAAAGCCGCTTCGATCATCATTCCTATGAGCTTTCCAGCTGGAATGACATTCGCGACTGGGCCGACCATATGGCGCGGGAGCATATTCAGCTCCAGTGGGGTCCCGGCCGTCATGGACCCGGCCACAATCTGTTCATGTTCGTCCACGATCCCGATGGCAATTGGATCGAGCTTTCCGCCGATCTCGAAATCATCGGCGAGGGGCGGCCGGTCGGCGAATGGCCGCACGAACACCGGACCTTGAACGAATGGGGTCTGGGGCGTTTGCGCAGCTGATCTTGCGATCCCACGACCCTTCGCCTGCACGACCCTTCGCCTGGTGGAATATTGACGGCTATTTCGTGCGCAACGGTCGTGGTCTGTCGAACATGGCGCCACATTCAGTCCGAAAGGCTTTGGACGGATTCAAGCAATAACGCCAAGGGCGCCCTCAACGGAGGAAGTGTTGATGGCAATATCAAAACGCCGGAAGGCGTTTCGTTTGGTCGGAGCCGTCATGATCACCGGCTTCATGGGAGCGATGGTTGGGGAAGCCATGGCGCAGGACGAACCGCCCAAGCCGCCGTCGGGTTTCAAGCCGCCGCCCGGATGCGAGCCGCCGCCGGGCTTCAAGCCGGGCGACCCGCCACCTCCCGGCTTCAAGCCTGACCCGCGTTGCATGCCGCCGGGCGCCAAGCCGTCGCAATAATTCAGCCGCGCCTCCCGCGCAAGGTTGATCGACAACGAATTGTAGGAGCGTTCCTGCCGGAACGCTCCTTCTTCATTCTGGTGGGGCCGATCCATGCCGCATGAACAATCTTCATCGTTATGGCACCTTTCTCCGCTCTTCGCGGTCGTCGCCATTGATGTCGCGGGCGGCGCCATCATTCTTCCGCTCCTGCCGTTTTTCGCGACGCGGTTTGGCGCGACGCCGGTCACGCTGGGCGCCATCGTCGCCGCATTTTCGCTCGCGCAATTCGTTGCGGGTCCATGGCTCGGACGGCTGTCGGATCGGCTCGGACGCAAGCGCGTCCTGATGTTGTGCCAGACCGGATCGTTCATCAGCTTCATTCTCCTCGGCAGTGCGAATACGATCGCCCTTCTTTTTCTGGCGCAGGTCGTCAACGGCTTCACGGCCGGGAACATGGCGGTGGCCGCCGCGCTCGCAACCGACCGCGCGCCGCCGCACCTGTATCGGCACGCCCTCGGCGCGCTGAGCGCGGCCATTGGCGTCGGCGTAATGATCGGCCCGGCGCTTTCTGCGGCCTTGGCCGGTCTCTCAGCAACCGCGCCGATCTGGGCGGCCGTGGCCCTGTCTGGACTGACGCTGATTGCGAGCGCCCTTCTGTTGCCAGCCGATCATGGTCGAGCCGATTCGGCGGCGGTCGTTGCGAAAGAACCGGCTCCGCGTTGGTCAGTCCTGCGCGAGGTTGCGTGGCCGCTTGCCGCCAGCGCCTTCTTCCACCTGAGCTTCACCATGTTCATGGCGCAATTTGCGCTCTTCGCCGCCAGCCAGCTCACCTGGCGATCCCACGCCTTCGGGCTGCAAGAGGTTGGAAGCGTGTTCGCGGTCATGGGCGCGATTTCCATCTACGTTCAGTTGCTGGGCATGAGGCAGGCGGAACGGGTTCTCGATCCCGAGCTCATTCCCTTGCTTGGACTGGCCGTGCTCGGAGCCGGTTTCCTCATGTTCTGCAGCGTTGGGCCGATCACGGTCGCGCTCGGCGTTTTGATGGTGAGCTTCGGTTCGTCGATCTCGCGGCCTTATCTGCTCGATTACATTGCGCGCGCAGCGCACAGCAGCGGCCGCGGACAGGCCCTGGGGCTTAACAGCGCCGCAATGGCCGGCGCCAACATGATCGGCCCGCTGGCGGCCGGCTACTTGATCGCGCAGGAGCGCTTCGCGCTGTGGGGCGTAGCCATGGCCGCATCGGCGATTCTTTCGCTTTCGCTCGTCTGTCTGTCCAGAGCGTCGCGATCCGGAGGGTCGATCCTCGGCCATGAAGACGCCTGAAGTCGAACTTTATCGCCGCGAGGCGCGCGAGATGGAGGCTCCGACAAGCCGATATCACGAGATAAAGGCAGCTATTTCGTCCGCCTTCCGGGGAACTATCAAACTCTGGACCGAGAGCATCGGGGGGGCTGCGTCCATCAAGCGGCGCTGAGTCGCACTTGGCGCATATCGTGAGCCATTTGGAATGCGCTCTGGCATCACAGCCTGACCGGGGGCGGAAGGAACAAGAGGTCACCAATGAAACATGCAGTCCATGACAAGCGGACCGCGCTAAGGCTTTTGCTCGCCGGCGCCGGCGCGCTTTTCCTTACCGCGCCTGCCGCAGCCCACCATTCCTATGCTTTGTTCGACCACAACAAGCTGACCTCGCTTGTCGGCACAGTGAAAGAGTTCAAGTGGGCGAACCCCCACGTCTATCTGATGATGGACGTCAAGAAAGCCGACGGAACGATCGAAGAATGGGCGCTCGTCGGATCCAGCCCCAACATGATGAGCCGCTGGGGTTGGAACGCCGCGGACATCAAGGTCGGCGACCAGCTCACGGTTGATGCGTTTCGCGCCGTAGACGGGAAGCCGATAGGCCAGCTTTCCGCCGTGTTTTTTCCCAGCGGCAAAGTCCTGCTCGATCCGGGCGGCAAGCCCGGCGAGGAGCTGGCGAGCGGCCCGAGCAATCTCCCGAGCAAACCGCAAGGCGAGGCCTACAAATGAGAAACACACCGAAACGCGAGCGCGCCCTGGCGTCCGCATTGCGCCTCTGCGCCAGCGCTTTCGTCCTCGGCATCGTGGCGGCCGCTCCGGCAAGCGCCGACGCGCCCGCCGCTCCGCTCTCGAAGGAGCAGTTGGCGGCATCCTGGCGCGACATGGCGAGCCTGCCGGATTTCTGGCAGGGCACCTGGCAGTCGATCAGCCCGATCGCGGACGACTTCCCGCAGGAGCCGGACTATACGCAGTCGGCCCTCGACCACATCAAGACCTACAAGCCGGCGGCGGACAGCCCCTTCGCCAACTGCAAGCCCCTCGGCTTGCCCTTCCTGATGAACATCGGCGGCATGCCGATGAAATTTTTCCAGTCGCCGGGAATGATCGCGCTCTACGTCGAATCCTCGGGCATGACGCGCTTCATCCATACCGACGGGCGTCAGCACAGCGCCCAACCCAATCCGAGCTTCCTCGGCGAATCCATTGCGCATTGGGAAGGCGACACGCTCGTGATCGATTCCACCGGGTTCGACCCGGAGACCCTGTTCCAGATCGCCAAGCTGAAAGACAAGAACCTGAAGCAAGGCGACTTCAATCCAATGTCCGGCGTCGTCTTTGGGCCGCATGGACCCAATCTTCGCATTGTCGAGCGCATGAAGCTGATCGACTTCAAGACGCTCGAAAGCCAGACCACGCTCTACGACGACACCGTCTTCAAGCAGCCCGTCACCCTTGCCCCCCGGCGGTTTCTGCGTGGCATCGAGCGCCGCAACGAGCCGCAGGAATGGGCCTGCACTGACAACAGGGACTATCTCGATCCCACTACGGGCAAGCTGCAATATAACGTCAAGGACAAGGCGATCAGCCGATAAGAGTTCGATCCGCAATGTTATGGCGCAGAGTTTTCTCCCGGGCTGATGCAGCGACGCCATGTGAAACGAGCCTCCGGCTCGTCTGTCGAAAAACGATGAGGATCAGATGCCGGTCGTGCTTATCACAGGTTGCAGCTCGGGCTTCGGCGAAGCCCTCGCCCTCGCTTTCGCGACGCACGGGTATCGGGTGGTCGCGACGCTGCGCAAACCGGAAGCAGCGTCGCCGAAGCTGAAGGCCCTGGCGGATGAAAAGCCGGATGATTTCCTCTTCGCCTCTCTCGATGTCGCCAGCGCGGCTTCGCGCAAGGCTGCCGTCGATTTCGCGGTCACGCGGTTTGGTCGTCTGGATGTGCTGATCAACAATGCCGGGGTCGGCGCGCGCGGGGCTTTCGAGGATACGCCGGAAAGCCAGTGGCGGACGATGTTCGACACCAACCTGTTCGGGCCGTTGGAATTGTCCCGCCTCGTCCTGCCGATCATGCGCGCGCAGGGCGGGGGGCGCATCATCAATGTCACCTCTGTCGCCGCCGTGCTGAAGACGCCGCTGATGGCCGCCTATTGCGCCAGCAAACACGCGCTCGACACGGCGACCGCAGCGCTGGACATAGAAGCGCGCGGCTTCGGCGTCCGCGCGATCTGCCTGATGCCCGGCCCGTTCAAGACCGCGCTGCCGCAGAAGTCGCTCGATCGCGAGGCCAGCGCGCCTTATGCGGCGATCGCCGCGCATTTCAACGCGACCTTCGACGCGATGGAGGCGAAGGCCCCCGAGGATTTGACTCCCGTGATCGACGCGGCGCTCGCGGCCGCCACCGACGCCGACCCCGCGCTGCGCTATCCCGCCGGCGTCGACGCGATCCCGATCCTGCCGCCGATCTTGCAGGCTCTCGCGCCCTTGCAACCGATCGGCCTGCATCTGACCGGCCAGGGCTGAAGTCAGCTACCTGCACGAGAAGGAAATACCGGGAATGAAGTTAGCCAGTTTCATCGTCGCTGACCGTTCGAGCTTTGGCCTTGTCGAGAACGACGAGATCGCCGATGTCGGCGCGCTGCTGAAGGATCGCTACGCCGATCTGAAAGCGCTGATCGCGGACGGCGGCTTTGCGGAGGCGGCGGCGCGCGCGCCCGAGGCGAAACGCATTTCGCTCTCCGACGCCGTGCTGCTGCCGGTCATTCCCAATCCCGGAAAGATCTTTTGCGTCGGGCATAATTACGAGTCGCATCGGCAGGAGACCGGACGCGCCAAGACGGAGCACCCTTCGATCTTCCTGCGCTTTGCCGACAGCCAGACCGGACATGGGCAGAAGCTGCTGCGTCCCGCCGTCTCCACCATGTTCGATTTCGAGGGCGAACTCGCCGTGGTCATCGGCCAGGGCGGGCGCGCCATCGCGCCGGAGCGCGCGCTCGATCATGTCGCGGGCTATGCCTGTTACAACGACGCCTCGGTGCGCGACTGGCAGTGGCACACCCACCAGTTCACACCCGGCAAGAATTTTCCCGGGACCGGCGCCTTCGGGCCCTGGCTCGTCACCGCCGACGAAGTCGGCGATCCCGCGCAGCTTTCGGTCACGACGCGGTTGAACGGCGAGGTCGTGCAGTCGCAGCCAACCGCGGAGATGATTTTCCCAATCCCCGCGATCATCGCCTATGTCTCGCAATTTACGCCGCTTTCGCCGGGCGACGTCATCGTCACCGGCACGCCCGGCGGTGTCGGCGCCAAGCGTCAGCCGCCGCTGTGGCTGAAGGACGGCGACAGGATCGAAGTCGAGATTCCAAAGGTCGGCCTGCTCGTCAACACGGTCGAATGCGAGCGCCCCGCCGCGTGAAGGTCGTGAGCGAATCAAACGTGAATCAGTGGGAGATTGCGATGTCGAGTGTCACTCTTGAGACCAGCGCCGTAAAAGGCGCTTCGCTGCTCGATCCTGGCGCCTGGGACGGAAAACTGTTCGATGGCGACTGGAAAGCCGCGCCGAAAACCTTCACCGTCCGCGAACCGGCGACCGGGGAAGCGCTTGGCCAGGTCGGCGCCTCCGATCCCCAGCAGATGGGCGCGACGGTCGCCCGCGCCCGCGAGGCGCAACGCGAATGGGCCTCCTGGACAGGAGAAAAGCGCGCCGCGGTGATGCGCGAGGCGGCTCGCCTGTTTGAGGCGAACCGCGCGGAGATCGTCGATTGCATCATTCGCGAGACCGGCGGCGTGCGCGGCAAGGGCGAAACCGAGATTCAGGGCTCCATCGACGAGCTCTACCATTCGGCCGCGCTGTTGATCCAGCCGGAAGGCGAACTGCTGCCGAGCCCCAATCCGGCGCGTCTCAGCCTTGCCCGCCGCGTGCCGATCGGCATTGTCGGCGTGATCGCGCCCTGGAACTTTCCGATGCTGCTCGCGATGCGCTCGGTCGCCCCGGCGATCGCGCTCGGCAACGCCGTGATCCTCAAGCCCGACCCGCAGACCGCGATCGTCGGGGGCGTGGTGATCGCGCGCGTGTTCGAATCCGCCGGCGTACCCAAGGGCGTGTTCTCCGTCGTCAATGGCGGCGCGGATGTTGGCGAGGCGCTGGTTTCGGCGCCGGGCGTGCGCATGATCACGTTCACCGGCTCGACGGCTGTCGGTCGGCGCGTCGGCGAACTCGCCGGGCGCAATCTGAAGAAGGTGGCGCTCGAACTTGGCGGCAAGAGCCCGTTCATCGTGCTCGACGACGCCGATCTCGAAGCCGCGGCTTCGGCGGGCGCCTGGGGCTCCTTCCTGCATCAGGGCCAGATCTGCATGGCGACGGGACGGCACATCGTGCTGCGCAAGGTCGCCGATCAGTACATCGAACTGCTGGCCAACAAGGCCAAACATCTGCCCGTTGGCGATCCCTTCCGCGCGGAGGTCGCGATCGGCCCGATCATGAACGCCAAACAGCTCGAACGGGTGCATCAGATTGTCACCGACACGGTGCAGGCGGGGGCGCAACTCGCCGCTGGCGGCTCCTATGAAGGGCTGTTCTACAAGCCGACGGTGCTCACTGGGGTTACCGCCGGCATGCCCGCCTATGATCTCGAAATCTTCGGTCCCGTGGCCGCCGTGGTGGTGGTCGAGGATGAGGAGGAAGCGATCCGCGTCGCCAATGACACGGAATACGGTCTCTCGGGCGCGGTTCAGACCGGCTCGCTCGAGCGCGGCCTGCGCGTCGCGCAGCAGATCCGCTCCGGCCTCGTGCACATCAACGACCAGACGATCGGCGACATGGCGGGCATTCCCTTCGGCGGCTGCGGCGCCTCGGGCAATGGCTCGCGCTTCGGCTCGACGACCAATATCGACGAGTTCACGGAATGGCAGTGGATGACGATCGGCGCCACGCCGACGCGCTATCCGTTCTGACGACACAAGGGGCGCCTGAACGGGCGCCCCTCTTGAATTGGTTCATGGTTCTGGAGCGGAATGGATGGCGAGCGGCGGTGAATTGGTGGTGCGCACTTTGCAAGCCGCCGGGGTGGATCGGGTGTTCGGGCTTCACGGCGCGCATATTGATTCCATCTTCCAGGCGGCGATGGACGCGGGCCTGCCGATTATCGACACGCGCAACGAGGCGACGGCGGGCCATGCCGCGGAGGGTTACGCCCGCACCGCGCACAAGCTCGGCGTCGCCCTGGTGACGGCGGGGGGCGGCATGACGAATGTCGTGACGCCGCTCGCGCAAGCCTTCATGGACCGCACGCCGATCCTGGTGATCGCCGGCTCCGGCCCGATCGGGGACGACGAGACCAACACGCTGCAGGCGACCATCGACCAGGTCGCCATTGCCACGCCGATTACCAAATGGGCGCATCGCGTCCGCGCCGCCGACCATATTCCGCGCCTGCTCGCCCAGGCGATCCGCATCGCCAACACCGCGCCGCGCGGGCCAGTGCTGCTCGATATTCCCTGGGACCTGCTGACGGCGCAGGTCGAGGAGACATCGAAGAGAGAAATCTTCGTCACCGCCGGCAATGCGCTCGGTCCCGACGATCAGGCGCGCTGTCTCGACATTCTCGGCAAGGCCAAACGCCCGGTCATCGTGGTCGGCTCTGAGGCGAAGAGGGGCCGGGCGCACGCCGCGCTGAAAAGGCTGATCGCGAAGACCGGCATTCCCGTGCTCGCCGATTTCGAGGGCCTGAGCACGATCAGCGCGATTCCGCCGAGCCATCGCATCGGGCTGGTGCAGGCGCTCTGGGGCCTTGGAGTCAAGGGCGAGGCTGGCGCCAAGGGCGAGGCGCCCGACGCCGTGTTGCTGCTCGGCGTGCGCTTCGGCCTCAACACGGCGCATGGATCGGGCGCGCTGATCCCGCATGACGCGCGCGTGGCGCAGATCGACCCGGACGGCCGCGAACTCGGTCGCCTGCAAGGCGTCGAACTCGGGATCGCCGCCGATGTCGCGCCCTCGGTCGCCGCGCTGGCGCAGGCGGCGGAGGCCGTGGACTGGCCCGACTTTTCCATCTGGCGGCAAAGCCTGCGCGCCCACGCCGATTTGCGCGTTGAGAAGATCAAGGCCAATACCAAGGCGACGCCCCGCCTGCATCCGTTCGAGGCCTCGCAGGTTCTGGCCCGCCATATCGGCGCCGACACGATCGTCGTGGCTGATGGCGCGCTGACCTATCTTTGGCTGAGCGAGGTCATCGCCGACGCCGCCCCGGGCGAATTCCTGTGCCACGGCTATCTCGGCTCGATGGGCGTCGGCTTCGGCCTCGCGCTCGGCGCGCAGAGCGTGGGCAAGGGCGATGGCCGCCGCACGATCCTGGTGACCGGGGACGGATCGCTCGGCTTCGCGCTGGCGGAATTCGACAGCGCCGTGCGTCATGACTTGCCCGTGATCGTCGTGGTGATGAACAACCGCAGTTGGGGCGCGACCCTGCACTTCCAGGAGCTGGCGGTCGGCCCCAACAGCGTCACCAACACCCGGCTCGACAACGGCTCCTACGATGGCGCGGCCATCGCGCTCGGCGCCGATGGTTATCATGTCGCCACGGCGGCGGAATTCGACGCCGCGCTGCGCGAAGCCCTGTCGAAGGACAGGCCCGCCTGCATCAATGTCGAAGTCGATCTCGATCCGATCCCGCCGGAGGAAATGCTCCTCATCGGCCTCGATCCCTTCAATCCCCCGGAGACAAAAGCGTGAAGACTTTCGGTTTCGGCCAGCCGCATGACGGCGTCATCCAGCAGGCCTATGTCGTGCGCGATCTCGCCGAGGGCATGAAGGAATGGACCGAGTTGCTCGGCATCGGACCCTGGTTCGCGCTGCGCCGCTTCGCCGGCCTCAACCCGCTGTTTCGCGGCAAGCCCGCTATCGCCCGCGCCGATGTCGCCTTCGCCTTCGCCGGCCATATGCAGATCGAGCTGATCCATCAGCTCGACGAGGAGCCGTCGATTTATCGTCGGGAAGATGGCGGCCTGAAGGTCGGCTTCCACCACTACGGCATGGGGACCACCGATTTCACCCATGAGGCCGCGCGGCTGGAAAGGCGGGGGTTTGAGGCGCTGTTCACCGCCGTCGTGCCCTCGGGCGGGCGCGTCGCGGCCTATGACACCAAGGGTTTGCTGCCCGGCATGATCGAATTGATCGAAGCCGATGCGATGATGGACGAGATGTTCACCAATATGTATCGCGCCAGTGTCGACTGGGACGGAAGCGACCCGGTTCGCGAGATCAAGATCGCCTGACGCCGCCGCGCGTCACTCGACTGTTTGGGGCGGGAACTGCGGCTCAATCGCAGAGATCGCGATGTCCGCCGTGATTCGGAAATGCTGGTTGAGCAGGGCGATGGCGCCGCTCACGTCGCGCGCGATGACAGCATCCACGATCCGCTGATGTTCGCCTGCGACGTCGCGGGTCGAGCGGTCGTGAAGGACGGCTATGTGCCGGCTGCGGTCCGCGAGGTCGAAAAGCGTTTCGTGGAACTCACGCAGCCAGTGCGACGGGCAGGCGGCGATCAGAGCGAAATGGAACTGGCGGTGCAACGCCTCCCATTCTGGATCCGGGCCGATCGAAGTCTCGTGGTAGCGCTTGAGGCGATGATGCGCGAGAACGACGCTTTCCTCCCAGGCGGCGTCGCCGGCGCGGATGGATTCGCGAATGGCGATTTCGCTGACCCAGCATCGGGTCATCGCCAGTTCGACCAATGTCTCATGAGAAATCAGCGCGATGCGAAAACCACGCTGGTCGATCTTTTCGACCAGATGAAGCGCCGACAGGCGGTTGAGCGCCTCCCGAAGGGGACTCGCGCCGATGCCGTAGCGCGACTTCAGCGCTTCTATGCGCAGCTTTTCGCCCGGGGCGATCACGCCCTGCAAAATGTCCGCGCGCAAGCGTTCGAACGCCGACATGTTCAGCGTTGCGCCGACGCTTCCGTCCTCTTGCCTGGTCGATGTCCGCGCCATACTCAAATCATCCTCATATCGGCCATTATAAAACCAACCGCAGGTGGCGGCCACAAGCCCGCTTGCAGGCGGGAGCAAAACTGACAGCGGCTTTTTATCGTTTTTCGCGGTGACGCTGCTAATTTAATCGATTATTTTCTCCCGACAAGAAAAACGTCCGGGAGCTCGCCAAATGATTTCCATTCAAGACGTGGTTTATGCCCGCTATCAGGTGGTGAATCTCGATCGCGCCTCTGAGTTCATGCAGGATTTCGGCCTGTTGCCGAGCGCCCGCACGGACAAGGCGCTCTACCTGCGCGGCTACGGCGAGAACCACCACGCCTATGTCGCGGAACTTGGGACGGAAAACCGCTCAATCGGCTTCGCCGTGGCGGCCGGGAGCGCCGACGATCTCGATCGATTTGCCGAAGAGGTCGGCGCGCCGGTGGAGATCATCAACGAGCCGGGCGGCGGCCGGCGCGTCGTCATCACCGACCCCTCGGGCTATCGCGTCGAGGTCGTCCACGGCATCGAAAAGCTCTCGCCTGCGCCCATGCCGCGCCTGCAGGCGCTGAACTTCGGCGGCCAGCGCGTGCGCGTCAACGATGTCGTGCGGCCCAAGCCCGGTCCAGCCCATGTGATGCGGCTTGCCCATGTGGCCCTGCACGTGAAGGACATCCGCGAGTCCATCGCCTTTTACGAGAGCCGGTTCGGCATGAAAATCGCCGACACCTATTACCTCTTCGACGACAAGGAGAAGATGGTTGCCGCATTTCTGCGCTGCGGTCTTGGCGACCAGCTGACCGATCATCACACGGTGGCCATGGTCGAACTGCCCAAGCCCGGCTTCGATCATATTTCCTTCGAAGTGCTCAACTGGGACGACATCGTGGTGGGCCACCATCACCTCAAGGAGCTTGGCAAGTACAAGCACACCTGGGGCGTCGGCCGCCACGTCGATGGCTCGAATGTTTTCGACTACTGGCGTGATCCCTTCGGCAACAAGATCGAACATTTCACCGACGGCGACAGTGTCAACGACCTTTATCCTTCGTCGCACAGCCGGTTCGACCCGACCGATCCGAAGACCCAGCTTTCGGTCTGGGGTCCGCCGCTCGGCGACGACTTCATGGCCTGAAGGCGCAGCAAAGCAAGCAATAGACAGGGCGCAACAGTCGCCCCACAGGGAGTGTGCAGCATGGCGGCGGTTGGCAAGATCGGTGAACGGCGAACGAGCGCGGAATACAGCCGCGACTACGAATTCAAGGCTGTGGGATTGCTCGCCCTCGGCTTCGGCATGGTCGGCCTCGACCGTTTCATCATCAGCCCGCTGTTTCCGACCATGCAGAAGGAGCTCGGCCTGACCTACCAGGACCTCGGCCTGATCTCCGCCGTGCTGGCGCTGACCTGGGGCGCGGCTTCGATTTTCTCCGGCCAGATCTCGGACCGCCTTGGCCACAAGCCGGTCATTGTGGTTTCCGCCATCGTCTTCTCCGTGCTGGTGGCGACCACGGGCCTCGCTGGCGGCCTCCTCAGCCTCGTCGCCCTGCGCGCCATGATGGGCGTCGCGGAAGGCGCCTTCGTGCCCGCGAGCATCACCGCGACCGTGGAAGCGTCCAAGCCCAGCCGCATCGGCATGAACGTCGGCATCCAGCAGACGGCGGCGCCCTTGTTCGGCCTCGGCTTCGGTCCGCTGATCGCGGTCGCCCTGCTCAAGGAGTTGCCGAGCTGGCATTACGTGTTTGGCGTGGTCGCCATTCCCGGCTTCATCGTGGCTCTGCTGCTGGCGAAGGTGCTGCGCCACGACCCTCCCCATTCGGTCGAGGATCACACGGCGGAAAAGTCGATCGGCTTTCTCCACGCGCTGGGCAATCGCAACGTCATTTTCAACATTCTCGGCATGTGCCTCTACCTCGCGACACTGATCGTGCTGTCGGCCTTCATGCCGAGCTACCTCACCGATCATCTGAAACTGGGCGTCGATGCGATGGGCATGGTCCTCGCCGGCATGGGGCTTGGCAGCTTCATCGGCATGGTCGCCATCCCCGCCATCTCGGACCGTCTCGGACGCAAGCCGGTGATGCTTGTGAGCCTCGCCGTCGAGTTCGCGGCGCTGCTGACGCTGATGCAGGTCGGCGCCAGCCCCCTGGCGCTTTTCGCAACGATTTTCGTCGCCACTTTCATGAATGCCGGCGTGGTCGCCATCACGGTCGGTCCGTTGACCCACGCCTCGGTTCCGCCGGCGATCGCCGCAACGGCGACCGGCCTCGTGGTGGGCGTCGGCGAGATCTTTGGCGGCGCGCTGGCGCCGGTCGTGGCTGGAGGTCTGGCGGACGCCATGGGTCTGCCGGTCATCATCAAGATCGGCGCGCTGGCGATTGGCCTGGCCTTCTTCGCCGTGCTCTTCGGCGTCCGCGAGCCCGACATCGGTCTCGAGGCGCATGAGGCGCCGAGCGCCAGCTGACCAAACAAACCTTTTCGACCAAGCGAAATCATCGGAGGACATATGAAGCTCGCCCGTTTCACGCGCGATGGAAAGACCGCGATCGGCAAGGTCGATGGCGACCGGATCGTCGACCTGTCCGCCGTCACCAAAGGCTGCGATTCCATGCGCCGATTCCTGACGGACCTGCCGGCCCTGAAGGGAGAGGCGGAGGCGGTTTCCGAGCCGGCCTATCCGCTCGCTTCGGTGCATATCGAGGCGCCGATTGACGATCCCCAGAAATTTCTCGGCATCGGCATGAACTATCAGGCGCATGCCGACGAGGCCGCGAAGGCGGGCATTCCGATCCCGAAAACGCAATTGTGGTTCAACAAGCAGGTGAGCTGCATCGCGGGGCCGACAGACAAGGTCGTTCTGCCCTCCGTGTCCGACCAGCTCGATTACGAAGGCGAGCTCGCCTATGTCATCGGCACGCGTTGCCGGCAGGTCAAGCGCGAAGACGCGCTGTCGGTGATCGCTGGCTATCTGGTTTGCAACGATTTCTCGGTGCGCGACTGGCAGCATCGTTCCCCGACCTACACGCTCGGAAAATCGTTCGACACTCATGGCGTGATTGGCCCCTGGATCACCACCGCCGATGACGTCGCCAATGCCCAGAACCTGCGGCTGCGACTGTTCGTGAACGGCAAGGAAAAGCAGAGCAGCCTGACCGACGACCTGATTTACAAAATTGAGGACCAGATCGCGCATCTGAGCACGGTGATGACCCTGGAGCCGGGCGACCTCATCACCACCGGCACGCCGGCGGGCGTCGCCGCCGTCGATCAAAGCTGGCTCAAGCCGGGCGACGTGGTCCGGGTCGAGATCGATGGCCTCGGCGCCATCGAGAACACCATTGTCGCGGAAGTCTGAAGAACGCTTCCCAGGAGGGCCGCTGAAGCGCTCCCCGGATGCGTCGCCAACATTGGCGCCGTGGCCTTCTTGTTGCACGGCGAGGATGACCGAGCGTCCCAGCCTTGTTTTTAAATACACGGTTAAGTTTGAATGAAGCAATCAAAGTAGTGTGCGGCGAGTCAACTTAAGCAGCCAGCGGTTCATCCCGTCAAGCGCTGCACAAAAGAGCGCGCTGAAGCGCGCCGGGCGGCGAGCACGCGAAGAATGGGGAGGATCATATGAGACACTCGCAAGTGATCGAGGGATCGCGGCTTATTCCAGTAAGGCCCATGGGCGGCGACGCCTCCTTTGGGAGAACCGGCGGCGTGTCGCCGGCAATCAAGCTCAAGAAGTCTGATCGGGCTCGCGCCGCAAGCGTCGGCGCCATCGGCTTCCACTCCAATGTCTTGATCGATAGCGCGCCAGTGGCCAAAGACGATCCGAATCCCTCTCTCAATCGCAAGCTTGGGTCGGAGATCGCCTTGAGGCTGGAGGAAGAGTTTCTGTCCGCCGGGTGGTCCGTAGGGCAGGTCTTCGGGCTTCAGGCTGACATTCAGCGGCGTTACAAGATCGGGCGTTGGGCTTTGCGGGAAGCCATCCGCATCCTTGAGATGCGCGGCTCCGCGATCATGCGGCGGGGCCGGGGCGGTGGGCTGACCATCGCCGATCCCGGCATCGAAAATATCATGAAGCCTTGCGCGCTTCACCTGTTGACACATCGCGCCACGCGCGAGCAGTTCAATCAGGCGAAAAGCCTGCTGACAGTCGTCGCGGCCCGGCTGATTGCGCGTCGCGGCGTCGAGGCGCAGCAATTCGCAAACGAGCTGGTGGACTCGCTCTCCACCGATCGCGCCGTTTTGACGGCGCTCGCCAAGGCGACCCAAAATCCCGCCTTCCAATTCGTTGAAGGCATACTCCGCCCGGTTGGCGGATGCAGGTTCATGGGCGGCGAGCGCGTGAACCCTTCGCGGCTTGAGCCGCTCGTCGCCGCCGTTGTCGAGTCTCGTTTCGAGGCGCTGCCTGGCGTGTCCAGCCAGGTTACGAGCTATACCCCGCCGCAGAGCCAGAACGGGCTTGAATTGTTTGGCTGGTTGAGGCCGGATTCATCGCTCAATCATTGCCGCTATTCCGCGCAGCTGGCTTTCAAGATCCTCGACGACGTCATGGCGCGGCCGGCCGCAAAGCCGGTGTTCCTCGGCAGCGAATGGGAGATGGCTGAGCGTTACAGCTATAGCCTTGAAGTCGTGCGGCAGGCGTCGCGCATTCTCGAAGACATGGGCGTTATTGAAAGCCGCCTCGGCCGCAACGGCGGACTGTATACGTGCAAGCCCGCCGAAAAGGAGGTGTCTCCGCAAATTTTCGCCTATTGCGCCAAGCAGAGCGTCGGGTATTCCGATGCTGTCGATGTCTTGACCGTCATCGAACGGCAAATGGCTCTTGAGGGCGTGAAAGACGTCGCGGCCAACCCTATTCTGGCCCTGTTCGCCTCGATGCTGAAGGCCTATGCCGGCTGGGCGCAATCTTCGGCGTCCGTCTGAACGAAAGCGAGGTTCGGCGGAAACGCCAACCTCATTTCACTGCGCCGGCCCCAGGATGGTTTCCATGGCGTCGCGCGCGATCGGCTCCGCGTCAGCTTCCGCCGTTCCAAGTGCGCGGAGCAGGGCCATCGCGATCGATCTCGCAAGGGCGGGCGGATGTCCAACGAAGTCGCACGCCATGATGCGGCGGACCGTTTCCATGATCAGGCCAAGCACGATCAGCACGCCGGCTTCAGTGTTCAATCCGTTGAAGCGACCGATGCTTAGCCCTTCCGTGACATCACGGGTGACGCCATCGTTGAGCGGCGCGTCGGCGCCGCGCCGGCCTGCAAGGCTCAGGAAAGCCGAAAGTTTCTCGGGATGAATTTGCGCGTGACGCAGCACAACACAAAGCGCCCGGGCGACGCGAACCGCCGGATCGAGCTCGCCCGAATTCGCGGTGCTGATCTCCAGTTCGAGTTCGCCATGCACGCCAGCGTAAATCTCATTCGCGAAGGCGTCCTTGTCCGCGAAATGATTGTAGAAGCTTCCCTTGGCGACCTCGGCTTCTTCTGCGATGTCGTTGATGGTGACGCTGTCTGCAGGCTTTCCCGCGTACACTTTTTGTCCTGCGGCCAGCAAAGCTTTGCGCGTCCGCTGCCATTGTCGGTTACCGCGTCGCAATGAGGTTTCTGTGGGGTTGTCTGACATACAAAACTCCAACAGAGCCTCGGCTTCACTGTCTTTTTGCGCGTTTCACGCCCTCGAAGCGGCGGACCCGGCCTGCGCGCCAGACGATCCCCCTTTGTGAACAAGCCTATGCAGTCTGTTCACAAACTAAGAATGCTCTTGGCAAAGCTCGGTGTAGCTTCATTCAGGCGATGGAAGCGACGGGCCGCATTGATCGAACGCAAAGTTGAGAAAATGATTTGGGCCTCTTCTTATAAAGTGACAGCTCGTTTTTTTTGTCTCCAATATGTACTTACCTATTCATCAACAATAATCGTTGGAGCGCCCCATGTCGTTGCATGAATTTTGCCTTTGGGTCGAGAAAACCGACCTTAGTATGTTCGTGAAGTCAAACGATTGGGTAGTTCCGACGCTGCAAACGATACATATTCTGTGCGTCGCCATCATCCTGTCGTCGATTCTCATGATGACGTTACGTATAATCGGGATTATCGGCAAGGATGAATCCGTGCAAGCTTTCGCTGCGCGTTTCCTTCCCTGGATTTGGTACACCATTCCCACGCTGGCGATCGGCGGACTCCTTCAAATTTCCGCTGAGCCGGAGCGCTCGCTGTCAAACAAGATCTTCCAGACGAAAATGGTGCTGCTTGTGGCGGCCATGGCGGGGATGGTCGCGCTGGGGCGCAAGATCCACGCCGCCGCCGGTGAGGCTCCGTCTCCGGCCGCGGGTACAATTCAGGTCAAATTCATCGGCATGATCGTCTTCAGTCTCTGGATCGCGATTATCGCCGCGGGGCGGTGGATTGCCTACGCAATCGGTCTGTGACCGATCGGCGCCTCGTTCAACCCGGTCTCGTCACATAACAATCAAAAGGGGGAAGCATGGAACAGTTCTTTCAGTGGCTTCAGGATTCGCCGCTGGGGGTCGCGGTCCGCGAGCAGGGCAACCTGTTTCCGGTCTTCGAGACCATCCATGTGATCGCAATCACCATTGCGGTTGGTTGCATCATCATCATGGACTTGCGACTTGTCGATCTCGTCTGGACCAAGCGTCCTGTCGGCCGAGTGATCGGCGATGCGCTGCCGGCTGTGTGGGTCTCTTTCGGGATCGCGGTCATCACTGGCGTTCTGCTGTTCACCTCACATGCCGTGAATTACTGGCATGACGCCTGGTTCGTCTGGAAGTTTGTCTTCATGGCGATGGCTTTCGTCAACCAACTGGTCTTCCACGCCTTGACCGGCAAGGACCTCAATCATTGGGCAGCCGACTTCCAACTGCCGGTTTCCGCGAAAGTCGCCGGCGCGATTTCGCTGGGGCTTTGGGTGGTGATCGTCGCCTGCGGTCGCATGATCGGGTTCACCATGGAAGTGTGAACCCGAAGTACGTCTTTCATGAGCGGCGAGTTTTGCTCGACGCTCATTCTGGTCAGCCAGAATGGAAGGTTTTGCACCATGAAAATAGTTTCCCTTGCTGTGGGCCTCGGGGCTTTGATCATCGCCGCTCTGCCCGCCTGCGCCGCCGATGTGACCTTGAACGACGCCATGAAGGACGTGGTCGCGCCCAAGACGCAGATCGTTTGGGACGTTGGCAACAAGGCGATGAACGACAAAGGCGAGGCGGACGCCTCCAGGCTCGCTGACGACGACTGGAAACAAATCATCGAGGGCGGCAGTGCGGTCAGCGCAAGTCTCAAGGCTTTGGCAGGCGCCGATCGCCTGAAGGCGGCGCAGCCGGGCGTCAAGATCCAGAGCGAGGGAAACCCCGGCGCCTGGGGCGCGGCCGACGTGCAGAAGGCGATCGATGCCGATCCGCGCGGATTCAAGGAGCTGGCGATGAAGCTGGCCACCGCGCTCGACGCGACGGTCGCCGGGGCGAAGGCGCGTAATGGGCAGGCGGTTCAGGACGGCTCCAGCCAAATCGACGGCCTTTGCGAGGATTGCCACAAGCAGTATTGGTATCCGAACCTCAAGTGATGGCGGGCTGAGCGTCTGTCATTGCTGCGGGAACCGGCGCTTGATCCTCCCCGCGCTTGTTCCCGCCTTTTTGCTTTGTGGCGCTGACCGCTCGCGAGACATTGAAATCGACAGCTTATTTTTTCAGGCGTTCTCTCTTCACATTGGCGCGACGGTGAGCCGCGCAAGCTGCCGCCAGGTTTCCCACGGGGTGGCATATGACAACTTCCGATGTTTCAATGGCGGCGACAGCCGAAAAGACGACCGACCGAAGCCGGTATTCCCGCGTCGCAATCATCCTGCATTGGGCCATTGCGGGGTTGATCATTTTCAATCTGGCGATCGGCTTCGTCATGGAGGGTTTTCCGCCGCCGGTACGCTTCCCCATGGTTCTGGTTCATGTCTCCTCGGGCATGACCGTCCTGGCGCTGACGGTCGTGCGGCTCATCTGGTGGATGACGCATGAGCCGCCGCCGCATCTCGTCAGTTTGAAATTTTGGGAGCACCGACTCGCGCGCACGGCTCATGTCCTGCTTTATGTCGCGATGGTCGGGATGCCGCTGACCGGATGGGCCATCGTCTCGGCTCATCCGCGTCCGGGCTCCGCCGGCGCCGCGGAGCAGGCGCGCGTTCGACCGAACACAATTCCAGGGCGGCCCGCTGGCGCGTCCCAACCTGTGCCAGGAGCGCCGACCGTGGCGCAGGCGACGCCCGGCGCGCCGGGCGCCGAAACGACCGCCATGTCTGGCGCTCCTGGCGCCCCCGCCGCGGCTACGGGCGCGCCGCCGCGGCGCGAGATCAAGCTTTGGGGCTTCATCCCGTTCTCGTCGATCAAGCCTGTTCAGGACATAGGAGAAACGGCGGGTGGCTACGAGCCGCAGCACGAATTGCACGAGGAATTCGTCGGCTGGCATTCGATCGGCGCCTACCTGCTGCTTCTGGTGCTGGGCATGCACATCGCCGGAGCCCTGAAGCATCAGTACATCGACAAGGAGCCTGAACTTCAGCGCATGGGCGTCGGCGGCCGCGACAAGAAAGTCTGAACCGTTCCGGATGGACGCGGCGCCTTAATCGAGCTTCGCGGCGTGGGCCGCGACTATCCTTCGGGCGAGGATGACGTCTGCGTGCTCAGGGCCGTCGATTTCGACATATATCCGGAGGAATATGTCGAAATCATCGGGCCCGTCCGGCTCTGGCAAATCGACGCTGATGAACATTATCGGCTGCCTTGACTTGGCCGACCTCCTGCGCCTATCGGCTCGGCGGGCGGGATACGTCGCGCCTCGATCCGGACGAATTGGCCGAACTGCAGCGCTTGCCAAAGCCGCTCAGGGAACACCCGGCGACAAGCGTTTGTAGGGCGCACAAAAGAGGCTGGCGTCGTCCGGGACGGCGCCAGAACCAAATCAAGGCTTCGCTGGCGGCAAACCGAAGCCCGGCGTGGAATCCCAATGTTCCGCCAGTTGACCGTTCTCGATGCGGAACATGTTCCAGATCAGCGTCGCTTTCGGCGTATGCGTGACTGGGTTGGGGAGGTCGCGCGAGGTGACCTGGATCACCTTGTCGCCGTCGGCCATGAGGGCCAAAAGCTTGGCGGGCGGCAGGGGCGGACCGGGCTGCATGCTGCCTAAAAGCTGGACAAAGCCGTCCCTCCCGCTTGGCGCGCCTTCCATGTGCTGGATGTAATTCGGCGCAAGATATTTCACCGCAATTGCGTCGACCTGATCTTTTATCTTGCCGGAGGCGGTCGCCGTTTCAAGCTCGGCATAAAAGTCCTGCACAAGTTTGGCGTTGGCGTATTCCTTGGCTTCGTCGCGGGCAAAGCCGGGCGTGGCCAAGCCAAGTGTCGCGGCGGCCACGCCGGCGGCGATGGCTTGTGTGATCATGCCTTTGTTCATTTTTCCCCCTGTCTTTCAGTCCTGATCCTTCCCACCTGTCTCGTCGCACAAATCTGTGTGGTCGCCCCTGGGTGTGGGGAGGCAGCACCCAGGGGCTTGAAACGGCGCGCGGTCGGGAGAAATGCCGACGCTTGAAGGCTGGCGCCACCGTTTAAACGCGAGGCCATGTCTGCCAGATCCGTTTGCGGCGGGAACTCCAGTGACGCCTGCCTCGCCGGAGGCGCCGTCTCATCCATTCCGCGAGCTTCCGATTGGCATGTGTACTTTTTTCTGACGCAGCAAAAAGCTGCCTCATTAGCGCGGCGGTCGCCGCCCCCCTCCGGCGGCATTGCAACGGACTGGCGGGGAAATGAGTAAGCTAGTTTCTGTTCGCGATACCGCGCATGATTTCTTGACAGTCGGTAGCGTTAGCGCGGTTTTTGCACAAGACGCCGCTCCCCCCGCTTCAAAGCGTCGACAATCGTCCGATTTCATAGATCAGGAGCATGGAATGCCCGCGAACATCTTGCCCGGAGTGCGTTACAGGATGCCGGCCGTATTCGGCCCGACCCCCGGACCGCGCCAACATCCTGAGGGTAGGCCCTGGACGCCGGAAGAGGCCGGCCGGATGAATTCGGACTGGATGAAAATCAGCTATCGGACGGATCCGAAGAAGCTGGAGCGGCTGCTGCCGCCGGGGTTTTCGCTTCGGGGCGAGCCCATCGTTTCAGTCTCCTGCGCCTGGTTCAAGAACCTGTTTTGGCTGGCGGGGCGCGGTTACGGCATTCTCTCGATCGACTTTCCGGTGACGTACCAGGGCAAGACCGAGCGACTCGATGGCTCCTTCTGCCCCATCATCTGGGAGGGAAGCCCCGACGCCATCATGACCGGACGCGAAGAACTCGGCTTCCCCAAAATGTTCGCCAAATTCACCGATATCGATTGGAACGAAAAGGCGGGCACGGCGCGCTGCTCGGCATCCTGGTTCGAGCACACCTTCTTCGACATCGAACTGCATGGACTCGTGGAGCTGACGGCGTTCGAAAAGCGGCTTCCGGGTTCGAGCGGCGCGCAGCTCTATTACAAGTATTTTCCGCGCACGAGTCCGTTTGGCAAGGAGCGGCCGGACGTGGCCTATGCCACCACGGCCGCGCCGCCGCCCAGCAAGGGCGGCGAAGCGGCCAACATCAATTTCGATGCGTTCGAATTTCGGAAGTGGGTCGGCAAAGGCGATCTGAATTGGCGTCGCGCGACGTTCGAGCAACTGCCCTTGTCGTTCCATATCGTTAACGGCATGGCGGATCTCGATTTCATCGAATTCGTCGACGCCGAATTCGTGTCCTTCTCCGGCCCTGCGATTGGCGTTACACTCAACTCCATGCGCGCCATCGAGCCAGCTTGATCGCGCTGCCGCCGCGAGCGCTCTGTCTCGCGGCGGCCTTTCCGTATTTCTTGTTGCTTCGCCTTATGCGGGCGCGCTGAACTACGGTTGATTCGGGCGTGATCAGCGGACCCTTCAATGCGCATTGATTTCCTTGGCGTCGAAGCTTTCCTGAGCATCGCGGACCGGGGCGGCTTCAATGGCGCCGCCACCCATCTCAACCTTTCGCAAACGCCGCTCAGTCATCGGCTGTGCAAGTTCGAGGCGGAGCTCGGCGTCAAATTATTCGCCCGCACCACGCGCAAGGCGCCGCTTACCCCGGCGAGGACGGAACTGCTGCCGCGTGCGCGAGCCATGCTCGACGAGTTGGGCGCCTCTTAAGAAAATCTCAAGGCGCAGGGGCGGCAAAAGCGCAAGGCTGAGCGCTTCAACACCCCGGTCATGCCGCCCTCACGCGCGCAAGGAGGCCGTTGCACTCATCCTGAAGCCGCTGTGTCTGGCAAGCCAGTTCCGACGCCAATCGCAGCACGTCCTCGGCGGCGACGCCTGACGTTTGCGCAGCCGCGCGCACGGTGTCCACCATCTCGGAAAGCGCTTGTGTGCGGTCCGAAGATTGCTGAACGCTTCTCGCAATTTCCCCGGTCGCTTCATTTTGCATGCCGACAGATGAGGCGATCGCTTCGGCTATGACGCACACTTCCCGCGTCGCATGGGCGACCGACGAGATGCAGGCGGGGGATTCGGATGAGGTGGTCCCGGAAATTCGGACAGGGCGATAAGCTATTCCCGATCTGAGAATGACGGGACAAAATGGGCAAGGTTACACGCAAACGGCATAAGGCCGAGTTCAAGGCGAAAGTGGCTTTGGAGGCTGTGAGGGGCGAGCAGACGCTGGCCGAACTGGGGGCCAAGATGGCATCCACCAAACCATGATTGCGGCTTGGAAGCGTCAGGCTATTGAACCGCGCCGGGTTTGCCGGAGGCCATTTTGTTCAAATCAGGCCGCGATGGCGGTCTGATTTAGCGAGGCGTAGTAACGCGCCTCGGCCTCGGCTGGCGGGATGTTGCCGATCGGCTCCAGC
>NZ_NHSJ01000034.1 GCF_002937075.1 Rhodoblastus sphagnicola
GGTGAGGGGCTGAGGGGCATTGGCTTCAACGTCATCCTGTAAGCATTGGCCCCGTCGTCTCGACGACGCAGAGGCCAATGCCCAGCCCCTCATCCCCCGCCTTCTCCCCGTAAACGGGGAGAAGGAGCCAGATCGCACCTTTCATCCAACGAGGCCATCACCGCGTCAATTCCCGCATCGCCGCCTCAAGTCCTTCCAGCGTCAGCGGATACATGCGATTTTCCATGAGGCGCTGGATCATGCCGATTGACTGCGTATAGGACCAGTGCGTTTCCGGCGTCGGATTGAGCCAGATGGCGTGAGGCCAGCAGGTCAGCGCCCGCTTCAGCCAGACTCGTCCGGACTCCTCGTTGATGTGCTCGACCGAACCGCCCTCCATCTCGATCTCATAGGGACTCATGGCGGCGTCGCCGACGAAAATCAGCTTGTAGTCGTGCGGAAAGGTGTGGAGCAGATCCCAGGTGGACATGCGCTCGGCATGGCGGCGCTGGTTGTTTTTCCACACGCCCTCGTACAAGCAATTATGGAAATAGAAGTGCTCCAGATGCTTGAATTCGCAGCGCGCGGCGGAAAACAACTGCTCGACCAGGGCGACGTGCCAGTCCATCGAGCCGCCGATGTCGAGCAGCAGCAGCACCTTGACCGCATTGCGCCGCTCCGGCCGCAGTTTCAGGTCCAAAAAACCCTGGCGCGCGGTGGCTGATATTGTGCCGTCGAGATCGAGTTCATCCGCCGCGCCGGTGCGCGCCAGTTTGCGCAGGCGGCGCAGGGCCACCTTCATGTTGCGCGGCCCCAGCTCCTCGGCGCCGTCGAGGTCCTTGAACTCGCGCTTGTCCCACACTTTGACCGCGCGGAAATTGCGGTTGCCGTCCTGGCCGATGCGGATGCCCTCGGGGTGATAACCATAGGCGCCGAAGGGCGAGGTCCCGGCCGTGCCGATCCATTTGGAGCCGCCCTGGTGGCGCTCCTTTTGCTCTTCAAGGCGCTGCTTCAGCGCCTCCATCAACTTGTCCCAGCCGAGCGCCTCGATCTCCCGCTTCTCCTCCTCGGTGAGGAATTTTTCGGCGAGCTTGCGCAGCCAGTCCTCGGGAATGTCGGCTTGGGCCGCAACATCCTCACCCGGCTGCAAACCCTTGAACACCGTTCCAAAAACGCGGTCGAACTTGTCGAGATTGCGCTCGTCCTTCACCAGCGCGGCGCGGGCGAGGAAATAGAAATCCTCCACCGACTTTTGCGCGAGGTCGCGCGAAAGCGCGTCGCAAAGGGTGAGATATTCGCGCAGCGAAACCGGAACCTGGGCCTCGCGCAGGGCGGAGAAGAAGGAGATCAGCATGATCAGAGTATGCGCCGGTTTCCGCCAAAAAAAAACCACCGACGACGCGAGCCATCGGCGGCTGAAAGGCGGCAGACGACGCTCAATATTTGGCGGCGACAGCCTTGGGCGTTTCCGGGTTCCACAGCGGGATGATCGTGCGCAGCACGCCGCGGGTTTCCTTCTGCGGCCACCAGGGCGCGCCGAGGACGTTGTTGTCGGAATGCGCGTAGAGGTCGGTCGCGACCGTGAGCTGGGTGATGACCGGACCGAAATTGTAGCCGACCAGGCCACCGAGCGCGAACTGTGTGCAGCCGCTGCACGCATAGGGGAAGTTGGCGCTGCGAAGCTCGCTGTAAGACCCGGAATTCATGGTCGAGCCATAGGCGACCACGCCGAGTTCCCACCTGCCGAGGCTCTTGGTCAGGCCGAGGTCATAGATGAAGAAGTCGGCGTTCTTCTTGGGCGGGGCGGCCAGAAGCGGGCTGGAGGTTCCGTTGTCGCCGACGATGCCGTATTTCAGGTTGGCCGTCGCGTTCCAGCCGTCGTGGCGCCAGGCGAGACCGAGCACCTGGTAGAAGGTCGTCTCGTTCAGGGGATCCTTCACGAAGAGGTTGCCGCCGGCATAGAGATTGGTTCCGGTGATGCCGATATAGGCGCCCGCGAGATAGCTCGCCGAGAAGCCATTGCCGAGGTTCCAGCGGAGCTGGCCCGCAAGCAGCGGATTGTATATGCCGCGTGCGTAAAGCGAGGATTTCGAATCGAGCGAGACTTCCGGCGCCGCGCCGAGGAAAGTGAGGCGACCGCCGAGAATGTTCCAGGGGGTGGACCAGACCAGGGCCGGAACGTTGTAGTCGAAAGCGCCTTCGCCCTTGGCGCTGCGCAGGGAGCCGACCGAGCCAATGTTGACGAAGTAGACACCCTCCGGAAGAGGCGACGCGAGGTCGAGGCCGGCGGTCTCGCCCGGCGGCGGCGTGGGACCGGCGATACTTGCGTGCGCAACGCCCGAGAACGTCAGGGCGCCCACCAGCGCCGCAGCGAATTTCGCATTAATTTTCATAGCATTACCCTCCACAAGCTCTGTTCTTTTCAGTTGTTTCACCCAACGGGCTATTCTGCCTCTTGTGGGTGCGCCAACAGTAATGAGCATATTTATGGTAAGTCACACTCGATGACCAAAGAAGTGGCGCCGGCGCAACAGCGCGTCAAAACCGTCACGCCCGGAAGTTCGCTGTTGAATGCATCAACGATAATTCGGACTTGCAGACTGAATGGGCTGTAAACCAGCGCCAATTCTTCCTGATCCATGGAGTCGCGACGGCGTCACGGCGAGCCAAAGGTCTTGCGCTAAAATAAAACCGCCGGTGGAGACCACCGGCGGTTGAGCAGCCAGCCCGAAGGCTGACCGCATGAGACAAGTCTCAGGACTTCAAATCTCAATACTTGGCGACGACAGCCTTCGGGGCTTCCGGGTTCCACAGCGGAATGACCGTGCGCAGAACGCCACGGGTTTCCTTCTGGACGTAATTGGTTTCAACAAGGTCGGTCGAAACGGTCAACTGGGTGATGACCGGGCCGAAGTTGTAACCGACCAAGCCGCCGAGAGCGAACTGCGACTGCATGGCATAGCTCGCATACGGACGACCCACGTCGGTCGAGCCGTAGCCCACGATACCAACTTCCCACTTGCCTATGGTCTTGGTCAAACCGAGGTCATAGTTGAAGTAGTCAGGGTTAGCGACGTGGGAAGTGTCGTTATTGCCGACGATGCCGTACATCAGGTTGGCTGTCGCGTTCCAGCCGCCGCCATGCCAAGCGAGAGCAAGCTGCTGGTGGAAGGTGGTCTGGTTCAGCGGATCCGTAGCGAGCACAGCGCCGTTATTGTAATAGGCATTGGTGCCGCCAATTCCGATATAGGCGCCCGCCAAGTAGCTGACCGAGAAGCCGTTGCCGAGGTTCCAGGCGATCTGGCCGGCGACGAAGGGGTTGTAAAGGCCCCGCTCGTAAATGCCGTTGTGGGCGGAAGCGGAGATCGTGGGAATGGCGCCGAGGAACTGGATGCGGCCGTCGAGGATGGTCCAGGGGGTCGACCAAGCGAGGATCGGCACGTCATAGTCAAAGGCGTTATCACCCTTGGAACCGCGCCAGGAACCGACGGAACCGATGTTGAGGAAATACACGCCTTCCGGCAGCGGCGAGGCGAGATCGAGGCCGGCGCGTTCGCCGGGGGGGGTGGTTGAGCTGGCGAGGGCTGCGCCCGAGAAGGTCATGGCGCCGAGCAACGCGCCGGCGAATTTAGCGGTGAGTTTCATTTTGAATACCCCTCCCGAGGGCTTCAGTGACACAACGAATATTTTTCGCCCGGTCGCTTTGCGTGTGGCCGATTGGTGCGACCGGGGGCTTCCGAGAACTTCACTTTAATCCAGCACCCTTGATCAAAGAAGACGCCTAGGCTGTGATCGGGGCGGAATCGGGCCAATATGGGTCATTCTGAGGCAATACGTTGTAGAAATGTCACAGAAACGTCGCCCTCCACCCCCAATTCCACATTGTCTTGCGCAAGTCTAGCGCGTCCTCTTCGCCTTAAGGCGGGGTCTTGTTAATAGTTTCATAACCTTTGCGATAGATTCGCGCGGCGGCGGATTCGCTCGGGCGCGCTTGCCGCGGTCCTGTCGCGGCGCCACAATCGGGCGAACTCACACCGGACCTCGCCATGCGCTTCAAGGGATCTGACCGCTATATCGCCACACGCGACCTGCAAGTCGCGGTCAATGCCGCGCTCGCGCTCGAGCGACCGCTGCTGGTGAAGGGCGAACCCGGAACGGGCAAGACGGTGCTGGCGGAAGAGGTGGCGGCGGCGCTAGGCGCGCCTTTGCTCACCTGGCACATAAAATCCACCACCAAGGCCCAACAGGGCCTCTATGAATATGATGCGGTGTCGCGCCTGCGCGATTCGCAACTGGGCGACCCCAGGGTCGGCGACATCGGCGCCTATATCAAGCGGGGCAAGCTCTGGGACGCCTTCGCCTCCGACGCGCACACGGTTCTGCTGATCGACGAGATCGACAAGGCGGACATCGAATTCCCCAACGACCTGCTGCTCGAACTCGACCGCATGGAGTTCCACGTTTACGAGACCGGCGAGACGGTGCGGGCCAAGCGCCGCCCGCTGGTGATCATCACCTCCAACAATGAGAAGGAACTGCCCGACGCCTTCCTGCGCCGATGCTTCTTCCACTACATTAAATTTCCCGACCGGGAGACGATGGAAGCCATTGTATCAGCGCATTTCCCCGATCTGAAGAACGGGCTTGTCGAAGAGGCGCTGCGGCTGTTCTTCCAGATGCGCGAGGTTCCCGGACTGAAGAAAAAGCCTTCGACCTCGGAGTTGCTGGACTGGCTGAAGTTGCTGCTGTCCGAGGATATTTCCCCGGAGCACTTGCGCGAGTCCGATCAGTCGAAGCTGATCCCGCCGCTGCACGGCGCCCTGCTCAAAAACGAGCAGGACGTGCATATGTTCGAGCGGTTGGCGTTCCTGCACCGACGGGAGAAACGGTAAAGATCACGGATCACGCATCCTCCGAGCCGTCATGGCCGGCCATCCACGCCGGCAAGGTGGGCGAGTCTCTGTTCAGAAAGCGGAAAGTGAGATCCAGTTTCGAACCGTTGAAGCAACGTCCCGGCGTGGATGCCCGGGACAAGCCCGGGCATGACGACTGAGACAGTGAGCTTCACGCCCCCGCGCGGCTCTCCAGCGCCGCCGCCACCGCCGCCAGCGCCGCGTCCGCCGCAGCGCCATCGGGGCCGCCAGCCTGCGCCATGTCTGGACGGCCGCCACCGCCCTTGCCGCCGAGTTTTTCGGCAGCAGCGCGGACGAAATCCACCGCGTTGAATCTCGCGGTGAGGTCGGGCGTCACCGCCACCACTACGCCGGCGCGGCCATCCTCGGACACGCCGACAATCGCCACCACGCCGGAACCGACCGCCAGTTTGGCCTCGTCGGCCAGCGATTTCAGATCCTTCATCTCGACCCCGGTCACGGCGCGCGAGAAAAAGTTGATTCCGGCGATCTGATTGACCGGCTGTTCCGCCCCCGCGCCGCCGCTCATGGCAAGGCGCTTGCGCGCGTCGGCCAACTCGCGTTCGAGTTTCTTCCGCTCCTCGATCAGCACGGAGAGCCTTTCCGCCGCGTCCTCGATCGGCGCGCGCAAAAGGCCAGAGAGATCGCGCAGCACGCGCGATTCCGTGTTGAGATGTTTTCGCGCGCTGCTGGCGGTTTTCGCCTCGATGCGCTGCACGCCTGCGGCGACCGCGCTACGGCCGACGATCGACACCAGACCGATGTCGCCAGTGCGGCGCACATGGGTGCCGCCGCACAACTCAACCGAAAAGGCGTGACGATGACCGCGCCCCATGGAGACCACGCGGACTTCGTCGCCGTATTTTTCCCCAAACAGGGCGCGGGCGCCGGATTCAATGGCCTGATCCACGTCCATAAGCCGAGTTTCGACGCCGGCGTTTTCCAGAATCACGCGATTGGCGATCTCCTCGACCTCCGCCAGTTCCTGGTCGGTGACGGGCTTGGGATGGGCGAAGTCGAAGCGCAGCCGGTCGGCGGCCACCATCGACCCCTTTTGCGCGACATGGTCGCCCAGCACCTGGCGCAGGGCTTCGTGCAGCAAGTGGGTGGCGGAATGGTTGGCGCGGATGGCGGCGCGGCGCTCGATATCGACGTCGAGTTCCAGCGCAGAGCCGACCTCGAATTCGCCTTCGACGACCTCGCCTTCATGGACAAAGAGATCGCCTAGCTTTTTCAGAGTATTGTCGACGCGAAAGGTGACGCCAGCCGTGTGTAAAACACCCGTGTCGCCGACCTGGCCGCCGGATTCGGCATAAAACGGCGTCTGGTTGAGGATGACGAAACCCTTGTCGCCCTTGGCCAGTTTTTGCTGTTCCGCACCGTCACGTAGCAGCGCGACCACCACGCCTTCGGCGCGCTCGGTCTCGTATCCCAGGAAATCCGTGGCGCCGACGCGGTCCTTGACGCCGAACCAGACGGTTTCCGTCGCCGCCTCGCCCGAACCGGACCAGCTCTTGCGCGCTTCGGCCTTCTGGCGCGCCATGGCGGCGTCGAACGCCGCCTTGTCCACCCCGATTTTTCGCGCGCGCAGGGCTTCCTGAGTGAGATCGAGCGGGAAGCCGTAAGTGTCGTAGAGCTTGAACGCCACTTCACCAGAAAGGTTCTGGCCGGAGGTGAGATCGCGCGCCTCCTCGTCGAGGATGGTGAGGCCGCGCGCGAGCGTGATGCGGAAGCGGGTCTCCTCCAGCTTCAGAGTCTCCTCGATCAGGGACTGCGCCCGGACCAGTTCGGGATAGGCGGCGCCCATTTCACGCACCAAAGCAGAAACCAGCCGCCACATCAGCGGATCGCGGGCGCCGAGCAATTGCGCGTGGCGCATGGCTCGGCGCATGATGCGACGCAGGACATAGCCGCGTCCCTCGTTCGACGGCAGCACGCCATCGGCGACGAGGAAGGCGGAAGCGCGCAGATGATCGGCGATGATGCGGTGGCTGGCGCGCATTGCGCCGTCGGGCTCGACGCCGGTGGCGTCAGCGACGGCGCGGATCAGGGCCCGGAACAGGTCGATCTCGAAATTGGAATGCACGCCTTGCATCAGCGCGGCGATGCGCTCCAAGCCCATGCCTGTGTCGATCGAGGGCCGTGGCAGGGGAACGCGCTGGCCGGGCGCGACCTGCTCATATTGCATGAACACCAGGTTCCAGAATTCCAGGAATCTGTCGCCGTCCTCGTCCGGGCTCCCGGGCGGGCCGCCGGCGAGCCCCTCGCCCTGGTCGTAAAAGATTTCGGAGCAAGGGCCGCAGGGGCCCGTGTCGCCCATCGACCAGAAATTGTCCGACGTGGCGATGCGGATGATGCGGTCGTCGGAAAATCCGGCGATTCTTTTCCAAAGACCGTAGGCTTCGTCGTCGTCGTGATAGACGGTGACCAACAGGCGATCTTTCTTGAGACCGAACTCCTTGATGATCAGCTCCCAGGCCAGCGCGATAGCCTGCTCCTTGAAATAATCGCCAAAGGAGAAATTGCCGAGCATTTCGAAGAAGGTGTGGTGACGGGCGGTATAGCCGACATTGTCGAGGTCGTTGTGCTTGCCGCCGGCGCGCACGCATTTCTGCGAAGAGGTGGCGCGGACATAGTCGCGCTTTTCGGCTCCGGTGAAGACGTTCTTGAACGGCACCATGCCGGCGTTGGTGAACATCAGGGTTGGGTCGTTGCGCGGCACCAGCGGCGCGGAGTCGACCTTAGCGTGGCCGTGCCGCGCGAAATGTTCCAAAAATGCCGACCGGATTTCGTTGACGCCGCTCATGGAATGCACTCGAGCCCTTTATGCCTTGCCACTTGCCCGAACGCCGCATCGGGCGGTGGCGTTCACGGAGGCAAGCGGTCCTATCTAATGGAGGGGCGCGGCCGAGTCGAGACCCGCGGGCTGCGCGGATCGGAGAGCGCGGAGTTTTCGGGCTCTTCACCAGCCCGCGCGGGCGAGGGCCCCGTCCCGCCAGCGCGAAAAATAGAACCGGCGCGTGGGGGAACGCGCCGGTCAGAGGGACGAAGAGGTTTGTTTTATTCCTCGTCGTCGGCGGAGGGTTCGGCGATTTCCAGAATCTTGTCGGCGATCAGCCCGGCGTTTTCGCGGATGGTCTGCTCGATTCGCGCAGCCGCTTCGGGATTGGCCCGCAGGTACGCCTTGGCGTTTTCGCGGCCCTGGCCGAGGCGCTGGCTGTCATAAGAGAACCAGGCGCCGGATTTTTCCACCACACCGGCCTTCACGCCGAGATCCACCAGTTCGCCCACCTTGGAAACGCCTTCGCCATACATGATGTCGAATTCGACCTGTTTGAACGGCGGCGCCACCTTGTTCTTGACCACCTTGACGCGGGTCTGGTTGCCGGTGACCTCCTCGCGGTCCTTGATCGAGCCGATACGGCGGATTTCAAGACGCACGGAAGCGTAGAACTTCAGGGCGTTGCCGCCGGTGGTGGTCTCCGGCGATCCATACATCACGCCGATCTTCATGCGGATCTGGTTGATGAAAATCACCATGGTCCGGGACTTGGAGATCGAGGCCGTCAGCTTGCGCATGGCCTGGCTCATCAACCGGGCCTGAAGACCGGGCTGGACATCGCCCATTTCGCCGTCGATTTCCGCGCGGGGCACCAAAGCCGCCACCGAATCGACCACCAGTACGTCAATGGCGCCGGAGCGTACCAGCGTGTCGGTGATTTCCAGCGCCTGCTCGCCGGTGTCGGGCTGAGAAATCAGCAGGTCGTCGAGTTGCACGCCGAGTTTTCGCGCATAGACCGGATCGAGCGCATGTTCGGCGTCGACGAAGGCGCAGACGCCGCCGCGCTTCTGCGCTTCCGCGATGGTGTGCAGCGCGAGCGTGGTCTTGCCGGAGGATTCCGGCCCGAAGATTTCAATGACGCGGCCGCGCGGCAAGCCGCCGACTCCGAGCGCGATGTCGAGGCCGAGCGACCCCGTGGAGATGGTTTCGATTTCCGCGACCGGTTGATTCTTGCCGAGCCGCATGATCGAGCCTTTGCCGAAGGCGCGTTCGATTTGCGACAGAGCGGCGTCCAGGGCCTTGGTCTTGTCCACTGAGGTTCCTTCCACGAGGCGAAGATTCGCTTGCGACATCGGCCTGACCCTTTTGACATAGTTCACGCGGCGCGTGCAACCGCGCATGGCCGGAATGTACGTTGTTTGTTCCTGTTTGCAAGTTCTTTTTTTGTTCGCGTCCGAGGTTGTGGAGACGCTCCCGCCAGTGTGCCGCGCGGACCTCTGGAATTCTTCGCCTGCCCCGCGCAAGCTTGGTGCGGAGTCTTTCATGGCGCGTCTGCGGGCGCTCAAGGTGGCGTGCGGCGGGGCCGCCGTGGCGATGACAAACCGGTAATTTGTAACCGCTTGCCCCCTCGGTGAAGCTCAACCCTTTGGAAAAATTGGCTTCACGCCTGCATCCGAGGGGCTCAAGTCTCGCTAGGCGACATAAACTCCGGAACAAAATCCCGGCCGGCGCCAACACGAAACTCAAATCGCTAATCGGAAAGGCTTGCTACTCCACGATCCACGGGATCAGCGCCGTTTCCGTCAGCGCCCTGGGACCCGCGCGCAAAAAGGCGCGGATTTCCGCGGAGGAGCCGGGATCGGTCTGCACGTCCACCATCGCCCGAAAACCCTGGATATGCGGGTTCGGCGCGATGAATGTGCGCAGGATTTTTCCGCGAGACGCGCTGGCGGAAATCTCCACCTGTCCGGGATCGGTCAGGAAATAGCTGAGGTCGCCACCGTCAAAATCCAGGATGAAGCGCCGCGAGCCGACTCCAACCTGCTCCGGCGATCCCAGCGCCTTGGGCGCCGTCTTCCAGACATTGCGCAACCGGCCGTTCGGCGAGAGGTCGGGCGCTTCCAGCAGCGCGCGGATGCGATAGGAATAATAGAAGGGCTTGTTGGCCTCGGGCCGATTCTGCAAGGTCCAGTAGGCGACGATATTGTCCGCCGTCTCGTCCTTGGTCGCCAGCTCCAGCAGTTCGATTCGGCCCTCGCCCCAATCGCCGTGCGGTTCGACGAAATATGTCGGGCGGACCTCGTAGTTCAATTCGATGTCCTGGTAATGCTCGAAATTGCGGTCGCGCTGGACGAGCCCAAACCCCTTGATCGACTTGTCTTCGAACGTGGACATACCGCCAATGCGCGGCGCGCGCAGCGGGCGCCAGATCCACTCGCCGAAGCCGGTGTGCATGAGCAGGCCATCGGAATCATGCAGTTCGGGCCGGTAATCGTCCAGAGGACGCGGGCTGTCCTCGCCGGTGAAGAACATGGAGGTCAAAGGCGCCAGCCCGAACTTGACGTCGGGGCGGCGCGGAATGATGGCAGCGGAAACCTCCATAACGCTTTCGGCGCCGGGATAAAGGTCGAAGCGATAGGCGCCCGTCACGGAGGCGCTGTCGAGCAACGCGTAGATGGTCGCGCGCTCCGCCGACGCGTCGGAGACGTCGATCCAGAATTCGCGGAACAGGGGAAATTCCTCGTCGTCGCCGCCGGTGTTGACGGAAAGGCCTCGCGCGGACAGGCCATAGGACTGGCCCCGGCCGAGGAAGCGGAAATAGGTCGCGCCGAGGAACGAGACCAGTTCGTCATTGCCGCGCGCGGAATTGAGCGGGTAATGCAGGCGGAAGCCGGCGAAGCCGAGATTGACCGGAAGATTGTGGTCGAACTTGTTGCGGCCGTAGTCGAACAGGTTGGCGGAATAGGGCACGGGCGTGGCGATGCCGTCGCGGATGGTGTTGACCACCACCGGACGCGTGTAGATGAAGCCCGGATGGAACAATTGCAGCCGGAACGGCCCGGCGTTCAGCGGCGACTTTTCCGCCTTGAAGCGAATGTCGCGATAGGAGTCGAAGTCGAGCTTGCCCAGGGCGTCCGGCAATTTCGGCGGCATCGAATCGTAGGGCGCGGCCGCGAGCTCCTTTGCGCGCTTGAGCACGTCCTCGAAACTGAAGCGTGGCGGCTGTTGCGGCAGACCCTTCTCCTGAGGTCCTGGCTGGGCAAAGGCGGGCCGCGCCAGCGCCGCTGCCCCCGAAGCGGCCAGGGCGGTTATCATGGAGCGGCGGTCAAGGGAGGTCATCGGCGACTCGGAACAAAAACCAGAAAATTTACTTTGCTGGTAGCGGCCTTTTCGGGCTTCGGCAAGGCTCTGGCGCCGTCCGCGCGGGGCAAGCGGGGATTACATTTTGTTCATACCGCCTCTCCGCAAAGGCCGGAACCCGCAATTTTGCAACCACGGCCGCCAAAACATGGGGTGTGGCGCTTTTTTTTCTTGCATCTCCACCGTTTTGTGCCATCTATCCCCTCGCCCAAATCGCACGTGCCTGTGGTCGCGCGCCGGTTGGCGTCAAGCTGGACAAGCCCTAAAAGTCGGGGCGCAGGTCGGCGAGGCGCATCAAAAGCAACTGGCGGCCGGAAGCGAACCGGCGAACTCCCGTCTCGACGGAGGTTCGCGACTTAAAGCAACGACGGACCGGGCTTTTTCGTCTCTGTTGGCCTCCAAAGCCAACGTACCGAAGAGGCTTGTCTTTCTTGCCGGGTGTGCGGATCGGGATCTCCCTTTCCAATCGAAGGCCACAACAACCGGTTGAGCGTATCGCGCTTGCTCGGGTTGATGTGTCCACGGCGCAGCACCGGGTTCACGCGTTTCCGCGCGGAAAACCCTGGATGGCCTGGTCGCACTTTCGTTCGCGTCTCCATCGCGCGGGCGAAAACGTCTGGAGCTCATCCGCTCGAAGTTGGTTCCGTGGCGCTGATACCGCGCCCTTCGAAGGGATGCCGCGATGCATATTCTGTTCAACCGCCTCCGATCATCGCGACGAAGTCCGCGCGCGCGACATTTCGCGCCATCGCAGGGCTAAGCCCGCTCTCACCGAGCCCCGAGTGATCTGAGTTTTCAGTTCGCGTGACGCCTCCTCCCCGCCGGCAGGTTAACCCTTCGCCGTCGGCGCGCCCTCTTGACCCGTGGAGGTCACCATGCATCCGTCCGCACACAGCCAAGCCGCCGCCGAAATCCTGATCCGGGACGAAGTCCCGCGCGACGGCTTCGCGCGCGAAATCCTGCTCGACAAGGCGTTCGGGCTCAACCGTCACCGCAAGTCCAGCGAAAGGCTGCGCGAGGGCCGGCTTCCCGCCGAAGGCCTGGCCTTCACCGCCCTGCGCGACAATGTGCTGGTCGGCACGCTGCGCCTGTGGGACATAGAGACCGGCGACGGCCGCAAGGCGCTGCTGCTCGGCCCGATCGCGATCTCGCCCACGCTGCGCTCCAAGGGCCTTGGCGGCCAGATGATCCGCATGGCGCTCGAAAAGGCCGCCGCCTTGGGCCACGAGGCCGTGATCCTGGTCGGCGACGAACCCTATTACCGGCGCTTTGGCTTCGCCCGGACCCAGATGGCCGGCCTCGACATGCCCGGCCCGGTCGATCCCGCGCGCTTCCTGGGCATTGAACTGCGCGAAGGCGCGCTCGAAGGGGCTTTCGGCCTGCTGCGCCCGGCCGGCCGCCCCGCCCCCGCCGACGCGCCGCGCCGCAAGGCGGCCTGATCGCGTCCAACTGTCACAATTTTGTGCAATTCGCTTGAGCATGGGCGGTTGCGCGCGAGGTCGCTTGACCTGGGGCGCCGCCTTAGCCATTACCGCCAAAACCTTCGCGGAAAAGGACGACAGCATGACCAAATCGCCCATCCACGGTCGCATCAGCGGCCCGATTGTGATGATCGGCTTCGGCTCCATCGGCAAGGGGGTCCTGCCGCTGATCGAACGCCATTTCGAATTCGATCACGCCCGGCTCACGGTGATCGATCCGACCGACAAGGACCGCAAGCTGGTGGATGAGCGCGGCTATGACTTCGTCCACGGCGCGGTGACCAAGGACAATTATCGCGAACTGCTGAAGCCTCTGCTGACCCAAGGCGGCGGCCAGGGTTTTTGCGTCAATCTTTCGGTGGACACCTCCTCGGTGGCGATCATGGAGTTCTGCCGCGAGATCGGCGCGCTTTACATCGACACCGTGGTCGAGCCCTGGGCCGGCTTCTATTTCGACAAGACCCGCGGCCCGGAGACCCGCACCAATTACGCCTTGCGCGAGACCCTGCTGAAATCCAAGCGCGACAATCCCGGCGGCCCCACCGCCGTCTCCACCTGCGGCGCCAATCCCGGGATGGTGTCCTGGTTCGTCAAGCAGGCCCTGGTCAATCTCGCCAAGGATCTCGGCGACGCGCAGCCAGAGCCGAAGACACGCGAGGACTGGGCGGCGCTGGCGCAACGCCTGGGCGTCAAGGGCGTGCATATCGCCGAGCGCGACACCCAGCGCGCCAAAACCCCCAAGCCACGCGGCGTGTTCGTCAACACCTGGTCAGTGGACGGCTTTGTGTCCGAGGGCCTTCAACCGGCCGAACTCGGCTTCGGCACCCATGAAAAATGGATGCCTGAAAACGGCCGCAAGCATGAAACCGGCTGCGGAGCCGCCATCTACCTGCTGCAGCCCGGCGCCAATACGCGCGTCAGAAGCTGGACGCCGACGCCCGGCGCGCAATACGGCTATCTCGTGACCCACAACGAGTCGATTTCGATTGCGGATTACTACACCGTGCGCGATGCGAGCGGGGCGGCGGCCTATCGCCCGACCTGCCATTATGCCTATCACCCCGCCGACGATGCCGTGCTGTCGCTGCACGAAATGTTCGGCGCCGGCGGCGTTGCGCAGGAGAAGAACCACATCCTCGACGAGCACGAGATCGTGGACGGCATCGACGAACTCGGCGTGCTCTTGTTCGGCCACGCCAAGGGCGCCTACTGGTACGGATCGCAGCTTTCGGTCGAGGAGACCCGGACGCTGTGCCCCTATCAGAACGCCACGGGCATGCAGGTCTCCTCGGCGGTGCTGGCCGGCATGGTCTATGCGCTGGAAAACCCGACCTTGGGCATCATCGAGGCCGACGAAATGGACTACAAGCGCTGCCTGGAGATCCAGACCCCCTATCTCGGTCCGGTCGTCGGCGTCTATACCGACTGGACCCCGCTGCAGGGCCGTCCCGGCTTTTTCCCCGAGGACATCGACGAGAGCGACCCCTGGCAGTTCCGCAACATTCTCGTGCGGTAATACAGGCGCGCGCCGGGCGGCTCTCGACCGCGCCGGCGCGCTTTGTCAAAAGACTTTCAAGAGCGCCGGGCTAATACCGCATGAACATCCAGTCGAGGAAGCCCATGTCCGTTGATCGCCTAAAACCCGCGCTCGAAACCGGCGTGCCCGGCTGCATCTGGATCGTGCGCTTCGACGCTTCGGGCCAGGCCGAACCGGGGACGGCCGAGGACATCAAGCGCATCGGCTCGGGCGGCGAAGGCTACGTCTGGATCCATCTCGACCACATCAACCGGCGCATGGACGACATCCTGAACGACGTCCCCTCCATGACGCAGGAGGCGCGCGATGCGCTCGGCGGCGAGGTCGACCATCAGTTCGTGGAGCGGGTCGAAGGCGTCGTCTCCGGCGCCATCGTCGATCATCAGATCGGAATCGACGGCGCCAAGCCGGATTCGGACTTCCTGCGCTTCGCCTGCGGCCCTGACTTCGTCATCACGGCGCGGCGCGCGGCGCTTTATTCGGCGCAGATGACCCGGCGCGCGCTGTCGGACGGCGCCAAGGCGGAGACCCCCGCCCACTTGCTGGAATTGCTGGTCTCGCGCCTGTGCGACTGCACGACGACCATGTGCCGCGCCATCGCCGCGACGCTCGATCAGATCGAGGAAAACGTCGTCATCGAGGGGCGCGGGCGCGACCAGCGCGCCGGCCTCGGCAAGGCCCGCCGCCAGGCCGTGCGTCTGTCGCGCCAGATCAACGGCCTGCATTCGACGCTCGAGCGCATGGAAGAAGAATCCGACGAGCAGGAGGACGAGGAATTCGCCACCATCGCCGCCGGCCTCGCCCAGCGCGCCGAATCGCTCACGCGCGACGTCGGCAACCTTCAGGACCGCGCCCGCATGCTACAGGACGAGATCAACGCCATCCTGACGCTGGAGACCAACGACCGGCTCTACATGCTGACCCTGGTCACGGCCGTGCTGCTGCCGGCGACCTTCGTCACCGGCTATTTCGGCATGAACACCAAGAACCTCGTTTTCGCCGACAGCGACAACGGCACGTTCTATGCGACCGTGCTGTGCCTGGCGGCGGCTTTCGGCGCGCTCGCCCTGCTGATGCGCTCGGGCCTCGCCTCGCCGTCCGGCAAGTCCGAATCCCCCCGAAAAAAGCCGAAGGGCCGGCCGGGGTCGCCGCGCGCCTGAGGGCCTAAGTTTTATAAAATCTGCACATGGCGGCTTTATCGTTCTTTCGCGCGTGTGCGCGGCCATTGAAGAGAGAGACGATCCTTGACCGACGAGACCGACCCGAAAGCCGCTTTCCAGGACCGTGTGCGCGCCGACATGCTCGACAGTTTCGACGAGGAACTCGAAGAAGAGCTTGACGACGACCGCCTCGCAGCCCTGCTCGACCACGCCTCCGACCATCCCGACGAAAAGAGCGTCAGCCGGTCCGTCTATTTCAAGGAATTGTTCCGCCTCCAGCGCGAACTGGTGCGTCTCCAGGACTGGATCAGCAAGACCGGCGCCAAGGCGGTGGTGCTGTTCGAGGGCCGCGATTCCGCCGGCAAGGGCGGCGTGATCAAGCGCATCACCCAGCGCCTCAATCCCCGCGTCTGCCGCGTGGTGGCGCTCACGGCGCCGTCCGAGCGCGAAAAGGGCCAATGGTATTTCCAGCGCTATGCGCCGCACCTGCCGGCGCGCGGCGAACTCGTGCTGTTCGACCGCTCCTGGTACAACCGCGCCGGCGTCGAGCGCGTGATGGGGTTCTGCACCGAGGACGAGGTCGAGGAATTCTACCGCGCCGCGCCGGAATTCGAACGCATGCTGGTGCGCTCGGGCATCACGCTGATCAAATACTGGTTCTCCATCACCGACGAGCAGCAGCATTTCCGCTTCGAGATGCGCATCCACGATCCGCTCAAGCAATGGAAGCTGAGCCCGATGGATCTTCAGTCGCGCATCCGCTGGGAGGCCTACACCAAGGCCAAGGAAGACATGTTCGAGCGCACCCATATACCGGAGGCGCGCTGGTGGGTAATCGACGGCAACGATAAAAAGGCCGCCCGCCTGAACTGCATCAACCACCTGCTGACGCAGTTCCCCTATACCGACGTCGAGCATCCCGAGGTGGTGCTGCCGCCGCGCGCGCACAATCCGGATTACAAGCGCGAGGAAATTCCGAAGGACATGTACGTTCCCAACCTGTTCTGACGGGCGCGCCGCCTTGGGCGGCGACCCTTTGCCGGAGCTGTTCCGGCCGGATTCGGCGGCGGCGGTCTCCCAGATCGGGGCCGACCGCCCATCGCCGCCAGCCCCCGCGCGGCGAATTTTCCCCCACGCGACGCGCCGCCAAAGCGCCCTGACGTGGGTTAAGCCTGTTTTCTGGGCAATCCTGGCCGCTCGCACATCGATTGGGCCAAATAGTCACCGTCTGACCACAATTTAGGCTATCGCAGCCTTTCACAAGGCATTTAAGCTAGGCCAGCGCGACAAGGACGAGGCGATTCAAGCGCCGCGTCTTCGGCGCGGACCGTGTGCTTGCCAGGGGCGATTCAGCCGATGTCCCAGTTTTTTGACGAGATGACCAATGGCGCGACGGAACCGCGCCCCCTCTACGACCGAATCGCCGAATGGCTGCGCGTCTCCCCGCCCGCACTGCTCGATTCCCGCCGCGAACAGGCGGAAATTCTATTCCGCAAGATCGGCATCACCTTCGCCGTCTATGGCGACAAGGAGGCCGCCGAACGCCTCATCCCCTTCGACATCATTCCCCGCCTGCTCGGCCGCGACGAATGGACCAGGCTGGAAGCCGGCCTGATCCAGCGCGTCAAGGCGCTGAACATGTTCCTGACCGACATCTACGGCCGCCAGGACATTTTGCGCGCCGGAATCGTCCCCTCGGACCTGATCTTCCGCAACGAATGCTACCGGCCGGAAATGCAGGGCCATAGCGCGCCCCACGACATCTGGACCCATATCGCCGGGATCGACATCGTCCGCATCGACGAAGAGGACTTCTATGTCCTCGAAGACAATTGCCGCACGCCATCGGGCGTGTCCTACATGCTGGAAGACCGCGAGATGATGATGCGGTTGCTGCCCGGCCTGTTCTCGCAGCACGCCGTGCTGCCGGTGGACAATTATCCCGACAATTTGCTGGCGTCGCTGCGCTCCGTCGCCCCGCCCCATTGCCCCGGCGATCCCTGCATCATCATTCTCACCCCTGGCCAGTTCAATTCGGCCTATTACGAGCATTCGTTCCTGGCCGACAAACTCGGCGTCGAACTGGTCGAGGGCCGCGACCTCACGGTGCGCGACGACGTGGTCTACATGCGCACCACCGAAGGGCTGAAGCGCGTGGACGTGATTTACCGCCGCGTCGACGACGATTTCCTCGACCCGCTGGTGTTCCGGCCGGACAGCGCGCTCGGCGTCGCCGGGTTGATGGGCGCGTATCTCGCCGGCAATGTCACGTTGGCCAACGCGCCGGGCGCAGGCGTCGCCGACGACAAGGCTGTCTATACCTACATGCCCGACATCATCCGCTTCTATCTCGGCGAGGAAGCCAAGCTCAAGAATGTGCGGACATGGCGCTGCCGCGAGCCCGATTCGCTCAAATATGTGCTCGAACACCTGTCCGAACTGGTGGTGAAGGAGGTCAACGGCTCCGGCGGCTATGGCATGCTGGTCGGCCCGCACGCCAGCAAGGAGCAGATCGAGACCTTCCGCCAAAAGCTGCTCAGCGATCCCGACGGTTTCATCGCCCAACCGACGCTATCGCTTTCGACCTGCCCCACGTCCTTCCCGGGCGGGGTGGCTCCACGCCACGTCGACCTGCGCCCCTTCGTGCTGTCGAGCGCGGACGGCGCGCGCATCGTGCCGGGCGGCCTCACCCGCGTGGCGCTGAAAGAGGGCTCGCTCGTGGTCAATTCCAGCCAGGGCGGCGGCACCAAGGACACCTGGGTTCTGGCAACGAACGCAAAATAGGACAAGACATGCTCGCCCGCACCGCAGACAACATCTACTGGGTCTCGCGCTATCTGGAGCGCGCCGACTTCCTCGCCCGCCTGATCGAGGCCTCAAACCGCATTTCAGCCCTGCCCACGGCTTACGCCGCCAAACAGGACGAATGGACCAGCGTGCTGATCGCCTCCGGCGCCGACGAAACCTTTCCGGAGCATTTCGACGTCGCCAATGAAGGCAATGTCATCGCCTATCTGGCTTTCGACCCGCGCAATGCGTCGAGCATCCGCAACTGCATCGAGTTCGCCCGCACCAACGCCCGCGCCGTGCGCACCGCCCTCACCGTGGAGATGTGGGAACATATCAACAGCGCCTGGATCAAGCTGAAAAGCTTCGAGGGCCGAAACGGGGAGCCGACGGCCATCGACCGCGAGGCGCTGATCGGCTTTCTGGATTTCGTCAAGGAAACGTCCAGCCTCTACGACGGCTTCGCCTATCGCACCATGCTGCGCAACGACGTCTATTATTTCTCGCGGCTCGGCGTCTCGATCGAACGCGCCGACAACACCGCGCGCGTGCTCGACGTGAAATACCAGCTTCTGTTGCCCGAGCATGAGCCGTTGGGCGGCTCGGTCGATTTCTTCCAGTGGAGCGCCATTTTACGCTCGGTTTCGGCGCTCACGGCCTATCACTGGGTCTATCGCGAGAGCATCAAGCCGTGGAACGTCGCCGACCTCCTGATCCTCAGGCCGGAAATGCCGCGTTCGCTGATTTCCTGCTATGGCGAGGTGGTGCGCTGGCTCGACGCGATCGGCAATCAATACGGCCGCCACGGCGACCCGCAACGGCAGGCGCGCGCCATCAAGCGCAAGCTGGAGGGCGCCTCGATCAAGGAGATTTTCCAGTCGGGCCTGCACGAATTCGTCGATGGATTCATCACGGACAACAATGGCCTCGCTGGAGCCATCGCCGAACACTATCTGCTGGGTTAAGGTTCCGTCATGCGCGCGCGAGTGTCCCTTCAGATCGAAGCAAGCTATTCCGAGCCGACGCGCTCGGCCAACCAGGTGCTGCGGCTGACGCCGCGTCCGTTCGACGGCCTGCATGTGCTCGACTGGTTCGTCGGCGTCGAGCCGGTCGCCACTCTGCGCCGGAGCGAGGACGGGTTCGGCAATATCGTCCATTCCTGCTCTCATGCGGGTCCCTTGGAAAAAATCGTCATCACGGCGGAAGGCCTGGTCGAGACCCAGGACGTGGCGGGCGTGGCGCGCGGACTGAACGAGAAGCAGCCGCTCGATCTGTTCCTGCGCCCCCATGAGGACGCCGAGGAAATCGCCGCCTTCGCGGCGAAAGAGCTCGGCGGCGAAAAGGACCGGCTGAGCCGCCTGCACCTGCTGATGGCGGCGTTGCACGAAAAGCTCAACCATGCGCCCTCCGACGCGGCGCCCCGCCCCGTGGCGGATGTCTTTGCCGACGGCGAAGGGTCGGCGCGCGAAATCGCTCAGGTCCTTGTCGCGGCGATGCGGGCGCAAGACATTCCAGCGCGTTTCGTCTCCGGCCTGCTGCTCGACGGCGCGGAGGGGGCGGCGTTTCATGCCTGGGCCGAAGCGTATATCGATGACATCGGCTGGATCGGCTTCGACGCCGCGCTTGGCTTCTGTCCGCGCGACACCCATCTGCGTCTCGCCCATGGCGTCGGTTTCTTCGGCGCGGCGCCCCGGCGCGCGGCCATTTCCGGCTATGCCGAGGAAAAGGTCGAGAAGCGACTGACAATTTCGGCCGCTCGGCAGGCCAGCTGGCAGATCCAGCAATAGATGAAGACTCTCGACGCCATCGACCGGAAGATCCTCGCGCTGCTGCAGGAGGACGCGACCGTCGCGCTCGCGGATCTCTCTCGCGCGGTGGGCCTGTCGCCGACGCCGTGCTGGAAGCGCGTTCAAAAGCTGGAGAAGGCGGGCGTCATCACCGGGCGCGTCGCCCTGCTCGACCCGCGCAAGATCGGCTTGAGCCTGACCGTGTTCGTCTCGATCGAGACCGATGACCACTCCCAGCCCTGGCTGGCGAAATTCGCTTCCGCCGTCTCGGCCATGCCCGAGGTGATGGATGTCTATCGCATGGCCGGAGACGTCGATTACCTGCTGCGCGTGGTCGCGCCCGATACGGCGGCTTATGACGACTTTTACCAGCGTCTCATCGCCGCCGTTCCTTTGAAGAAGGTCACCTCGCGCTTCGCCATGGAGCGGATCAAGGCGACCACCGTCTATCGCCTTCCAACGCCTGAAATTTCCGACGATTGAGCCGGCAATACCTGACGTTACGTGAAGATATTGTTCTTGCGGTAGATCAATTGCCGGTTGCGTCCGAGGTGCTACGGGCCTATCTTTCCAACGTCAGACTGGGACAGCCGCAAAAGCGGCGGCCGCGCGACGGCGACCCAGGTCGGACGTGGAGGGGAGGACATCATGAACATTTTTGCCCGGGGCGCATCGCAGCCCCAGGATTTCATTTCGCACGATCTGCCTGCGGGACATGACACATTGTGGGGTTGGGTGGCAAAGTGGTCGCCCGAGGATCTCACCGCCGCGAGCGACCCGTTCAGAATTTTCGCCAGTGAAACCACCGAGCTGACGCAGCGCAGCGTTGCGGAAGGCTATTCGGTGGTGGATGTCGAGGCGCCGCGCGCCTTGCGCGCGTTGGGTTTCACCAAGGTTCCCGCTTTCGACACGCAACTGCTGTTCATGGCGTCACGAAGCTAAAACGTTCGCGCGGGACGCGTTCCCTCTCCCCGCAAAACCCGCCGCAAGACGGGCGTCCCATGCGGAGAGAGGGCGCGAGCCTCTCCGTTTCAGAGACCGGCGATAAAGCGGCGACGCCATTCCGGCGTGCGGAACACCTCATGCAGCAACCGCGTCATATTGCGCTGCAACCGCAGGGTTTCCTCGTGGGAGCGGCGGAATGCGGCTAGGTACGCGACCATTTCCTCGAGTTGACGGGCCTGGGCGAAGAGATCGTGGCCGTCCTGCTCCAGCGACCCCGAGAAGCGCCGGAGCAGACGGTCGAGTCGGCGGGCGACGCTGGCGGGTTGATGCGCGAGATCCCCGTGGCACTGTTCAAGACAAAGTCGAACGTCCGTCCGGGTGCGTGGCTCGAGGTCCGGCGCCGCAGTGGCCGGTCTGCAATAGGCGAGCTTCATGCTCAGATCCTCTGTGGCGCCTTCTTCATGAAGGCATTCAGATACTAGCCTACACATTATGAACAACAACTTAACAGTGTGAGCCCGTGACGTATAGTCGCTGACATTAAATATATTATTACAACATTAGCATTCTTACGTAACGTAATTTATTGTCCAATTGTTTCTTTTTGCGTTTTCACGACTTACACCCACGCCGAGCCAAGCCAAGAACAATGACGTCACCCCGCTGCTCAAGCTTTGACGTCTTGCGCGGCGTGAAGATAAGTTCTGCGCTGGACGGCGAATTCAATTTTGGCAGGCCGAGAGCGGCGTAACAAGCGGCGCTCCTCCGGCTGACGACATTCGTCAGATGGCTGTTTCCCGACAATCCCCATGAAGCCGCTGTCGCCGCCGCAATCAGCGAACGGCGCGCGCGACCATAGCCCGCGATCTCTTCCGCGCCCTCAGGCGAACTGCGGCGCCGCTCGCGCCTTGCGCGGCGCGTTGAGCCACAACAGCGCCAGAGCCGCGCCGACCGGCGCAACCGCCTCCCAGCGGTCGAGGCAGGCCAGCAGCGCGGCGATGGCCCAGGCCAGCGACAGGCCGTGTTCGACGAGACCCACCAGCTTGTTCTGCGCGTGGGTTTTGATCAGGTCGCCACGGCGGTTTTGCAGCGGTTTCCAGAAATTGAGCGCCGCCGTCGAGGCCGCCGCCGCAAGGGCGAAAGCTATCGTGACGACTCCAACGAAGGCGTCGGCCCAGACCAGCGCGGCGAGCGGCAAGGCCAGGAACAGGGCGACCGGCGCGGCCACCGCCTCCAGCTTGCGCCGCAGCAGTTCATGCGGCGAGACCGGCGCGGTGGCCACGAAATCGCCGGCCTCCTCGCTCGACGCCGCCAAAAACGCCAGCGCGGCGGCAAGTTGCGCCGCGACGGCGACCAGCGCCGGCGACACCGAAACCGCCACGCTTCCGACGCCGAGCGCCTTCCAGATCACCAGCGCGATCGGCAGGGTGTAGAGCGATTGCAGCAGCACCTGCGACACGAGATAGGGATCGCGCGCCAGCAGCCGCCATTCCTTGCGGCGCAACGCGCCCGCGCGGTCGCAGCGGAATTTTTTGTCTTTTTCGCGCCCGCCGTCGCTGACCTGCGCCTCGCCCGCCGCGCTCAGGGCGCCGCGCGTAAAAGCGTGGCCGAGCAAAGCGACGGAAGCGACAAACACAGCCACCCCCAGCAGGGTCCACAGCGCCAGCGGCGCCAACTGCCCGGCCGCCGCCCGCGCCGGCAGCCACCACGGCGTCGCCGGATCGAACAGCCCGCCGGGCGCCGGATGGTCCATCTGGACCCGCAGGGCGTCGCGCCAATCCGCCGGCAGAAAATTGAAGATTTGCGCGCAGATCACAAACCATGCGCCGACCAGCGTCGCGAAAACCTGCCCGACGCTGCGGGTGCGCTTGGGACCGAGCAGCGCGAACAGGCCGAGCGTGGCGGCAAGCGCGAGGCCGGTGGTCAGCAGCACGGTGGCGGCCAGCGCTGGAGCCACCGCGAGCCAGACCGCCCCGCCCTGCAAGGCCGCGTCATCGGCGATGGGCAGCAGGAACAGGCCGACCGCGCCAAAACTTTCGATCGCCACGGCCAGCGCCCGCGAGGTCAGGATTTTGCGCGGCGACAGCGGCGAAGAAAACAGCAGATCGAGATCGCCGCGCGAATAGAGCGCCCGCGTCGCCCCGGTCAGCCCCTGCGAAAACAGCCAGGGCAGCACGATCACCATGCCCAGCGCCATCAGATAAACCCTGCCGTCGCTTTCGGCCCATTGCGTCAGCGAGGTCGCGAACGGCCAGGCCACGACATGAAGCGCGGCGACCACGGCGCCGACGATGACAAGCCCCCGCGCATTGGTTTTCGCGCGCAAAAACGCGCACAGCCGGCGCCAGGAAATCGTAAGATCGTGGCGCAGCAGGCGCGGGAGCGAGAGCGAATTCACGCGGCGGCCCCATTTACGCCCGGCTCGCGTGGCGCGGTGAGATCGAGGAAGACCTCCTCAAGACTGGCGGTCTGCGCCGCGCTCAAACTGCGCAAATGGTTCAAATCGCCCTCGGCGATCAGCCGTCCGTCGGCGATGATCCCGATCCGGTCGGCGATCTTTTCCGCCACCTCAAGAATATGCGTGGTGAGGATCACCGCCACGCCGGCGCGGGTCTGCTCGACCAGCATGTCCTTGACCTGCCGCGCGGCGCCGGCGTCAAGCCCGGTCAGCGGTTCATCCAGCATGAGCAGGCGCGGCTCATGGATCAGCGCGCCCGCCAGCACGGTTTTTTGCCGCATCCCCCGCGAAAACCCCTCGCAACGCTGGTTGCGCTGCTCCCAAAGATTCAACCGGCGCAGCAGTTCTTCCGCGCGAGGGCCGGCGCGCTCGGCCGTCATGCCCCACAGGCCCGCGACAAATTCCAGATATTCCAGCGGCGTCAGCTTGTCATACAGCAGCGGTTCATCCGGCAGCCAGGCGATGCGCTGCTTGGCCGCGATCGGGTTTTTCCGCGCATCGACGCCGTCAACGAAAATCTCGCCCGCATCGGGCTGCAACAGGCCGGCGACCATGCGCAGGGTCGTGGTCTTGCCCGCGCCATTGGCGCCGAGCAGGGCGTAGAATTCGCCTGGGCGGATGGTCAGGTCGAGACCGTCCACGGCCTTCTTGCCGAAAGACTTATGCAGATTGCGCAGGCGCAGGGCGTCGGGAAGATCGGTCATGAGCCATCCAGAAACAAGAGGACATCAGGCTAGAGGACGCAGCTTTCCTTTGGGTTAAACGGCAAAGGCCGGATTGAGCGGCGCGGGTGTTTGCGCGATAGTCGCGCATCGCAACGCCAGAGGCCAGATTTTTGACCCCCAAGACCATCAAGGTCCAGCCGCAGGCTTTCGACGCCGGCCACGCCAGCGCCGCGCTCACCTTCGGGCGCACGGATGTCGGCGCGCTGGTCAGTTTCGTCGGCCTGTGCCGCGACGAGGCGGGCAGTCTGGCGGCGCTGGAGCTGGAGCATTATCCCGGCATGGCCGAGGCCGAACTGGAGCGCATCGCCGCCGAGGCCGAAAACCGCTGGCCGCTGCAGGGGCTGACGGTGATCCATCGCTACGGAAAAATCGCGCCGGGCGAACCGATCGTCCTCGTCGCCGCGACCAGCGCCCATCGCGCCGCCGCCTTCGCGGCGGCCGAATTCATCATGGACTTTTTGAAAAGCCGCGCGCCGTTCTGGAAAAAAGAGCACCGCGTCGATGGAACGCAAGGCGGCTGGGTCGAGGCCAAGGACGCCGACGAACAGGCGCTGGCGCGGTGGGAGACGTAAAGCCGCCGCGCCCATTACGGCAAATTCGGGCAGGAGTGAAAATCGAAAAATCGGGGAACAGCCATTTTGGCGAAACTTTGTTCGCTTTTCGTTCCACGTGAAACGCTCTTTTTCCCAACACAAACAATTGTTTTAAAACATAATAAACAAAACGCTTCTCCCGCCCTGCCCCCGCTTGCGGAAATTTTCACCCCCGCAACCCAAAGGTTGTTACGCGCAAAATGCGGTTCCTTTTTTCAAGATACGCACGGTTTTTGCCAAAACGGCGCGTTCTTCGCGCGTTATGCGCGGGTGCGATTCAATCAAAAATAGAATTTAGACGAATTCCCGCTCCGGCGCGCCATTGCGCCGGGGCCAAAAGCAGGCCACGGGGATGCGGGGTCGGCCCCGGCGGAAAACGGCGATGATCGTGCGCCGGTCCTCCAAGGCGATTTTCGCCCCTTCGTTGCGCTCCGGCGCAAACCGGCGCTGACCCCTCTCCCTCCCGATGGCCAGCGCAGGCGATTTGGAAACCCGCGTCGAAATCAATGCGGCGGATCACTGGCGAGCGGATCGTCCCTTCAATATGCCAAGCTTTGCAAGATGGGATCGCAACGTGTTTCGGCTGATTCCAAGCAGAGAGGCCGCTCGAACCTGATTTCCCTGGCTTTTCTCGTAGGCGATGGTGATAAGGGATCTGGTGACGTCTTCAAAGATGTTGGGCCGCTGCTCGTCGATCGCCGCCGCGATCGCGGTTTGTATTGAACCGGGCTGCGCAGTGGTCAGCCCGGAATTCTCCGACGTGAACGCGGGAAGGTTGAGATCGTCAGGGGTCAGCAGGCGCGCCTTCGACACGAGGAGCGCGTAGTGAATGACGTTTTCCAGCTCCCGGATGTTTCCGGGCCAGGGATAGCTTTCGAGTTTCCTGACCGCCGCTTCCGCCAGTTCGACGCGGCCCATGCCCAATTTTTCCGTATAGGTTTTCAGGAAATGTCGGGCGAGCGGCTCGATGTCGCGCGTCCGCTCCCGCAGCGGCGGCAGCGAGATGGACGCGACCTTGATCCTGTAGAACAGGTCTTCCCGGAACTTTCCCGCCGCCATGGCCTTGTCGACGTTCACATTGGTGGCGGTGATCAGACGCACGTCGATGGGAATGGCCTGGCGCGAGCCGACGCGAACGACTTCCCGCTGCTGCAGCACGCGCAACAGCTTGCATTGCAGATTGAGCGAGAGTTCGCCGATTTCATCGAGAAAGAGCGTGCCGTTGTTGGCGATTTCGAACCAGCCGGCGGTGGTGACGTGCGCGCCGGTGAAAGCGCCGCGCTGGTGCCCGAACAATTCGCTCTCGGCGAGACTTTCGCACAGCGAAGCGCAATTGACCGCGACGAACGGCTGGCTCTTGCGCCGGCTCAGGTCGTGGAGGCGCCGGGCGGCGAGTTCCTTGCCCGTGCCGGTTTCGCCGACGATGAGGATGTTGGCGTCGCTGGGCGCCAGACATTCGATCTGCCGCGCGACCTCCCGGGATTTCGGATCTTCGAAGACAATCGCGCTCGCCGCGATGATGCGCGGGTTGGTTTGACTCCCGACCATCGCGACCAGTTCGCCCGAGGGCGCGCTTTCGAAGTCGCCGTCTGGCCGACCGGCCTTTTTCAAATGAGCTTGGGTTCGCATGGGGCGCGATTCAAATCTCTGCTGGCTATATAGCAGGTATTGCTCTTATCTGCTGCTTTTGCAACAATAATTTTCTCCATTTTGTTTAAAATACAAGAATATCAAAGTATTGCAACATGGCCCGCTCCTTGCAAACTCGTTGTGCAAAGGAGCTTTGGCATGGCAAATCAGGCGTCGATCGACTGGAGTGGCGTGAACGGACGGGGTGGTCAGCTTTCCGCGAACAGCCCTTTGGATCAGGGTGGCCACCAGCAGAGCGTAATCCGCCAGGTCTCCATCATCGGAGGCAAGGGCCGCGATGGGCTTCACGACGCCATCGATCGCCTCGACCTGAACATGGGGGATGTCGTCAGCGTCGTCGGCCCGACCGGCTCGGGCAAGACGACCCTGATCAACGACATGGAATTGTTCGCCGACGGCGACACGCCGACCGGGCGTCGCATCCTGATCAACGGCGAGACGCCGCCGGAGGTTTTCCGGGACGATCCGTCGCGCAATCCGATCGCGCTCATCACGCAGCACACGTCGTTCCTGTCGGACCTTCCCGTCGACGTGTTTCTTCACACGCACGCCGGCATTCGGCGCTCATCGTCGCGCGAAGCCGATGAACTCGTGAGACAAACGCTCGATTTCGCCAATCAGCTCACGGGCGAGCCGATTTCGCTGTCCAGCAGCATGACGGAATTGTCGGGCGGCCAGACACGATCCCTGCTCATCGCCGACGCGACCATCATCTGCGACACGCCGATCGTCCTGCTCGACGAGGTCGAGAACGCCGGCATCAACCGCTCGCGCGCGCTGGAATTGTTGAGGGGATACAAGAAGATCTTCATCTTCGTCACCCATGACCCGCGCATCGCGCTGTTGTCGGATTACCGGATCATCCTGCGCGACGGCCGCATCGCCGACGTGCTCAAGACCGACGCGCGCGAGCGCGCGCTGGCGCCGACAGTCGCCCGCTTCGACGATGTGCTTTCGGACATTCGCGACCGGCTGCGCCAGGGTCTGCGCATCGAAAACTTCGACTTCGGAGACGTGGCATGAAACTGGCCATTTGCGCGGGAACCGCGACCACCGGAAAATCGGCGCTGCTGCATCACGTCATTCCGCGCCTCCAACGGCGCGGCTGGTCGGTGGCCTTCCTCAAGATCGACGTGCAATATGCCGACGAGGACGAGCGCTTCGCCAGGGACTTCTCCATTCCCACGCGAAAAGTCTATTCCGGCGACCTCTGCCCCGATCATTGCAACGTCATGGTGCTCGGCGACGCCGTGCAGTGGGCGGAAAAGTCCGGCGCCGACATCCTTCTGGTCGAGACCGCCGGCCTGTGCCTGCGCTGCGCGCCCTATGTCGATCGCGGTCTGGGCATTGTCGTCGTGGAGGCGACCAGCGGCATGAATCTGCCGCGCAAGATCGGCCCGATCCTGTCGCTCGCCGACATCGCCGTCGTCACCAAGATCGACCGCGTTTCCCAGGCCGAGCGCGAAGTGTTCCGCGCCCGCATCATGGAGGCCGCGCCGCAGGTGCGCATTCGCGAGGTCAATGCGCTGCATGGCATCGGCGTCGATCCGATCGCCGACGCCATCGCGAGGCAGCCCGACATCGACGCCGAGCTGACGCTGCGCGGCAATCCGCCGGTGGGGACCTGCACGATCTGCGTCGGCAAGAAGACCATCGGCTGGCAATCGCATTTCGGCGTCGTGCGCGCGCTCGAAAACCAGACGTTCTATCGGGGCGAGTGACGTGACCATCTATTTCGACAATTCGGCGACGACGCCGGTCGATCCCCGCGTCGCCGAGGCGATGGCGCCGTGGCATTCGGCGGCGTTCGGCAATCCGTCGAGCCTGCACGCCCTCGGCCGCGCCGCGCGCGAGGCCGTGGAGGCCGCGCGCGAACAGGTGGCGGCGCTGATCGGCGCGAAGGCAAAGGAGATCGTCTTCGTCGCCAGCGGCACCGAGGCCGACAACCTCGCGCTGGCCGGCGCGTTCCGCGCATCGCCCTCGGACCGCGATGGCGTCATCGTTTCCGCAATCGAGCATCCGGCCGTGCTGGAGACGGCCAAGGCCTTGCGCAGCCAAGGCGCAGCCCTGACACTCGCGCCCGTCGACTCCGACGGTTTGGCTGATACGGACTGGTTTCGTCGTCACGTGAGCGCGACGACCCGGATCGTGTCGCTGATGGCGGCCAACAATGTGATCGGAACGGTTCAGCCGTTCGCCGAAGTGGCCGCGATCGCCCGGCAGGCCGGCGCCTTGTTCCATACCGATGCGGTTCAGGCGGCCGGACGGATTCCCCTCGACGTGCGCGCCGCGCCAATCGATCTGCTCTCGATTTCGGCGCACAAACTTCATGGGCCCAAGGGCGTCGGCGCCTTGTACGTCCGCGACGGCGTCGCGCTCGCGCCGATCATTCACGGCGGCGGCCAGGAACGCGGCCTGCGCTCGGCGACCGAGAATGTCGCTGGAATCGTCGGCTTCGGATGGGCCGCGGAACTCGCGCGCGAGCAAGGCGCGGCGGACAACGTCCGCCTCGTCGCGCTGCGCGAGCGGCTGATCGAGGGCGTGTTCGCGGCCTGCCCGCAAGCCTATGTCATCGGGCATCGCCACCGGCGGCTGCCCGGCCATGTCGCCCTGGCGTTTTCCGGCCAGGAAGGCGAAGCCATCCGGCTGATGCTGGCGCTCGACGAAGCGGGCGTCGCCGCATCGACCGGCAGCGCGTGCAGCGCCTCCCATGCCGACGAGCCCTCCTACGTGCTGCGGGCGCTGGGGTTCGATCCCTTCAGGGCGCGCGGCGCCCTGCGGCTGACGCTGGGCCGGTTCAACACGGAAGCAGAAGTCGATCGCGTCGTTTCGGTTTTGCCAGGACTGGTCGGCGGCCTGCGCCGCATCGCGACGGCGCGGCGTTGAATTTCCAATTTCGAGAGGATGAAGGCCATGTTGTCTCAAACCGTCGAGCTTCCGGGCGCCAATTGCGGCGTCTGCGGCTATCGCACCTGCGACGCCTTGGCGGCGGAGCTTGAAAGAAAGCCGGACTTGATCAATCGCTGCCTCACGCGAGCGGCCAACGTCATCGAACCCGCCGACAAGGCCGTTTCCGCCCGTTCGCACATCGCGGAAGATCTGGATCGACCGGCGCAAGACTCGCGCGCGACCTTGCGCGACAGTCTGGATCGCGAGTTCGACTTCTACCTGGAGCACTTTCCCGAGGACCCCGGTCCGAAGGAGATCATCATCCCGCACAATCCCATGCTGACGCGAGAGCTGGAGATTTCCGTCGGCGACCTGATGGTGGGCCGCCCCCTGGGCATGTCCTGCGGTTGCCCGATCACGCATTGCGGCGTCGTTGTCGAGGTCGATCGCCGCACCGGCGTGATCGTCTGGTGCGTCACGGGTCCGCTGGGTCCGCGCAACAAAGGCTTCAAGGATATCGGCTATTACATTGCCGAGGGTTACGAGGGGCTGATCACGGACGCGCGCGTCGATATCAAGATCGGCATGCGCTATTTCTTCCAGCCGCGCAGATGTATGCTGCAATGGCGCCACAGCGGCCTGGTGAATTACATCAACAAATCGAAGGATGGCCTTCAAGTTCGACTCGAAGGCCTCTGGATCGGTTGAAGTCGTCTTCGATCTGAAGCCATAGACCCCGATTGTTGGACGAACCGTGTTGGCTTGTCCAACGACGCCGGCAAGGGATCGCTCCGCGAAGAAAATCGTGGCTGTTGCGCGGTTCGAAGCGCGGGGGCGAGCGCGCCGCAATCGAATCCGCTCGGGCGGGCCGATCATGCAGGCCGAAAAGCAGTTCGGCGAAACCGGGGACGCGAATTTTCGTCCAGGCGGGCGCGAGGCTGGCGACACCGCGTCCTCGTTGCAAAGTTTCCATGATTTTCGTCGGGTCTTCGCAACAAAATTGGGTTCGACGCTTGCGGGGCGGCGGAACGCCAATTATGGTCCGCGCCGACTCGCGTGTTTTGGGGCGTCGCCAAGTGGTAAGGCAGCGGATTTTGATTCCGCCATCCGTAGGTTCGAATCCTGCCGCCCCAGCCAAGTCTCGAAATCCAGCCATAAAGCCTTGAATTTTAAGGGATGATGGGCCCAGCAGCGTCGCACGCGCCTGTCCCCAGGGGTGTGATCGGTGTGGGTCTGTGTCAGCATGTTTATCGCCGCGGGGGCATCTATTGGTGGCGACTGCGACTCGCTTCCTCTTCGAGTTCTTGCTATGTTCATGTCAGCATGAGATTGAGGTGATGACGTCTGGCGGATCGGTGAGCTTGTTCCAGGCGGCGCCGGCCGCTATCCAAGCGAGAAGCAGGCATCCTCGCACGATTGGGTGATCGTCGAGGCTTGGCGCCGCCGGGCGCCGAACGCGAACGACCGTTGAGAATTTCAACGTCGGCGATCAAACCCAAGCGGTTTTCACATGCGATTAATCAAATACCGCATGCGTCTCGCCGTTCCTGGTGACGAAAATGGCGCGCAAGCCGAGGCGGCGCGAGAGGACGGAGCCGGCGTCCTCGCCCAGAACCATCAGCGCCGTCGCCCAAGCGTCCGCCACCATGGCCGTTGGCGCCAGCACGGTGACGGAGGCGAGATCGTTGGCGAGCGGCGCGGCGCGGCGGGGATCGATGGTGTGGGCGTGTCCGCGCCCGTCAATGTCCTGGACATGGCGATAGTCGCCCGATGTGGCGACCGCGCCGTCGTCGAGTTCGATCACGCCCATGAGGGCGCGCGCCTCACGGCTCGGCCTTTCGTGACCGACCGCCCAAGGCTTGCCGTCCGGCTTGCCCCCCGCCGCGCGCATTTCGCCGTCGATGCCGACCAGCCAGGATGACAGGCCCGCCGCCTTCATGATGGCGTCGAGTTCATCGACGCCGAACCCCTTGGCGATACCGGAGAGATCGAGCCGCAACGGCGCCAGTTTTTTCGCCCGCGACGACGCTGGATCGAGGCGCAGGTTTTGCGGCGGCGGCGACCGCCGGCGCCCGGACAGGCTGGCGATCCCGACGGCGTCAGGGGTGCGAGACCCCGCGCCAAGGCCCCAGGCCTTCACCAGATCGCCGACGCCGATGTCGAAGGCGCCGTCCGAGAGTTCGCCCACCAGCAGCGCTTCTTGCAGGACCCGCATCAGCTTGCGCGGCACATCGACCCAGACGCCGGTTGGCGCGCGATTGAGCCGCTCCAGATCCGAATCGGGACGCCAGACGGACATCTGGCGCTCCACCTCGTCGACCGCCTGCTGCAAGCCCACCGCCAGCGCCGAAGTGTCGAACGCGTCATCGGCGTAAAACACCGCCGACCAGCGCGCGCCCATCGCGGGTCCGTTGAGCGCGCGCCGGTGGAGTCCGTCGCGCTGCAAGGCGTCAGTAGACATCTTCAAGATACCTTCCGTTCGATTTCAGCGTGGCCAGATCGAGCCCGAGCGGGCGCACCACGGCTTCAATTGTTTCCGCGACCGCGCGCGCCATGTCGCGGCCGCCGCACACCAGGATTTGCGCCTCCGCGCGAATGAGGACGCGCAGCCGATGCGCGTCATCGGCGACGCGATCCTGCACATAGGCGGCGTCGGCGGGATGGCGGGAGAAGGCCGTGCGCAAACTGGTCAGGCGGCGTTGCGCCAGCCGCTCGGCGAGTTCGTGCTCATAGAGGAAATCCGAAGCCGCCGAGCGTCCGCCCCAATAAAGGTGCATCGGGCGCTCCGAGTCATTGGCGCGGACAAAGCCGGCCAGCGGCGCTATGCCGGCGCCCGCGCCGATCAGGATCAGCGGCGCGCGCCCTTCGACCGGACGAAAGCTCGGGTTGTCCCGGATGAAGGCCTCGATCTGTTCGCCGGCCTTCAGACTGTGCAGCCAGGTCGAGCACAGGCCGCCCGGTTGCAGGCGGACGCAGATTTCCAGCACGCCGTCGCGCCGCGACGAAACCAGCGAATAGAAGCGCGGCATGGCGCTGCCGGGCGGGACGATTCCGACGAGATCGCCGGCCTCGAAACGCGGCGCGTTTCCGGGCGACGCGAAGCGCAGGATGGCGACAGGGGCGCCGACCGCCTCGCCATAGGTTTCGCGGCCGACGAGGGCGAAGGCGTTCGTCTTCGGCGGTTCCGCGACATGTTCCAGCGTCAGCGCGCAACCGAGCGCCGCGCCAAGGTCGCGGCCCCATTGCGCGAATTCCTGCGCCGATTGTCTATCGATGCGCTTGGGCGCGATCAGGCGCGGCCAGCCCTGCGCGTCGAGCGCGGCGACGACCCTTTCGGCGTAGCCGCAGAAGCTGGGAAAAGTGCGGTCGCCAAACCCGAGCACGGCGACGGGAATGCGGCGCTCCAGTCCGCCGAGCTTTTCGAGAAATTTTTTGGCCGAGGCGGGCGCGTCGCCATCGCCATAAGTCGCGGCGAGGATGACAAGTTTTTGCGCGCGGAGATGTGCGTTGTCGATGTCATCCATGGCGGCGAGGCTGACGCGCTGGCCGGCTTCGCTCAGAGCGCGCGAAAGCGTTTGCGCGAAGCCCCAGGTCGAGCCGCCCTCGCTGCCGACGAGGATCACAGTGTCGGCGTCGGCGGTGGGCGCGGGCGCGATCACGCGCGGGGTGGCGCGACGGCGTCGCCACATCAGGAACCCGGTCGCGCCGAGAACGGGCGCGGCGGCGGTCGAGAGGCCGAGGAAAAGCGCGAACGCCCAGGAAAAGCGTCCGGTGTGCAAGGCATTGGCCAAGCGGCCGATCCGGTCCATCGTCGATGTCGGCGTGAACGCGAGAATGCGGCCGGTCGAAGGATCGACCACGGCCTCGCCCCTGGACTGGCGCAGCGTGAAGACATCCGTTGGATCATTGCGCGCGGGAAAAGTCAGGCGTTCGAGATCGGCGACATCGACGGCGGCGAGTCCCGCGAGTCGTCCGACAGGCGCAGCCGGGCCGCCTTTGGCCGCGACAGCCGGCGCCGGGTTTTCCGCGCCGGGCAGCAGGCCGAAGGTCGTCGCGGAGAGAAACGTCCCCGTCAGCGCGGAGAGCAAAAGGCCCGCGAGCGCGAGGCGGCCGAGTTCGCCATGCCAACGCCGCGCCGCGCCGCCCCGGACCGGCCGCAGCAGCGCGCCGGCGCCGCCGAGGCTGCGCGCCAGCATGACAGCGCCGGTCAGGCTCAACGCGAGCAGGCCGAGCGCCGACAAGGCGACGGCGATGCGGCCGGAATCGCCCATCAGCAGCGAGCGGTGCATATCGGCCAGCCAGCGGAACGTCTCGGACGGACGATAGGCGCCAAGCCCCGCGCCGGTGCGGGGATCGACGATCTCGACCTGCTTGCCGGCGCCGTCGTTGAAACTCACGGTCACCGCGCCGCCGCCGCTCACACGGATCGCGTCGACACGTTGATGGCGCGCCGCGACGGCTTTCGCGAGGGCGGCGACGCTGACGCCCGGCGCGATCGCCGGCGCGGCGAGCCGATCGACGGCCGGTTGCAAGGAAAGGCCGACGCCCGTCGCCGCGATGGCGACGAGCAGCAGCGCGAGCGCGAGGCCCGCGACCGAATGAAGACGGCGCAACATGGTCTCGTCTCCTTAAAACGTCACCTTGAACGACTTGACATAGCCATCGCCGGCGATGGGTTTGCGCGAGGCCGAGGCGTCAAGCGGGGCGACCACTTCCGAAGGATTGTCCATGCCGTCCTCGACGGAGGTGTCGACATGAATTTTGTAGCCGGCGTTGATCAGCGCATCGGCGATATCGACGGTGATCTTCAGCGTCTTGCCGGAGCCGACGCTGGCGCCGGTGATGCCGTCCACTTCCGCGAGGCGCCCCCCGGAGGCGCGCGTCCAGTCGGACAGGTGGCGATAGTACTTGGTCTTGTCGCCGGCCATCCACAGCGTGCCCTTGTACTTGCCGGCGCCGTCGAGCAGGTAGAGCGCGACATAGGCCTCGTTGCCGCCATAGGCCTTCAATGTGGTCTCGAACGTCACCTGACGGGCTTGCGCGAGCGTCGGCGCGATGAAAACGGCGGTGGCCGCGAGCATGGGGAGAGCACGTTTCATTTTTCCGGATCCTTTCCGCGCGGCGTTCATTGCACTTCGACCTTGGGACGGGTCTTGCCGGAAAAAACGCCATTGTCGGGCACGGGCGCGGTGGCGGCGTTGGGATCGGCTGGCCGGCTGTCGCCACCGCGTCCGGCGCGGTCGCCGTGATGGTCGCGGTCGCCATCGTGTTCGCCGTGGTGGCGATGGTGATGGCGTTCGCCGTCGTCATCGTCGTCATCGTCCCAATGGCGGCCATGATGGCGGCGCTCGCCATGGCGATCATTGTCACGGTCGTGCTCGAACCCGCCGGCGAGACGGGTCGGCTGCTGTTGCGATTGCGCGCTTGGGGAAGCGTTCGGGTCGGCGGCGGAGGCGCCCGACACGGCGCTGATTGCTGCGGCGGAAACAAGCGCCGCAAAGATGAGGGCAGGTGTTTTCATGGATCGAAACTCTCGATTGAACCGGGAGCACATTCGACCTTGCGCCTGACAGCGAGCTGAAACGGGCGCCGATTTGCGTTCAGCCTGGCGTCAGAAATGGACCGTCGCGCAAAAAACCTCGCCCGCGCCGGGGAGAGCTGGCCCCGGGTGTCGGAACAGTTTCTCGCGAAAGATAGGTGGTTTTCTGCCGGGTTTCGTTCGTTGCGGGCGCCGTTGCGTTGGGTGTGACGCAGGGAGCGTGTCGCCCGACCGTAGTCGCATCCGACGCCACGGCGGCGGAAAACTCAGGCCACCTCCAGACAGGGCGTCAGTTCGAAGCAGGCCTCGTCCGGCGTGCGTCGGTCAAGGGGCGAATGCGGGCGCCGGCGATATATACGTGATGTCGGTCGCCAAGGCCGGTTCGGCTTCTCGACTTTCACGCCGCGCAACAGATGCGGATAAATCTTGTGGCCATAAGATCGCGGAACGCGATCCATCCCGGATCGCTATGGCGGCGGCCAATCGAAACGCCGCCACGACTGAGAAAGTCGCCCAACATCCGGCTTCCGGCGAACGGATATTCCAGATGCAGTTCGTCGATCCTCCCCATGATTGTGAGGCCTCGGGCGACACGGGCCGGGGCCTGTAGTAGACGCCGCCCCGGCTGAAGTTCAAAACCTTCGCCTGCCGGACGAGGGAAAGATCGTGATCCCTGTCGATCATCGTTTTGCGCTCGGAAAACCCGCTTTGGTGAGCGCGCCTTCCAAAAATTCGCTTCGCGGACCTACGGTTCGTTCTCCAGCGCCAACTCTCCGATCTTGGCATGCAGAGCCTTCAAATCGACGGCCGGCGCGGAAGCTTGGCTCCCGCCATGCCCGAAAACCCCGGCCGCGCCTTCAAGAAGCTGGGCCTTCCATTGCGTGATTTGGTTGGCCGATCGCCGAAACAAAACGGGTCGTTTTGCCGCCACCCCGCTGACGTCATGCCCTCCCCGGACTCGATCCAGGGGATTGCGCCGAGCCTGCACGCCGACCCGCGCGACGCACTGTCGAACATTTCGCGCTGCATCGCCGCTTGGATGGCCGGGACAAGCCCGGCCACGCGGCGGCGACAGCGAGGCTTGCCGTCGAGGCTTACGCCAGCACCTTCGGCTGCACTTCAGCGGCATAGGCCTCGACCAGCGTGCGCGAAATCGCGCCCGGAACAAAATTGTAAGGCCCGATCTCCGCCACCGGCGTCACTTCCGCGCCCGTGCCGACAATGAAACACTCTTCAAAACCCGCCAGTTCCTCCGGCAGGATGCGGCGCTCGTTGACCTTGATCCCCTTGTCACGGGCGAGGCCGATCACGGTCTGGCGGGTGATGCCGTTCAAGAAACAATCGGCGATCGGCGTATGGATTTCCCCGCCCTTGGTGAAGAGAATGTTCGCTCCGGTGCATTCGGCGACGCGGCCCTGCCAGTCCAGCATCATGGCGTCGGCATAGCCGCGCCGCTCCGCGCGATGCTTTGAGATCGTGCAGATCATGTAGAGGCCGGCGGCCTTGGAGGCGCAGGGCGCGCAGGCCGGATCGGGGCGGCGGTACTCGGCGATGTCGAGCCTGATCCCCTTCATCTTGGTGGCGATGTCGAACATGGACGGCCAGTCCCACACCGCGATGGCGACGTGAATCTTCGCGTTTTGCGCGGCGACCGCCATCATTTCCGAACCGCGCCACGCCACCGGGCGCACATAGCAATTGGTGAGATTGTTCTTGGCGACGGTCAGAATCTTGGCCGCCTCGATTTCCTCCACCGAATAGGGAATTTCGAAATCGAGCAATTCCGCCGACTTCTTGAACCGCTCGGCATGCTGGCGCGACTTGTAGATCACGCCATTATAGGCGCGCTCGCCCTCGAACACGCAGGAGCCGTAATGCAAGCCGTGGGAGAGAACGTGAACCTTGGCGTCTTTCCATGGAACCAGCTCGCCGTTTTTCCAGATGAAGCCATCACGCTGGTCGAAAGGCAAAACGGACATGTCGCGCTCCTGCAAAACTGCCGGGAAAGTGTGCGGGCGGCTTTTTTCGGGGATCACGGCTCGCGCCGGCTCGATCGCCGCTCTGGGTAAGCTTGACGAGTAGCAACCGACCTGAAATATGTCAATAGAACTGACATATTCAGCCGCCGGGAAAGAGGCCCCCGATGGACCAAGCCTTGCAGCGTCAATCTCCGCCGCCCGTTTCCGCCTGCGAAAAGATCGAGCCCGAACCGATGTTCGACCTGATCGAGGCCCTGTTCTTCGCCTATCGCGATTTCGTTGGCGAAGCGGACCGGCTGCTGCTGCGCTACAATTTCGGCCGCGCCCATCATCGCGTGCTCTATTTCGTCGATCGCCGCCCCGGCCTGTCGGTGGCGGAGCTGCTCGACCTGCTGAAAATCACCAAGCAGAGCCTGAGCCGCGTGCTCAAAGAGCTGCTCGACCAGACCTACATCGAGCAGCGGCCCGGACAGGCCGACCGGCGCCAGCGCCTGCTGTTTCCCACCGAGGCCGGCCACGCCCTCGCGCTGGAAATCGCCCAAGTGCAATCGCGCCGGTTCGCGCGGGCGCTTGAAAAGCTGCCCGCCGGCGCGCGGGCGCAGGGCGCGGCCTTTCTCGCCGCCATCAGCGATGCACGGGAGGACGCATGAGTTCCGCCGAAATTCCGCCCCCCACCGACGACGCGCCCCATATCCTGCTGGTGGACGACGACCGCCGCATCCGCCACCTGCTGTCGCGGGTGCTGCAACGCGAGGGCTATCGCGTCACCACCGCCGACAGCGCCGAGGACGCCGGCGCGCGCATACGCGGCCTGCATTTCGACCTGATCGTGCTCGACGTGATGATGCCCGGCGAAAACGGCTACCAGTTCGCGGCAAGGCTGCGCGCCGAAAACGCGCCGATCGCGGAAGCGCCGATCCTGATGCTCACCGCCCGCGCGGAAATCGAGGACCGCATCCAGGGCCTGGAGGCCGGCGCCGACGATTATCTGGCCAAACCCTATGACGTGCGCGAACTGACCCTGCGCGTCGCCGCCCTCTTGCGTCGCGCGACGCGGTCGGCCGCGGCCGCCTCGTCCAATCCGGCGCGCTTCGGCGAATTCCATTTCGATCCCGAGCGCGGCGAATTGAAGAAGGGCGACGAGATCATCCGCATCACCGAGCGCGAGCGAGACATGCTGCGCATCCTGAGCGAAAAGCCCGGCGAAACGGTTTCGCGCGAGGCGCTGGGCGGCGGCGAGGCCGCCAACGAACGCACGGTGGACGTGCAGGTCAACCGTCTCCGGCGCAAGATCGAGGAAGACCCTGCCAATCCCCTGCTGCTGCAAACCGTGCGCGGCATCGGCTACCGGCTGGCGGCGGAGCGATGAGTTTTTCCGCGGGGCTCCTCGCCGTCTGGCAGGGATTTGCGCGCACGATCGCGAGCGTGATGCCCAAGGGGCTTTACGCCCGCTCGCTCTTGATCGTCATCGTTCCCATGGTGATCCTGCAATCGGCCATCGCCGTGGTGTTCATGGAGCGCCACTGGAACCTCGTCACCTTCCGCCTGTCCAACGCCGTCAGCCAGGACATAGCGGCGCTGATCGACATTCACCGGAATTTTTCCGCTGATGACCCCGGCAATGACAGACTGGAAACCATCGCGCGCAAACGCTTCGGCTTTGAAGCGGAAATCCTGCCGCCGGGGCCGCTGCCGCCCGCCCTGCCCCGGCCGTTCTTCTCCCTGCTCGACCGCGCCATGTCGCAGGAAATCGGCCGGCTGATCACTTTACCCTTCTGGATCGACACGGTCGGCCAGTCGGATTTCATCGAAGTGCGCATCGACCTGGGCGACGGCGTGCTGCGCGTGGTGGCGCGACGCAGCCAGGCCTATGCCTCCAACACCCATATTTTCATCGTGTGGATGGTGGGCACGGCGGCGGTGCTGATCGTGGTGGCCATCCTGTTCATGCGCAACCAGATTCGCCCGATCATGGCGCTGGCCGACGCGGCCGAGGAATTCGGCAAGGGCCGCGAGGTCGAATTTCGCCCGCGCGGCGCCCGCGAGGTGCGCCGCGCCGCCTACGCCTTCCTGGAGATGAAGCGCCGCATCGAGCGCGCCATCGAGCAGCGCACCACCATGCTCAACGGCGTCAGCCACGACCTGCGCACCATTTTGACCCGGTTCAAACTGTCGCTGGCCCTGCTGCCCGACGAACCGGAAGTGCAGGACATGGCGGGCGACGTCAACGAGATGCAGCGCATGCTCGAAGCCTATCTGGCCTTTGCGCGCGGCGATATCGGCGAAGCCGCAGCGCCCAGCGACATTCCCGCCTTGCTCGAAACCTTGCGCCAGGAGGCCGAACGTCTGGGACACGAGGCCCGCGTGACCTATGCCGGCGAACCCATCGCCACCGTGCGTCCCGACGCCTTCAAGCGCTGCCTCGCCAATCTGCTCGCCAATGCCTTGCGCCACGGCGGCGCCATCGCGCTGGAAGGCTCCTGCGACCGCAAATTCCTGCAAATCCATGTCGACGACGACGGGCCGGGCATTCCCGCCGACAAGCGCGAGGAGGTGTTTCGCCCCTTCGTGCGGCTCGACGAGGCGCGCAACCAGGACGAGGGCGGCACCGGCCTCGGCCTCGCCATCGCCCGCGACATCGCCCGCTCGCACGGCGGCGACGTCTATCTCTCCACCAGCCCGCTCGGCGGGTTGCGCGCCAGCGTGCGCGTGCCGGTCTGACCCGATTTCCGAATTCTCCCGCCTCGCAGTATAGAGAGCGCTTACGTGCTGGGGGCCTCCATGAACCTTGTCGAAATCGCGCTCGTCGATCTGTCTGGCGCCGAAACCTTTCCGCTCGACGCGCTGATGACGCTGCGCCAGAAATGGGTTGACGCGCGAGACCCTTTGTTAGCGGCGCTTGAAACCTACGCCTCCGGCGCCGACCGTTCCGACGAAAACGCCTCAAAAGCGTTTTTCGGCCTGCATCTGCTGGCGGAAAAGCGCGATACCGCCGCTTTCGCGCCGCTGGTCGCCGTGGCGCTGGAAGGCGATCATCTCTACGACCTGCTCGGCGACGCCACCACCGAAACCCTGCCCTCGCTGTTGATCAGCCTGTGCGGCGGCGACTTCGTCACGCTGCAAAACATCGTCGAAACGCCCGCGGCCGACGAATGGGCGCGCGTCGCCGCCATCGAAGCCTTCGCCTGGTTCGTCCACACCGGCGATATTCCGCTGGCCACGGCGCGCGCGACCTTCGCCAACTGGTTCGAGACGCTGGAGCCGCGCGAGACTCATACCGTCTGGTACGGCCTGCAAGCCGGCGTGGCGCTGCTCGGTCTTGGCGATCTGGAGCCCCTGGTCGCCCGCGCCTTCCGGCAGAAACTGGTGGATGCGTCCATCCTCACTTTCGAGGACTTTCAGGAAGACTTGCGCGCCGCCCGCGCCGACCGCGACGGCTTTTTCAAAGAGCGCGGCCTCGGCCCGATCGAGGACGCCGTGGCCGCGCTGGAGGTGTTCGATCTCGACGAGGATGATCTGGAGCCGCCGCCGCCGGCGGAAAACAAGTTCAGGAATGTCGGCCGTAACGACCCCTGCCCATGCGGCAGCGGGAAGAAATACAAGAAGTGCTGTTTGGGGGCGAGCGGTTCGGGTTCCGAATGATCCATTCGGATTTCGCATGACAGCCTCGGGCAAGCCATGGAGCCGATCTTCTCAACCGAGTTGATTGAGTCGCGGTTCGCAATTCGTGCTCGTGAGACGCGATTACGGATTCCAGTGCGGCGTCGGATCAAATCCGCGAGGGTAGCATGGCCGAAAGTAATGTAGATCTTATTGTTCGCGAGCATTTTTTTAAAAATGCCGACAAAGGAATATTCCTGGAAGTCGGGGCGGCGCACCCCGACTGGCTTTCCGTCAGCGCGAGCTTTCGCGCCGCCGGCTGGCGGATCATCCCCATCGAGCCGAACCCGGAATTTTGTCGGCTGCATCGCCAGCGCGGCTATGAAATCCTGGAATATGCTTGCGGCGATCACGACCAGGACGACGTGTCCTTCACGGTCGTGGACACGTCCGGCGTGATTTATGATGGCGCTCCCATCACTTACGAATCCTACTCCTCGCTCGGGATGCGGGGCGACTATCTCAAGCAGTTTCATCGGGACGCGCCGGTCGGCAATTACAAGATCATGCCGATTTCGGTCAAGATGCGCCGACTTGACGGCATTCTCGCCGCCCATGCGGCCGATGTGACGCAGATCGATATTGTGTCGGTCGATGTCGAAGGCTGGGAGCTGGAGGTCATGAAGGGCCTCGACATGGACAGGTTCAAGCCCAAGGTTCTGGTGATCGAGAACCTTTTCAACGCATCCGAATATCGCGAATTCTTCGCGGAGCGCGGTTATCAGTTGTGGAACTGCCTGGCGCCGAACGACATCTATGTCCGGACCGACGCCGCGCTGTGATCCTCAAGCGCGATCGCACGCCGGCCAAATAAGGCGCGAGCCAATCGGCTGAGCTTCCCCCGCTGCGCTTGAAGCGGGGGAAGATTCATATTCCCTTGAAAACGCATAGTCTTTTCACAAGACCGGCGCCCGCGATCCTTGCAATGGGTTCGACAGGCCGGCATCGCGCAGCCTGCTCCCCCAAGGGGATCAGCGCTCCACACACTCCCGCAAATGCTCCCAGCAAGCCCCCGCGCCGATTTCGTCCACCGTCCACTGGCGGTAGGCGAGATTGGCCAGCCACTGCGCGCGGTCGCCGCGCCAGGGCTTTTCCAGGTTGGTGAGGCGGTGGCCGGAGACCTCCCAGGCGAAATTGTTCGGGCTGAGGCAGATGCTCGGCACGCCGGCCATCACGGCGTCGATCGCCGAACCGCTGGTGAACGACACCCAGGCGCCGGCGACGGCGAGATCCTCGCTCAGGGGGCGCCGGGACATATCGGCGCCGAGGGCGGCGGCGACGGCGATCCACTGCGCCGACGTATCCAGCGGATGCGGCCGCAGCACGATTTGCCGGCGCCATTTGCGATCGATATGGCTGGCGGCGTCGAAAGCCCATTCCAGCGCATCGACGCCGTCGAGCGAATAATCGCCCGGTAATTGCCCGGCGATGAACACGGGACCGTCGCCGTCCTTCCAGGGCTGCGCCACGAGTTTCATCGCCCGCGCCCGATCCGCCGGCATGTCGCGGCTGAAAAACCGGCCGGCGCGATGAACATGATCGAAACCGGCGCGGAAATACCATTGGTCGAAATCGCGCAGGATCGGCGTTTCCAAAATGAGCAGGTTGCGGCTGTGCAAATGGCGGATTTTTCGCGCGGCGCGCGCCCGCTCGACCGCACCGCCGCGCGGCGACCACAGGATCACCGCGACATCGCATTCGTCATAATCGAGCGACGTCACCTTGACCTTGTCGTTGGCGACCGCGAGGCCAGGAACAAGGCGCTTGTGGATGAAATCGATTTCGTTGCGGTTTTGCGCGGTTCGGTCAAAAATCGTTATTTTCAAGCTCGGCAAGATCGGTCCCCGTCTCGGTTCGTCGCGCGCGGGCGTAGCGCCAAATATATCGAATCACTGATTATCTAATGCCCATGATTAAAATGCGAAATAGCGAATGAACGTTGCCCCGGCCTTTCGGCTATCGTCCCCCGATGATCCGACTGGCCAAGCTGATCAGCGGATTGACCAGCGGCGCCAAGGTTTTATGCGCTTCATCAAGGCAGCAGATAACTTTTCATGGTCCATCGCTGACCGAGCTTCGCTTTAGCTTTCTCCAATATTCGCGAGCCTTCCACAATCGCTCTCGTTTATTTGGCCAAGAAACAATAGCTCCCCCGTATGGCGTCGCGGGTAATGATACCTGATCTTGTTTTATCTCTAACGCAAGCCCCACAAGGGCAAAGTTTTGCATCGAAACCCTAATTGGAGGATCAGAATTCGATCTTAGAGAGATTTTGTCCTTAGATATGTTTGCGACGTGCCCGCCTTTATAAAACACACCCTGAAACTCTAGCGGCTGCGCTTTCGCATTCAGACAAACAGAAACTTTTCTAGAATTATCTCTGATTCTCAAATATTGCCAACGAGCTTCGATATCCCAGGGGAGAGGATCGCCTGAAACCCATTCATTGTTTTCTATTTCAAGAATAAGGTTATCGCTTTCATCGTATAACCTAAGAGATATATGCAAAGAATTATCTATGTTATTGAGACTAACAACATTTTCCCCGTCCATTACAAGAAATGGCCCCTCATTAACGACAATTATCCCACCTAAATCCGCCGCGCAATAATCCTGGAATACCTCAAGCTTACCACGCACTCTACCCTCTCTTATGTTTAGTGGCGCAGCCTTGTATTGCCTCTGAACATGCTGAGGCATCGCTCCCGCTGTAACTTGAGCATGATGATTCGGGCATAATACCATCATGTCTTCCGGACGATAATGTTGTTCACCAGCCCACTGCACGATGTGGTGATATTCTATAAATGGCCGCCCACAGACACAGCAGCCAAAGCCGGCCTCTTTTCGTAACCGCCTCGCAACATCAGTCGGAATCTTTGACCTCATTAATTCCTCTTAATGCATCGAAGCACTATGGTTTGAAGTTGAAAATCTTGCTGGCCAGCCCGATCAGCGGATTGGCCAGCGGCGCCAAGGCTTTATGCGCTTCATCCAGCCGCTCGGCCCAGACTTTTCCGCGCGCGAGTTCGTGATCGAGCGCGGCCATGGTGATCGCGGAATCCTCGGTGTCATCGCCGAGCCAGACATGGAACACCCGCAGCCACGCCACCACCAGACCCTGCAATTTCACCGCGCCGACCGGGCTTTCGCTGCCCTGGCCGGCGGCTTCGAGCATGAAGCGCAGCGAATTGACCGCGAGTCGGTTGAGTTCGACCACAGCGAACGGGTCGCGCATCGCCCAGGCGTCGATGTTCACCAGCGCCGCCTTATAGGGCTTCAAGGCGTCGAAACGGCGCATCAGCACGTCAAACAGCCGGTCCTTGACGGTTTCATCCGCCAGATCGTCCGTCGTCGCGTCGAGCACGATGCGGTCGATGCGCCGCGAGAAGCCGCCGAGCACCGCGCCTTTGGACGGAAAGGCGTCGCGGAACCGCGCCAGCGACAGCCCGGCCCGCGCCGCCACCTCGGCGAGCGAAATCTCGGCCCAGGGCTTTTCCGCCGCCAGCGCCATCAGCGCGTCGACGACTTCTTCGCGCGCGTCCCCTGGCTTGAACTCCGAAGACTCATCCGAATTTTGTTTATGAGCGTTCATGGACCGGCCTCCGCGCCTAACATGGGTAGAAGCGCGTCGGGACGCAAGTTCAGCCGGACAAATCCTCGGCGCGTTTCCGGGCGGCCTCGGCGGCGCGGGCCATCAGTTCGGCCAAGCCGTCGGGGGCCATCAGCACGTCGAGCGCGGCCTGCGTGGTGCCGCCGGGCGAGGTGACGTTTTTCCGCAAGATTTCGGCGGAAATTTCGGGCTGGCGATGCAGCAGCTCGCCCGACCCCTCCACCGTGGCGCGGGCGAGGCGCAGGGCGAGATCGGCGGGCAGGCCCAGGCGCCGCCCGGCTTCGGCGAGCGCCTCGACCAGATAGAACACATAGGCCGGCCCCGAGCCGGAAATGGCCGTCACCGCGTCGATCAGCGCCTCGCGCTCGACCCATTCCACGCCGCCGACGCCCGAAAGCAGGAATTGCGCCTTGGCGCGCTGGTCGGAGCTGGTCGCCGGATTGGCGAACACCCCTGTCACGCCGCGCCCGACCGCCGCCGGCGTATTGGGCATGGCGCGCAGGATGGCGGAAACCGGCAGGCGGGCCGAGAGATTGTCGACCGTCTTTCCCGCGATAATCGACAGCAGAAAGGTGTCGCGGCCAAACAGCGAGGCGATGCCGGCGGCGACCGCATCCAGCGCCTGCGGCTTCACCGCGAGCACCACCGCTTCGGCGGCCGCGTGGGGCGGATTCAAGGCGAAACCCTTTTCCGCAGCCAGCGCGCGCAAGGACTCCGACGGGGCGGGATCGTGAACGGCGATGCGGCCCGGCTCGACCCCAGCCGCGAGCCAGCCGCCAAGCAGCGCCGAGCCCATCTTGCCGGCGCCGACCAGCGCCAAAGTGTCCGGCGCGCTCATGCTTCGCCACGCGTCTCGAACAGGGCGCTCGCCAGCGCCTCTTCCGCCGACTTATTGGCCCAGACCACGAACTGGAACGCCTGATAATAGCGTTCGCAGGCGTCGAGCGCGGCCGACAGCATGGCCTCGCATTGCGCCATGCCCGGTTGCGCGCCGCCGGCCAGCGGCAGGGCGTGACGGAACATCACCACGCCGTCGCGCGACCAGACGTCGAAATGGCCGATCCACATCTGCTCGTTGATTTTTGTCACCAGACGCGCGGTCTCGGCGCGGCGGCGCTCGGGCGCCTTGAGATCGAAGGCGCAGCCGAGATGCAGCGCCTCGCATTCGCCGAGCCACGTGAAGGCGATATCGTAATCCGCCCAGGCGCCGGTCACACCGAGCGAGATCTCATCGATATCGTCGCGATCGAAGTTCCAGTCCTTCAAACAGGCGAGCCGCTCGATCACATCGACCGGGTGCTCAAATCTCTCGCTATGGTCAATTTCAGTAAGCAGCATGGTTCGTTTCCGGCGCGCTATGCGCGAAGGAGTGAGGAAGTGGCTGTACTCGCGCCGATACTTTTTCGCCGTGCAGGCGCCTTGCGCCACCGCCCAGGGGGTGGTGTGGAAAGCGGCGGCGAATCACCTGACAAGGCCAATATAGCCGCATCGACCCCGAAGGTGAATCGTCCCTAACGACACATTCAAACTGCTGGATTCGCGAAGTTTAGTCCATGCTGCTAAAAAAAAGTCCACAGCTATCGTAGCGGCGCCTACGGCTTGGCCTCAGGCGCGGAGGCGGCGGCGAGTCTGGCTTCCAGATCGGCGATGCGCCGTTCGAGGGCGTCATTGGCGTTGCGCGCGGCGATGGCCATGTCGCGAACGGCTTCGAATTCCTCGCGGGTGACGATGTCCATGGTCGACATCATCCGCTCGACCTGCGCCTTGATCATCGTTTCGGCTTCCTTGCCGATATTTTTCGCGGCGCCGGCGGCGTCGTTGAACAAGCGCGACATATCTTCGAAAATACGGGGGCGTTCCTGCATGGCGGGGCTCCAAGGTTATCGGCGTTGAGATGGGGCTTTTCGACCGTCAAAGCAAGTTTTTCACGCAAGCTTTGCAAAAAGGCCTATTGTGCTGTATGCGCGGCTTGAGACTCGTTGTAATCCGCCTTTCTTGTTGGGGGCGCAGTCTTATCCGAATCCGGGTCCGCTTTTCGGGACCATGCGCCAGGGATTGCTCGTGCCGCTGTTCGTCATGCCCTATCCCATCATCGATCCGGTCATGGTCCACCTCGGACCGCTGCCGATCCGCTGGTATGCCCTCAGCTACATTGTTTCGCTCGTCTTCGGCTGGCTGATCGCGCGACGGCTGGTCGGACGCGAGGCCCTGTGGGGCGGAATCGCGCGTCCCTCCGCGCAAAGCCTCGACGACCTGCTGGTTTACGTTGCGTTCGGCGCCGTGCTCGGCGGCCGGCTGTTTTACGTGCTGTTCTACAACCTGACGTTCTTCCTGGCGCATCCGCTGGAGATTCCCGCCGTCTGGCAGGGCGGCATGTCGTTTCACGGCGGCATGACCGGCGCGGCGCTCGGCGCTTTCCTGTTCGCCCGCCGCGAAAAGGTGCTGTTTCTTTCGGTCGGCGACCTCTGCTGCGCCGTCGCGCCGATCGGGCTTTTCCTCGGCCGCATCGCCAATTTCATCAAGCCGGAGCTATGGGGCCGGCCGACGGACGTCCCTTGGGCCATGGTCTTCCCCGGCGCGGGGCCTGACCCGCGCCATCCCAGCCAGCTCTACGAAGCCGGCCTCGAAGGGCTGGCGCTTGGCCTCCTGATGCTTTTGGCGGTCCGCGCCGGCGCCTGCAAGAAACCGGGCCTGACCAGCGGGCTGTTCCTGACGGGCTACGCGCTGGCGCGCATCTTCTGCGAATTCTTTCGCGAACCGGACCCGCAGCTCGGTTTCCTGTTCGGCGGCGCCACAATGGGGATGCTGCTGTCCGCGCCGCTGGCGCTCGCCGGCGGCGCCCTGATCATCTTCGCCCTGCGCCGGCGGGCGCGCGCGCAATTGGAGGCGGAACATGGCTGAACCCGACGATCTCGGCGCCGAAATCCGTGAAATCATCGCCCATGACGGCCCGATCTCGGTCGAGCGCTTCATGGCGCTGGCGCTCACCCACCCGTCAAAAGGCTATTACACCTCCCGCGACCCGTTCGGCGCGGCCGGAGACTTCATCACCTCGCCGGAAATCTCGCAAATGTTCGGCGAATTGCTCGGCCTGTGGGCGGCGGACCTGTGGGAGCGCATCGGCGCCCCGCCGGAGCTGCGGCTGGTCGAACTCGGACCGGGGCGCGGCGCGCTCATGTCCGATTTTCTGCGCGCGGCGCGAGTCGCCCCCGGCTTTTTCGATGCGCTCGACGTCCATCTGGTCGAGGCCAGCGACAAGCTCGCCGACCGCCAGAGCGAGGCCCTGGCCGGCTGCGGCCGCCCGGTCAGCTGGCATCGCACCATAGACGGGGTTCCGCCGGGACCGGCGATCTTCATCGCCAACGAATTCTTCGACGCCCTCCCGGTCCGCCACTATATAAAGACTCCGGAGGGCTGGCGCGAAAGGCTGATCGGCCTGGATCACGAGGGCCGGCTCGCCTACGGCCTCGGCGTGGAGGTCGAGCCTTTCCTGAAGGCCGCCGCGGAGGACGGCGAAATTCTCGAAATCAACGCGGCGGCGCAACGGGTGATGTCGCAAATCGCCTCGCGCATCGTCGAGCAGAACGGCGCGCTGCTGGCGGTGGATTACGGCTATCTGCGCACCGGCTTCGGCGAGACCTTGCAGGCGATCAAGGCCCATGAATTCGTCGATCCCCTGGCCGAACCGGGGCAGGCCGACCTCACCACCCATGTCGATTTTTCCGCCCTGTCCCGCGCGGCGCGCTCCGCCCATGCCGAGACGCACGGGCCGGTGACGCAGGGCCGCTTCCTGATCGACATCGGCATCGTCCAGCGCGCCGAAGCGCTGGCGAGCCGCGCCGATGAACATGAGAGGGCGCGGATCGACGCCGCCCTTGGACGGCTGACCGACATGGAAGAGACCGGCATGGGCGCCCTGTTCAAGGTCCTGGCCGTCACGCGCCGGGGCCTGCGCGACCTGCCCGGCTTTACCGAGCTTGACGAGGGGGCGCATGACGCTTGAGGCGATCGGGTCGCAGGCGCTGGCTGGCGTCAGCCATGGCTTTTTCACGCGCAAGGGCGGGGTGTCCCAGGGGATTTACGCCACGCTGAACGGCGGCGTCGGCTCGCGGGACGCGCCCGAGGCGGTCGCGGAAAACCGCGCGCGCATGGCGGGGTTTTTAGGCGTCGCGCCGGAAAATTTCCTGGTCCCCTATCAAATCCATTCCGCCGACGCGCTCGCGGTCTCGGCGCCCTGGCCGCCTGAGGCTCGGCCGCGCTGCGACGGTCTGGTCACCAACACCCCCGGCCTCGGCCTCGGCGTGACCGGCGCCGATTGCGGCGTGCTCTTGATGGCCGACACGAAAGCGGGCGTGATCGGCGCCGCCCATTCCGGCTGGAAGGGCGCCCTCGCCGGCATGGTCGAGGCCCTTGTCGCCGCCATGGAAGTTTTAGGCGCACGAAGGGCGGACATTTCGGGCGCTTTGGGGCCGACCATCGGCCCGCGCTCCTACGAGGTCGGGCCGGAGTTTTTCGAGCAATTCATCGCGAAAAACGCCGATTACGCCCGCTTCTTCACCGCATCCGCACAGGCCGGACATTTCATGTTCGACCTGCCCGGCCTGATCGAGTTTCGGGCGGAGGCGACGGGAATCGGCCGTTTCGAAAATCTGCGCCTCGACACCTACGCCGACGAGGAGCGCTTCTTCTCCTATCGCCGCACGACACATAGGAAAGAGCCGGATTACGGACGGCTGGTCGCGGGCATCGCGCTGCCGACGTGAGAGTTTGAAGGGGGCTGCGTAAGCCCCGACCTCTCAGTCGTCATGGCCGGGCTTGTCCCGGCCAGAACGGCGTTGTTCAATTTCACCCCGCCAGCGCGGCCTTCACCAGCCCGCTGACCTTGCCGAAATCCATTTTTCCGGCATGGGCCGCCTTGAGCGCGGCCACAACCTTGCCCATGTCCTTGATCGAACTGGCGCCGGTCTCGGCAATCGCCGCCTTGATCGCCTCGGCGGTTTCCTCTTCGCTCAACGGTTGCGGCAGGAAGGACGAAATCACCGCGATTTCCTCGCGCTCCTGCGCGGCCAGTTCCGGACGGGCGTTGGCCTCATAGATCGCCATCGATTCCTGACGGCTCTTCACCAGCTTCTGCAACAGCGCGAGAATGTCCTCCTCGGTGACGTCCTTGGTGGAGGTGCGCGCTTCGATATCCTTGTCCTTGAGCGCGGCGGTGATCATGCGGATCGTTTCGACGCGGCGCTTGTCGCCCGCCTTCATGGCTGTCTTCAGTTCGGCTGTGAATTTTTCGCGCAACATGTCGGACATCCCGGGTCGGCCAAAGGGTTGGCATTGACGATTGACCCTCGAATGCCTAGGTTGCACCCGGATTTCAACCCCCGTATGGAAAAAAGCCGCTTTCGTCCCTGGCGAAGCGGTTTCGCACGCGCCCATTCCAGATCGAGACCAACATGACCGAAGACAAAGGCTGGACCACGCCCACCCACACCGCCCTGCTGGTTCTGGCGGACGGGACGGTGATCGAGGGGTTCGGACTGGGCGCCACGGGCGTCGCGGTCGGCGAGGTCTGCTTCAACACCGCCATGACCGGCTATCAGGAAATCCTCACCGACCCGTCCTATGCCGGCCAGATCGTCACCTTCACCTTTCCCCATATCGGCAATGTCGGCGCCAATGAGGAAGACATCGAGACGGTGGACATGGCGCGGATCGAGGGCGCCCGCGGCGTGATCGTGCGCGCCCCGATCACGGACCCTTCCAATTATCGCGCGCTGAAACATTTCGACACTTGGCTAAAGGCGCGCAACATCGTCGGCCTGTCGGGAATTGACACCCGCGCGCTCACGGCGCTGATCCGCGAAAAGGGCATGCCCAACGCCGTGATCGCCCATAACCCCGACGGCAAGTTCGACCTGGAGGCGCTGAAAGCCCAGGCCGCCGCCTGGCCGGGGATCGACGGCATGGACCTCGTGCCCGGCGTGACGGCGCAACAGGAATTTTCCTGGACCGAGACCACGTGGCGGCTCGAAACCGGCTATGGCGCCCAGGAAAAAACCGCCTACAGAGTGGTGGCGCTCGATTTCGGCGTGAAGCGCAACATTCTGCGCCTGCTGGCGGAGGCCGGCTGCGAGGTCAAGGTGGTGCCCGCGACCACGCCGGCGGAACACATCCTGGCGCTTAAACCCGACGGCGTGTTCCTGTCCAACGGGCCGGGCGATCCCGCCGAAACCGGCAAATACGCCGTTCCGACCATCCGCGCGCTTCTCGAAGCGAAAATCCCGACCTTCGGCATCTGCCTGGGCCATCAGATGATGGCGCTGGCGGTGGGCGCAAAAACCGAAAAAATGCACCAGGGCCACCACGGCGCCAATCATCCGGTCAAGGATTTCACCACCCAGAAAGTCGAGATCGTCTCGATGAATCATGGGTTCGCGGTGGACCCCAAAACCCTGCCGGCCAATGCGGTGGAAACCCACCGCTCGCTGTTCGACGGCACGAACTGCGGCATCGCGCTGACCGACCGCCCCGCCTTTTCCGTACAGCATCACCCGGAAGCCTCGCCCGGCCCGCGAGACAGCCATTACCTGTTCGTGCGTTTCGTCGAGATGATGAAGGCGCGGGCGGCCTGAGTGCGTCATTCAGGGCGCGGGGGGCGCGGGAAAATCCCCGCTGGCCTGACGCCGCTTCCGCGCCGGCGTGAACGCCCACCAATCCAAAGCCTCGCCCGTCTTCGCCTGATGGATAGCCGCCGCGAAGACGTCGTGAACGCAGGGATCATGCCGTCGCCCGGTCATCAGGCAGAGCCGCGCATAAAGGCTGTCGGCGTCTTCGCGCGCAAGCTGGCTGACACTGGCGATGCCGAGCAGCTTGAAATCAGCCAGCGCGGCCTTGCCGACATTGCGCAGGCGCGCCAGCGGGGCCATTTCCGCTTTCCTGGGCATGGGCGACAGCTTCCTCTTATGTTCCAATCGAGATCGCCATGATTCGCCGAGATGATGAAGGCGCGGGCGGCCTGAGGTTCAAGATAATTTCGACGGCCACTCCTGAGCGGCGTGCATGACTGTCAGAATGTCAACGGCGTCCGGCGTGACGCGATAGGCGACGATGTAAGGAATGTCGGCGAAAACCAACTCGCGGGTTTCCGCAATCCGACCGGGTCGTCCCATGGCCGGGCGCTCCGCGAGATTGTCCACCGCTGAAACGATCCGCGCGATGACACGGGTGGCCGCGTCGGGACTGTCCTGCGCGATGGAGCCGCCAAGCTGATCGAGCCGCCGCAAGGCGCGCTTCGTCCACCGGACGACGCGGCTGTTCATGACGGAAGGACGGGATTCACGTACTTTCCAACGACATGCGCAATATCGGCCGAGGTCGCGAACTCGTCCCGCTCGGCCTCGGCCAGACCAGCCTCGATTTCAGCGAGTTGCCAGGCTTCCCGCGCCACAAAATCCTCGATGGCCCGCGCCGCGACATAGGACCGAGGCCGCGCCATTTTTTCCGCCAGCTTGTCAAGCTTCTCGGCTGTTTCGTCCGGCACGCGAACGGTAAAGGCGGTCATGGCCCGCATCCTCATGGGTTCAATGTGAATGTGAGCGCATCGCTATGGTTCGTCAAGGTTTGATCCCGCGCGCCCGACAAAGCCGTCGGACGGCGGACAGCGCCTGTCGGCTTCGCCTCCCGATTGCGCGAGCCGCAACACGAATTTCGTCGCGCAAGCCCGCGCCCGCCGGAGTTCGCAAAGGCACGCCTCTTGCTGCCCGCGCGTTGGGGACGTTCGTCTCCGACAAACCCGAGGGACAACCCAATGGCCAATGTGACCTTTACCTCGCCGAAACTGTCTCGCGATGTGACCGTTTACGCCGTGGCGGGCGCGCGCGGCACGCTGCTCGAGCTCGCCAAGGAACACAAGGTTCCGATTCCCTTCGACTGTCAGGACGGCGAATGCGGCTCCTGCCTGGTCGAAGTGTCGATCCTGAGCAAGACGCCGCGCGCTATTTCCCTGACCGAGAAAGAAAAGGAAGTGTTGAAGCAGATCGGCAAGATTTCCACCGTGGAAGTCGCCAATGCCGAGGTTAACGACATGCCCCCCCATTACCGGCTCGCCTGCCAATACATCGTTCGCGACGAGGACATCATCGTGAAGTTCGAAGGCGACGAGAGCACGCCAGTCAAGGTGAGCAAGTCGTCCGCCACGGTCATCAGCTGATCCAGGCTGACTAAAGGCGCCGGTTGCGATCCCATGTCGCAAACGGCGCCAATGCCTTTGCGGCGCCCGAACGTATCGCGAGAAGCTGGAACGAGCCTGGGAGCTTGCCGAACCCCGCTCGGCGCCCTAAATCAACTCCAAATAAGTCCGGCGGCCGTTCGGACAAACGGCAGTTGGGCAATGGAACGAATGAGCAGCGATTTCGGGCGCGACGACGCCGCCGCACACGAGGCAGACCCGGACGCCCCCCCCGCGGCCGGCGCCAAACGCCGTGAGCTCGCGCCGATTCCGCCGAAGCGTTACAGCCAGAAGTTCAAGGCGCTGGTCGGGGCCGGCGCCAGCCTGCTGCTGGTGATGGTGGCCTTCTTCGTCCTGTCGCGGACGCTCGCCAAACTCGATCTCGCGGAACTGAGCACCGCCGTCGCGGCGACCTCCTGGAACCAGATCGGCTACGGCCTGCTGTTCACCGCCTGCTCCTATCTGATGCTGACCGGCTATGACGCCATCGCGCTGAAGCAATTGCGCCTGAAAGTGCCTTACAAGACCACGGCGCTCGGCTCCTTCGCCTCCTATGCGGTCTCGTTCACGCTGGGCTTCCCGATCTTCACCGGCGGCACGGTGCGCTACTGGATCTATTCGCGCGCGGGGGTGAAGCCGGGCAAGATCGCCAGCCTCACCGTGGTGGCGGGCGTCACCTTCTGGCTGGGCATGGCCGTGGTCATCGGCTTCGGCCTGATGATCGAGGCCGAATCCATCGCGGAAATCAACCAGTTCGCGGTGATTCTCAACCGGATGATCGGCGCGGCGGTCGTGGGCGCCGTCGGCGGCTACCTCTATTGGGTGTCGGCGCGGCCAAGGCGCGCGAAACTGCAAGGCATGACGTTCGAACTGCCGGGCCTCGGCCTGACGCTGGGCCAGATGGCGCTGGGCGTGCTCGACCTGTGCAGCGCGGCGGCCGTGCTCTATGTGCTGCTGCCGAGCCACGAGGGCCTCGATTTCTTCACCTTCGCCGCCGTTTACGTGTTCGCCTGCCTGCTTGGCATCGCCAGCCACGCGCCGGGCGGCATCGGCGTGTTCGAGGCGACCATGCTCAAGGCCCTGCCCGCCCCCTCGCAGGAAGCGCTGCTGGCCTCGCTGCTGATGTTCCGCATTCTTTATTATGTCATCCCCTTCGTGTTGGCTCTGGTTCTGCTGGGCGCCACCGAGGGCGGGCGCCGCTGGGACGCCCTGCGCGACACCGTGAACCGGGCCGAGGGCGGAAAGGACGACGCCCATTGAGGAGACGGCATGACCGCAGGCCGGGACGCCACGCTGATTTCGGCCTTGATCGACGCCATGCCGGAGCCGGTGCTGGTCATCGGCGACTCGCTGCGGCTGGTCGCGGCCAATGCGCCGGCCCGCGCGCTGTTTCCGCATCTGCGCCTCGACGCGCCGCTGGCCTCGTCGATTCGCGCCGTCGATCTCCATGACGCCGTCGCCCGCGTCCTGAGCGGCGGCGCCGTGGAAGACATTTCCTGGCTGGCGCGCGCCCCGGTGGAGCGGCTCTACCAAGCCCATGTCGCGGCGTTTTCCGGCGAGGACAGGCAAGTGGCGGTGACCCTGCATGACGCGACCGAATCGCGCCGGCTGGAACAGATGCGCGTCGATTTCGTCGCCAACGCCAGCCATGAATTGCGCACGCCGCTGGCCTCGCTGCTCGGCTTCATCGAGACCCTGCTGGGGCCGGCCCGCGAGGACACGGCCGCGCGCGAAAAATTCTTAGGCATCATGCTGCACCAGGCCCGGCGCATGGCGCGGCTGGTGGACGACCTGTTGTCGCTGTCGCGCATCGAGCAGACGCTGCATGTCCAGCCGCGCGCGGCGGTCGATCTCGCCGCCGTCGCCGAACAGGTCCGCGACGCCCTGTCGCCGCTTGCCGAGGACAGCCGCGTCGATCTCGTGATCGAGGCCCGCAAGACGATGGTGCGCGGCGAGCGCGACGAACTTTTGCGCGTCGCCGAAAACCTGATCGAGAACGCCATCAAATACGGCGCGCCCGAACCGGGCGGACCCGAGCGGAAAGTCTGGATCACGGTCGAGCCGCGCGAAGGCGTGGGCGTGCTGTCGGTGCGCGACGAAGGGCCGGGCATCGCGCCGGAGAACATTCCGCGCCTGACCGAGCGATTCTTTCGCGTCGATGTCGGCCAGAGCCGCGCCAAGGGCGGCACCGGACTCGGCCTCGCCCTGGTCAAGCACATTCTCGCCCGCCATCGCGGACGGTTGGAAATCCGGTCAAACCTTGGTGAAGGCGCCACCTTCACGGCGCGTACACCGTTGTTTGATTGAGATAATTTCGAGAGCCAAGCGGAGCCGGCCCCGGTTCGCGCCGGCCGCTGTCACATAACCGTCATGCTACTGTCGTAGAGAGTTTCCGCGCGCAAAGCGCGTTCCCTCCCAAGAGGTCCCAATGTCGAAATTCCTCATGCGCACCGTCGTTGTCGCGGCCTTGGCCACGGCCGCAGCTCCGGTCCTGGCCGCCGACATCTCCGGCGCCGGCGCCACCTTCCCCTATCCGATTTACGCCAAATGGGCGGACAGCTACAAGACTCAGACCGGTCTCGGCCTGAACTACCAGTCGATCGGCTCGGGCGGCGGCATCAAGCAGATCATCGCCAACACCGTGACCTTCGGCGCCACCGACAAGCCGCTCAAGATCGAGGAACTGGAAAAGAACGGCCTGGTGCAATGGCCGCAGGTGATGGGCGGCATCGTGCCGATCATCAACATCGACGGCGTCGCCACCGAGCAACTCGTGCTCAGCGGCGACGTTCTGGCCAAGATCTTCCTGGGCGAAATCAAGGCCTGGAACGATCCGGCCATCGCCAAGTTGAATCCGAAGCTGAAGCTCTCGGAGGCCCCGATCGCCGTGGTCCATCGTTCGGACGGCTCCGGCACCACCTTCAACTTCACCGACTATCTCGCCAAGGTTTCGGCCGACTGGAAGACCAAGGTCGGCTCGGACGCCGCGGTGGAATGGCCGGTCGGCCTCGCCGCCAAGGGCAATGAAGGCGTCGCCAACACCGTCACCAACACCAAGGGTTCGATCGGCTACGTCGAATACGCCTACGCCAAGCAGAACAAGATCGCCTTCGCCGATCTCGTCAACAAGGATGGCAAGACGGTCGCCCCGACCACGGAAGCCTTCCAGGCCGCCGCCGCCAACGCCGACTGGGCCCACGCCCCCGGCTTTTACCAGATCCTGACCAACCAGCCCGGACCCAAGTCCTGGCCGATCACCGCCGCCACCTTCATCCTGGTGCACAAGCAGCCGGCCAACCCGGCCGATGTCGCGGACGCCATCAAATTCTTCGACTGGGCGTTCAAGAACGGCGCCAAGGAAGCGGCGGCCCTCGACTACATCCCGTTGCCCGATAATGTCATCGGCCTGATCCGCAAGACCTGGGCGACCGAAATCAAGGGCGCCGACGGCAAGACGGTTTACGACGCCAAGTAATCCAATTTTCCGGGCCGGGGGCGCGCCCCCGGCTCTCTCTCGAAAGGCGCATCATGTCGGAGGCGGTCTTGTCCGAGCAGACAAAACGGGTGTCCTATGGCGACACCCGCGCAAAAGTGCTCAAACTGTTCAATCTGGGCGACACCGCCTTCCACATCCTCACCAAATCCTGCGCCGTCGCCGTCCTCGTCCTGCTTGGCGGCGTCATCGTCTCGCTGATCCACGGCTCGGCGCCGGCGCTCCGCGAGTTCGGCCTGGGCTTCCTGACCTCGCAGTCCTGGAACCCGGTCACGGAAAAATTCGGCGCGGCGCCGGCCATTTACGGCACGCTCGTCACCTCCTTCATCGCGCTGCTGATCGCCGCGCCGATGGGGTTTGGCATCGCCGTCTTCCTCACCGAACTCTGCCCCTACCAGTTGCGCAGACCCGTGGGCATAGCCGTGGAATTGCTCGCCGGCATTCCCTCGATCATCTACGGCATCTGGGGCATGTTCGTGCTCGCCCCGTTCCTGCAGGAACATGTGCAGCCCGGCCTGATCGCGGCCTTCGCCGGCGTCCCCTGGCTTGAGAATGTGTTTTCCGGCCCGCCCTACGGCATCGGCATCGCCACCGCCTCGATCATCCTCGCCATCATGATCCTGCCGCTGGTCTCCTCCATCTCGCGCGACGTGTTCGAAACCGTGCCGCCGGTGCTGAAAGAGGCCGCTTACGGCGTCGGCTGCACCCGATGGGAGGTGATGCGCAGGATCGTCGCGCCTTATACCGGGGTCGGTCTCGTCGGCGGCATCATGCTGGCGCTCGGCCGCGCCTTGGGCGAGACCATGGCGGTGACCTTCGTGATCGGCAACGCGCACAAGATTTCGCCCTCGATCCTCGGGCCGGGCACCACGATTTCCGCGACCATCGCCAACGAGTTCACCGAAGCCGACGGCGCGCTCTACACCTCCTCGCTGATCGCGCTCGGCCTGCTGCTGTTCGTCATCACCTTCTTCGTGCTGGCGGCCTCGCGCCTGCTGCTGGCCCGCATCCAGAGACAGGAAGGACGCTGACATGGCCCTCGCCGCAACGCGCAAATTACGCAGCTCCATCGCGATGACGGCCTGCGTCGCCGCCGCCGCCATCGGCCTGATCGCCCTGGCGCTGATCCTCGGCGCCCTGCTGTGGAACGGCTTCACCAGCCTCAACCTCGCCGTGTTCACCCAGAACACGCCGCCGCCCGGCGCGGCCGGCGGCCTGCTCAACGCCATTGTCGGCTCGCTGATCATGACTTCGCTCGGCGTGGCGATCGGCGCGCCGCTTGGTCTGCTCGCCGGCACCTATATGGCGGAATACGGCCGCTATTCGAAGCTCACCACCGTCGTGCGCTTCATCAACGACATCCTGCTGTCGGCGCCTTCGATCGTGATCGGCCTGTTCGTCTATGAGATCACCGTGATGCAGATGGGCCATTTCTCGGGCCTGGCCGGCGCCATAGCGCTGGCGCTGCTGGTGGTTCCCGTCGTCGTGCGCACCACCGAGGACATGCTCAACCTCGTGCCCGGGGGCCTGCGCGAGGCCGCCGCCTCGCTCGGCCTGCCGCGCGCGCTGATCATCCGGCACATCGCCTACAAGGCGGCCCGCGCCGGCCTGATCACCGGCCTGCTGCTGGCGGTGGCCCGCGTCTCCGGCGAGACCGCGCCGCTGCTGTTCACCGCCCTGAACAACCAGTTCTTCAGCACCAACCTCAACGCGCCGATGGCGAGCCTTCCGGCCGTGATTTTCCAGTTCGCCTTGTCGCCTTACAAGGACTGGCAAAACCTCGCCTGGGCCGGCGCCCTGCTGATCACCGTCACGGTGCTCGCCCTGTCCATCACCGCCCGCATCCTCGGCGCGCAAAAAACCAGCAAGTGAACGAGATCGCCCCATGACCGAATCCCCGGCTCAAGAGACGGCCAGCCCCGTGCCCGAATCCGAGACCCAGCCCCTGCCCCAGCAGCCTGTGAACCCGGGCGCCCCCGCCCGCGAAGCCCTGGCGGGCGCCGCCCTGCCCTTGAAAATGTCGGTGCGCAATCTCGACTTCTTCTATGGCGACAACCAGGCGCTGAAATCCGTCAACGTGCCGCTCTACGACCGACACGCGACCGCCTTCATCGGCCCATCCGGCTGCGGCAAGTCCACGCTGCTGCGCGTGCTCAACCGCATGTACGACCTCTATCCCGGCCAACGCGCCACCGGCGACGTGCTGCTCGACGGCGAGAACGTGCTCGACCCCAAGCTCGACCTCAATTCGCTGCGCGCCCGCGTCGGCATGGTGTTCCAGAAGCCCACGCCCTTCCCCATGACCATTTACGAGAACATCGCCTTCGGCGTGCGGCTCTACGAGAATCTGGGCAAGGCCGACATGGATGACCGCGTCGAAAAGGCCCTGCGCGGCGCCGCGATCTGGGACGAGGTCAAGGACAAGCTCAACGCCTCCGGCCTGTCGCTGTCGGGCGGCCAGCAGCAGCGCCTGTGCATCGCCCGCACCGTGGCGATCCAGCCGGAAGTGATCCTGTTCGACGAGCCCTGCTCGGCGCTCGACCCCATTTCCACGGCAAAGGTGGAAGAACTGATCGACGAATTGCGTAACCACTACACCATCGCCATCGTCACCCATAACATGCAGCAGGCGGTCCGCGTCTCGCAGTACACCGCCTTCATGTATCTCGGCGAAATGGTGGAGTTCGGGGAAACCGGCCAGATTTTCCAGACGCCGCGTGAAAGCCGCACCCAGGACTATATCACCGGCCGCTTCGGCTGAGCCTCCTTGAACTGGATTTCCGCCCATGGTCGAACAACACACCGTCAGATCCTTCGACGCCGAGCTTGAACTGCTCGGCCGCCACATTTCCGAAATGGGCGGCATTGCCGAAAAGATGCTCGCCGACGCCATGGACGCGCTGGCCGGCATGAACGCCGAACTGGCGCGACAGGTCATCAGCGCCGACGCGCGGCTGGACGCGTTGCAGCGCACGGTCGAAGAAGAGACCGTCGCCGTGATCGCCCGCCGCCAGCCGGTCGCCGTGGACCTGCGCGAAATCATCGGCGCGCTGCGCATTTCCGGCGATCTCGAACGCGTCGGCGATCTGGCGAAAAACATCGCCAAGCGCGCCGCCAAGATCGCCGGCGAGGGCCGCATGCCGCGCGCCATGGTCGGCCTGAAGAGCATGCACGACCTCGCGGTGATGCAACTCAACGACGTGCTCGACGCCTATGCCCAACGCGACGCCGAGCGCGCCAAGGCGGTGTGGCTGCGCGACGCCGAACTCGATTCGCTGGAGGATTCCGTGTTCCGCGATCTCCTCACCCACATGATGGAAGACCCGCGCAACATCACCTTCTGCACCCATCTGCTGTTCTGCTCGAAAAATCTCGAGCGGGTCGGCGACCACACCACCAATATCGCCGAGACGGTGTTCTATATCCGCACCGGCCGCCCCCTGCCCAACGAACGGCCGCGCGGCGCCGCTTCCACCGACCTCGCGTAAGAGAAACGGCCATGAACGAGACGCGCGTAAACACCATTACCGCGGCCTCTCCCGGAGGGGCGCCGCGCATCCTGGTGGTCGAGGACGAATCCGCCCTGTCGCTGCTGCTGGCCTATAATCTGGAGGCCGAAGGCTATGTGGTGGAGCGGGTCGAGCGCGGCGACGAGGCGGAATTGCGGCTGGAGGAAGCCGCGCCCGATCTGGTGATCCTCGACTGGATGCTGCCCGGCGTCTCCGGCCTGGAAATCTGCCGCCGTTTACGCGCGAGAGAAGCCACGCGCACGCTGCCGGTGATCATGCTGACCGCGCGCGGGGAAGAAGGCGAGCGCGTGCGCGGCCTCTCGGTCGGCGCCGACGATTACGTGGTCAAACCGTTTTCGGTTCCCGAATTGATGGCCCGTGTGCGCGCCCTGCTGCGCCGCGCCCGCCCGGAGCGCGTGGCGACCAAACTCGCCGCCGGCGACATCGAACTCGACCGCGAAACCCGCCGCGTCCGCCGCTCCGGCCGCGATATCCACCTGGGGCCAACCGAATTCCGCCTGCTGGAATATCTGATGGAAAAGCCGGGCCGGGTGTTCGCGCGCTCGCAACTGCTGGACAGCGTGTGGGGATTTTCCGCGGAGATCGACGAGCGCACCGTGGACGTCCACGTCGGCCGCCTGCGCAAGGCGTTGGCGCAGGGCGGCGAGGACGACCCGATCCGCACCGTGCGCGGGGCGGGCTACGCTTTTGACGAGACCTTCGGCAGAGGCTGAACGCGCGCGATCAGAGTTTTTTCACGTTTCGTGGAAACATGAAAAAGCTCTCGGGTCTTGCTTTAACGCATTTTCTTAACGCGAACCGGTGTCCACTTCGCTTGAAAATGCTCTAGACTCTTTATTTTCGCATGATCTTTTCCAAAAACCGGTGTCCACTTCTTGGGATCATGCTCTAGGCGGCGGTCGCCGGCTCCCGCCCCGCCCTGGCGTCGAAGAACAGCGCCTGGCTGACCACGGCGCGCACCATGGCTTCCTCGAACGGCTTGGCGATCAGGAAGGTTGGCTCGGGACGCTGGCCGGTGAGCAATGTCTCGGGATAGGCGGTGATGAAGATCACCGGCGCCGCAAGAAACTTCAAAATTTCGTCAACCGCCTCCAGGCCCGAGCTGCCGTCGGCGAGGCGAATGTCCGCCAGCACCAGACCCGGCCGCAGCCGTTCGGCCATTTCGACCGCCTCGGCGCGGGTGCGGGCGTTGCCGCACACCTGATGGCCGAGGCCCTTCATGATGCTTTCGAGGTCCAGGGCGATGATCGGCTCGTCCTCGACGATCAGGACGGTGGTCGCCACCTGCTCGCCGATTTCGCGACCCGCCACCTCGATCAATTGGGACAAGTCCGCCAGCGAACGCTCCAGCACCCGCGCCGCCTGCTCGCAGGTAAATCCTTCGACGGCGGTGAGGAGGAAGGCCTGGCGCGGCAAGGGCGTGAGGCCCTCCACGCGTCGCTCGGCGGGCGCGCCGGCTTCGCGCCCCCGCGCCGCCACCGCCGCCGAATTGAGCGGCAAGGCGTTCCAGATTCGCGAGAACGCGCGGTAAGTCGCCACGCGCGCTTCGCAATCGCTGTCGAACAGCGTGGGATCCTCGACCAGAGCTTCGAGCATGGCGACGACATAGGCGTCGCCGCTCGCCTGACCGCCGCTCAGCGCGCGCGCATAGCGGCGCAGGAACGGAAGCTGCGGACCCACAAGAGCGGCAAGAGACATCAATAAACTCCCGTCCGGCTAACCGCCCCTCAACGCCAAGACTCCGGGTTGGGTTCCCGGCTTCAGAAAAAAAGCCGCGCTTCAGCCATGGGCCGCGCCTTCGCGCATTCTCAAGCGACTTTAGACCCAGCGCGTCAGATGGTCCAAGGCGCGTTCGAGCGTGTCGCGCTGCTTGGCGAAACAGAAGCGGATGTGGCCGCGCAGGTCGCGGCGCGCGTAAAAAGCCGAGAGCGGAATGGCGGCGACGCCGGCTTGCGCCACCATGCGCCGGCAGAAGGCGAGATCGTCGCCCGCGCGGTCGAAGGCGGTGAAGTCGGCCACGGCGAAATAGGTCGCCTGCGCCGGGCGGACGACAAAACCAAGTTGGTTGAGGCCCTTGGTGAGGACATCGCGGCGGTCCCGCAGCGCCTGTTTCAGCCCGGCGAAATAGCTGTCCGGCAGGACCAGCCCCGCCGCGACCGCCGCCTGAAGGGCGGGCGGCGTCGTAAAGGTGACGAACTGGTGGGCGCGCGCGATCGGGCCGAGCAGTTTGGCGTCGGCCATGACGTAACCAACCTTCCAGCCGGTCACCGAAAACGTCTTGCCCGCCGAGCCGATCCGCGCGACGCGGTCGCGGACGTCCGCAAAGCCGAACAGGCTGGCGTGGCGCGCGTCGTCGAACACCAGATGTTCGTAAACCTCGTCGCAGATGGCGACGAGATCGTGCTCAAGCATGAGATCGGCGAGGAAACGCAGTTCGGTTTCGTCAAAAACCTTGCCGATCGGGTTCATCGGCGTGTTGACGACGAGCGCGCGGGTGCGCGGCGTGATCGCCGCCCGCACCTGCTCGAACGGCAGGCGCCAGTCCGGCGGCGCCAGTTTGACCGCAACCGGAACCGCGCCGCCGCGCCGGATGATCGGCGCGTAGGAATCATAGACCGGCTCGAACACGATGACCTCGTCGCCCGGCTCCAGCAAAGCGAGGAAGCAATCCGCCAGCGCCTCGGTGGCGCCCGACGTCACCATGACCTCGCGCTCCCAATCGGCGTCGAGGCCGAAAAAGCGGCGGGAATTGTCGGCGACCGCCTGGCGCAAAGCCGGCAGGCCCATCATCGGCGGATATTGATGCGGGCCGCCGCGCAGCGCCGCGACCGCCGCCTCGATCAGCTCCCGCGGCTCCAACCCTTCGGGAAACCCCTGTCCGAGATTGATGGCGCCGCTGTCGCGCGCGAGCGCGGACATGATTTCAAAAATCGAGGTTTCGACTTGGGAAAAGGTGGAGTTCGCCATCACGTCTTCAGAAAGGTGACATGGCCCATCTTGCGGCCGGGGCGCGCTTCGCTCTTGCCGTAGAGATGCAGGCAGGCGCCGGGCTGGCGCAGCAACTCGCGCCAGTTTTCGACGTCGTCGCCGATCAGGTTGCGCATCACCACCGGGCCGTGGGCGCGCGTCGAGCCGAGCGGGAAGCCGCAGACCGCGCGGATGTGCTGCTCGAATTGCGAGGTCACGGCGCCGTCGAGGGTCCAGTGGCCGGAATTGTGCACGCGCGGCGCGATCTCGTTGACCAGCAGTTTTTGCCCGTCCGGACCGTCCACGACGAACATTTCCACCGCGAGCACGCCGACATAGTCCAGCGCCTCGGCGATCCGCCGCGCCATGTCATGGGCGCGGTGACGCAGATCGTCGGAAATATTGGCGGGAACGGTGGTGGTGTCGAGAATATGGTTGTCGTGGAGGTTTTCGCCGACGTCCCAGGCCAGGAATTCGCCGTCGCTCCCGCGCGCCGCCACCACCGAGACCTCGGCGCTGAAGGGCACGAAACCTTCGAGAATGGAGGGCGTCCCGCCGAGCGACCGGAAGGCGACGGCGAGATCGGAGCCTTCCTTGAGCAGGGCCTGGCCCTTGCCGTCATAGCCGAACCGCCGCGTTTTCAGGATCGACGGCCGCCCGATGCGCGCCACGGCGCGGGCGAGCGCGCCGGGATCGTCCACTTGCGCATAGGGCGCGACCTCGATGCCCAATTTCGCGACGAAATCCTTTTCGACCAGTCGGTCCTGGGTCAGCGCCAGCACGCGCGGCGAGGGCCGCACCGGCTTGAGCTTTTGCAGGAATTCCGCCGTCGCGGCGGGAATGTTCTCGAATTCATAGGTCACGACATCGACGCTGTCGGCGAAACGCGCCAGCGCCTGCTGGTCGTCATAGGCCGCGAGGGTGGCGCGCGCGGCGACTTCGATCGCCGGTTCGTCCGCGCCGGGCGTAAAAATATGGCAGGACAAGCCGAGCCGCGCGGCGGCCAGCGCCAGCATGCGGCCGAGTTGGCCGCCGCCGACAATGCCGATCCGCGCGCCGGGCGCCAGCGCCCTGTCCGTGTTCATCTCGGCGCGCCCCTGTCAGTCATGCGGCCGCTCCGCCACCTTTTCGGTCTGGCGCGCGCGCCAGGCGTCGAGCCGTTTCGCCAGCGCGGGATCGTTCAGCGCCAGGATCGCGGCGGCGAGCAGGCCGGCGTTGATCGCCCCGGCCTTGCCGATCGCCAGCGCGCCCACGGGTACGCCCCCGGGCATCTGCACGATCGACAACAGCGAATCCTGCCCAGACAGCGCCTTGGATTCGACGGGAACGCCCAAAACCGGCAGCGGCGTCATGGCGGCGGTCATGCCCGGCAGATGCGCGGCGCCCCCCGCTCCGGCGATGATCACCTTGAAACCGGCGTCGCGCGCGCCCTTGGCGAAGGCGAACAACCGGTCCGGGGTGCGATGCGCGGAGACGATGCGGGCATCCGCGGAAATTCCTAACTCTTCGAGCGTTTCGGCGGCATGACGCATGGTCGCCCAATCGGACTGGCTGCCCATGATGATGGCGACGGGGCTGTTTGTGTTCGACACTGAAATCGGTTCCGAAAAAAGCGAAGCCGTGGTCCTATGGCGCCAAGCGCGGAAGTAAAAGCGAAATCTAAGGTTCAGGCGATAATATCGGGCGTCAGCGCATCTTCGAGGAAGGTGATGCGGTCGCGCAACACGAGCTTGCGTTTTTTCAGACGCTGCAATTGCAACCTGTCGTAGGCGCCAACGGCGGTCAGCGCGCCGATGGCGGCGTCGAGGTCGCGGTGCTCCTCGCGCAATCTCTCCAGTTCCGTAGCGAATTCGGCCCGTTCTTCGTCACTCATGTCTCTCGTCATCGGCCATTCCGCCGCCCGTTCCGCCGCGCCCGCCGCGCGGCGCGGATTATGTCCGCATGCGCGGTCAAGAGCAAGGCGAATGATGCGGCTGTTGCTGTCAAGTTCAAGCTCTCAATTTTTACTTAAGCTTGGCCGCTAATTAACGCTTGCGGTCGTTCACAGGCGTGTCACTATTCCGTCGTGAAAACTTCGATAGGAGTTGTGCATGTCCATGCAAGCCCATCTCGCCGAACTCGAGCGCCGTCATCAGGCGCTGCAACGAGAAATCGAGAAGGAAGAGGCTCTCCCCGGAACGGATGGAGTCAAATTGCACGAACTCAAGCGACGCAAACTGCAACTCAAGGACGAAATTACCAAGTTCAAGACCGAGAAAGTCGACGCCACGCTCCATTAAGGAGACTGCGCGACGCCTTGATCCCCGCCCTCGCGGCGGGGATTTTCTTTGCGGCGCGCGACGCCCGCCGCCCCGGCGGCTCGAATCGCGAATCGCCTCTCAAGCCAACCGCCTCTCAAGCGGCGGTTTCGGCTTGGATGCGGCGCTTCAGGCTGGCGAGCGACAGCGGCAAGAACGCATAAAGCGCCAGCGACCGCGAGCGGCACAGCCAGCAGCGCGAAATCGTAGTCGAGCACGAAGGGCGTCGCCAGCCAGCAGGCCTGCCACCGCCGTGACGGCCATTTGCATGTGCGCGTCGAGCGTCCGGCGCAGCAGCGCGATCAGGGCGGCGAGGCTGGCCAAGGGCCTGGGCGCCATAGGCGAACCAAAGCGGCGCATCCCACACCCGCAGCGCCGCGAACACGCTTTGCAGCTAGGCGCGCACAGGCGCGGGCGCGCCCGGCGTCGAACCTATCGGCGTCGCGGAGAAAGCGGATCGGACGGGCGAACACGGGCGGCTCCGGTTGGGGGCTGACCGCCGGCATGGCCCCGCCCGACCTGTTCTCGAATCCCACCGTTAACAATTCGCCCAAGGACAATTCTCCCAAGCACATCCGCCGAAGCCGCCGCGCCATTAGCCTAAGGTCGAGCGGCCGCATTCTGGACTTCTCTTGCGCGCCGTCGCACTTTCCGCGCGAAATGCTCAGAACACCGGCAATGCACGGAGAGGAAACCCCATGGCGAGCCAGTATCAAGACGTCTATCGTTCCTGGAAGGACAAGCCGTTCGAATTCTGGGGCGAGGCGGCCAAGCAGGTGGACTGGATCAAGCCGCCCAAAACCGTATTCGACCCCGAGGCCGGCGTCTACGGTCGCTGGTTCCCCGACGGCACGCTCAACACCTGCTACAATGCGGTCGACCGCCATGTGAAGAACGGCCGCGCCGAACAGGCCGCGCTGATCTATGACAGCCCGGTCACCGGCATCAAGCGCACCTACACCTATGCGGAATTGTTGGCGGAAGTGAACGCCGTCTCCGCCGTGCTCAAGGATTTCGGCGTCGGCAAGGGCGACCGCGTGCTCGCCTACATGCCGATGATCCCGGAAGCGGTGATCGGCGTTCTGGCCTGCGCCCGTCTGGGCGCCATACATTCCGTGGTGTTCGGCGGTTTTGCGGCAAAAGAGCTGGCGACCCGCATCAACGATTGCCATCCCAAGGTCATTCTCACGGCCTCCTGCGGCATCGAGCCCAATCGCACGGTAAAATACAAGCCGCTGCTCGACGAAGCGATCGAACTCGCCGCCGTCAAGCCGGAGAAGCTGCTGATCCTGCAAAGGCCGCAGGCGATCGCCGAGATGATCCCCGGCCGCGACTTCGACTGGGCGGATCTGGTGGTCGCCGCGGTCGCCGAGCGCCGCCATGTCGAGCCGGAGGAGATGAAGGCGACCGACCCGCTCTACATCCTCTATACTTCAGGCACGACCGGCATTCCCAAGGGCGTGGTGCGCGACAACGGCGGCCATGCCGTCGCGCTGATGTGGACCATGAAGAACCTGTACGGCATCGAACCGGGCGAGGTATTTTGGGCGGCGTCCGACGTCGGCTGGGTGGTCGGCCATTCCTACATCCTCTACGGCCAGTTGCTCTATGGCGCGACCACGGTGGTCTATGAGGGCAAGCCGATCGGCACGCCCGACGCCGGCGCGTTCTGGCGCATGGTCGAGGAATACAAGATTTCCGCCTTGTTCACCGCGCCCACGGCCTTCCGCGCCGTGCGCAAGGAAGACCCCAACGCCGAGCTTCTGAAGAAATACGATGTGTCGTCGATGCGCACCCTGTTCCTGGCCGGCGAGCGCGCCGACCCCGATACGGTGGCCTGGGCCGAGAAGATCCTGGGCGTGCCGGTGATCGACCATTGGTGGCAGACCGAAACCGGCTGGGCCATCGCCGGCAATCCCGTGGGTCTCGGCGCCCTGCCGGTCAAGCACGGCTCGCCGACCGTGGCCATGCCCGGCTATGACATCCAGATCGTCGACGAAGCCGCCCATCCGGTGCCCCCCGGCAAGATGGGCTCGATCGTGATCAAGCTGCCGCTGCCTCCCGGCAATCTGCCGACGCTGTGGCAGCAGGACGTCAGGATGAAGGAAAGCTACCTCACCGACTTCCCCGGCTTCTACAAGACGGCGGACGCCGGCTTCATCGACGAGGACGGCTACGTCTACATCATGGGCCGCACCGACGACATCATCAATGTCGCGGGACATCGCCTCTCCACCGGCGGCATGGAGGAAGTGCTGGCCTCGCACCCCGACGTTGCGGAATGCGCGGTGATCGGCGTCAAGGATCAGTTGAAGGGCGAGCAGCCCTGCGGCTTCATCGTGCTGAAATCCGGCGTGGACCGTTCGCCGATCGAGATCGAGCGGGAAATCGTCAAGCTGGTGCGCGACAAGATCGGCCCGGTCGCGGCGTTCAAGATCGCCATCACCGTGAACCGCCTGCCCAAGACACGCTCGGGCAAGATCCTGCGCGGCACGATGAAGAAGATCGCCGACCACGACCCCTGGACCATGCCGGCCACCATCGACGATCCCGCGATCATCGACGAGATCATGGCGGCGCTCGACCACAAGGGGGTCTGACGATAAGGCGGCGCGCGACAATCGCGCGCCGCGCCTTGAATGTCGCGAGAACAGGCGGCGACAGCGCCAAGGGTCTGTTCCAGAATTAAAGAGACTCTCGAAGATTCAACAGATTCTTGAAGATTATATGCTCAGCTCCGGCCCGGTGAATTGAAACGCCGGAGGTCCACGTGCAATTTCTGAAATTGCTGTTTTCCTTTGCGCCGTGGCTGTCTTTTCTCATCATCGCCCGCGGCAGCCTCGAACGCCTCGAACTCGGCCTTGGCGTCGCGCTGGCCCTGAGCGTGACGATGGGCCTGCTGCGGCTGCACCGCGGCATCATCCTGTGGGTGGGGCTGGCGTTCTTTTCCCTGGCTCTCGTGCTCGTCATGGCGTTCCACAACATGTGGACCGTTCAGCACATGGGCGTTCTCGCCAATGGCGCGCTCGCCGCCGGCGCCTGGGTCGGGATTGTCCGAAAGAGCCCGTTCACGCTGGATTACGCCAAGGATCACACGCCGCGCGAAGCCTGGACTTCAGCGCCGTTCCTGCGCGCCAACATGATCATCTCGACCGCCTGGGCCATGGCGTTCACCGCCAGCGCCGCGCTGGCGTGGATGAAGATGGAGCGGCTTTACGTCTCCGACCTCGCCTATGAAGGCTGTTCCTACGCCATCCTCATCGCGACCGCCCTGTTTACGCAGCTCTATCCGGCCTGGCTGAAACGGCGGGCCACGACCGGATAGGCGCGTGGCGATCCCGACAGGGGCGGCGCGACTCGCCCGCCCCCTCTGATTCAGGTCTGGAGTTCAGCGTTGAAGGCCCCTGTGCCCGCCGCCCGCGCCATGGAAGCCGCCGCCATGGAAGCCGGCGCCGGGAGCCGCGCTGACAGGCGCCACCCGCAACCCGCCGCCATGGAAACCGCCGCCGCCGTGGAACCCGCCGAAATGGCGCCCATGCCCGCGCCAGCCACCACCGTAATAGCCGCCGCCATAGAAGCCCAGGCCGACGCCCGGCCCCCCGTCATAGTCATCATAGGCGTAGCCGGGGCTGGGTTCGTTGTCATAGCCATAGCCGCCGTTGTAAGATCCATAGCTGTTATTCTCGTCGCGATCATAGCGAGAGCCGACGCTGACCGAGCCGCCGGGCGGCAGCACGGCGATGGAAACGCCGGGCGCGCCGCCAAAGGCGAACAGCGTGCGGGACAGGAAGCCCGTTGCGCCGCTGGCGCTGACGCGGCACCAGGAGCGCACGCAGCCGCCGACATCGACAGCCGCTCCGGCCAGGATGATTCCGACGATCGGGTTTTCGACGCCCGGACCGCTGCGCAGGTTGGCGTTGGTCGTAATCACGGCCGGGCGGGCCAGGACGCTCGCGCTCGATACAGCCAGCAGCGCGCCGGCCAATACAGTGGCGTATTTCAATCGCATCGCATCGTCTCCAGGGACGTAAAAGGGGAGCTTCGCTTCGGGGCGCCAATCGGTTGGCGCACAAAGGGCGCAAAGCTCGCATGTGACCCTCGGTTGCAATGAGAACGCGCCGAATATGCGATGGTTCCGGGCATGACGCCGCGCATGCGCGCGCCCGTTCGGCCCGAGAGGAGGGACGGACCCATTGCGCGATTCTTAACCGCCATGCGGCGACAATGGGCCTTCCCTTGGGAGAAGACCTTGTCCTCGTCTGAAAATTTCATTGCGGCGCCCGCGCCGAAAGCTTGGCGCGCCGCGCTGCGCTCGGGCGACTTTCTCACGCCGACGCGCTGCCGCGCCTATGCGCTGATCCTGATCGTCTTCGGCGCCGCCCTGATCGCCGCGCTGCTGGCGATGGCGCACGGGAATGTCAGTTTCGACGGCCAGCCGTTGGGAAGCGATTTCAGCCAGGTCTATGTCGCCGGCCTCTCGGTCCACGACGGCGCGCCGGCGCTGGCCTATGACAACGCCGCCCATGCCGCGCATCAAAAGGCCGTGTTCGGGCCGGCGACGCCGTTCTACTCCTGGAGCTACCCGCCAGTTTTCCTCATCGTGGCGGCGTTGCTGGCGTTCTTGCCCTATCTCGGCGCGCTCGCGCTGTGGCAGGGCCTGGGCCTCGCGGCCTATCTCGCCCTGCTGCGCAACATCATGCCGTGGCGACGGGCCGCACTGTATGGCCTCGCCTTTCCCGCCGTCGCCATCAGCCTCATGCACGGACAGAACGGGCTGATCACGGCGGCGCTGATGGGCGCGGGCGCGGTGCTGGCGCCGGCGCGTCCCGTCCTGGCCGGCGTCTGCTTCGGCCTCGTCGCCTACAAGCCGCAATTCGGCCTGCTCATCCCGCTGGCGCTGCTCGCCTCGAACAATTGGCGCGCGCTGCTGGCGGCGGGCGCGACCGTCCTCGCCGAATGCGGCGCCGCCACCGCGCTGTTTGGCGTGGACATCTGGCGCGACTTCCTGGGGTCGCTCGGCTTTTCGCGCGTCGTGTTGATTGAGCAGGGCGGCGCGGGATGGGAGAAGATGCAGAGCGTCTTCGCCGCTGTCAGGGCGCTGGGCGGCTCCGTGCCGCTGGCCTATGCGGGCCAGGGGGCGGCCGCGCTCGCCTGCGCCGCCATCGTGGTCTGGCTGTACGCGCGCCGCGCCGACTTCCGGCTGGCCGGGGCCGCGCTGCTGACGGGCGCGCTGCTCTCGACGCCCTATTGCATGGATTACGACATGGTTCTTATCGCGCCGGCGCTGGCGCTGCTCGCCTGCGTCATCCTGGAGCGCGGGGCGCTGCCTTACGAGAAATCCATCATGGCCCTGGCCTTCGCCGCGCCGCTGCTGGCGCGGCCGCTTGGCTCCGTCGCGCCGATTCCGCTGGGCGTGCTCGCCATGGCGGCGCTGATGGCGGCGATTGCCCGGCGCGGACTGGCGGAGGCAAGGTCGAACCGCCCAAGCTGAGCGCCGACTTTTCGGCGACCCGGATCGGACGAAAGCGAACTTTCGGCGCCGGCCGGGTTGGCGTATGCTCTGACGCAACAGGAGCGCGCCATGCATATTCATCTCGTTCTGACCGTCATCGGCCGCGACCGGCCGGGTCTGGTCAATGCGATGTCCGAAACCATAGCGGCGGGAGGCGGCAATTGGCTGGACACACGCATGTCCAGGCTTTCCGGGCAGTTCGCCGGCATGGTGCTGGTCTCCGTCGCGGCGGACAAGGCGGACGCGCTGGTCGCTTCGCTGGGCAAGCTGGAAGCGCAAGGGCTGCGCTTCGTCATCGAGCGGGCCGACGCCCAGGCCCCCGCCGCCGGCCGCGCCATTCAGCTCGAACTGATCGGCCTCGACCGGCCCGGCATCGTTCGCGACATCTCGCACGTCCTCGCCACGCAAAACGTCAACTTCACCGAACTCGAAAGCGAACTGGTGAGCGGAGCGTTTTCCGGCGAGGCCATGTTCAAGGCCAAGGCGCGGCTGACTCTGCCCGACGGCCTCCCCATCGACGACCTGCGCCAGTCGCTCGAAGCGCTCGCCAACGAGTTGATGGTCGATCTCACGCTGGACGGGGTCGCGGAGCTTGCGCCCTGCTGAGGCGACCAACCGCATTACTGTTCATTAACCATAACCTGCAAGTCTTCCTCAAGCATAACGAACGTTAAGCCTTTGCTTAGCGCGGCCGGCTAACGTCCTTCCATCGTTCAGGAAGGAGTGACCATGACCTCCGGCACGCTTATCGCACTCGACCTCGCGCCGCAGATCTGCGCGGCCATCACCCGCCGCGGCCAAATCCTGCCCGATGACGTGGGCATTCTGTCGTATCTGCCCAAATCGGACAGCCGCTTGAGCGAAAGTGAAGTCGATGCGCTGGGCGCGCTGGCCCGCGCCCGTCTGCCCGCCTGCCCGGATTGGGGCAGGTTCTTCGCGGAAAATGTCGGCGCCTGGTATCTCGACGCCTTCGCCAGCCGCGCGCCAGATCGCGCGCAGGCGCAATGGCTGATCGATTACCTCGGCGGCGAGGGCGCCGAACTCACCACCGCGCAGTTTCGCCTGCTGATGCAGGTGATGGAAAACCTGGAAAGCTGCCCGGACGAGTTGCTGTCCTTCGCCAGGGCCTGTCTGGTGCGCGCCATGGGCGCCGAAATCGAATCGCGGCGCGGACAGGTCGGGAAAGCTTAGGATTCCGCCAGAATCCGCGCCACCAGGGCATCGAGGCGCGGCGCGATCTCCGCCGCGCGGCCATGCAGCACATGGTCGAAATATTTTTCGGGAATGGCGGGTTCCGAATCGAGATTGGACAGCACCGTGACCGCCCGGCTGTGCCGCGCTATGCCGGCGATGGGCAGCACATTGCCGGACGTGCCGACGATCACCAGCAAATCCTCGTGGCTGAGCGAATCCAGCCGCTCCCATAATTTCTGGTACAGCGGCGCCCGTTCGTTGAAGAACACCACATCCGGCTTGACCTCATGCACGCCGCCGCACTCCGGACAGCGGTGCTCCGCCGGATCGAACGCCCGATAGCCCCAGTCCCATTGCGTCTCGCAGCCGAGGCAGCGCAGGTCCGTCAGGCGGCCGTGGACGTGGATCACATCGTGGGCGCCGGCGCGCTCGAACAGATCGTCGACATTCTGGGTGATGAGTTCGGCGCCATATTTGCGCTGCCAGTCCGCCGCCATTTTATGCGCGGCATTGGGTCTGACTTCAGCCAGCTCCATGCGGCGCTGCGAATAGAATTCATGCACCAGTTCGAAATTCTCTTCCCAGACATCGAAATTGCAGACCACGTCCGGATCGTAACGCGCCCAGAGGCTCTGTCCGCCCGAGGACCTGAACGTGTCCAGCCCGGAATCGGCGGAGATGCCGCTTCCGGTCAAAAGAATGAATTGTCGCATACCCGAGCGTTTCCAGTCACCGAACGGGGATTTTAACCTCCTCAATGCGTAAGCGCCATGACAACGCTTGGCGAGCGCAGCTTATTTCTTCGTGGTGGAAAACTCCCGGCTGTGGAAGGACGGCGTCAGCGACCTGTTGGGTTCGCCCCGGGCGGTGGCCAGGGTGTTTTCATCGCCGCATTCTGGTTGAGCTGATCCAGCGCGCCATTGTGGCCCACCACCGCGAACAGCACTATGCAGTTGCGCCGGGCTGGGCGTTCGCGCGTCATTCTGGATTGAACTTTGCAACCCAAAGGTAAGCTATTGCCGGAACGAGAGCTTTGGCGCACACTCGCCCGCATTGGATTGTGGCGTCGCATTGATTTCAGGAGGCGCTCATGCTGCCGCGAATTTGGCGAAAATTGGTGTTGTTCGGCCGTCTCCTCGCCGCCTGCCGGTTCTCCCTGATTTCGGCCCTTGTCGGGCTGGCCCTGCTCGGCGGCGTCGTTCAGGCGCAGAACCTGTTCGCAGATCTCGCCTTCTCCAGCCCCTTGGCGCAGTTCGGCCATTGGGTTCTGTTCCTGCTGGCTTTGTTCTTCGTCTGGGCCTTCCCGGTCCATTACGGCGCCCGGCGCATCCTTGAGGAGCCGCATTGGCTCGTTCCCGTTCAAATCCGGCGAACCCTGCCGCCCGACGAACTGGCCGCGCTTGAAACAACTCTGCGCGACGAGTTCGACTGGGCGATCCGCTGGACCCCGCGCGCGCTCGGCCTCGTTCCCTTCGCCGCCGTCGCCCTGGGCCTTTATTTCTGCGACGCCGCCATGGATTCCGCGCGCGACCTCGACGAGGTCAAGCGCGCTCATGACCAGATCGTTCTCATCGGCGCCGGCGACGCGCTCGCCGCCATCCTCTTCGTCGCCCTCGTCATCTGGCGGCGCGACCTGCTGGCCTGGCTCGGACATCGGGCCAACCTGCGCGCCGCGGGCGGCGCGCAGCGCGTCAAGACAGAGCTCACCCTGTTCGCGCGCGCCTCGATGGTCGTCACGGCGCTGTATTTCGTGGCCGCCTATCTGCGGCCGCACGAATTGGCGGCGCTGTTCGATCGCGCGCTGCTGATCCCCTTCCTGCTGGGATCGCTGGTGCTGGCGCTGAGCCTGCTGGCGCGGCTCGGACACGAGGCCGGCTGGCCGGTGCTGGCTCCCATCGTCGTGATCGCCGCGCTGGTCACGGGAACCAACACGCATCTGAACGACGTTCGCCTGTTGCCCCAGCGGCCCACGGACCAACTCGCCGGCCGCCAGATCGAGCTCGCCGCGGCGGTCGAGAAATGGCGCCGCGCCAACGGCTGCCAGGATGACACAGGCAAATGCCCGGCCGCGCTCATTATCGCCGCCGAGGGCGGGGCTAGCCGCGCCGCCTTCATGGCCGCGACGCTCGCGGGCGAAATCATCGATCGCAGCGAACCCAATGGCGCGCCGGGCCGCAAGATTTTCGCGCTGTCGGGCGTCTCCGGCGGCGCCTATGGCGCGGTGGCGATCCGCGCGGCTCTGGCCGACGCGGCCGAGCGCGCCGCCGCCGCCCCGCCCTGCGCGCGCGGCGACCGCACCTGGTTCGGAGCCGAGGGAGCCGGAGCCAAGACAGCGCCGGATGTGCGGGTCTCCTGGCGCTCGTGCCTGCAAACGCTGGTGTCGGGCGACTATCTGTCGAGCGGCTTCATTGGTCTGGGCTTCCGCGACGGTTTCGCGCCGGCCAACCCGTTCGGCTCGGGATCGCTGATCCTCGACCGCGCCGCCCTGCTGGAGCAAAGCTGGGAGCGCCATTATAATTACGTCACCGACCTCACCAGGACGCCGCACAATTGCGGGACGCGGCCGGGCAAGGGCCTGTGCCGCCCGTTCGGTTATGCCGGGACCGGCGAGGGCTGGCTGCCACTGCTGCTGCTCAACGGCACGTCGGTCTCGACCGGCCGCCGCATCATCGCTTCGGACCTGATCTCGACCTACGCCAGCCCGGACGGCGCGCCCGGACGCATCGCCTTTTTTTCGCAGGCTTACGACCTGTTCGAACTGATGTCGCGCCCCTGCCCGACCGACGGCGGTTCCTGTCCGGCCGCCGCGCATGACGCCACCGATCTGCCCGCCGTGCGCGACGCGCCCGACCTGCGCCTGTCCACGGCGGCTCTGCTCAGCGCCCGCTTCCCGATCATTTCGCCGCCCGGCGTGATCCGCGACGACGCCGACGCCAGCTATGGCGACCGCGTGGTCGATGGCGGCTATTTCGAAAACTCCGGCCTCACCTCGGCGCTCGACCTCGCGGAGGCGCTGAGCAAACTGCACGTCAAACCCGCCCTGATATGGGTGCAAAACGATCCCAACATCGACCGCGCGCTCAAGAAAACGCCGCCGCGCGCCGCGGCCACGCCACAATATGGCCCGCTGGACGAAAGTCTGGCCGTGGAGGTCGCCGGCATGGTGGCGGCGCCGCTGAATACGGTGCTGGCCACGCGGGGCGGCCATGGCGAGGAGGCGGCCGATCTCGCCTTGCGTGAACTCGCGCGTCTGAACGGACAGGCGGCGCCCGGCTTTTTCAAGATCCTGATGAACGAGAAGGCGAACATTGGTCCCGACCCGCGCGGCGACGCGCTGTTTGCCGCGCAATGCGCCGGCCTCGCCGGCAAGAAGCCCGCGATGAGCAAGGTGTCGATGAGCTGGTGGCTGTCGGCCTCGGTCCAGGCGGAACTCGACGCGCAATTCTGCGACAGCGCCAACCGCCGGTCGATCAACGATATCATGACGCTGGCGACAAGGCCGTAGTCCCGCGCGCGAACGGCGCGCTCCTCCTTTGGTGGGAGCCTGGCCCTATTTCGCAAGACGCGCCTGTGATGTAGCTTCTGGCGCAAGCTGCCGGGACACGCCGAAATCACGGGACGAAGGCGGCGCGAATGCCGCCGCGAGCGCCGTCGCCAGACGCGAGGGTCGAGATTCGCCATCAAGGGGGAAATGACATGGTACGCAAGATCATCATCGCCGCAACCGGCGCGGTCCTCGCGCTTTCGTCAGCGGCTTTCGCCCAGCAAGCCGGGCGATTGGCCGATGGAGCCGAAGCCAGGGCCATGCTCGAGAATGTGGTTATCGAGGTGAAGGTCAACAGGGAGCAGGCCTTCGAGATGTTCAACGCGGGCGGCGGCCGGTTCCTGAACGGCGACATCTATGTGTTTTGCACCAATGCCGGCAACGGGAAATTCGTCGCCATGGGCAACGGCAACGCGAAAGACTTGCTCGGCCAGGACGTGCGGACGCTGAAGGACGCGACGGGCAAGGCCTATGGCCAGGAAATTTTCGCGGCGGGACAGAAGCCGGAAGGCGAGATCACCGAGGTCAGCTATCTGTTCGCCAAGCCAAGCGACCCCAAGCCCGCCGCCAAGACGAGCTTCGTGACCCGGGTGGACGAGGATTTCGCCTGCGGAGTCGGCTATTACAAGTAGATCGCCCGCCAAAATCGCGTGGCGTCGCGACCGCTTGCGGCGCGGCGCGCGCGACACCGCTCGTCCTTCATGACGACGAGCGGTGTCGTCAACGACTCACCGCCCATCCCCTCGCCAGGGTGACGAGCGAAACGCCAGATTTGCTCCCTACCGCCAGAACGGCCTGGCCCGCTTGAAACTCCGCCACGCCTTGGCGAGGCGTTCGTCGGCGTTGAGCGCCTCGCGCGCGTACCAGCCTAAGACCACGCCGGCGGCGCGAGTCGCGCTTTCCCCATGCGACTGCGTGAGAAAATGTTCGGCGGTGGCGACATCGTTGTGCGCGCCGAGCAGTGTCTGCAGTTGTGCGGTCGCGCGGATGTAATCCGCGGCGTCGTCCACGTCGAAGGCGCCGGAAAAAAATTCGGCGGCATAGCGCAAATTCTTCAGCGCGATGCGGCATTCGTGGCGCTGCGCGTCGGGCAGGCTCGTCAGCTTGCGCCCCTTCTTGAGCGCGCGCTTGTGCAGCCGCTCCAGGGATTCGGCCGCGAACAGGCCGACCTTTTCGGTGAGGCCGCCGAGGTTTTCGGCGGTGAGCGCATTGCGCCAGCCGCGCCGCGCGACAAAGACGCCGAGATCGAGCGCGAACAGCGTGGGTTCGGCGCTTTCGATCAGGCCGCGCGCCTGCGCGTAAGCGTCGCGACGCCGCTCTTCCAGCGCGTCGAACAGAGGGGCGAAGCCGCCGCCATCGGGAAAATGCCGCAGCGGTCCGTTTTCGACGAGATCGCGCAGCGCGTCGCAATCGCGCGCGGGCCCGAAGGCGCAAGCCAAATCCTTGGCGCGGGCGCGAAACCGTTCGAAATCGACGCAGGGAATGACGCGCTTGAACATGGCCAGCGCGGCGCGCAGCCGGCGCAGCGCGACGCGCATCTGGTGAATCGATTCGGGATCGTCGCTTTCGCGCAGGCTCGCCCAATTGGCGAGAAAATGATCGCGCGTCGAAAGAATGATCTGGCCGATGGCGGCGTCGAGGTTGAGATCGCCCGGCAGCGTCGCGATCTTCGCCTTGACCGGCGTCGGCGCGGTATTCAACGCCAGATGGCTGGCGCGCTCGGCCTTGCTGACCGCGTCCAGCCGCAGCGGCAGGACATTGGCGAGCCGGCCGGCGAAGGCATAGAAATCCGCCTCCGGGCCGCTCTTGAGTTCGAGTTCCAACTCGCGCAGGGGAAGGGTGAGGTCGCCGGCGACGATCTCGCCATGATCGAACGCCGCCTCGATCGAAGCCGCGGCTGCAACAATCATCCGCGTCGTGCGATGGATCCGCGTTTCGTATTTGGCCTGGAGCGGTTTTTCGCCGACCAGCGCGCGCAGGGTGTCCCCAGCCTCGCCGTCGAACAGCGAGATATCCGGCGCGATGGTGCGCACGGAATGCTCGATTTCGCCGCGCGAGAACAGGTTTTCCCCCTCGCTCCATTTCAGCGTCATCACCGGCAGGCCCCGGCCGGAGCGGCGCACCCGCAGGGCGGTTTTTCGCCGCAGCAAATCCCAGTCGGGCGTGTCGTAATAGACCGACACCAGCTTCTTCGCCGGACTCTTCTGGCCCTCGCAGCGCAGCAGGGCCGAGTCGAGCGCGGCGGCGAAACCCGCCTCGTCCAGGGTGAATTTCAGTTCGATTTCCCTGTCGGCGGGCAAGGGCTCAGTGTTCGCGGCTGCCGCCTCGCCGGCGGTCGGTTCGGGAAGAGTGTCGGTCACGCTCATTACTGTCGCAAGGGAACTTTCGCGCATACTAGCCGAACTTTTCGGGAAAGCGTGGATTTTTTATCCCTTCGGGAAATCCAGCACGCCGGCGGCGCCGCCGCGCGTTCCGAACGCGAGACGGCCGCCCTTGGAATCGAAGGCCAGCGCCGATATGGCGTCGCGCGCGCCCTCCTCCACGCGCCGCGCCAGAATTTCCGCCGCATCGACCAGTCGCACCAGCACAATCCAGCCATCGTCATAGCCGATGGCGACGACGAGAGCGCCGGGATGAAAGGCGACGGCCGTCACCAGCACGTCGGAGCGCACGCCGCATTCGCGCGGCGCCTTGCCCATCGGCCCGTCCTTGCCGGCGAACGGCCAGACGATGCAGCCCTCCGCGCCCGAGGTCGCCAGCCAGGCGCCGTCATGCGACCAGCACAAGCTGCGGCTCTTGGCGGGATAGCCGGTCATGCGCATGTCGTTCTTGTCGGAGAGGCGCCAGCCGTGCAGCGCGCTTTCCTGCATGGAGGTGACGACGAAACGCGCATCCGGCGCGACGGTGACGTCGAGATGCGACCCCTTCCAGTTCAGCGCCTCGACGCCGCCCTGGACATTGGGAAACCACAGCGAGGCGCCGCCATAATGAGCGACGGCGAGGCGATAGCCTTTGGGGAAAAAGGCGAGGCCCCGCGCCGAGGACGGCGCCGTGAAGGTCTTCACCTCGCCCTTGGCGTCGCGGGCGCGCACCGTCTTGCCGCACGACCAGGCCAGCGCGCCGTCGCGCGCGGCGAGCGCGTCGATCCAGCCTTTTTCCTGCGCCAGCGCCTCCACCTTGCCCGTCGCGTCCACGGCGAAAACCTTGCCGTCGTCGCCGCCGGTGTAAACGCGTCCGCCGTCGCTGGCGGCGGTCAGGATGGCGCCGTCGTCATGGAGCTTCAGCCGCGTTTCCGCGCCGATTTCCGCCAGAACCACTTCCCCGTTCGCCAGCACGAGAACCGGCAGGCGCCCGAGGAAAAAGGCGCCGACGACTTCGGCTTGCGCCGCGATGAGGGTGACGTGTTCGGTCAGGGAAGTGATCATGATCGGTCCGCGGCAAATCGCCCCCGGCGGGGCGGCGCCCATTTGAAACGGCCTTTTGCGCGGTTTGGCAAGGGCGCGCCGCTCTTAAAATCCACCGAACGGCCTTGACCAAACCCGAACTCACCTTTGTAATCTGGCCGTGGTAGCGCTTTTCCTCGCGTCGCGCCCCCGCGGCCGAAGCGCATTTTTCAGGAGCCAAAATGACCGACGCCGCTCCCCCGAATCCGACGACCGAGGCGCGACTGGGCGGGCTGGAGCGCTTGGCCCATGGCTTTACCCTCTGGGCGGAAAAATGGTTTCCCGACGCCTTCGTCTTCGTCGTGCTGACGCTTTTGGCGGTGGTTGCGGCCGATCTCGCCATGGGCGCGGCGCCGCTGGCCATCGCCAATGAATTCGGCGCCGGTTTTTGGACGCTGATTCCCTTCACCATGCAAATGTCCATGGTGGTGATCGCGGGCTATGTCGTCGCGGCCTCGCCGCCCTGCGCCCGGCTGATCGACCGCCTGACGCGCGTTCCCCGCACCGGGGCGCAAGCCGTGGCCTGGGTCGCCTTGATCTCGATGCTGTCGTCCTTCTTCAACTGGGCGCTCAGCCTCGTGCTGGGCGGGCTGCTGGCGCGCGCCTTGTCGCGGCGCGCCGATTTGAAAATGGATTACCGCGCCGGCGGCGCCGCCGCCTATCTCGGCCTCGGCGCCACCTGGGCGCTGGGCCTGTCGTCCTCCTCGGCCATGTTGCAGGCGAACGCCACATCCATGCCGAAATCCATTTCCGACATTACCGGCGTGATTCCGCTCAGCCAGACGATTTTCCTGCCGCAATCCATGCTGATGGCGGCGATTCTGCTCACGAGCGCCGTGCTGGTCGCCTATTTCTCCGCGCCGCGCGGCGACAGGGTGAAAACCGCCGGCGATCTCGGCTGCGACGTCTCGGCGGAATCCGCCGTCGCGGAAGTTCAGACCCGTCCGGGCGACTGGTTCGAGTTCAGCCCGGTCCTGCCGATCCTGATCGTGATTCTCGCGGCGGGCTTCGTCTGGAGCGAGTTTTCCAGCAAGGGGCCGCTCAACGCCATCTCCAACCTCAACACCTACAATTTCATCTTCCTGATGATCGGCCTGCTGCTGCATCGGACCATCCGCAGCTTTTTACGCGCGGTGGGGAAGGCTGTGCCCGCTTGCTCCGGCGTGCTGATCCAATTCCCCTTCTATGGCGCCATCGCCGGGTTGCTGACCCATGTCAACGGGGCGAGCGGGCATTCCATTTCGCATTACATCTCAAACCTGTTCGTCTCGATCGCCACCACCGACACGTTCCCGGTGGTGATCGGAATCTATTCGGCGATCCTTGGCTTCCTGGTGCCCTCGGGCGGCGGCAAATGGATCATCGAGGCGCCCTATGTGATGCAGGCGGCCAAGGATCTGCACGCCCATATGGGCTGGGCGGTCGAGGTCTATAACGCCGCCGAGGCGCTGCCCAATCTGATCAACCCGTTCTGGATGCTGCCGCTGCTCGGCGTGCTCGGCCTCAAGGCCAAGGACATCGTCGGCTTCTGCTTCACCCAACTCTTGTTCAGCGCGCCGCTGGTGATGCTGCTGCTGTGGGGGCTGGCCAAGACGCTTTAAACCCGCCGGAACATCACGCTGAGATTGTTGGCCGGCATCTCGACAATGTCGGGCGGGCCGAAGCCATGGTCCTCCGCGACGGCGGCCACCGCCTCAAGGTCGCGCACGCCAAAGGCCGGATTTTGCGCGCGCAGCCAGGCGTCGAAGGCGATGTTGCTCGGCGCGGTATGCACGCCCGCGCGCTTGTAGGCCCCATAGAGATAGAGCGGCGCGCCAACGGGCAGAATCTTTTCCGCGCCCGCGAACAGGCCCAGCGTCGCCGCCCACGGCGAGATGTGGATCATGTTGATGCACACCAGCGCATCGGCGTGAGCGATGGGCCAGTCGGGCGCGGCGGCGTCGAGCGCCAGCGGCGGCGCGACATTTTTGAGATTTTCCGAGGCGATCCACGCGGCGATGCTGGCGCGAGCGTTGGCGTCGGGATCGGAGGGCTGGAAGGTAAGCGCCGCAAGATTTGCAGCAAAATGAACGACATGTTGGCCCGCGCCGCTGGCGATTTCCAGCACCAGCCCCTCGGGCGGCAGAACATCGCGCAGCCGCGCGAGAATGGCGTCGCGGTTGCGGGCGGCGGCGGGCGCGGTCTGGCGGTGGTCCATGGCGCCGATTATCGCCGATCGCCGATGAAAGACAATCGCCAGCTCCCGCCATTACGCGGCGAGCGGGTCGCTTTCATCCGACTCGCGAATGACGCGAGGCGCGAGCAGCCTGATCTCCGTCATGGCGCTTTTGATGCGCGCCATGGCGCGCATGGCGTGTTCGGTCTTGAGGTCGGACAGGGCGATTTCAGCCAAGGCGAACGACAGATCGATCAGGACCGTTTCGGCAGAGGTGGAGTGGGAGACCGGCATTAAGCACTCCTTGGCGGCGAATCAGGGGCAAGCGTTTATGAATCAATGGTTAACAAATCCGTGAGTCACAGCCAAATGTTTTACAACCATAGGTTGATAAAATTCCTGCCTCGCACAAGGTTCGCGCCGATTTGTCCGCGCTGTAGCCCCTTCGGTGAACGCCCGTTCACCGAAGACGGTTCGCGTTTTTTGCTTTTACGCATCGTTTGCCAAGGATTTTCATCCGAAAATCGGGGAAACCCTCCGCAAATCCCGCTTAGAGCGTGTTCGGCGAACTCCCGTTCACCGAACGTGCTTTCGCTCTTTGGTTTTGCGCATATTCTTTTCCGAAAACCGCGCACACTTTTCGGGAATATGCGCTAGCGCAGCGAAATCACCATCCCACTCAGGTCAAGATTGGCGATCAGGCCGATTTGCCGGCCCTGAAGTTCGAGGACGGCCCCCTTTTCGTTGGTCAGCACGATCACCCGCGCGCCCACGCCAACCGCCGCGCCCGCCCCGCCGGCGCCATAGACGCCCGCGACATCCGAGGGGCGGCTGATGTGCGTGACCCGGCCGTGAAACTCGGTCTTGGACAGGCCGAACACGAGGCCCGCGTCAATGCCGCCGACCGACAGCGGATAGCGCCGGCCATGAAACACCAGCGCGCCCGATCCGCCATTCGCGCCCAGGATCCAGCCGCCCTTGACGATGGTCAGGCGAATGCCGCCGCTGTCGGCGAAAGCGGGGACTGAAACACCGACGCCAATCGCAACGACCAGAGCGCACCAAAATCGACGCCAAATGTTCATGCCAAAACTCCTTCTCGATCGTATCGACGCACCATAGGGCAAAAAAGATGGGAAGCCGACCCCGCATCGATTGATTCACCAAGCCGCGCGCGCCGGTCCGGTTGCATAAAATTCAAATGTTTTTTTTGCGCCGCCCGCAAGGGGGCGCCGATCATTCTGGATCCGGAAGCAGAAGTCCCCCTGGCGCCGGAGCCGAACATGTCCGTCCTGTCACGTCTTGTCTGCGCGGCGATGCTGCTGGTCGGCGGCGGCGACGCCGTGATGGCCGCCAGCCTGCCGACGCGGACGAGCGCGGCCATGATTTCCGGCGAAACCTCCATTCCCTATGGCTGGGTGGATTTTTGCGGACGCCAGCCGCGCGAATGCGACCAGGCGGCGCTGCCAGCGCGCGACGTCAAGCTGACGGAAGCGGCGTGGAAGGCGCTCGACCGCGTCAATCGGGTCGTCAACGCGGCAATCGAGCCGGTGTCCAATTTCGATCATTGGGGCACGATGCTCGACCATTGGGACTATCCCACTGACGGCAAGGGCGATTGCAAGATTTTCGCGCTCGCCAAGCGCAAGCAACTCATCGACGCCGGCTTTCCGCGTCAGGCGTTGCTCATGACCATTGTCAGGGACGAGGAAGGCCTGGGTCACGCCATCCTGACGGTCGCCACCGACCGGGGCGATTTCATCCTCGACAATCTCACCGACGAGATCCGGCCCTGGACCCGCACGGGCTACCGCTTCGTCAAACGTCAATCCCAGCAAGACCCGAACATCTGGGTCGCCATCGCCTCGCCCGATCAGGTTTCCGCGCGCTGATCAACCGGCCCGGACGCAGGCCGACGCCCGCTCATCGAAAGCCTCGATCATTTTTCGCGCCCGCGCCAGATTTTCCGGCGACAACGCTTCCTCCGTCGGCCCCCAAAAAATCTTCTCGCGCGCCAGCAGCAGGGTTTCGGGGAAGCGCGCGCGCACCATGTCGAAATCGTGCAGAACGGCGACGATAGTGCGGCCCTCGCCGCGCCAGCGGGCGATGAGGCCGAGCAGATCGTCCACGGTGCGCTCGTCTATGGCCGAGAACGGCTCGTCGAGCAGGATGACGGCCGCGTCCTGCAACATCAGCCGCGCAAACAGCAGGCGCTGCGCCTGCCCGCCCGACAGCGCGCCGATCTGGCGGCGCTCGAAGCCGTTGAGGCCCACGCTCGCCAGCGCCTCGCGCACCTTTTGCAAGTCCAGTTTGCTCAACCCGCCGAACAGGCCGATGTCGCGCCACAGGCCCATGGCGGCCATGTCGAACACGTCGATGGGAAAGCTCAGGTCGATCTGCGCCGCCTGCGGCAGATAGGCGATTTTTTCGCGTTTTCCGTGTTTTTCGCGCGCGCCGCCGAAATCGACGGCGCCGCCCATCGGGTTGACGATCCCGACAATGGACTTGATCAGCGTCGATTTGCCCGCGCCATTGGGGCCGCATATGGCGAGCAGCGCGCCGGGCGCGATTTCGCCGTCGAGGTGATGCACGGCGGGATGGCGGTCATAGCCGAGCGTGAGATCGCGCAAGGCGATCGTCGGCGGGGTCAGCTCAAGGCCCAAAACACGCCTCCCCACAGCAGAGCCACCGCGACCAGCGCAAGCCCGACCCGCCGCGCGGCGGACAGGCGCAGCAGCGAAAACCCCGCCTCGCGGGACGGAGCGGGCAAATGAACATGCGCGTGCTTGTGTGAGTCCGAAGCCATGACGCCGCTCTCCTTCTCCCCTGGCGGGAGAAGGTGGCGCGAAGCGCCGGATGAGGGGTTCGTCCCTCGCAACCGCCGCCCCCTTCCCCCCTCTTACGTCCCCGGCTGGAACGGATGATACTGGAACATCCAGGTTTCCGAAAGCGCGCGGTCGCCGAGCTTCAGGAAGGCGCGCAACTCCACGGGATCGTTGCCCTCGACATTGGCGAGATCGAACTGTACGCGCCAATGGCCGGGCACGTCGTCGGGCACCGCCTCCATCATGCGGTACTCGCCAAACGTGCCGCGCGAGGCGGAGACGTCCAGCTCCGGCATCACGCCCTTGGGCAGATCGACCAGCGGCCCGCCCAGGAACTCAAGCAGGAATTTGCGCACGCCCGGCGGGCGCGGCTGGCCGGGCTGGCCGCCCCGGCCGAGGCGGGTCGCAACGACCCGCGCGAGATCGGCGGGGAAAAACGGCTCGTCGGCCTGCCAATGCAGCCGATAGGAGAAATTGAATTCCGAACCGGCCACGGCCGGCGCGTCCGGCACCCACATCGCCACGATATTGTCGTGAATCTCGTCGTCGGTCGAAAGCTCGACCAGATGAATGGCGCCCTTGCCCCATTCCCCCTTGGGCTCGACCCACAGGCTGGGGCGCTTCTCGTAATTCACGCCGTCGATGTAATGGTCGAACACGCGGTCGCGTTGCAGCAGGCCAAACCCCTTGGGGCTGGTGTCGGAAAAGGCCGAGGCCATCACATGCGGCGGATTGTTGAGCGGGCGCCAGAGACGACCGCCCCAGCCGGTCCACATGGCGAGACCGTCGGAATCATGCACCTCGGGGCGCCAGTCGATCATGGTCTGCTTGGCGGTCTCCGAGAACCAGTACATCGAGGTGAGCGGCGCAATCCCAAACCGCACGACATTGCCGCGCAGGAAAAAGGACTGGTCGATGTCCATCACCACGCCGTCACCGCGCGTCATGACGAATTTCACCGCGCCGACAATCTTCGGACCTTCGAGCAGGGCGTAAATGGTGGCGGCGTCGCCCTGCTGCGGGCCGATCCAGATTTTGGTGAAATCCGGGAATTCCTCGTTGCGGTCGGCGACCGCCGTGTCCAGCGCCACGCCCCGCGCGGACAGGCCGTATTGGTGCAGGGCGCCGATGGCGCGGAAATAGGACGCGCCGAGAAAGGCGACCCAGTCATTGGTATGCCAGTCGTATTTGGTTCCGTCCTTGGGCTCCTGGAAGCGGAAGCCGGCGAAGCCGACGCCCTTCGGCAAGGCCTTGGCCGGCGAATCGGCGGGCATGTCGAAATAGGACTGGTCGTAGAGAATCTCGCGCGCCTTGCCGTTTTCCACGACATGGAGCGCCACCGCCTTCTTGAAGAAGCGGCCGAGATGGAAAAATGTGACCGGAAACCGGTTCGGCCCGGTGGCGTTGAGCGCGAAATCGTTGTTGAAGCGGATCTTGCCCCAGGCCTCATAGTCGATCTTGTCGAGAATGTCCGGCGCCGGCGCGCCCGGCCCGACATAGGCCTCGCCCGCCATTTTTTTCGCCTGCGCTTGCAACGCCTCGAAGGAAAACGGCTTGTCCGGGCCAAGCTTCAAGCCGGGCGTGGCGGCGATGGCGGCGCCTCCGCCCATGCCGGCCATGCCGGCGGCCGCGGATAAAGCAAAACTCTTGCAGAAAGCCCTGCGGTCGAAACTGTTTGTCATGGGGAGGCCCGGAAGGTCAGTGACGGAAAGGCTCGTGGTCGACGGCCTTGCGCATGAAGTAATAGAGACCGACGAAGCCGATCACGATGAACACGACTTCCATCACGCGACCGATGGTGGCGCCGAGTTGGAACAGGCCGCTGAGCGCCCAGCCCGCCGCCCAGGAGGCGCCGACCAGTTCGGTTCCGACCAGGATCGCCAGGGCGATCAGGGTCCCGGCGTTGGTCCAGTCAATTCTTTTCTCGGGCATTTCTTTCCTCGCGACGCTATCGCGCTCCGCCTGCTTGTCTCTCGTCTAAACCATGGCAAGGCGCCGCGCAATCGCCCGATTAGCCTGCGAGAACTTGTGAAGGCGCGCGATTTCGGGCAGAAGGTCGACGCCCTGTTCATTCCCGGAGCTTGCACCCCCATGGCTTTTCCCCCCGCCCTCGCCGCGTTGCGCCGCGTCGCTTTCGCCCTTCCGCTCTCCGCCTCACTGCTCGCCCTCGCGCTGAATCCTGCCGCCGCCAAGGTTTTGGCGACCGTCAACGGCGCCGAGATCACCGACGAGGACATCGCCGCCGCCAGCACGGACGTCGGCAACGCCCTGCCCAAGCAGATGGACGAAGCGGCCCGACAGAAGGCGCTGCTCGACTATCTCATCGACATCACGCTGGTGAACCAGAAGGCCGTGGCCGAAAAAATCGACCAGACCCCGGATTTCGCCAAGAAGCTCGCCTATTTCCGTCAAAAACTGGTGATGGAGACCTATCTCGGCAAGATCACCAAGGACGGCGTGACGCCCGCCGCCGAAAAGCAGGTCTATGACGACGCCGCCAAGGCGCAGAAGCCGGAGGACGAGGTCCACGCCCTGCACATTCTCGTGCCGACCGAGGACGAGGCCAAGAAGGTCGAGGAGCGGCTCAAGAAGGGCGAGGATTTCGGCAAGCTCGCCGACGAACTGTCGAAGGATCCCGGCTCCAAGGGCGGCGATCTCGGCTGGTTCACCAAGGACCGGATGGTGCCGGAATTCGCCGAGGTCGCCTTCAAGGGCGAACCCGGCAAGGTCTCCGACCCCGTGAAAACCCAGTTCGGCTGGCATGTGATCAAGGTTCTGGAGAAGCGCCAGAAGGCTTTCCCGCCCTTCGACCAGGTCAAGGAGCAGGTCGAGCATTTCGTGCAGCAGAAGGTGCAGAGCGAAGCCATCATTAAGCTGCGCGACGCCGCCAAGATCACCCGCACGGACGAACCCGAGAAGAAGTGATTTTAACAAAGCCCCGCTTCGGCGGGGCTTTTTTTTGGCTGGCGCCGCAACCACCCACCGTCCGGTCGCACGCTAGAGCGCGATGCGTTTCCACGGAAACGCATCACACTCTAGACTCTTTGTTTTCGCATGATCTTTTCCAAAAACCGGTGTCCACTTTTTGGGATCATGCGCTAAAAACTTGACGCGGCGGCGCCGCCGACGCAAACGAAGACGCCTTCAGAAAGCACGAGGACCGATCCATGGCCGCGCCCGCCCCGCTCTCCCCCCTTGCGCCGAAAATTTACGCCGAACTGCCGCCGATCGACGGCGTCCGCCTCGCCGCCGGCGCCGCCGGCATCCGCTACCAGGGCCGCGCCGACGTGGTTCTGGCGGTGTTCGACACGCCCGCCAATGTGGCCGGCGTGTTCACCACCTCCAAATGCCCGTCCGCGCCCGTGGACTGGTGCCGCGACAATCTTGGCGAGGGCAAGGCCCGCGCGCTGGTGGTCAATTCCGGCAACGCCAACGCCTTCACCGGCAAGCTCGGCCAGGAAGCGACCGAACTGACCGCCAAACTGGCGGCGAAAGCCGTCGGCGCCGAGGAGAGCGAAATCTTCCTCGCCTCCACCGGCGTGATCGGCGAACCGCTGGACGCGACCAAATTCGAGGGCGTGCTGGAGCGCCTCGCCGCCGACGCCCGCGCCGACGCCTGGCTCGACGCCGCCCGCGCCATCATGACCACCGACACCTTTCCAAAAGTCGCCACCGCCAAGGCGGTGATCGGCGATGTCGAAGTCACGATCAACGGCATCGCCAAGGGCGCTGGCATGATCGCGCCGGATATGGCGACCATGCTGGCTTACGTCTTCACCGACGCCGCCATTTCCTCCGAAGCCCTGCAAAAGCTGCTGTCGAAGGGGGTCAAGAACTCGTTCAATTCGGTGACGGTGGACAGCGACACCTCCACCTCCGACACGCTGATGCTGTTCGCCACCGGCGCGGCGCAAACGCGCGGCCAGAAAAAGATCAAGAAGGCCGGCGGCAAGGATTTGGCCGATTTCGCCGAAAAACTCGACGCCCTGCTGATCGATCTGGCGCGGCAGGTGGCCCGCGACGGCGAGGGCGCGCGGCATTTCGTCGAGGTGCAGGTGACCGGCGCCGACAGCGACAAGGCGGCCAAGCGGGTCGCCTTCTCCATCGCCAATTCGCCGCTGGTCAAGACGGCGGTGGCCGGCGAGGACGCCAATTGGGGCCGCGTGGTCGCCGCAGTGGGCAAGGCCGGCGAAAAGGCCGAGCGCGACCGCCTGTCGATCTGGTTCAACGGCATCCGCGTCGCCCATGACGGCTTGCGCGACCCCGATTACGACGAAGCCGCCGTTTCGGCGGCGATGAAACAGGACACCATCGTGATTCGCGTCGATCTCGACATCGGCAAGGGCGAGGCCATTGTCTGGACCTGCGACCTGACCAAGGAATACGTCGCGATCAACGGCGATTATCGTTCATAGGGCGTCGTTCTCGACGCCCGTCCTGCTGTTCCTGGCGCGTCGTGTTCGACGCCCGTTTCATCGAGCATAGGGCGTCGCTTTAGACGCCCGTTCCGCCGTTCCTGGAGCGTCGTCTTCGGCGCCCGTTTATCGGACAATCACATGAAGCTGCTGCTCGTCGTCGCCGCCGCCCTGATCGACGCCGACAATCGCGTGCTGATCGCCCAGAGGCCGGAGGGCAAGACGCTCGCCGGCCTTTGGGAGTTTCCCGGCGGCAAGATCGACGCCGACGAGCGCCCGGAACAGGCGCTCGTCCGTGAACTGCACGAAGAACTCGGTATTTCTGTAAAGACAGCCTGCCTGGCCCCTTTGATCTTCGCCAGTCATGCTTATCCAGATTTTCATCTTTTGATGCCACTGTATGTTTGCCGTCGCTGGGAAGGACATATTGCCGCATGCGAAGGTCAAACATTGAAATGGGTTGCCGCAACTAAACTGCGGGACTATTCGATGCCTCCGGCGGATGAACCGCTCATTCTCGCTCTGGTTGAGCTTCTGGCTTGACTCAACCCCAGGGGCTTGCCTTACGCAGGCTTGGCTCAAGGATGGGGCGGCACAATGGGCAGTGTCAGCAGTGGGTCGTGAGGAAGAATCTTGGCATTGAATGTGGTAAATTTCCTAGCATGTGAGATGCGCTTGATTTGATCACCCTGCCTTATGACCGAAGTCATTTGCCACTTGTCCGCTCTTGAACTAATTGCTGCGCTGCACCATAATAAGAATAATGAGGAAACGTCCGCGAGGGGGTGAGCTTCAACAGCGGCTCTTCGGTCGCACAAATGAATAGGAAGACCACATGGAACAAGCTATGATCCATGGAGGCTTGGTCCGCAGACTGTGGCCGGCCGACCTGCCGGCGTTCCGGGACCATTTGCTGCGCCTCGACGCGCAGAGCCGTTATGACCGCTATGCCATGGCGGTAAATGATGATTTTCTGACCCGCTACGCCGAGCGCTGCTTCGGTATCGACGACGTGATCTACGGCTATTACGTCGACGGCGTGCTGCGCGGCGCGGGGGAACTGCGCTCGGTCGGAAACAACATCATCGGCGGTTCGGTCGAGGCGGCCTTCTCGGTCGAGAAAAACTGGCGCCGACGCGGCGTGGGCACCGAACTGATGTCGCGCATCGTGCGGGCGGCGCGCAACCGCCGCGCCGACGCGCTCTACATGACCTGCCTCGCGGGCAATATCGCGATGCAAGGGCTGGCGCGCAAATTCGCCGCCGACCTTCGGTTCGAAACCGACGACAGCACCGGCAAGCTGGTGGCGCGCGCGCCCAACGCGGCCTCGGTCTGGGGCGAGTTCGCCGACAATGCGACCAGTTTCGCAACGGCCATGCTGGACTTGCAAACCCGCGTGTTCTCGATGCAGCAGCGCGCGTCGTAAGACGCCGCGACACTCAATTCGAAAAAGCGCGTCCTTCGGGGCGCGCTTTTTTGTGCTGAGAGCACGCCGTCGGCTCCCGTTCCCCGCGCGCGGGGAGCGCGGACGCGACTCGCATTCCCGCCCCCTCAATGAAAAGAGGCGCGTCCCCTTGAGAACGCGCCTTTTTTTATTCAATGGCTCGGCGCCTCAAGCCTGCCGCGCCACCATCATGTTCTTGATTTCCGCGATCGCCTTGGCCGGGTTCAAACCCTTGGGGCAGGCGCGGGCGCAGTTCATGATGGTGTGGCAGCGATAGAGCCGGAACGGGTCTTCGAGTTCGTCCAGGCGCTCGCCCGTGCCCTCGTCGCGCGAATCGATCAGCCAGCGATAGGCCTGCAACAGCGCGGACGGGCCGAGGTAACGGTCGCCGTTCCACCAGTAGGACGGGCACGAGGTCGAACAGCACGCGCACAGGATGCACTCGTAGAGGCCGTCGAGCTTGCTGCGGTCACCCGGCGATTGCAGCCATTCCTTTTCCGGCGCCGGCGTCTCGGTCTTGAGCCAGGGCTCGATCGAGGCGTGCTGGGCGTAGAAATGGGTCAGGTCCGGCACCAGATCCTTCACCACGGGCATGTGCGGCAGCGGGAAGATTTTGACCGGCGCCTTGACCTCGTCGATGGCCTTGGTGCAGGCGAGCGTGTTCTGGCCGTCGATGTTCATGGCGCAGGAGCCGCAAATGCCTTCGCGGCAGGAGCGGCGCAGCGTCAGCGTCGGGTCGATCCTGTTCTTGATGTAGAGCAACGCGTCCAGCACCATCGGGCCGCAGTCGTCGAGATCGACATAAAACGTGTCGATCTGGGGGTTGAGACCATCGTCCGGATTCCAGCGGTAGATCTGGAATTCGGTCAGTCTCTTCGCGTTGGCCGGCTTGGGCCAGATCTTGCCGGGTCCGTAGACCGAGTTCTTCGGCAGGGCGATTTCAGCCATATCTCTAAAGCCTCTCGATCAATACACGCGCGCCTTGGGCTCGATGTAGGAGACCTCTTCGGTCATGGTGTAGCTGTGGACCGGGCGGTAATCGATGGAGACGGCCTTGGCCGTATCATCGATGGTCGCCAGCGTGTGCTTCATCCAGTTGGCGTCGTCGCGCGCGGCGAAATCCTCGCGGGCATGAGCGCCGCGCGATTCCTTGCGGTTTTCCGCGCCGACCATGGTGACGACCGCCTGCACGATCAGGTTGTCGAATTCCAGCGTCTCGATCAGATCGGAATTCCACACCAGCGAGCGGTCGGTGACCTTCAAGTCGTCGCGGCCGTTCCAGACGTCCTGGATCAGCTTCACGCCTTCCTGCAGCACTTCGCCGGTGCGGTACACCGCGCAATTGTTCTGCATCACCTTCTGCATGCTCAGGCGCAATTCCGCGGTCGGGGTCGCGCCCTTGGCGTAGCGGTAACGGTCGAGACGCGACAGCGACAGCTCCGCCGAATCGGCCGGCAGTTCCGGTTGCTTGGCGCCCGCCTTGACGATTTCGGCGGCGCGCAGGCCGGCGGCGCGGCCGAACACCACGAGATCGATCAGCGAATTGGAGCCGAGCCGGTTGGCGCCGTGGACCGACACGCAGGCGGCTTCGCCGAGCGCCATCAGGCCGGGCACCACCACATCGGGGTTGTCCCCCTTCTTGGTGAGCACCTCGCCGTGATAATTGGTCTGGATGCCGCCCATATTGTAATGGACCGTCGGCAGCACCGGAATCGGCTCGCGGGTCACATCGACGCCGGCGAAAATTCTCGCGCTTTCCGAAATGCCGGGCAGACGCTCGTGCAGGATGGCCGGATCGAGATGGTCGAGGTGGAGGTAGATATGGTCGGCGCCCTTGCCGACGCCGCGTCCCTCGCGAATCTCCATGGTCATGGCGCGCGAGACCATGTCGCGCGGGGCCAGATCCTTCACCGACGGCGCATAGCGCTCCATGAAGCGTTCGCCCTTGGCGTTGGTGAGATAGCCGCCCTCGCCGCGCGCGCCCTCGGTGATCAGGCAGCCCGCGCCATAAATGCCGGTCGGGTGGAACTGCACGAATTCCAGATCCTGAATCGGCAGGCCCGCGCGCAGAATCATGCCGCCGCCGTCGCCGGTGCAGGTGTGGGCCGACGTCGCCGAGAAATAAGCGCGGCCATAACCGCCGGTCGCCAGAATGACCAGTTGCGACCGGAAGCGGTGGATGGTGCCGTCGTCCAGCTTCAGGCAGACCACGCCGCGGCACTGGCCCTGCGCGTCCATGATCAGGTCGATGGCGAAATATTCGATGAAGAACTCGGTCTCGTTCTTCAGCGCCTGCCCGTAAAGGGTGTGCAGCATGGCGTGGCCGGTGCGGTCGGCGGCGGCGCAGGTGCGCTGCGCCGGCGGGCCCTTGCCGTAGTCCGTGGTCATGCCGCCGAACGGACGCTGGTAGATCTTGCCCTCCGCCGTGCGCGAGAACGGCACGCCCCAATGTTCGAGTTCATAAACGGCGGCGGGCGCGTTGCGGCACAGATATTCGATCGCGTCCTGGTCTCCGAGCCAGTCGGAGCCCTTGACGGTGTCGTACATGTGCCATTTCCAGTTGTCCGGCCCCATATTGGCCAGCGAGGCGGCGACGCCGCCCTGCGCGGCCACCGTATGGGAGCGGGTCGGAAACACTTTTGAAATGCAGGCGGTGCGCAAGCCGGCCTGCGAGCAGCCGACAGTGGCGCGCAAGCCCGCGCCGCCGGCGCCGACCACCACCACGTCAAAAGTGTGATCGACGATCGGATAGGCCTTGCCGCCGTCAGGAGAAGCCATGGTTGATGCCCTTGAAAGTCTGGAACGACAGGCGCGAATTTTTCCGCGCCGGGATGTCCTTATTGAACGAAGCTGAGACGCAGCACGGCGAAGACGCAGACCAGGCCCACGCCGGCCGCGAAGCAGAAGTTCGCCATCAGCGCGAGCTCCCTCATGTGCTGGTGCCGGATGTAGTCCGCGATCACCGAGCGCATGCCTTCCGCCATGTGCCACACGCTGGCCAGGACGAACAGGATCATCAGGATCGCGACGAGCGGCGCCCCGAGCAGCGCGCGCGCGCTGGCGAGGTCGGCCTTGCCCAGCATGGCCACGATCACCACGAAGGCGATGGTCAGCGGCAGCAGCGCGAAGGAGGTCAGGCGAATCGCCCAGAGAGTCTCGGTGCCGGATCTGGCCACGCCGAGATATTTTACGCGCGCGCGGGGGGTCTGGACTATGGAATCGGGCTTGGGCATGTGCGCCTCCTCAAAGCAGATAGGCGCCGGCCCAGGCCAGCGCGGTGAGGACGACGGCCCCGATCAGCGAGCCCCAGGCCAGCGCGTTGCGGGCGCCCGGCTCGAAGCCGCGGGCGGCTTCCCACACCGCGTGACGCAAGCCGCCGCAGACATGCAGCATCAGCGCGAACGTATAGCCAAACAGGATCACTTGGCCAATGAGCGAGCCGAAGAAGCGGGAAACATCGGCGAAAGCGACGCCGCCGCCGGCCGCCGCCAGCAGATAGACGGTCAGCAGCAGCGTGCCCACGTAGAGGGCGACGCCGGTCGCGCGGTGGAAGATCGACACCACCATGGTGGCCGACCAGCGATAGATCTGGATGTGCGGCGAAAGCGGACGGCGCTGCTCGATCGGCAGCGGGCTGTAATTGGCCTCGGCCATGAGATGCCTTTCTGTTGAACCGCGGAGTTCGGCTGCGACGATTAGGCGCGGCGCCGCCCTTCAGGTTGGGGTCTCGATACTGGAAAGCCGCCGCCTGCGCAATGCAGCCGGCGTCAACCCTTAGAATGACGAGGGGGCGCGCGCCGCTCCGACGCGCGCGCAAGATTGCGGCCGATTCTGGCGAGGCCGCCTTGTTTTCGCCGCGCGCCGGAGGCAATCTCCCGCCGATTGGAGCATCTGGTCCGAGCAGGTGATTGGAGATCGTGTCTTGCACTTGAAAAACCTGTTCGGGGCCGCGCGCGCCGCCGCGGCGTCTGGACTCGCCACCCTTCTCCTGCTCGTCTCCACGCCCGCCGAGGCCGGGGCGAGGTTGACGATTTCCTCCGACGGAATTTCGCGCGCCGCCGTTCTCGTCGCGCGCGACCGCCTGAAATTGCGCCGGCGCCCGTTGATCATCGTGCTCCAGCGCTCCGGCGGCCTGGGCGTGCGCGGCCGGCGCCACCATGGTCTCGAACAGGCGGCGGGCTCCAAGCCGATTTTCATCTATCCCGAGGCGCTTGGCGGCAAATGGCCGATCGCTCCCGGCCCCGACACCGATCGCGAGGTCAATTTCCTCCACAATCTCACCGATCACCTGATCGACCAGGGCCGGATCGATCCGCGCCGAATCTTTGTCGTCGGAATCGGCTCCGGCGGCCCCCTCGCCTATCGCGCCGCCTGCGGCGGCGTGGGCCGTCCGGTCGTCGGACTCGCCACCGTCGTCTCCGCCATGCCGCAAGACCTCGCCGCTTGCGCGCCCGCCGCCCCGCTCGCCTATATCGCCGTGAACGCCGCGCAGGACCCCAAGATTCCTTACGCGGGCGGCGCAGCGACGGCGGGCGAGGTCAGTTTCGACGCCCTCGGCGCCGAGCAGAGCCTGCAAGCTTTCGCCAAGATCAACAGCTGCGGCGCGCGGCGCGACGACAAGCGCCTTCCCGAGCACAAGGACGGCCGAGGCGCGCATGGCGCAATCCTGACCTTCGCAAATTGCAAGGCTCCGACCGAACTGATCCGCATCGACGCCGCCAGCCATCGCCTGCCCGGCCGCACGCCGGAAAGCGGCGACGGCGTTCCCGAGGATTTCGACGCCAACCGCGCGATCTGGGACTTCCTGCAACGCAGCGGCGCGTAAGCCGCGCGACAGGCTCATTCGGTTTTCCGTAACCAAGGACTTCGTCTGCCGCAGAGGCAGGCGAAGAAAAGCGGTTGCGAGCGCAGGAGTTTTGATCTAGATCAATCCTTATGATTTGATCTAGATCAAACGCCGCCGCGAGATTCGGATGCTTTCGCTTTCGACTCAACGGATTGGTGAGGCAAGTCCAGCTCTCGTCACATCCGGCAGGCCCACTCAAGCTCCGAGGGTAACATGACGCTGAACGCCACTGTCGCCGGCCCGTTCGAATTCGTGGAAGCCGAAATCGCCCAGTCCGAAGTCGCCCACACGGAAATCGCCCACGCCGAAATCGCCCACGCCGAAATCGCAAGCGCCGACGCCGCCAACACCGAGCGGCGCGATGTCGCGGTGTTCTTCGGCTTCTCTTTCGCCCTCGTCGGCTCCATCGTCCTGGCCGCCATGACGGTGGGCCTCGGCGGCGTTGGCATGATCGCCATTGTCGAAACCGCCGCCATGATCGGCGTCTGCGTCCTGCTGACCGCCGGCTGAACGCGTTTACACCAACAAAAAGCCCCGCCGGCTTGCGCTCGCGGGGCTTTTTGCTTGGCCGCCCCCCTGTCGCAAACGCGACACGGGGCTGACGCCAGACGGTTCAGTCAACCATCACCATCACGTCGGAGGATTTCACCACCGCCGAAGCTTTCCCGCCAACCTTGAGGCCGAGTTCATCGACCGATTCATTGGTGATGGCGGCGGTGATCATCAGGCCGTTGACGTCGATGCGGACATGAGCGGTGGTCGCGCCCTTCTTGATCTCGACAATTGTGCCGGGGAGGACGTTGCGCGCTGAGATCTTCATTTTCCTGCCCTTTCGACCGATTCGTGGCGAAGCCACGCTCCAGCACTTAAAGCATTTTGAAGCGAAATGAATGCCGGTTCGCGTGAAGAAAACGATTTAGAGCATGATCCCAAAACGTGGACACCGGTTTTTGGAAAAGATCATGCGAAAACAAACCGTCTAGAGCGCGATGCGTTTCCGTGGCAACGCATCGTGCTCTAATGCGCCCGCGCATGGCGCCCCGCGACGATCCGACGCCTGTCGCGACTCCGACACGGACAATGGCGCCGGATTTGCTCGACTTTGGCGCAATCGCGGAGTCCTGCCATGATCCACCTGACGCCCAGCGCCGTTTCCGCCGCCAAAACCCTGGTCGAAACCGCGAAGTCGCCGACCGAGGGCCTGCGCATCATGGTCGAGGCCGGTGGCTGCTCCGGCTTCATGTACAAGATGGAACTCGCCCCGGAACAGCGCGCGGGCGACACGATGATCGAAGCCGATGGCGTCAAAATCTTCATCGACGACCTGTCGCAGCCGATGGTTGCCGGCATGGTGGTCGATTACGCCAGTTCGCTGGAGCATTCCGGCTTCGTGTTCCAGAACCCCAACGCCACGGCGTCCTGCGGCTGCGGCAAGAGTTTCGCGTGATGACGACGAACCTTCGCGCCTATCTCGACAACAACGCCACCACGCGGGTCGATCCGCAAGTGGTGGCGGCCATGCTGCCCTTCTTCACCGAGGATTTCGGCAACGCCTCCTCGACCCATGAGTTTGGCGCGGCGGTGGCGCCCGCCCTGAAGGCGGCGCGGCAGGCCGTGCAGGCCCTGATCGGCGCGGAATTCGACCATGAGGTGATTTTCACCAGCGGCGGCACCGAATCGAACACGACCGCGCTGCTGTCGGCGCTGGACACCCAGGCGGGACGCGACGAGATCGTCACCAGCGCGGTCGAGCACCCCGCCGTGCTGAACCTGTGTCAGCACCTGGAAAAAATCGGCCGCGCCAAAATCCATGTCATCCCTGTCAATGAAGCCGGCGATCTCGATCTGGAGGCCTATCGAGCCGCCCTGTCGGAGAAAACCGCCGTCGTCTCGATCATGTGGGCCAACAACGAGACCGGCAAGATTTTTCCCGTCGCCGAATTGGCGACGCTGGCCAAGACGGTCGGCGCGCTGTTCCACACCGATGCGGTGCAGGCGACCGGAAAAATCGCGCTGAACGTCAAGGACAAAGCCATCGACATACTGTCGCTGTCGGGCCACAAACTGCACGGCCCCAAGGGCGTTGGCGCGCTTTACGTCAAAAAGGGCGTCAAATTTTCACCGCTGTTTCGCGGCGGCAAGCAGGAGCGCGGCCGGCGCGCCGGCACCGAGAACGCGCCCGGCATTGTCGGGCTTGGCGCCGCCGCGAAACTGGCGCTGGAGGCCGATTACGCCCGCATCGCCGCCCTGCGCGACCGCCTGCAACAGGGCCTCGCCGCCGCCATCCCCTGCGCGCTGGTCAACGGCGGCGGCGCGCGCCTGCCCAATACGCTCAACATCGCCTTCGGCTACGCCGACAGCGAGGCGCTGCTGCACAAGCTCGACAGAACCGGGATCGCCGCCTCCTCCGGCTCGGCCTGCGCCTCCGGATCCATGGAGCCGAGCCATGTGCTGCGCGCCTTGCGCGTCCCGCCGCTCTATTTGCAGGGCGCGCTGCGCTTCTCGCTGTCGCGCGACACCACCGACGCCGAGATCGACGCCGTGCTGCAACATCTCCCCGCTATCGTCGCCTCGGCGCGCGAGAAATCGCCGCTCTGGGTGGAATTTTGCAAAAAGACCGCGTGACGCCCCATGGAAGCAATCTCCCATAGAATCCAGATCAACGACACCACCCTGCGCGACGGCGAACAGGCGCCGGGCGTGGTGTTCACGCTGGCCGAAAAATGCGCCATCGCCCGCGAACTCAGCCAAGCCGGCGTCGATGAAATCGAAGCCGGCACGCCCGCCATGGGCGAGGAGGTCGTCGAAGGCATTGCGGCCATCGTCAGCGAAGATCTTTCGCCTCGCGTCACCGCCTGGTGCCGTCTCAACGAGGCCGACGTGGACGCCGCGCTGCGGGCGGGCGTCAAGCACGTCAACATTTCCGCGCCAATGTCGCGGCTGCAGATGCGGGTAAAACTGAAGGCCGAACCCGACGAGGTCGCCGCGCGCGTCACCCGCGTGATCGGCTATGCCCGCGACAAGGGTTTGGAGGTCGCGCTCGGCGGCGAGGATTCTTCGCGCGCCGATCTGCGCGATATCGGGCTGATCGCCGGCGCGGCGGCGAAACTGGGCGTGTTCCGCCTCCGCTTCGCCGATACGCTCGGCCTGCTCGATCCGTTCTCGACCTATGAATATATCAAGCGGCTGCGCGACGAGACCGATCTGCCGATCGAATTCCACGGCCACAACGATCTCGGCCTCGCCACCGCCAACACGCTCGCCGCGATTCGCGCCGGCGCCAGCGCCGCCAGCGTCACCGTGCTGGGCCTGGGCGAGCGCGCCGGCAATGCGCCGCTGGAGGAAATCGCCGTCGCCCTGCCGCGCACGGCCGACGCGCGAACCGGCGTCGATCCCACCCGTCTGATGCAGCTATGCGAACGGGTCGCCGACGCCGCGCGCGAAAAAATCCCCCGCGCCAAGCCGATCGTCGGCGCCGACATTTTCACCCACGAATCCGGCATCCACGTCGCCGGCCTGCTCACGGATGTCCGCACTTACCAGGGCCTCGACCCGGCGCTGCTCGGGCGCGGCCACCGCGTGGTGATCGGCACGCATTCCGGCGTCGCCGCCGTGCGCTCGGTCTGCGCGAGCGCGGGCCTCGACCTCGATGGTCCCGCCGCCGCCGCCGTGCTGGCGCGGGTCAAAGCCATCGCCAAGCAGACCAAGACGCTGGTGCCGGACGCGCGGGTGTGTCAGGTCGCGCGGCAGGAAATCGCCCGGCGGCGAGAAGCCGAGACGAGCGAAAGCCCCCGCGCGTCACTGGACTTGAGGCTGCATCCATGAGCGGGTTTTTTGTCGATTGGAACGGCGACCTGCGCGCGACCGACGATCCCGGCGGCGGCTACAGCTGCGAAATCGACTTGCCCGTGCGCTATGTCGCGGTCAAGAACAAGAACGGCGTCACCATCCACGAGGCGACGCTGTATCGCAACCAGGCCGACCTCGACAAGGCCAGGATCAAGGCGGGACTCGTTCCCGGTTCAAAATCCTGGGGCAGCCCCAAAGAGGGCTTTTAGGCATAGGCGCTAGGTTAAGGTGGTGGCTGCTGAGAACTGCGTGGGTTGGTCCCCTCCTGCTTCGAGACGGCGAGCTCTGCTCGCCTCCTCAGCATGAGGAGACCAATGGAATCAATCGAGTAGCCCTCATGCTGAGGAGGCTCCGAAGGAGCCGTCTCGAAGCACGAGGGCGGTCCACGGCTTTAGAGCATTTTCAAGCGAAGTGGACACCGGTTCGCGTGAAGAAAATGCGTTAAAACAAGAATCTAGAGCATTTTCATGTTTCCACGAAACGTGAAAAAATGCTCTAGCCGCAGCCTGCCAGCGCTTAGCCTGGCGCATATGGGGCTTTTAGGAGGCCAGCTTGGTTCCCATGACCATTCTTGTCGACGACAAGCCGAAATGCGTGGTCCGCCCCAATGACATCAAGCATTTGCAGCGGTTCCTGCGCACCGGCAAGCCTTGGCTGCTGGCCGGAGCGCCCGATGGAAGGCTCGCCCATCGCGAGGCCGATCCGAACGAACGCGCGCTCTGGGAAAACGCGCGCGGCCTGCATGGCATAGCCGGCGGCGAGGACGAGGACTTTTTCGGGACGCCGCTCTAGAGCATGATCCCAAAAAGTGGATGCCGGTTTTCGGAAAAGATCATGCGAAAACTAAGACTCTAGAGCGTGATGCGTTTCCGTGGAAACGCATCACGCTCTAAGTGAAAAGCGCTCACCCCGTATTGCGCATCATGTCGGCGAGCTTCTGCACCTTATCGTGCAGTTGCACGCGGGTTTCGGCGTCGGCGACATGCTCCGCAAGCGCCAGATCCATGCATTCCATCCAGACGTCGGCGGCGTAATTGTCGATCGGAAAGGCCATGTGGCGCTGGCGCATGGGCGGATGGCCCTTTTCCGACGAATAGAGCACGGGTCCACCCGTCTGTTCGCTCAGAAATTTCTTGAGCACGCTCTTCATGCCGATGAGACCATCGCCATGCATGGCGCGAATGGTTTGCGCCTGCGGCAGCAGGCTCATTTGGCGGTAAAAACTCTCGACCACGCGATCGATCGCCTCGGCGCCGCCGATGCGCTCATAGATGCTGGCCGCCTCCGACTCGCTCATGTCAATTCAACTCCCTCACGGCCGGGTCTTCGTCCGGCAAAAAGATTTCCGCGCGACGCGGCGCGCCTGCCGCCTTATAGGCGTGGACGCACGTCACTTCTATGTCACCATAAACGATCTTTTCAGAGCGCAACAGGGGATCGGCCGCGCTCACTCGGAATTGCGCATCCAGTCGGCGAGCTTTTTCATATTGTCGCGCAATTGCGCGCGCGCGTCGGCGTCGGCGACATGCTGCTCCAGCGCCGTGTCCATGCAGGCCATCCAGGCGTCGCGGGCGGCATTGTCGATGGGAAAGCCCATATGGCGCTGGCGCATGCGCGGATGACCCTTTTCCGGGGAATAGATCACGGGGCCGCCGGTCCATTCGCTCAGATATTTCTTCAGCACGCTCTTCACGCCGCCGAGATCGTCGGCATGCATGGCGCGGATGGTTTGCGCCTGCGGCAACGTGTCCATGGCGAGATAGAAACTCTCGACCACGCGATCGATCGCGACGGCGCCGCCAATGCGCGCGTACATGCTCGCCGGTTCGCTCATGCCAGAAAATCCACAATGGTCGGGTCTTCGTCGGGCATGACGATTTCCGCGCGGCGCAACGCGCCATTGGCGTCGTAATCGTAAATATGGGTCAGTTCTATGTCGCCATAGACGATCTTTTCAAACCGCAGCAAACGCTCCGCCTCGTCATAATCGGCGCGAATAAAAGTGTTGCGGTTGGCGAGCGCCTCCGGCGCGATCTCGCTCACGAGCTTCAGCGGCAGTTTGACGCCATTGGTGGCGAGGAAATAGCGTCGGGTCATGGTCAGCCCAGGGGTATCGTGATGTCCATGGTGTCGTCGTCGTCCCAGGAGCGTTGCTCCTCGACCAGTTTGACGCCGTGGATGCAGACATCGCCCGTGACCACCGCCACGCCGATTTTTACAAGTTGCGCGCCCTCGCAGGGGCCGGCGACGCATTTGCCGCTTTCGAGGTCGAATTGCGAACCGTGCCGCCCGCAGCGCAGCAGCGCGCCGCTGTCGTCGAAGAATGTCCCCGAGCCGACATTGAGCCACACCCCCTGGTGCGGGCAGGCGTTGCGATAGGCGAAATGGTCGCCGCGCTTGTTGCGGGCGATGACAATGCGGAACGGTTTGTGGCCGTCCCCGTCGGGTTCGGCGAGATCGAACGCCCGCGCGCCGCCGCGCGGAATCTCCTCGACTTCACAAATGGCGAAATATTCAGGGCGCGGCCTGTCCGCACTGACGCTCATGGCGGGCTCTCGTAGCTGGAAACGTCACGAAATTTGCAAGAAACGCGCCAAGGACCACGGAGAAACCAATGCCGATGAAACTCTACATGACGCCGGGCTCGTGCTCGACCGCCATCCACATATTGCTGGAAGAACTGGAGGAGGTCTTTGAAGCCCATATCGTCAACCTGCCGGCCGGCGACCAGTTCAAGCCCGACTATCTCGCCATCAATCCCAAGGCCAACATACCCGCCCTCGTGCGTCCCGATGGTTCGGTGCTGACCGAGGTGCCCGCCATCGCCTTCTGGCTGGCGAAAACCCGCCGCAAGGGCAAATTCTGGCCGGACAACCCCGAGGACGAGACCCGCGCGCTCGAAACCATGATTTTCGTCGCCTCGTCCATCCACGGCCACGGTTTCGCGCGCTATTTCGCGCCCGGACATTTCTGCGCGGATTCGGCGCTGCACGAGAGCGTCAAGGCGCAGGGCCTCGCGCTGGCGCAAAAGGGGCTGGCGCTGGTGAACCGCCAGTTGGAGGGCCGCGACTGGGTCGCCCAAAGTTTTTCCGCAGCCGATCCCGTGCTGTTCTATGTCGTGTTCTGGGCCGACAAGGTGGGCATGCGCCTGCCCGCCAATATCCTGCGCCATTACCGGACCATGCTGGCGCGCCCGGCGGTCAACCAGGTTTTGCGCGAGGAAGGCTATCGGCCGGAAACGCTGGCCAAAGGCGCGTGAAGGGCTTGTCTGACACGCGACAAAGCGCGAAACAGGGAAGCGCGTTTCTTGCATGGCTCCCGCGAAACGCGCAGGCGGAAAGGTTTGACATGACTCTGGACGAAATCATCGAAAGTTTCGAGTTCCTCGACGATTGGGACGACCGCTACCGCTATCTGATCGAAATCGGCCGCAGCCTCGATCCTCTGCCGGAGGCGGCGCATACCGACGCCAACAAGGTGCGGGGCTGCGCCAGTCAGGTCTGGCTGCAAACGACCATCTCGCGCAACGCCGACGGCGTTCCGGTGCTGAACTTTCTCGGCGACAGCGACGCCCATATCGTGCGCGGTCTGGTCGCGCTGACGCTGGCCTATTTCTCCGGCCATACCGCCAAGGAAATCATCGCCGCCGACGCGCCGGCCCTGTTCCGGCGGCTGGGCTTCGAGCAGCACCTGACCCCGCAGCGCTCCAACGGCCTGCGCTCGATGGTCGATCGCATCAAACGCGACGCCGCGGCCGCGCTCGCCGCCGCCTGAATTTCGGAAAAATCGTATCGGAAAAATCGCAAAAAAACCCGCCGGCGCCCAGCCGACGGGTCGAAACAGTCAGACGCCGGCTTCCGCCTTCAGCGCGTCGAGGTCGCTCGGCGACAGCCGGAAAATGTGGCGTCCGCCCGACAGCGCCGCGCCGGCGTGCGGAACCTTCTGGCAGAGGAAGTTGAACCATTGCTGTCCCGTCAGATTCGCGGGACGCTCGCCGATCTCCTTGATCGTGCCGTCGGGATAGTAGCAGGCGTGGACGATAACTTCAGTCGTCATAGTGTTAACTCCCTGACAATAGCCCCTTCCCGATACGCTCTCCCGCTTCGCCCGAATCCCGGAGAGCGCCCGGGCCGTCGCGCTTTGCGGAGGCCGGGGACGGTCCCTCCGCGCGCGTCGCCGGCTCATGAAAAGACAAGCCGGCGCCTTTCCCGCGCGACGACTTTTTTGCCGCGCGGGTCACTTGCGTCTGAATCTAAAAAACGATCAGACGAAGCTGAGAATTTCCACCTTGACGTTTTCCGTGCCCAAAATGCTGCTCTGGCAGGCGAGGCGCGACTTGGAGCCGACGCCGACGAGTTCGTCGAGCTTGGAATTCTCTTCCTTGGTGGTTTTGGTCACGCCCTTGCGGCCTTCGAGCACGGAAATGTGGCAGGAGCCGCATTGGGCCTTGCCGTCGCATTTGTGGTTGAAACCCGGAATCGCCTTGAGGATCACGGAGAGAAGCGTCTCGCCCTCGTTGGCTTCCACCACCGCGCCCGAAGGCGCCAAAGTCACAGATACCATTCGTCCCAACTCCATTATTATCGACGCCGCTTGGCGCGGTCGTCGTTTTGCGTCCGGCGCCGCTCAATAAATGGCGGCGCCGGCGCCCACGGTGACCGACGCGTCCTTCATGGTCGCGACGATGAATTCGATCTGCTCCGCGCTGAGGTGGCTGTGGAACGGCAGCGCCACCGCGCGATCGGCCACCTTTTCGGTGACGAGAAGGTCGCCGCGCCGCCAGCCGCGCTCGAAATAATGGCGTTGCAAATGCAGCGGCGCGCTATAGGGCGCGGCCTCGATCTGTTCGAGCGCCAGATCCTCGACGATGGAATCGCGGCTCTTCCGGTCAAAGCGCGTGCCGAGATGCACGACATAGACGAACCAGTGCAGGTCGGTGACATCCGGCCCGATATAGGGCGGCTTGATGCCCTCAAAACTCTGGACGAAACCGGCGTAGGTCGTTTCGGTCTCGCGGCGTTTCGCCAGGATTTCGTCGAGCCGCGACAATTGCACCAGACCGAGCGCGGCGGATATGTCGCTCATCTTGGCCTGAAAGGCCGGGGCGCTGGTCACGGCCACCGAGCCGCGCTCCTCCACCGCATGGGAGCGGCGGCGGCGGATGGCCATGGCCAGATTGACATTGTCGGTGACGATCATGCCGCCCTCGCCGCAGGTCAGCGGCGACGGCTGCGAAAAATCGAAGAAGCTGGCGTCGCCGAACGTGCCGACGAGTTCGCCCTTGTAGCGCGAGCCGATGGATTCGCTGCAATCCTCGATCAGCGGCGCGCCGGCCTTGTCCGCGAGTTCCCGCAGCGCGGTCCAGTCAGCGGGATGGCCGTTGACATTGAGCGCGACAATGGCGCGGGTCTTGTCGGTGAGTTTCAGTTCCGCCTTTTTCGCGGTGACGCAGCCCGACCAGTAATCGATGTCGGCGAATACAGGCGTCGCGCCAAGCGCGGCGATGGCCTGCGCGCATTCGCGGAAGGAGTACGCCGGCGCGATCACCTCGTCGCCGGGGCCAATGCCCTGCGCCGTGAGAATGAGCATGAGGCCCAGCGTTCCGCTGGGAACCGCGATGGCGTAGCGCCGCCCGAGATAGGCCGCGAACGCCTTTTCGAACTCATCGACCACCGGGCCGGCGCCGAGGAACGGCGAGCGCAGCACGGACTCGACCGCCTTCAGCTCTTCCGCCGTGAGATCGGGGTCGGACAGCGGAATCGGCTCGTCCGGGATTTCGATATATTGGCCTTCGCCTTCGTCGCTGTAATCGTATTCGGTCATTTGACAGCCCGCCTGGCCAGAATGAAGCCGGTCGCCTGGGCGGGATCGGCCACCACGACAGGGCAATGGTCGCCGCCGACGAGATGGAGGTCGAACAGACCCGCCGTCTTGTAAGGCGTCTCCGCGACATCGGAGGCGTCGCAGCGCAGCCAGGCCATGCGCGGATATTTTGCGCGCAATTCCGCCAGAACCACCGGAGATTGCGCCGCTGCCACTTGCGCCTCGATGTCGATCAGGACGGCTTCGTCGATACCCATTTTCGCCTCCAAATCAGACCGGCTCGATTTCCTCTTCGAGGCAGCCGACCACGTATTTCTGTTCGAATTCGACCATGTAGATGGGCGTGCTGGTCTCGACATGGGCGCCGACCTGCACGATTTCGCCCAATGTCCCTTCCGGGGCCAGCACCGCGTCCTCATCGACGCCGGGGAAGGAGCCGTCATTGACGAGGTCTTGCAGGCAGCGCACGCGCATGCCCCATTGGAATTTCGGTTCGCGCGGATCAATCATGCGTCCAGCTCCTGCGGCAGGGGAAGGTCTTCGTCGTCGGCGCTGATGTCGGCCGATTCGAGTTCGCGGCGCTTCATGCCGACGCGGTTGCCGCTGTCGAGGAATTCGACGCCGTAAATGTAAAACTGTTGCAGAAAGGTCCCGATGCTCACGACATAGCCGACCTCGCCCTTCTTCACGAGCTGCTCGCCGATCTCCTTGCCGGCATAGGTGCCGTCATTGCGCACCATGCGCTTCGCCCTGACTTTGGCGCCGTAATTGAAGAACGGCGGCTCCGTCAGTTCACAGACATCGCTGTCACGAACGATATTGCTCATTCTCGCTCCTCCCTTCCGCGAGACGCTTGCGCGCGGTCTCGCGCACCATCTCGTCCTCGTCCTCGGCCAATTGCGCCAGCAGGTCCAAATCGATCCGGCTCGCCGCCTCGTGGCGCACGCGCCAGTCCTCATCCTGGCTCATGCGCGCCAGATGGTGCGGCGCCAGCCGCTGGGCGACCTCAAGCCGCACCCGCGCCTCGGTGTCGGTCATCATGCGCATCAGCACGTCATGTTCGGCGCGCTGCGCCACCACCCGGCGCACTTCCGGTTCGGGATCTCCGACCATCCACTCCAGCAGATTCGGCGCCAGTCTCCGCGCAATCACCTGACGGACATAGTAATCTTCATCCTGCAACATCGGGACCAGATCGGAATCGTCCAGCAGCGTGACGATGCGGATGCGGACTTCGCGATGCGGGTCGTGACGCAGTTTCAGAATATGCTTCTTCGGCAGGCGCCGCGCGGCGTTCCAGCGCACGGTCTCTTCGGGGTCATCGAGCAGGGGGACCAGCAGGAACACCGCCGCGTGCTTCGCGGCTATGGCGCGCACCTCGAAATGTTCGTGCCTGAGATAGTCGTTGGCGAGCAGCGGATTCCAGTTGAAAAACCGGTCGATGCGCCGGGCGTAGCGGTCGTTGACGCAGGCGTGGGAAAGCCGACATTTGCCCGCGCTGAGCATGTCCTGATGCCGACAGGCGCGACAATCGACCTGCTCGCCGCGCCAGTCCACGGTTTCGTCAATCGTATCATTCATTCCCGCTCTCCGCGCGCTGGAGAACGTCGAGCAACAGTTTCGCGTTGACGCGATCGGTCGGGTCGAGTTCGAGCAATTTTTCCGCGGCCGCGCGGCCCTCGTCAAGATCGCCGAGCCGCAGATGCAGATAAGCGTAGCCCTTCAGGCAGAACATGAAGAACCGCGCCATCACGTCGTCATAGCAGCCGAAATCCGCGTCGGTCGCGCGGACGTCGCGCCAGTCGGTGCAAAAGTTCTTTTCGCGCGCCGTCTTGGTCAGGCAGCGCTTGCCGATGGCGAGAGCTTCCTCAAGCCGGCCCTTGTAAAAGAAATAGCGGTACCAACCGATCAGCACCGCGAAATGGTCCGGGGCGGCGGCTTCCGCGTCGCGCAAAAAAGCTTCGGCGGTTTGCGGGTCCGCATAGTTCAGCCCCGCCTGCTCCAGAGCGCGCTCGGCCTGGAGGGGAAGCCCGCCGCCGAAGATCGCATGCGACAGCACGCCCTCTTCGGCGAACAAGACCTCACTCTGACGCGACGCGGCCTGGATCATGTCAGTTGGAGCTGCAGCAGGCCTGCGCCTTGGGGTCGTGGAAGACAAGGCCGGTCGAGGTGGGGGTCTCCGCGAAATCCACGGTGACGCCTTGAAGCAGCAGGCGGCTTTCCGCCGGCAGGAACAGTTTGACGCCATCGCGGATGACGACGGCGTCGCCCGGCATCGGCTCGGGCAAAACGGCGATATCGGCTGACAGGCCGGAGCAGCCGCCCGGCGTCACGGCAAGGCGGAAGCCGGCGCCGGCGCCGCCATCGCTCATGACCATCATGCGCATGAAACGTTGGGCTTTTGGCGTGACGGTGAAATTGGTCATGACGGTCCTTTCGATTGTCCGCGGTGGACCGCCCTCGCCCTTCGAGACGGCTCCTGCGGAGCCTCCTCAGGGTGAGGGCTACTCTCGGGTTAACGCTTGCTGAAAGTAGCCCTCATGGTGAGGAGGTCCGCGCAGCGGACCGTCTCGAACCACGAGGGCAGGCCACGCATTCGTGGCCCAACCCTTTACGCCGGCTGGTAGCGCGGGTAGGCCGCGTCGATGATGCAGGTCTTGTCCACAGGGCAGACCGCGACGCATTGCGCCGTGTCGTAATGGCCGATGCACTCGGTGCATTTGGCGGGATCGATCACAAAGGTTCCGCCCTTTTCCGAAATGGCCTCATTGGGGCATTCCGCTTCGCAGGCCGAGCAATTGGTGCATTGCGACGCAACGATCTTATACGCCATCGCACACCTTCCTTTCCTCGTCGGCGATCAGCGCGCCTTGCCGTATTTCCGCATCGCCGCGCGTAAAATGCTGGATCTCGCCGGACTTGACCTTTTCGAGATAGGTCTTGAACCAGGAAATGGCCGATTTCTCGATGAATTCATGGGCGAATTCATCCACCGGCTCGATGCCGGCCTTGAGCAGGTCGTTCTTCGGGCAGCCGCCGATCTTGGCCACGAACACCGCATGGCAGTCGTTGATGGCGCGGATCACCGTCTCCAGCGCGGTATCGTCGCCAAAACCGCCCTGGCAATAGAGATCGACGCGGCGATGGCCGACGAATTTCGAGCCGGCGGCCGAGAGTTCGTAAATCTGGAACTCCTTGGCGTGACCGAAATGCTCGTTGATCAGACCGGACCCCTTGGTGGCGACGGCGGCCAGCACCTTGATGTCGCTGGTCTCATCCGCCAGCGCGGCCAACTCCTCGTTCTTGGCCTCGACCTTGGCCTGACGCTCCTGCTCGACCACGGCCTGATAGGCCTTGCGCGCTTCGAGATCGTAATTGACCTCCATGTCCATGATCTTGTCGGTGGTGAATTCCGCCGAGCGGTCCTCGCCCAGCAGGCCCACGGCGTCGGCGCGACACTGGCGGCAATGCCGCATCATGTTCATCTCGCCTTCGCAGGAGTCCTGCAAGGCCTTCAACTCCTGCGCCGACGGGCCGCGCTGTCCCGTGAGGCCGAACACCGTGCCATGCTCGGGGGCCGAGATCAGCGGCATGATGTTATGCAGGAAGGCGCCGCGCGACTTCACCGCCTTGTTGACCTCGACGAGATGCTGGTCGTTGACGCCAGGGATCATCACCGAATTGACCTTGCACAGGATGCCGCGCTCGGTCAGCATTTCCAGGCCGCGCAACTGGTGCTCGGACAGGATGCGCGCCGCCTCGATGCCTTCGATGCGTTTGTGCTTGTAGAAGATCCACGGATAGATTTTCGCGCCGACTTCGGGATCGACCATGTTGATGGTGATGGTGACGTGATCGACATTATATTTGGCGATCGTGTCGATATGCTCCGGCAAGGCCAGACCATTGGTGGACAAGCAGAGTTTGATGTCCGGCGCCATTTGCGAGATCAGTTCAAACGTCTTGAACGTCTTGGCGGGATTGGCGAGCGGATCGCCCGGCCCGGCTATGCCGAGCACGGTCATCTGGGGAATGGTCGAGGCCACCGCCACCACCTTCTTGGCCGCCTGTTCCGGCGTCAGCCGCTCGGAGACGACGCCGGGGCGCGATTCATTGGCGCAATCATATTTGCGGTTGCAGTAATTGCACTGGATGTTGCAAGCCGGCGCCACGGCGACGTGCATGCGGGCGAAATGGTGATGCGCCTCTTCCGAATAGCAGGGATGGTTCTTGACCTTCTCCCAGATTTCCGGCGGCAACTCGCTTTCGCCGGCCGACGAGCCGCAGCTCGACTTGCCCGAACCGCTGGACGTGCCGCAGCCTTTGTGCTCCGCGACCTGTTGCATGATCGCGTCCATATCCACGCTTTCCGACGTTACCGCCTCATGATGCGCCGTTGATTCCATGATCGAGCCTCTCAAGCGATTTCAAGTTGGGGAGAAGGTAGCAAGGCGCGCGCCAGAGGCCACGAGGCCATTTTTACGTTTTAAAACAATATTATGTTTGAACTTTGCGCATTGCATTGTCGTAGAGGGAACAGGGATTCAGGTGGGATTTTCGACCTGTTGGAAAACTGACAATGAGACAGACCTGCCCCTCGCCCCGCTTTGCGCGCTGCTGTTCGGTTAAGCGATGATGGTTTTGTATTCCGACGCCACAAAACCGCGAACGTCGGTCCCGGCCATGACGACCCAAGATTGAAGCGCTCTCGATTCGCTTTCCTGTCGGCCCGCCATGAAAAAAAGGGAGCCCGAAGGCCCCCCTGAGTTTGCGCCGCAAGCAAGAAAGCAAATTACCCGATAATGATCTCGCAGGCCCGCGCCAGCGGGATCGCCAGCGGAACGATGCCTTCAGCCGCGAAGAAACGCCGTTCGTTCAGCGTCAAGACCTGGTCCGGCTCGATCAATGCGTAATGCGGCGGCGCCGAGCGCTTGGAGACCTGCCGCGCGTAGGTGCGCAGCATCTGGTCGTGGAAGCGGCAGCCGATGAAGAGAAAGCCTCTGTTGGCGCGGCGGTCGAGCACCGCTTCCGGGATCGGCGTCTGGATGTCGATCTCGGTGAGCACCTCGACATAATCCGCGTCCGAAATCAGATAGTGCTTGGCCGGCGCCACGCAGCCATGCGGCTTGTAGAGCAGCGTCTTCCAGCCGGAAGCGTCGGCGGCCTTGGCGGCGGCGCCGGTGGACTCATAGAAGCGATACCAGCGGTCCTCGCCGATGCCGGCGCGAGAAATGCCCTGAACCTCGCCCCAGCCCTGCTTGTCGGCGAGCGCGTTGCGCATGGCGGAATCGTACCAGGTGTCCACGATCATCGGCAGGCCGAGCGTGGCGAGATAGTTTTGCAACGGCGCGGGCGTCACCGGCGCGGAAAAGGCTTCCGTCATGAAGGCGACCAAGGTCGGCCGCAGCTTGTTGCTTTCGATATATTGCGCGGCGGCCCAGGCGTTGCCGCGGGCGCGCTTGGGCAGCGACACCTTTTTGGCGAAGAACGCCGCCAGGCCCTCGGGATCGAGCGGAATGGCGGGATTGGACATTCCGACCACGGCGGGGCCGAGATAGGGGACAATGTCGCCGGCGCGCAGCCGCGCCGCGATTTCGCCCAAGGTCTTTTCGGCCTCGACGCCGAAAAGGATGTCCTCGTCGGACAGGGCGTCGGAAAGCAGCGCGGCTGACGTCATGATCAATCCTCCCCGCTGCGCTTCTTGGCCTCGACCGTGATCGGCAGGCGGGTGTCGGCGGCCATTTCCGGCAGATCGAGCACCCAGCCGTTGGCGATCTTGATCCAGCCGCCCCACAGCGTTTCGTGTTCCTGCTCGACGATCGGCTCCTCCAGATCCTTCTTGGGAACATAGATCGACAGCCCGACCTCGGGGGATCGGCGGATCATGACTTTCATAAGAAAAACCTCAAGGTGGGGGAGTTTACGCCGGCGACGGACGCCGGCGCGGGGTCGCGAAGGCTCAGACCTTCACGCAGGTGTTGGGCACGGGGCAGACTTCGTCGCACTTGGCGGTGTCATAGTGACCTTCGCATTCCGTGCACTTCTTGGGATCGATGACAAAGGCGTCGCCCTTCATCGAGATCGCCGCATTGGGGCACTCGAATTCGCAGGCCGAGCAGCCGGTGCATTGCGAAGCGATGATTTTATACGTCATGAACTTCTCTCCTCGTTCAGCCGCGTGCGGCTGAGTTTTTACGCTCCCAAGCCTCGCAAGGCCCGTGCCATCGGTTTCGCGGCGACCCCCGCGCCTCGCGCGGCGATAATTGCGCGCTTCGCAACGCTGAGCGTTGCGAAGCCGACAGCTTGCGTCAAACCACGGTCAACGAGGACAGCGGCACGAAAGCGTTGTCCGGCTTGGGCTCATCGGTTTTTGGGGCGACCGCGTCCTTGTGCACCTTGAACAAGCGCTGCTCGATCGGCGTGCTCTCGACGAAATCCTGATAGGCCAGGGCGAGATGTTCCGCGCACAAAACCTTGATCTCGTCGTCGCCCTTGCCCTCGAAGGCGCCGTCGAGTTCGAGGCCCCTCAGGTACTGGCCCATGCGGCGCATGATGTGCAGGCGCGACACCCGCACCACCGCCGGATCGAAATCGACGCCGAGAAAAGTGAAGAAATCCTCCGCCGAGGACAGGCGGTTCAGGTCATCCAGCGCGCTCATCGTCAAACCTTTCTTCTTCCAGTTGCTCGTGTTCGTTTTTTTTGCCGCGGGCCTGCATGTGGTTGAGCCGGGCTTCCAGGAACGCCACGCGGTCGAGCAGCAGCGACAGCACTTCGCCGACCGGGTCCGGTATGAGGTGATGATCGAGATTGACCCGGCCGGAGCCGATGGCGCGACGGTCCAGCGCGCGCACGATGCGGGCGGGAATGCCCACCGCCGTCACGCCCGGTGGCACCTCCTCCACCACCACCGAATTGGCGCCGATGCGCGCGCCCGCGCCGACCTTGATCGGCCCAAGGATTTTGGCGCCGGCGCCGACGAGCACGCCGTCGCCCAGCGTCGGATGGCGCTTGCCCGGCGTCCAGCTGACGCCGCCCAAGGTCACGCCATGATAGAGCGTGACGCCGTCGCCGACCTCCGCCGTCTCGCCGATCACGACGCCCGCGCCATGATCGATGAAAAACTCCTGGCCGATGGTCGCGCCGGGATGAATGTCCACATTGGTGAGCAGACGGCAGATCCAGGACAGAAACCGCGCCGGAAATTTCGCGCCGCGCCGCCAGAGTTGGTGCGCGAGCCGATGCCAGATGATGGCGTGGACGCCGGGATAGGTCAGCAGGATTTCAAAGGCATTGCGCGCAGCGGGGTCGCGCGCCTTGACGCAGGCGATGTCGTCGCGCCACAGCCTCCAGAGACCGGCGGGGCGCGCTTCCGCCGCGTTTGCAGCGGGCATGGTCGCGCGCTCCGTCACGGCGAAACTCAGTGTCCGCCGCGCTTGAAGCCGGTGGGCGCGGGAACGACGCGCACGAGTTCGCCGAGCTTTTCCACGATGCGGCTCTGGATGCCTTCGAGCGTGGCGCTGGCCAGGCTACAGAACATGCAGGCGCCCGTCAGCTTGACATTGACGGTCTTGCCCTCGATCGACAGCAATTCGCAATCGCCGCCATCGCGCTTCAGCGCCGGGCGGATTTCCTCGATCGCCTCGCGCACGAGTTGCTCGCGACGGTCTTCGACGGTGACGGGCGCGTCGGCGACGACGGTTCCGGTATGCATGGTCATGGTCATCCCCTCTTGAAATAAAATCAACCGAAGCTCTTGCCGCAGGAGCAGGCGTGGGAGGCGTTGGGATTGTCGAAGGTGAAGCCGGCGCCTTCGATGGCGACGACGAAATCGATCGTGGTGCCGGCCAGCAGCGGCAGGCTGTCATGCTCGACGAAGACCTTTACGCCGTCGCGCTCGACCACCTCGTCATCCTCTTCGGCGGCCCGCGCCAGACCCATCAGATATTTGTTGCCGGCGCAGCCGCCGGTCTCGATCTTGAGCCGCAGACCCTGCACCGGCTCGGGCGCCGAGGCAATCGCGTTGCGCACGGCGTCAAGCGCGCTGTCGGTGAGATGGATCATCGTTTCCTCCGTCCAGAGAAGCCTTTGCACAACAAGAATGCAAAAGCCGCGCCAGGGACGCGGCTTTTGTCACTCTCTTGATTTACATTGATATTTTTGAGCGTGTCGGCATCGCTACATCGATGATCCGACAAGGCGCCCATTCACGAGGCGCCGGCCAGATCCAGCCCGCGAAACACCGCGCAGCGCTTGAACACGTCGAGATTGGCCGGCGTGTCGCGATGGCGACAATATTTCGCGACCAGCTTTGACAGACCTTTGATGTCGCGGCCGCTCGTCTGGGGATAGAGGGTCGCCAATTGCCCGATCAGCTCGTCGCTCAGATCGAGCGCGAACTGCTCGGCCATCACGCCCCAGATGCGCTTGCGCGCCTCCTCGTCCGGCGCATGGAAGCGGATCAGCGCGATGCAGCGCGACACGATGGCCTCGTCAATGTCGTCGATGCGGTTGGTGGTGAGAAACAGCAGGCCATTGAAATATTCGAGCACGCGCAGGAACACGCCGACCACGGCGTTCATGGTCATGTCGTCCTGGCGGCGCTTGATATAGACGTCGGCCTCGTCGATCAGCATCACCGCGCCCCAGCGCTGCGCGCGCAACAGCGCCTCCTTGAGCGCGGTCTCCATCGCCGCGACATTGAGGCCGAGTTGGCCGGAATGAACGCGATAGAGCGGGCGCTTGACGATCTCGGAATAAACTTCCGCCGTCAGGGTCTTGCCGACGCCCGGCGGTCCCGCGCACAAAACCGTGGTGCCGCCGGATTTGCCGGCGACAATGTCGTCCATCAACACGTCCATTTCGGCGGTGAGGATGTCGATCAGGTCGGTCTGCTCCTCCGGCAGCACCAGCTTCTGCTTGAGGTCGGGCTGGTAGGCGTAGGGCGTCAAATCCTCGACATGAACCCAGACATAATGATGCAGGTCGAGGTGGAACATCAGGATGAACGGATGCACCGGAATTTTCCGGAACAAATCCTTGCCCTTGGCGGCGTTGGCGGCGGCGACCTCGTCCTCCGCGTCATAAGCATTGCTCTTGGCGGCCTTGCGCAGGTAATTGCCGAGCAGGTCGCCGGTCAATTCCAGCGTGAGGGCGCGGTTGGCCAGCAGGCTCTCGTCGTTCACCAACCGCGCGGGATTGCCGCCCGAAGACAGGATCACGCTGTCCTTGCGCGCCCAATCGGTGTTGCGATGGGTGGAGGCCGGGTCTTCAGCGAAAAAGCCGAGGCCGACGCCGGAAAACTGCGCGCCGTAATGCGCGCGCCATTCGAAATATCTGTCCACATTGGCGTCATAGGCCGCGACCAGTTCCGGCGTCTCGTGGACAAATCCCTTGGCGGCCAGAATTTCCGCGACGGTGCGGCCCTCGACGTCGCCGGCGGAAATCCGCACTTGCGCCGCCACCAACTCGCCCTTTGAATTGGCCTTCAACTCGACCAGGATGCGGCCGGTCTCGTCATTGTTCTGCGGCGTATAGTCGATGCGCGCCACCACGTAAGGCAGTGGACGCCCGCGTGCGTTGAGCGTGAACAGCCAGCCGCGCTGGGCGTCCTCCATCAGAAAACTCGCCAGCGCTGGGACCAAAGCCTCCAGGTCGTCGGCGGCGAAACGGGGACCGGCGCCGGAAAAGGCGCGGCGCAAAGTGGAAATCTGCGCCCGCTGGTTCAGCATGGCCGGCCCGGCCTCGCCATAGAGCGCGTGCAGGCGATCGACCTGCGGCGTCGAAAGATCGTGGAAGGAGACCTCGACCTTGTCGCCGAACAGCAATTGCTGTTTCAGCGAGTCGAGTTCCGGGAAATCCTTGGCGAGGGCCTCCACGAAAGGCCGTGCAATGTGAATTTTGACGCTCATGTCGCCTTCCGTTCACCGTTTCAATCCGGTTTTGCGACAAGCAGGGAACAGGCCAGACATTTTGTGGCGAAAATTTCGGCAGACCATTTGCATGAGCCTGGGCGGCGCGACGACGCGCAAAGATTTTAGCGGAGAATGAGATGACTTTTGAAACGACCGCCCTCGCCGGCCTCGAACAGGAAGGCCGTCTGGTCGACGCCGTTTACAAGGGCGCCAGCGACAAGGAGGGCTACCTCGCCTATCGCGGCGATTTCGCCCTGAAAATGCAGGAAGCCAAGGCCGACGAAAAGCGCCCGCCGGAATTCTGCCTGGAGCAGGGCCTCGCGCTGGTCAAGAACGGCGGCTCCACCATCGACGCTCTCGCCGGCTATATCCACGACATCGCCAATCTCAACACGTTCAAGGATGTGATGGGTTCGCTGCTGTCGTCCTCCGGCAATTACATCATCTTCGCCGGCAATATCGATTTTTCCGACAAATATTCCGTCGCCTTCGGCGACGCCACCCTGACCGTGCTGCCGCTCGACGAATCCACGGTGTGGAAGGAACTGTCGGATCTCTCCGGCCTCGACAAGAACGATTTCAAAAAGCTCGACGGCGGCGGCAAGGTCCAGTTGATGCTCGACAAGGCCGGCGAGTCCAAATCCACCTACGAGCAGATTTCGTTCGAGGACTTTCTGAAAAAGGCCCTGCCCGTCCGCAACCGCAACGAGAACCGTCCGGTCTGATTTTTCAGGCTCCGCGCATCGCGCCCTTTCGCGGGCAAACCGCGAAAGGGTTTTTGTTTGCACGATGCGTGGACCGCCCTCGTGCTTCGAGACAGCCGCCTGCCGGCGGCTTCCTCAGCATGAGGGCTAATGAGGGAAAGTCGCCCTCACCCTGAGGAGGCTCCGCAGGAGCCGTCTCGAAGGGCGAGGGCGGTCCACGCATCTACGCAACCTCACACGTCCTCGTCCTCGTCCTCGATCAGCTTCAATCCGGTCACGCAAATATCGCCGTCGATCACTTCGAGCGCGACCTTTTCCAGGCTGTCGCCCTTGCACGGCCCGGACGAACAGCGGCCGGTGCCGATCTCGAACAGCGAGCCATGCTTGCCGCACAGCAGGCGCTGGCCTGTGCCGTCGAGGAAATTATTGGCCTCCCAGTCGAGATGCACGCCGTGATGCGGGCATTTGTTGCGATAGCCGAACACCTGCTTGCCCCAGCGCACGATGATGATGGGGAAGGAGTCGGGTTCGCCTTGCTCGTTGATGATTCCGAGGTGAAACCCCTTGGCCTTCTGGCTGGGAATGTCGCTCAGCGCGCAAACGACATAGGCTTCCATGGACATGCGCAACTCCGTGTTATCAGCGCGATTCTAGCAAGATCCGCGCTATGCTGGCATGAAATTTGAAGCTTTTCGCCCGACTGTCGCACAGGAGAAAAAAATGTCGGTTCTCGTGAAAACGACGCTCGACGGACGCAAGCTGGAAGTGTTCGACCAAGGCTTGACGCTCGGCGGCGCGTTGGAGGCGCGCGACCTCGTCCTCGTCGCGCAACATCCCAATCGCGCCAAAATTCTCGAAGTCGCGCCCGACGCCATCTATATGGCCGGCCGGGTTCCGCTCAACGCCGCCGAGGCCGAGATCGCGCTGAAGGCGCTGGAGGAGGCCGACGCGCGGCATCTGACCGACCCCAAGCTGATCGAGGAACGGTTTCGCCGGCTGATGTGGAAGCGCCAGCGCGATCCCGGCCTGGATTGATGCGTTCAGGCGTCGCCTATCTGGTTCTCTTCGTCGCCGCCGCGCTCGAAGCCGGCGGCGACGCTTTTTTGCGTCTTGGTCTGCACACGGAGAGCGCGGCGGCGCGGATCGGCTTTTTCCTCGCCGGCGCGGTCGTGCTATTCGCCTACGGCGTCACGGTGAACGCGCCGCCGTGGGATTTCGGAAAATTGCTGGGCGTTTATGTCAGCCTGTTTTTCGTGGTGGCGCAGATCGTGAACTTCGTCGCCTTCGCCGCCCGCCCCGACGCCGCCACGCTGATCGGCGGCGGATTGATCGTCGCGGGCGGGTTGGTGGTCGCATTTCTGAAAGTCGGTTGAACGGCGAGGCGCGACTCGCATTGCCAGCGCGGCCGAATTGCCCGATAGTCTGGACGTGCACAGGAAACCACAACAGTTCGGCAGCGACAATTACGCCGGGATTTGCCCGGAAGCCCTGGCGGCGATGCTGGAGGCCAACAGCCGTTCGGCCGCCGCTTATGGCGAGGATCCCTGGACCGGGAGGGCGACGGATGCGTTCCGCACCCTGTTCGAAACCGACTGCGAAGTGTTTTTCGTCTTCAACGGCACCGCAGCCAATTCCCTGGCCTTGGCGGCCTTGTGCCAGAGCTATCACGGCATCATCTGCGCGGCGAACGCCCATGTCGAAACCGACGAATGCGGCGCGCCCGAGTTTTTCTCCAATGGCGCCAAAATTCTGACGGCGCCAACCCTCAACGGCAAATTGACGCCCGCGGCCATTGAGGCGCTGGCGACCAGCCGCGGCGACATCCATTTTCCCAAGCCCGAGGTCGTCTCGATCACCCAGGCGACGGAGACCGGGCGGGTTTATTCGCGCGACGAGGTTTCCGCGATTTCCATGCTGTGTCGCCGCCTCGGGTTGAAACTGCATATGGATGGCGCGCGTTTCGCCAACGCCTGCGCCACGCTCGATTGCGCGCCGGCCGACCTGTCCTGGCGGGTCGGCGTGGACGTGCTGTGTTTCGGCGGCGCCAAGAACGGGCTCGGCCTGGGCGAGGCGGTGATTTTCTTCGACCACGCGCTCGCACGGGACTTCGGCTACCGCTGCAAGCAGGCGGGGCAACTGGCGTCAAAAATGCGCTTTCTCTCCGCGCCCTGGCTCGGCCTGCTGGAAAGCGGCGCCTGGCTGCGCAACGCCCGCCACGGCAACCTTTGCGCACGCGGACTGAGCGAGAAAATCCAGGGTCTGCCGGACGTGTCCTTGATGTTTCCGGTCGAGGCCAACGCCGTTTTCCTCAAGGCGCCCGCCGCCGTGCTCGACGTGTTACGCACGAAGGGGTGGCGGTTTTACACGTTCATCGGCGGCGCCGCGCGCTTCATGTTCGCCTGGGACGCCGATCCGGCTGTGGTGGATGCCCTGGCCTCGGACATTGTCGAGGCCAGTCGAGCCCAGGATTGGTGACCAGGCGTCGTTCCGCCGCCATGGTTCGAGACGCGCCGTTGCGCGGCGCTCCTCACCATGGGGGTTGTTTTATCTATTTGAAATCAAAAAGTAGCCCTCATCCTGAGGAAGCCACGCAGCGGCTGTCTCGAAGGACGAGAGCGGTCCACGCCCTCAGACGCGATGCTCGTTGAAAATATGCGCCAGTCTCGCGGCGCCCTCCTCCGAGCCGAAGCATGAGGCGAAATCGTCGCAGTCGCTGCACACCGGCGCGGGGCACAGCGAAAACCCTTCGGACGCGCAGACCATGCGAAAGATGAACTTCTTCCATTTCATGTCTGCGGAATTTTTCAGCTTCAGCCGGGTGAAATGCCGCGTCATCAACTCGGACAATTCGCCGCGATTGCGCAGGCCGAGATCCTGCCACAGGTGATGCGGCTGCTGGCAACGCCGCGCGATCATCGTGCTGAGCGGATGCAGGAAGGCGTAATCGCCATTGCCATACATCAAGAGCAGGTCGCGCGCGGACGCCTCTTCCACCGAAGGCGCGGGGGCATCGCCCCCGGCCATGGCCGCGAGCTTTCCGGCGATCGCCGGAAAAACCCGCGCGGCAAACGCGGCAAGCGCCGCCGCGTCGAGGCCGCTGGTCGCGGCAAGCGTCCTGCCCTCCTCGCGCGCCTGAAAAATCGCAAGCGCGAGAATGGAGGCGCAGACATGCGCGTCGAACCCGTCGCCGGACTGCGGCGCGGAGGCCTCCATCAGCCAGCGATAGGTCCGGGCGGCGCTCATGCCGCCGCGCCGTGGGTCTGGCAGCTCGACGGACAGACGCGGGCGCAGGCGCCGCAGCCGACGCAGGCGCCGGTATCGGCCATCACCATCACCTTCTTCTCGATGTCCTCGGCGTCCTCGTCATCGAGTTCGATGACGTCCCCCTCATCGTTCATGCCCTTGAGGGTCATCACTTCGCGCCCGCACACCTTGTAGCAGCGGCCGCAGCCGATGCACTTGCCGGGGTCGATCGCCAGAAGATATTCCGGCCGCCAGTCGCGGCCGTCACGTGCTTGAGCCATTTTTTTCTCCGTAAATCTGTGGTCGGACGCGACAAAGCTCAGCCGCCGCCCGCCCAGGATGCGCGTCTCACGCCGCCCCTTCAGTCGTTTGTTATTGGTGTTCTCATAAATCGAGAGCGCGGTCAGGCCGTGGCGGATTCCGCCGCCTTGAGTTCCGCGCGCTTGGCTTCCAAAGCGGCGAAGGCGTCATGGGTCTTTTGCGCGACGTCCAGAACCGTCTGCCAGCCGATGGGCAGTTCCTCGGACAGGTCGTGCAGATTCATTTTCGCGTTCATCGCGCGGGCGGAGAGTTTCTTGATCTCCGCCTTCAGGGTTTCAACATCGCTCATCACAAAACCTCAGTAACGGGCGGCTTCGGGGAATTGCTCGATCATCTCGACGCCGGCCTTGACCATTTTCTCGCCTTCCTCGGCGAGCTTGGCGAAGGTCTCGAAACCGAAGCGATGGATGTCGCGCAACTGCTTGTTGACGACAATGAGACGCCCGCCGATCAGGACCATGCGGCCAAAGCCTTCATGGCTCATCTTCAACATCGGCGAGATCATCACCTTGGACTCGGCTTCGATCTGCAAACCGATGGCGTTGTAGAACAGCTCCAGCCGCCAGATCGTGTCCGGGTCGGGATCGGCGATGATCGGGATCTGCTTGCGCTCTTCCTTGGTGACGATGTACTCGCTCAAAAGCTTGGCGTCGCTCTTGCGCTCCCAGCTTCCGTGCGCGTCCTGCGCGCGCCAGATCTTGACCAGCGTCTTTAGAAACGGGTTGGAGGCGACGAGGGCGTCATCGTCGAGTGCGGCTACTTCATTCATTCGCTCAGTCCTCGAAATCGAACACGCGTTCTTTGCCCTTGCCGAGCGCCTTGCGGATGAAGGGCGGCGGGTTGCCGTTGAGCATGGCTTGCAGCTTCTTCAGCAGTTCCTCGATATCCTCGGGCTGGGGAACCTTGATCGGGTGAATGGCGTTCGCCACCACGCGGGCCGCGCCGGAGCCGCCGATGGCCGCGACATAGAGGATGGCGCAGTCCTTGATCGCCTCGATCTTCGGGGCGAGCTTGTCCTCGTTGCCGTCTTCCTGAAGGTCCCCGTCGAAGCTGACGGTCTGGACAAAACTGTGGCCGTTCTCATCCAGTTCGTAGATGGAAATATGCTTGGCCCAGCCGAAATGGGCGTCCACCCTTTTCAGGTCCTGTGTAGCAAAAGCGACTTTCATGGTCCGCCCCCTTGGCCGTGGGTCTCAGTGTGATCTCGACGTTGCAATCGCGGCGCCATTTTCTTCGGCGCCGCCAACTTCTCCCCCAAGGTCTCCCCCAAATTCCCCCCAAGGCGTCCGCCATGTGTCAGGCGTGACATGCGTGTGCGTCTCGCGGTGGTCGATGAGGAGATTGGCGACCTCAAAGATCAGATCGCGCGTACCGCGATAGCCGACCGACACCTTGTGGCCGGCGCCGATGCGGTCGAACATGGGAATGCCCATGCGATGAAACGGAATTTTAAGGCGCTCCGCCGCCTGGCGGCCATGCGAATGGGTCAGGAGCAGGTCGCAGCCCCGCTCCTTGGCCAGCGTCTCCAGATCTTCGAGATCGCCGATCAGAACCTCTTCGGTTTCGAGCTTTTGCAGCACCGGCGAATGCGTGGTCGTCACCGCCGCCTCGATGGTCACGCCCATGTCGTGCAGGAACGAGCCGATGTCATAGAGCATGTCCGGTTCGGCCCCGATGGCCAGCTTGCGCCCGCCGATGTGGAAATGGCCGTCGAGCATGGCGTCCACCAATTGCCCGCGCTGGCGCCGGTATTTTGTCGGCGCCGGGCGGCCGGAAATTTCGGTGAGGAAGGCGATGAAATCGTCACTGGCCTCGAGACCGCAGAGCTTTTCGAACAGCCGGAAGGGAACGCCGGTCTTGGCCTGCATCGCCTCGGCCGCCGCGCGCATCTGCGCGCCGACCGCAAGGGTCCAGCCGGCGTTGCCCATGGCGAACACCTCCTCGACGCCGACGCCGCCAATGGTGGTGGGCGTGAAATCGTCGGGAATATGGCCGTCGAGCGAAGCGCCAATGTCGGGCAGGAAGGTCGGCTCCAGGCCGAAATCCTCGATAATGGTGCGAAGCTCCTCGATGTCGCCGGGCGTGAGGTGGCTGCCGGGCAGCACATTCACGGCTTGCATATCGCGGCGCGAAACATTCTCGGGCTTGCGCACCAGTTCCTCGACCAGCCGCTTGACCGCCTTCTCCCAGCCGTCCTGAAAAGCGCCGGAAAAATCCGGGGTCGAGACATGAACCAGCGGAAAGTCCTTCAGCTCGGGGTGGTTCAGGCGGATCTGTCTGATAAACCCCTCGACGTCGTCGCCTTTGGTCTCGGTGACGCCGGTGGTGGCGATGCCGATGATTTCCGGCTTGGTGCGTTGAATAATGTTGAGCACGGCCTGTTCGACATTCTCAAACCCGCCGAGCACGGTCGCCACTTCCGACATGGCCGTCGTCTGCATCGGAATGGCTTCCTTGAAATGGCGCACGAACAGCACCAGCCCGAACGAGGTGCAGCCCTGCGAGCCATGCAGCAGGGGCATGCAGCCGCGCAGACCCATGAAGGCCAGCGCCGCGCCAATCGGCTGGCTCATTTTCAGCGGATTGACCGAAGCGCTCTTTTTCGCGTGCGTGACCTTGGCCATGTCCTTACTCCGCCGCGACATTGATCTGTTGTGTCGGCTGTCCGACAATCCCGCCCTGGTCCAGAATTTCCTGAATGCGAATGGCGCAGGCGCCGCAACCGCCGGAAGCGTTGGTCTTCTCCTTCACGGCGTCCGGGCTGGTCGCGCCGTCGCGAATGGCGTCCTCGATGGCGCCGAGCGACACGCCCTTGCACATGCACACCGGTTTGGCGCGACGAGCTTCCTCCGCCTTGACCGGATCGGCTGCGAGTTCGGCCTGTTCCTGCGCGATCTGCGCCAGCGCTTTCTCCTGCCAGCTCTCGCCTGCTATCGCCCAGGGCGCGGGCTTGCGCACCTTTTGCCAGACGGGGTTCGAGATGGTGCGGTCGATCTCCTTGACCAGATTCACCATGCCGAAATAGCCCATATAGCCGTGGTGGCGCTCCTGGTTGATGTCCAGCCAGGGCATGGTGGCTTTGAGCGCGACAAACTGCGAGCGCCCGCCCGACAGCATGATGTCGGCTTTGGCGTCCCTGAGCATCTTGTACATGTCGCGCGGCTTCATATCCTCGATCATGTGGGCGTCCTGGCCCATGATCTCCTTGATGCGCTCCTTGTCCTCGCGCGTCGATTTCTTCACCGACGTGCCGACCAGCTCAAAACCCGCCTCTTGCAGCGCCGCCACCACCGACCAGCTTTTCACACCGCCGGTGATCAACAAGACCTTCTTGCCTTGCACGCGGGGTTTCAACTTGGCGATAGCGGCGTAAGCGCGCTGTTCCTCGCGCGCGCACAAAGCATTGACGCGGTCCATCAGTTCGGGATCGGCGCCACGCTCGATCAGCAGACGCGCGAGTTCCTTGAGGGAATCCGACGTGTCCTCGATGCCGTAGAACGAGCCTTCGAAGAAGGGGATGCCAAAACGCTCCTCCATCTTGCGCGCGACATTGATCATGGCCTTGGAGCAGACCATCATCGAGGCGCGGGCGCGGTGCGCGGAAGCGACCTCGTTGTAGCGGCCATCGCCGGAAATGCAGGACAGGATGCGGATGCCCAATTCGTCCAGCAGCGGCTTGACCTGCCAGAATTCCCCGGCGAGGTTGAATTCCCCGATGATGTTGATGTCATAGGGCGTGGTGTAGTCCGGCTCGACCGTGCCGATCACATAATCGAGCAGAGCCTCGCCCGCGAGCTTGTTGCCCAGGTTTTTCGGACCGACAAAGCCCGGCACGTTGACGGGGATCACCGGCTTGTTGAATTTTGCGGAAGCCGCCTTGCACACCGCGTTGATGTCGTCGCCGATCATGGCGGGCACGCAGGTCTGATAGACGAAAATGGCCGGGGGATCGTATTTCTCGATGATCTCCTTGCAGGCCTTGAACAGCTTTTTCTCACCGCCGAACACGACATCCTGTTCATTCATGTCGGTGGTGAAGGAGGTGCGCCACAGCGTCGGCCCGGAACTGGCGGAGCCTCTGTTGTCCCAGCTGTTGCCCTCGCAGGCGATCGGACCGTGGACGAGATGGGCGACATCGGCGAAGGGTTGCAGGGCGATCTTGGCGCCGTCGAAGGCGCAGCCGCCGGCGGCGCCGCCGGGCTGCAAAGCCTTGGTGCAGCCCTTTTTCTTTTCCTTGGCCGATTTGTTCGCGTTCTTGCCGCAGCCGGGCTCGTTGAACACGTCCTGAATTTTTGACGAGAGAGACATGTGCGCTCCTGTCGCGTTCGGGGTGGGCTTTGTCGGATTCCCGCCGCGCGAAAAACTGTTTGAGGACAGGGGCAGCAAGCGCCGTGCCGAGGTTCGGCGCTCAGCGGATGAATGTCGACGAGATCACGCGGCCTTGGAAACGCGCATTTCCACGCGCAGGCCCGCCGAGGTCAGCATGTTGACCAACGTGTCGATCCCGAACAGATCGACTTTGCCCCGCATCAGGTCAGATATGCGCGGCTGCGTCACGCCGAGGTGACGCGCGGCCTCGCCTTGCGTCCACCCCATGGCCTTGATGTGCTGCTCAAGGGCCATCATCAGCGACGAGCGAAGCCTCATGTTTTCGGCTTCGGCCGGCGTGTTCTCGATGGCGTCCCAGACGCTGGCGAATTGTTCTTCACTCATGGATTTTGCTCCCGCGCGATGTCATTGTAACGCTTGGCCGCCAGATCGAGGTCGGTTTTGCTGGTCGCCTGCGTCTTCTTTTGAAAACAATGCAGGACGTAGATCGCATCCTTGAATCTGGCGACGAAAACGACGCGAAAGGCGCCATCGGCGTCCCAAATCCTGATTTCCCGCACGCCACGCCCAACCGTGGTCAAAGGCTTCCAATCATTCGGATCAAGGCCGGCCTGCACCCTGTCGAGTTGATAACCAGCTTCCCGCCGCGCCGAAGGCGGAAACGCACGCAGATCGTCAAGCGCGCTCCCGGAGAACTTCAGGGGTTTGGGCGGTTCGGACATGCCACGACTATACAAAATTATGTATAACTCGGCAATTCGTCCTTATCGGCAACGCAAACAATCGCGCGGAAATCCTACGGTCGCCAGCCGATCTCCGCGCGAGAGGAATGTGATGTTCCAAATGGAGCGCTCGGAAACGGCATTACTTCTTCTTCAAGAACGCCAGCAAGGCATAATCGGGCTGAGCGCCAGCCACGCCAGCAATCTGGCTGTAGATGAGCGTGTCGCCCGACAAGCGCATATCGATATCGTCCACCTTGGCGCCATCGATCGGATTGAGCATCGTCAAGCGATGATCCTTCACCCTTCCGACTCTCGCGCCAGCCGCAATCTGGGTGGCGACGCCCTTTTGAAAGGTGAGTTCTCCATTGGCGTCAAGACTGAACGTATCGACTTCTGTAAAGTTCTGAGTGTCCATGCCGTCACATGTCATGCTTGCTTCTCGGACCACAAAACTCTTCTCGTCCCCGCTGAACTTCATCGTGATGTCCTTGCACAGTGAGACTTGATTACCAATTTGAAAAACGCCCTTTCCAAACCAGGCGCCATCGATGAACTTGGCGCTTTCCGCCGCGGCGGAAAATACAAGGGTTTGCGCAAGGACGACCAGGAGGGCTCTGAACATCATCAACGCCTATCCGCTCAAAAGGTGTGTTGGGAATGCGACGACCGTTTCCCGCGAACGCGATCGCCGCTTCGGGCAGGACTCCAAGCCTGGGGCATTGGTTGCGTCGCCGATCGCCAAAAAGCGCGGGTTTCCGGGACGAAGCATTAAATTTTCTTCGTGAACACGATGTTGGATTGAATTCCGGCAACGAAAAAACCCGGAAGACTCGCGTCTTCCGGGCTGCGTTTCGCGGACCTGTCGCTTTCGCGACAAATCAGCGGATGATGTCGAACGAGTAGTCGGTCTTGCCGGCGATCATCGTGTTGGCGTCCATCGTGTCGAAAATCTTGTCGAGGATTTGCACGAGAACGTTGAGGCCGCCCTGGTAGCCCCACACGGGATAGCGGTGCTTGTGGTGACGGTCGAAGATCGGGAAGCCGATGCGGATCAACGGGGTGTTGGTGTCGCGCTCCAGATATTTGCCGTAGGTGTTGCCGATCAGGAAGTCCACCGGACGGGTGAACAGCAGCGAGCGCAGGTGCCACAGATCCTTCTGCGAATAGACCTGGCAATCCTTGCCGAACGGCGAGGAGGCGAACAGCGCCTTCATCTTCTCTTCCCAACGCTTGTTGCCGTTGGTGGCGAGAACGGTGGTCGGCTCGGCGCCCAGTTCCAGCAGGAATTCGGCGAGGCCATAGCACAGGTCGGGATCGCCGTAGATGGCGAATTTCTTGCCGTGGATGTGCGCGCTGGAGTCGGCGATGGCGTCCACCAGACGGCCGCGTTCCTTTTCCAGCGAAGCCGGAATTTCGACGCCCGCCAGCTTGGCGACGGTCATCAGGAACTTGTCGGTCGCCTTCACCGAAATCGGGTGATTGAAGGCGGCGACCTGGTGGCCGTGCTCGGCGACCATCGGCAGGGTCTTTTCGGTGCAATATTCCTGCATCGAAATGGTGGCGGAAGCGTGGACCGCATTGGCCGCGTCTTCCAGCGTGGTGCCGCCGTCATACATGCGGAATTCGCCGTCCGTGGGGGTGTCCCACACGTCCGAATTGTCGCCGAGGATGGTGTACTTGACGCCCATCTCGTTGAAAATGCGCTTGATTTCGCGCAGGTTGCCGACGGTGTAGCCGTCAAAGCCGCCGATGAAGTTGATCGAGCCGTTGGGCGTGGGAACCAGCTTTTCGGTGGTGCCGGCCTTGCCGTCCCAGAAATGCTCGATAATGCCCTTCATGGCGTTGTCGTAGCCGGTGATGTGGCTGCCGACGAAGGCGGGGGTGTGAGCGAAGGGAACGTCGAAGTCCATGGGCACGGAGCCCTTTTCCTTCGCCGTCTTGATGAAGGCGTTGAGATCGTCGCCGATGACTTCCGCCATGCAGGTGGTGGAGACGGCGATCATCTTCGGCTTGTACATGGCGTGGGTGTTGGCGAGGCCGTCAATCATATTGTTGAGGCCGCCGAACACCGCCGCGTCTTCGGTCATGGAGGAGGAGACGCAGGAGGTCGGCTCCTTGAAGTGACGCGAGAAATGCGAGCGATAGTAAGCGACGCAGCCCTGCGAACCGTGGACGAAGGGAACCGTGCCTTCAAAGCCGACCGCGACGAACACCGCGCCGAGCGGCTGGCAGGCCTTGGCCGGGTTGACGGTCAGGGCTTCACGGGCGAAGTTCTTTTCCTGGTATTCTTCAGTCTTCAGCCACTCGCGGACACGCTCGACTTCGGCCGGATCGCGGCGACCTTCGAATTTTTCCGCCTTGTTGGCGAGCATCTGCTGGTATTCGGGACCACGAAACAGGTCGAAGTGGTCAAGTACGTTGTCGGCGTTCTGTGCCATGTCATGCCCTCTGCTGTGTCTGGAGCAACGCGCGCGAAGGCGTTCGCCGGTTAACGGCGGTGTTGCGTCCGATTTGGTTTGAGGGGCCGGCTCCGTCTTTTTCAGGCGCGGAGCCGGCCGTTCTGGTTATTCGGCCGCGATGGCCTTCGCCGCGGCTTCCTCTTTCCAGGGGGCCTTGGCCATTTTCCAGACCGGGGCGTTGATGGCCATGTCCATGTCGCGGGCGAAGATGGCGAAGCCGTCATAGCCGTGATAGGGGCCGGAATAGTCCCAGCTGTGCATCTGGCGGAACGGCACGCCCATCTTCTGGAACACGTACTTTTCCTTGATGCCGGAGCCGACCAGATCGGGCTGCACCTTCTCGACGAACTTCTCGAATTCGTAGCCGTTGACGTCGTCGTAGATCAGGGTGCCGTCCTTCACATAATGCTGGGCGGTGCGCTGATAATCGTCGTTATGGGCGAATTCGTAGCCGGTGCCGACCACGACCATGCCGAGATCCTCATACGCGCCGATGACGTGGCGCGGACGCAGGCCGCCGACATAGAGCATGACCGTCTTGCCTTCGAGGCGCGGACGGTATTTCGCGACAACCGCGTCCATCAGCGGCTGATACTTGGCGATGACGCGCTCGGCGCCTTCCTTGATCTTGTCATCGAAATAGCTGGCGATCTTGCGCAGGCTGTCGACGATCTTGGTCGGACCGAAGAAGTTGTATTCGCACCACGGAATACCGAACTTTTCTTCCATGTGGCGGGAGATGTAGTTCATCGAACGGTAGCAGTGGAGAACGTTGAGCTTGGCCTTCGGCGTCGCTTCCAGTTCCGCCAGCGTGCCGTCGCCCGACCACTGGGCGATCACGCGCAAGCCCATCTCTTCCAGCAGGATGCGCGAGGCCCAGGCGTCGCCGCCGATGTTGTAGTCGCCGATGATGGCGACGTCATAGGGGGTCGATTCGAACGCCGCCAGCTTGGCCGGGTCCTGCTTGTCGAAGATGTAATCGCGCACCGCGTCATTGGCGATGTGGTGGCCCAGCGACTGGGACACGCCGCGGAAACCTTCGCAGCGGACGGGAACGATGGTCTTGCCGCCGTATTCCTTCGACTTGACCTTGGACACCGCCTCGATATCGTCGCCGATCAGGCCGATCGGGCATTCCGACTGCACGGTGATGCCGTTGTTGAGCGGGAACAGCTCCTGGATTTCGTCCATCAGCTTGGCGAGCTTCTTGTCGCCGCCGAACACGATGTCCTTTTCCTGGAAGTCGGAGGTGAACTGCATGGTGCCGAAGCTGTCCACGCCGGTCACGCCGATGAAATAGTTGCGACGCGAGGACCAGGAATACTGGCCGCAGCCGACGGGTCCATGGGAAATATGGACCATGTCCTTGATCGGACCCCAGACCACGCCCTTCGAGCCGGCGTAAGCGCAGCCGCGAATGGTCATCACGCCGGGGATCGACTTGATGTTGGATTTCACGCCGCAGTCGGACTTGCCCTGCTCATGCACGTTCAGGTGCTTGGCGCGGCGCTTTGCGGTCTTTTCCGGGTAAACAGCCAGGACTTCCTTGATCAGGTCCTTGTTGCGCGCCTTGATGTCAACGGTCTCTTCGTTCGCAACGCTCATGTCGCCACCTCTTCAAACTTTGCGCCTCCAGAGCGGCGCGCATCTTGCGAAACCTGCGATGCAGGACTTCGCGGCCCTCGTCTTCGTGGCGCTCCGGCCGCTTTCGCGGCCGGAGGCTTTGGAAATCAGGCCTCGACAGCCTTCTTGCCGACGACGGACTCGTCGATGGTCGGCATGATGCCGTGTTCCATCAGCAGGTCTTCGAGTTCGTCCATGGTGATCGGGGTCGGGATGGTGCCGTTGCCCGCGTTGGCGTGCACCTTCTTGGCGAGGGCGCGGTACTCGTTGGCCTGCTTGGACTCGGGCGCATATTCGACGCAGGTCATGCGGCGCAGCTCGGCGTGCTGAACGATATTGTCGCGCGGCACGAAGTGGATGAGCCGGCTGCCGAGCTTGGCGGCCAGCGATTCCGCCAGCTCCAGCTCCTTGTCGGTCTGGCGCTCGTTGCAGACCAGACCGCCCAGGCGCACGCCGCCGGAATTGGCATATTTCAGAATGCCCTTGGAAATGTTGTTGGCCGCATACATGGCCATCATCTCGCCGGACATGACGATGTAGATTTCCTGGGCCTTGTTCTCGCGGATCGGCATGGCGAAGCCGCCGCAGACCACGTCGCCGAGCACGTCGTAGGACACATAGTCCACGTCGTCATAGGCGCCGTTTTCTTCGAGGAAGTTGATGGCGGTGATGACGCCGCGACCGGCGCAACCAACTCCGGGCTCCGGGCCGCCGGACTCAACGCATTTGATGTCGCCGAAGCCGACCTTCAGGACGTCTTCGAGTTCGAGGTCCTCGACCGAACCGGCTTCGGCGGCGAGCGACAGGATGGTGTCCTGGGCCTTGGCGTGCAGGATCAGGCGGGTCGAATCCGCCTTGGGATCGCAACCGACGATCAGGATCTTCTGACCCATCTCCGTCAGCGCGGCGAGGGTGTTCTGCGAGGTGGTGGACTTGCCGATACCGCCCTTGCCGTAGAAAGCGATCTGTCTCAACTTAGACATGCATTGCTCCTTGTTAAGTCTTCCGTGCGTGGCTTTCGAACTTCGCGCGACCTGCGCGAGACTGTTTCTGTCGCGTAGAAACGGACCCGCTTTTGACGGGAAGGAACGCATCGCTCGTCCAGCGTCTGCGTGCGTTCAGCCCTCACTCGCCGTTCCGGGAACAGGGTTGCAACCACCATGCCAGAGCGCCGCGACCGCTCAATATGCTGATTAATATATGTTTTTTGCTTCACGCCGCCGTGATGTCCGATGCGCGACCTAACGACAGTCAAGTCGTGGCTGGATCAAACAAGACATCATTGTCGTGATTTTTCCGCGCGCGTCGCGTCAGCCTCCCAAGCCGGAACGAAATTTGCAAAAACTTCAGGCAATTCCCCCTGGAGCGGGTTCGTTGAACATCGGTTCACCGAACCCGCTCCAGATTCCGGGTTTTTCGCGTTTTCTTCACGCGAACCGGAATCCACTTCGCTTGAAAACGCTTTAAGGGAGTCCTGTGCATGCAGATAGGCGTCGAAACATCAAAGGCCACCGACCAGCGCCGCGTCTTTGTCGTCGATGAGGACGAGATCATCCGCGCCGCGCTGCAATTCATGCTGCACGACGAAATCGAGACGCACGAGCTCGCCAGCCCCGAAGAGGCTTACCAGAAGGACGACTGGCTCAAGCCGTCGGTCATCCTGCTCGGCGCCTCATTCCTGAAAACGCGTGGTCTCGATCTGGTGAGCGAAATTGTCGGAAAGTTTCCCGGTGTGCGCATTCTGACAGTCTGCGACAAAGCCGACGAAGGCCTCGCGGTCGAGGCGATGAAAAAGGGCGCCGCCGGCGCGCTGGTCAAGCCGCTCACCATCGAGGCGGTGCGCAAGAAAGTGGACACCGTGCTCGGCCGGGGCGGCGCCGCGCCGCTGATCCAGCTCTCGATCACCTGAGGAAGAAAATGACCCAAATTCTGTTTTACGAAAAGCCGGGCTGCGCCACCAACCGCAAGCAAAAGGCGCTGCTGGCCGAAGCCGGCCACGAGGTTTTCGCCCGCGACCTGCTCGCCGAACCCTGGACGGCCGAGCGGCTGCGCGGCTTCTTCGGCGACGCGCCGGTGGAAGACTGGTTCAACCCCAACGCGCCCAGCGTGAAATCGGGCGAGGTCGATCCGCGCGCGTTTGACGCGGAGCGCGCGTTAAAGGCCATGGCGGCGGCGCCGCTGCTGATCCGCCGGCCGCTGATCGAGGCGTTGGGGCAAAAATGTTCGGGTTTCGACCGGGATCTTGTTCGCGCGCTGCTCGGACCCGACACAAAGCCCGCCGAGACGGTGGCGTGCTCGCGGCCGGACGGGACGCCCTGCCCGACGCCGGGCAAGGCCGAAGCAAACGTCAACGCGGAATAAGCGCCCAATAATCCAGATCGAGGATCACGCTGGCATGATAGGCGTCACCCTCTTTCAAGGGATGGCCGGCGCAGGGCTGGTCCTTGGTGGCGATGGTGCGCAACCGCAGCGCGCCGACATCGCTCCGGCCATGGATTTCGGCGCGCTCCAGCACTTCGGTCCAGGCGAACACGGTCAGGCCCGCGAACAGCGGGCTGACATGGCGCCCGCCATTGATCGCGGCGATATGAAAGGCGTTGGCGAGCCCGTTGAAGCTGAGCGCGCGAGCCAACGAAATCACATGGCCGCCATAGATCAGGCGACGTCCAAAACGGCCCTGCCCCTCCGAAAACTGGTTGAAATGCACCTTGGCGGTGTTTTGATAAAGCCGCGTAGCGAACTGGTGCTCGGCCTCTTCCACCGTCATGCCGTCAACATGGTCGATGCGCTCGCCCGGCAGGTAGTCGCCCCAGCGGTGCTTTGCGCCGGCAAGCGCGAAATCGTACTTGCGCACGTCGATCACCGGCAGCGCGTCGCCCAACTGGTCGGGCGCCAGCGCGCGCGGCAGTTGCGGAATGACTTCCGCCGGCGCAGGCGCGTTGGGATCGCGCTTGCGCACCATCACCCAGCGCACATAATCCAGAACCACCACGCCCTTCTGATTGCGTCCGCGCGAGCGCACATAGACCACGCCGGTCTGGCCGTTGGAGTTTTCCTTGAGGCCGATGACTTCGGACGTCGCCGACAGCGTGTCGCCGGGAAACACCGCCGCGAGGAAGCGGCAATCGCCATAGCCCAGGTTCGCCACCGCATTGAGGGAAATATCGGGCACGGTCTTGCCGAACACGATGTGGAACACCAACAGGTCGTCCACCGGGCTTTTGGGATAGCCGATCTGGTGCGCGAAGGCGTCGGAGGACTGCACGGCGAAACGCGGGCCATAGAGCGCGGTGTAGAGTGCGACGTCGCCTGTCGTCACCGTGCGCGGCGTCGCATGGGCGATCACCTGGCCGATTTTGAAGTCCTCGAAGAAATTGCCCGAATTGGTCTTGCTCATGCCCGCCCTCCGCTTTCTCCGGGCATCTGCCCGAATCGGCGGGATTTGGCAATGCGACTATGGCCGAGCGGCTTTCTCCGCGAAAACCTTTTCCAGCATTTCGGCGAGCGGCCCGGCTTCTCCGTCGATCCGCAGCGTTTTCGTGCGCGAGGTGGCGCCGGCGGCGAGGCTGATTCGCGAAGCCGGCGTTTTCAATTGCTTGGCCACGAGGCCGATGAGAGCGGCGTTGGCCTTGCCGTCCTCGGGAACCGCGCGCACCCGGGCTTTCAAGACGCATTGTCCGTCGGCGAGGGTTTCGAGGCCTTCCAGCGCGTCGCGCGAACTTTTCGGCGTCAGGCGGACAAAGAGATCGAGGCCGCCGGAGCGTTCGCGCCAGGGTCGCGTCATCGAGCGCTGCGCGTCATGAATAGGCGGCGCGCACCAGGGCCGCCGCCACCTCCCCAAGCTCCATCTGGATGAAGGACAGCAGCAGCAGCAGGACGATGGGCGAAAGGTCCATGCCGCCCAGAGGAGGAATGAAGCGGCGAATCGGACGCAACACCGGTTCGGTGAGGGCGTTGGACATGTTCCACAGCGAGCGCACGAGGTCATTGCGCATGTTGATGACGTCGAAAGCCAGCAGCCAGGACATGACCGCCATGACGATGATGACCCACCAGTAGAGGTCTAGGGCCATGTTGATGACCTTGAAAACCGGAATGATGAAGGCGGCGATCATGAGGGCTCCGAAAAATATGGGCGTTTTTGATTTAAGGCCTGCGGGTCCGGCAAACAAGCGCGCGATTTTTGCTTGCGCCGATTGACAGATGAGCAACCGGGCCGTAAACACCCGCCTCGGAACGGGGCTGTAGCTCAGATGGGAGAGCGCTGCAATCGCACTGCAGAGGTCAGGGGTTCGATTCCCCTCAGCTCCACCAAAACCGTCCGAGATAACAAGCACTTGGCGTTTTCCCTCTAAAGCGGCGCAATTGCTAGCAACCAAGTAGCTACCAATTCGCCGAGACGTTAACCTTGTCGTAGTTTAAGCTTGGCTTCCGTAATGGCCCCCTCGGTGTCAAGTCCCTCCTATGAACCTCTTCAATTTTTGGTGCGCCGCGTGAGCGCGCTCATCATAGCGCCGTAGCGAACGCGGCGCCTGTAGGCTGTTTCCGTTGTC
>NZ_NHSJ01000035.1 GCF_002937075.1 Rhodoblastus sphagnicola
CACGTCGAGCATTCGACCTCGCGAGATTGATGGCGATGAGATATTTCCCTTTTATCGCAAAGTCTTAGCGTTTCAGCGCACGACGTCACGGAGCGTGCTGGTTTTAGTTTGCGGTAATTACGTAAGGGATTGGATGCCGTCACGCCGGACCGGCGATCCCGCATTCGGGCCTCACGCGGCTTCGGTTGCCCCCTTGACCTCCCCAGACGGCGCGTCGCAATCCGCCATGACCCGCCGCAGAAACGCCTCCGCCTGATGGAACTGGTCAAGAGCCATCGCCATGCGGTTCGGCCTGACCAAAGAATCCCCGCAGCGGTTGCGCGCAGGCGTCTTCTTCGCCTTGCAGGAGGCGACCGACATTCTCGACATTCCCGCCGGGCAGATCGAGACCGCGCTGGGCGAGGAGCTGTTGGCCGGGGAGGTTGGCGCCGACGCCATCGAGGGAGCCGACTGCATTTTCCTGCGCGGCTTGCACTTTGCCGAAGAGGGCGTCGCCGACCGGTTGCTTTCCTTGCGCGTTGGCGCGACGCCATGGCCGGAAATCGACGCCCCGGTTGCGGTTGCATGGGCCGAGAGGAAGACGGGGAAGACGCTGGCGGCGTCGCAGCTTGAAGCCGTCGCCATGGCGCTGAAGTCGAAGGTCGCGCTCGTGACCGGCGGCCCTGGCGTCGGCAAGACGACGCTCCTCGACGCCATCCTCAAAATCCTGACCGCCAAGAAAACGAGAACCCTGCTCGCCGAGCGCATTCTCGCCTTATCCAGGTCAGACACCTTGGACAGAACCCGCTCAGGCGAGCGGCAGAGGCCCTTGCGCCTTGTAACTCCTCATGGCGAAATTCGAGCGTATGTCGCGGACGGCTGGCAGGCTCAGCAAGTGGCGCAGCACGACGGACTCATAAGTAATCATGTCGGGAACCACCACCTCGATCAGAAAATCGGCGTCGCCTGAAACCAGATGGCAGGCGACGACATGGGGCATGGCCAGCACGGCGCCGACGAAGGCGTCGGCGTTCTCAAGCGAATGACGCTCGACGCGAATGCCGGCGAAGACCGTCAGGCTGAGACCCACGCCGGCGCGGTCGATCATGGCGCGATAGCCGGAGATGAGGCCCGCCTCCTCCAGCAATCGGACTCTCCGCGAGCAGGGCGAGGGCGAGAGCCCCACCTTTTCCGCCAGAGCCAGATTGGCGATGCGCGCATCGGCCTGAAGCTCGCGCAGAATTTTCAGGTCGATGGCGTCAAGCGTCGTTTTGGTGGAAGTGCTCACTCTTGTCCTTCTAAACTTCCGATCCTGCCATTATTTTAGCATAGGAATAGCGAAATTGGCGCCATAGTCGTCGCGCCTTGGCCTATACTCAAGGCCAAGGAGAACGCCATGCGCAACGACAGCCCGAAATCAGGTTTCGCCACCCGCGCCATTCATCACGGCTACGACCCGCTCGACTATCACGGCGCCCTCAATCCGCCTGTCTTCCTCACCTCGACCTACGCCTTCGACCGCTCGGACACCGGCAGCGCGCGTTTCGCCGGCGCGGCGCAGGGCTATGTCTACAGCCGGGTCGGCAATCCCACCGCCTCCGTGCTGGAAAGCCGGATCGCCGCCCTGGAAGAGGGCGAGGCGGCCCTGGCGACCTCCTCGGGCATGGGAGCCCTGACGGCGGTGCTCTGGACGCTCCTGAACGCCGGCGACGAAATCATCGCCGACAAGACGCTCTACGGCTGCACCTTCAGCCTGCTGCGCCATCACATCCAGCGGTTCGGCGTCGCCGTTCGCTTCGTCGATCTCACCGATCCCGCCGCCCTGCCGGCGGCGTTGTCTTCGAAAACGCGCGTGGTCCTCACCGAAACGCCGGCCAATCCCAACATGCGCGTGGTCGATATCGCCGCGTGCGCCGAAATCTGCCGGCGCGCCGGCTGCCTGCTGGTGGTGGACAACACCTATTGCACGCCTTATCTCCAACGCCCGCTCAGCCTCGGCGCCGATCTCGTCGTCCATTCCGCCACCAAATATCTTGGCGGCCACGGCGACCTGCTCGCCGGAATCGTCGTCGGAAGCAAGGCGCATATCGAGCAGTTGCGCTTCATCGGCGTGAAGGAGCTGAACGGCGCCTGCATCTCCGCCATCGACGCCTTTCTGGTCCTGCGCGGACTGAAAACCCTGTCCTTGCGCATGGAGCGCCATTGCCAGACCGCGCGGCGCCTGGCCTCCGATCTGGAGGCGGCGCCTCAGGTGGCGCGGGTCGATTACCCTGGTCTCGACAGCCATCCCCAGCGCGCGCTCGCCGGACGGCAGATGAAGGCGTTCGGCGGCATGATCGCGCTGGAGTTGAAAGGCGGACTGGCGGCGGGCCGCGCCTTTATGGATGCGCTGAAACTCGCCACCCGCGCCGTCAGCCTTGGCGACGCGGAAACCCTGGTGCAGCATCCCGCGAGCATGACCCACGCGACCTACGATTCCGAGGAGCGCCTGCGGCATGGGTTTACCGACGGATTGATTAGACTGTCGGTCGGTCTGGAGGATTACGAGGATTTGCGCGACGATCTGCTTGGCGCCCTGGCGCGGATCGCGCGCTGAGAGTCTCGAAAGGCAAGAGTGGCCGAGCGACCGCTTCTGCAATGCGCTTGGCCAGCGGTCGCGGCCTTGGCGCTCGGCAATCCTCCGATGCGGAAGCAGGACATGAACCTGTTCGTTTCGGCAAAGGGGCCTCCTACGCCGCGCTTTCGTTCATGCTGTCCGCAGAAACAGAAATCGTCAGCCGCCCCGCCCCACACTTCGTCATGCTCCCTGCATCGAGGTGGCGATGCCTTCGCGCCGGCAAAGCTCGGCGATGCTCTGCGCGCCGATGAAATTACATAATGCAAATGTCCGCAGTCGAGCGATCATTTGCTCTGCCGAGCAAGGCGGCGCTATGGCCGAGCGGTCGTTGGTCCAGCAGCGGTTTCACCGAATTGAATCGACTATTTCATATCCGGTCCTCTTTGGATCGCGGAGCCTTTCCGCCTCATAGAATCTTGAATAAGCATCCGCGACGGTGGTCGATGTGTATCGCGCATTGAAGCGGGCAAGCGCATTCCGCCGCGCGCGCGAATAAAATCCAGGTTCGGTCAGAAAGCGTTCAATTGCGCGGGCCAACGCCATGACATCGTGGGGCTCGACCAGAATGCCGGTTTCGCCGTCTACGATAATATCTTGAATGCCAAACCATCGCGTGCCGATCGCCGGGAGCCCCAAAGCCATGCCCTCAAGCAAACAGAGTGGAAACGTTTCTCCAAACATCGCGCTTGGCAGCACCATCAAATGTGCGCAACGCAAAAGCTCGGGCATGTCGCTATGATCGACGCCGCCCCGGAATTCGATAATACGGCCCAATCCTGATTCCGCGATCTTCGCCTCAATCTCCGGACGCATCGGCCCATCGCCGGCGATCAACAGCCTCAAACCGGGAAAACGCGACGCGATCTGCGCAATGGCGGCGATCAGATCCAGATGCCCCTTTCCAGCGACGAGGCGAGCGGCGATCACGAGCGTCAATTTACCGGGTTCCGGTTCCGCCGCGAGTCCGGCGAAATGGTTTTCATCGACGCAAAAGGGCACGATGGAGACGCGATCTTTGGCGACGCCAGCCGCGACAAAATCCCCCGCCGCCGCTTCGTAAGGCAGCACGATCCGCGACGCCCACCGCTTTTCCAACCAGAAACTGAGAGCCTTTTGGCGTTTCCAATAGGCTTTGTGAAAGGCGAGGGTTCCGTGATGGGTGACAATTATCGCGCCGACGCCGGCTATCCGCGCTGCTAGAAAGGCGTCGAGAGCAATCACGCCCTCGTGAATATGCAACACGTCGGATTTGCGGAGGAGATCGACCAGCATTTTGATGCGGCGCATCCGCATGAGGGCGCCGCCGACCTTTTGGGGAAGCCGCAGTTCGAGTCCCTGACGCAAAGGCAACGGATGCAAGGTGACGCCGCGGTCTTTTGCGATGGCTCTGAGTTCCTCCCGGCCATTGACATCCAAAACAATTGACGGGACGAGGCCTGCACGCTTTTGTGCAGCGCAAAGATGCCACAAAAATGTCTCTAGGCCTGTGATTCCAAAACAGATGCCGCTGAAATGCACGATGCGCAACGGCTTGCTGACTCGCACCGCGTGCAGGCGCGACCTGTTAATTGAAACAACGTCCTGCATGAAATACTCCCCGTGAAAAGCTTAAGCTTCGCCCCTTAAGAGAGCCTGTCAATAAACATTGAAGCTATACGCGAAACTGGGTGACGGCGTGAATCAAGCGGCGGATTTTATTTCGGACGCGGCTTAGTTTCCGTAGCGTAACTTTACGCCACTGATGATTTTCGGCAACTGATTTTGGCCCTTCAGCCGGCGCCAGTTTTTCGAGGCCGCCGTCACAAGCTTGAAGACCTTCAACGGCCCTCGTCTCTGCCGTCGATGACGGCCGGCGCTTTCGGTCAGGGCGCGAACTTGCCGCGTGGATCGGCTTGACCCCACGACAATATAAAACGGGCGGAAAGCCGCGGCTCAAGGCGAGCGCCGCCGCGACAAAAGGACGAAGGGAGAAAGCCAGGCACTTGACCCAAACCTGACCCTCAAACCATAAATCAAGGCGGGTCAGTTCTCAGCGGAAATCAACAAGCTGTTGCCAAGACTGAGGTTGTCATTGTGGCTCTGGTCGCGCCGCGGTGATGCTTGTACCGATATCAAACCGCTCCGGCCAAAGTATTAAAAGGGTAGGCGCTATGTTTGCAAAAACTTTTCGATATATCCGCTGGTTCGCCCCGCTCAGCTTCAAGTTGAAGCGTTACGAGATCGCCAGGAGAATATTTCCATCGGCGAAACGCCAGTATGAACTCGATAGTATGGTGGGTCCGTGGGGATACTGGGAAGAATTGCGGCACTATCAGATTACGGCCTTGAAAACCTTCGGGATGATGCCGCATCACCGGCTGCTCGACATCGGGTGCGGTCCCCTGCAGGGGGGGATCGCCTTTATTCGGTATCTGGATGCAGTGAAATATACCGGCATTGATATCAGCCAAAAATCGCTGGACGCCGGTTTGCAGCTTATTGAGGAGGCAGGTCTTTCCTCAAAAGAACCAGTTCTGTTGAGATCGGATTCCTTCGGCAAAAACGAACTGACCGAGCGGAATTTTGATTATATCTGGTGCTCGCAGATGCTGTATCATCTGGATGAAGGTCTTTTGGAGAAGCTGATGGCCCAGGTCGCCAAGTTTCTGGCCCCCGATGGCAGATTTTACGGAGACATTATTGGGTATCCCAACGAAGTGACCGAATCCAGTTCATGGAACGGATTTCCATTCTATATGCATACAGCGGAATCGGTGGAAAAAATCGCCCGTCGATCAGGGCTCACCGTGCGGAATCTTGGCCAGATCAGTTCATACGGATACCCGTCGGAAGTGATTTTAGGAACCAATAATATACTCGAACTGGCGCATGAGCAGCCATTGCCGCGGCAATAGAAAGCCCGATTGCATCTCTCTCAACACTTCAGCCACCAAGCACACCCTTGGTGGCTTGACGCTGCGGAACTCGGCCTGGCCAATTTGCTTGAAGATCATGGAAGAACGCGCCAAGCGGGAGCGAATGCTATCGAGGCTTGCTTGCCCACAGGCGCTTAGCCTGGATTTCTCAAACTGGGGTGTGCATCGGGGCTGCGAATCACGGATAAGTTGTTTTATGACAACGACTTAACGTGAGGCGGCGAGGTTCCCCGATGCCGGCGGAGCGTAGCGCGAAACCGAGCCTTTTTGCCCCCGTGGAAGGGCGCCCGTGGCGGCCGAGTTTGACGCCGGGGCGGTGACCTCTGACGCGGGCGGCCTGCTGTTGGGAGCGACCGACAAAGCCATAGGTTTGGTTCGGCCTCATGCTCACGCTGTTGTTGGCGCCGACGCCTCTCCAAAACTTTCACCGGCCGGCGCGTTGCGGCGCTTTCCCGCCCATTTCCGGCAAAGCACATAGAAGGCCGGGGTGAAGACGAGGCCGAACAGGGTGACGCCGATCATGCCCGAGAACACCGCCGTGCCCAGG
>NZ_NHSJ01000036.1 GCF_002937075.1 Rhodoblastus sphagnicola
GTCAGGCGGCCGCGACGGGCAGGCTGACCCATCCCGGCTTGCCCAGGGAAACGACGGCGACCACCGTCTCCTACACCACGCCAAGGGACACGATCTCTTTGTCCTCGGGGGCAGTGTAGCAGCGGAACGGAAAATCCAGGTAGGCATGAGGGCTCAAAGCCGGACCGGTTTTCGCACCCGCGAACGATAAGCGGTCGGCGTTTCTCCGGTGAGTTGCATAAAAGCCTTTGCAAAGGCGCTTAAGGAAGCATAGCCCGCATCAGCAGCGACATCGGTCACTCGGCCTCCGCCCGCCAACCGCCCCATCGCCTCCAGCATCCGCGCCTGGATCATCCAAGCCTGCCATCGCAAGCCAGTTTCTCGGAAAAACGCCCGTCGGAAACTGCGTTCGGACATGCCTGCCGCTCGGACGGCATCGCTCAGGCTGACATGGCCAAGATCGCGCAAAGTCTCATCCATGGCGCGCGTGATGGCGGGGTTATTCGCACCGGGGAGACAAAGCGGTAGCTCGGCTTGTAGCCACTCACCGCACAACAATCCCAACGTACGGAAAAAGCTGGAAGAAAGCAAATCCTGCTCGCCGACGCCCAAGGGCCAGCGCCGCGCATGCATGACCATTTCGTGCATCATTGGGCCGGTAACCAGAATGCGAACCCTGGCCTCCCGATCAGGAACCGCGACTGGGTCAAAATAAAGTGAAACATAGTCCCAACTGGCGATCATCGTGCGATGCCGCACTCCGGCGGGAATCCAGGCCGATCGTCCGCATGGCAGCATAAACCTTGCGCGATCGGCCTCAATCTGAGTGGCGCCGGCATAGGCGTAGATCAGTTGATGATAAGGGTGGTCATGCCAGTCATAGAACCGATTGCGAGACGGATCACAAAAGGAGAAGCCAACACCCTCGGGTCGGTCGAGGCCATGCTCCTGCAGCACAGCCTGGGTGGCGTCGTAATCGAGTGTCTCCATGGCCGAAATCCGCTAATTATTGGCCGGCCAACGTTAGTCGGCCAACTCTGATTTTGCTAGTTTTCTTGTCGCCAACAGGGAGCAGCAAATGAGCGTCGAAGCCGGCCATAACGCGAAGATCATCGACCAATTCACACGCTGGGCGAAACCTTTTTCCGATCTGCCCGCGCACTCTGATGCCGAAGGGATGGAGTGCTTGCTGCAAGCTGCCCAGTTAAACGCGGGGCTTAAGGTCATCGATGTCGCGTGTGGCCCCGGTATTGTGGCCTGCGCGGCGGCGCGGTTGGGGTGCGAGGTGACGGGGATCGACATCACCCCCTCAATGATCGATCAGGCCCGCGCCCGCCAACAGGCGGTGGGACTCAGCCAACTCGATTGGCATATCGGCGACGCCACTCAACTGCCCTTCACGGACGAATCGTTCGATGTGGCGATCACGCGTTATAGTTTTCACCATATGCCGCACCCCTTGGCGGCGCTGCGCGAAATGAAGAGGATTGTGCGTCCGGGTGGCCGGCTTATCGTCGCCGATGCAACGCCGACAGCACAAACTCAGGCCGCCTACGACCAGATGGAGACACTGCGAGACCCCTCCCACACCAGCGCCCTCACGTTGGAGCAACTCTTGGCTCTAGGCGAAGCCGCCGAACTTAGGTTGGAACTTGTCGATGGCTACCGTTTGGATGCGCGTCTCGAAACCCTGACGGACCCCAAAGACCAGATCGCTCTGGAGTGCTTGCTCGACGAAGATATTACCAGTGGCGAAGATCGGACTGGTGTCGCGTCTCGACGGGATGTGGATGGGATTTGGATCAAGTTCCCTATTTCTGTTGTGAGGTGGACGAGATAGGCAGAATATGGACACTTGGACAGCCAAGCCTGCAATTTTTGGATCGGCTGACCCAACTGCCGCTATCGCGCTCAGCTTTCCCTCGCCGGCGACTTTGGGGAATGACTGGAATCCGCCGGGAAGGGACGGTCAATTCCCCCGCCTACCGCCCCAGCCACTCCTTCAGCCTCGTCCAGCGCCTGTTCGTCCGCGTGTTCCGGATGGCGATGGCCAAGGCCCGCCTCTGCCCCACGATCACAACGAGCCGCTTCCTGTAGGTGACCGCAGTGTAGAAGAGGTTGCGCGCCAGCATGGTGTAGTGCTGCATCGCAAGGGAGACGACGGCGGCGAGATATTCGGACCCCTGCGACTTTTGAATCGTGGTCGCGTAGGCGGGGACGACCGCGTCCAGGTCGCCGAAGGAATAGGTCATCTCGCGTCCGCCGAAACTGGCGAGCAGGGCGTCTTCCTCTCGGCCCATGCAACCGCGACCGGGGCGTCGATTTCCGGCCATGGCGTCGCGCCAACGTGCAAGGAAAGCAACCGGTCGGCGACGCCCTCTTCGGCGAAGTGCAAGCGGCGCAGGAAAATGCAGTCGACCAGGCGACCGCCCGATCCTCAGATTCCATCCCCGCATATGGCGAGTGTTCAGGCCACCGTGCCGCCGCAGGTTTTCGCAAGGCTGACATGGACGAGGCGCGAAGCGAGACGTTCTGACCATAAATGCGGCGCGGACCCCCACCATTCGCCGATCATTTGGGCTTGCTAAGCGCAAAACTCTTTATGTAATTAACGTATATAAATAAGCATATCCAATGAACTCGTATCACCATGAACGCCATTGCCTTTCGCCCCTCGCGTTGTTTCTTCAGGCGGGGCTTGCCGGCAAGAGCGTCATGGCGCTGCTGTTTCTTGTCTCGGTTTGGGGCTGGACGTTGATACTGCAAGTCTGGCCGTCCGCGCGCCGCCTCTGCGCCGCCGTGCAGGCCGCGCGCCGGGACGAGGAGTCGGCCGTGGTCGCCGAAGCGCTCGAAGCGGGCGTCCGCGCGCAGGCGGTGCGGGTGGCGAGCGAAACCCATGCGGACCGGCGCTGGCGCATCGGCGAGACCATGACCCGCGCCGCCCGGACGCTGCTGCTGGAGGCCGAAGGCGGGTTGCCGAGCCTCGCCGTGATTTCCTCGACCTCGCCGTTCATTGGCCCGTTCGGTAAGGTCTGGGGCATCACGTCCTCCTTCACCGCGATCGCCGACGCCCAAGACACTTCGCTCGCCGTGGTCGCGCCTGGCATCGCGGAAGCTTTGGCCGCCGCCGCCATTCCCGCTTCGGTCGGATACAACAGGCTTTCCGCGCTGTTCTCACGCGTCTCCGCCGAACTCAACCGCCACAAGAGCTATCCGGCGAGCGCGCGGGCGCGCGGCGAATCCGGCGCTGTCGGGGTCAGCTTCACGGTCGGCGGCTCCGGGCGCATCGCCAGCCATTCCATTTTCACATCCTCGGGCTCCTCGGCGCTCGACGGCGTCGTCCACGCCATGATGCGCGCCGCACATGCGCCACCGCCGCCCGGCGGCGCGTTCCACGGCAGCATTGTCATCCGCTTCAACCTCCGCTGAGGCGGAGCGCGGTCGCGCGGCGCGGCCATGGCGCGTTATAACACCAGACTACCTATTGAGAGCCAGGACATAGAAAGAATGACCATAATATGGGCACAATGACGCCACAATCGTCTTTATCGTAACATTACCGCTCTCCTATTAATGTATTCGAAAGAAATATTTGCGCGTCGCGCGCTCCGGAGGTCGATCCCATGCGCCATTCTCGTCCCGCCCAGCGCCGCGTCCTGCGCGCCAGCGTCTCGCTGGGCGCCTGCCTGTTCGTCGCGAGCGGCTGGGCGCAGGTCGCCCTACCCGAAGTTCACGTCGAAGCTCCCGCCGCCGCGCCTGCCGCCGAATCGGCGGTCGCCGAGCCGGGCCGCCCCGCCGCGCTTCCCTCCCGACGCGACGGGGCGGCCACGGTCTACGACGCCGCCGGCAATGGCGTCGATTTTGGCGCCGACAACGGCGGCTCCAATGTGCTGCGCACCGTCTCCAACCTGCCCTCCGTGGACGCGCCGGCGATCGATCCTTACGGAGCCGCCAATATTCCCAACGGCTTCAAGGGGATCCGCGTGCGCGGCCAGTTGAGCCAGCACGGCGACAGCCTCAGCACGGTGGACGGAGTCCCCCTCGCGGGCGTCAATCCGGGCGTCGGCGCGATGTTCATGATTCCCAACGAGGACGTCGCCCGCACGACCCTGCACCAAGGGCCGATCGCGCCCAACGTCCTGTCCTATTTCAACTCCGCCGGCGTGATCGACGCCCAGATCGCCTGGCCGAAGGACAAGATGGGCGGCGAAATTTCGCAGAGCGTCGGCTCGTACCATTTCCTGCGCACCTTCGCGCGCGTCGATTCCGGGCTTCTGTTCAACAACACGACAAAATTCTTCCTGTCCGGCGCCTGGAGCGACGCCGACAAGTGGCGCGGCACAGGCAAGTCGCCCGACGGCAAGGGCGACTTCACCGCGGGCGTCGAGACCCGGCCCAACGAATCGCTCGACATCAAGGCGCTGGTCGCGCACACGCAGGTCGACCAGAACACCTATGCCGCCCTGACCTACGCGCAGGCCAGCAATCTCGCGAAATACCGCTTCTACGATTTCAGCGGGATCCCCGTCGCCGGCAATACGTCGAACTGGTACGGCTACAACCGCCAGAGCCTCAACGTCTGGTCCGCTTTCACCGAAATCGCCTGGAAGATCAACGGCGACACGACCCTGACGCTGAAACCCTACTTCTTCCACGAAGACGGATATTACCTGGACGCGGCGTCAACAACGGTGGCGCGGCAATGGCTGATCGACCACAATTTCTATGGCGGCGTCGCCGAATTGAAGACCCGCGCCTGGACCACGGATTTCACGCTCGGCTATTGGGGCGGCGCCGGCGAGCTTCCCGGGCCGCCCACCGCCCAAAAACAGTTCAACACCAATACGTCGGGCGGCCTCAGCTTCCTCAAGTGGAGCATGTTGGCGCAGGAGACCCAGCCGCATCTCTACAATTCGATCTATGCCATGGCGGACCGACGCTTCGACGACCTCCGGGTGCAGGGCGGCTTGCGCTATCTGTGGCAAACCCTCGCCGGAATCAACGCCATGACTCCCGGCGCCGGCGCCCTGGACGTCTCCTATTCGGCGGCGCTCGCCGCGTCGACCGTCAACGCCCGCAACAGCGTGACGCCCGCCACGGTCGGGACGGCTCTGCCCTATCTGGCGCTCGCCTATGACGTGACCCCCGATCTGACCGCGCGCGTCAGCTATGGCGTCACCTACACCGGCATGGCCCTCGACCTGTGGCCAACCTACCAGTCCTCCGCCGCGACGCTCAACGCCAAGGGGTTCAATCTCAACCAGCTCTGGCACAATCTCAAGCCGGAGACCGACGACGTGGTCGATGTCGGCGTCGACTTGAAATTCACGTCGCCGATCGGAGCGGGAACCTTCAGCCCCACCCTGTTCTATGCGCGCAACCACAACCAGAACGTCTCCTACGATCCCGGCGTGGGCGTCGCCTTCGCCCAAACCATCGGCCAGAGCCGCACGCTGGGCGGCCAGGCGATGGTCCGGCTCGAACCCAGCGATATCCTGTCGTTCTTCGCCGCGATCGGCTACCAGAACGTCGCTTTCGTCGAGGATTTGCCGTATTGGACGGGCGCTTCGCCGGCCGTGATCGCCGCGACAAAGGTCAAGGGCAAGCTGGTTCCCGACGCGCCGCTTTGGGTTTCAACGCTCGGCGCCGAGGCGCGCTGGAACGATTTTACGCTCACGCCGATCGTTCACATCGTCAGCGACCGCTATGGCGACGCCGCGCATGCGCAATCCGTCGCCGGCTATGCCACCGTGGACCTGCGCCTCGCCTATCGCCGCCCCGTCGATTTCGGCGAACTGGAGGCCAGCGTCACCGTGACCAATCTGTTCGACGCCGCCTATATCGGCCAGATCTCCAGCAATTTCTACCAGTCCACGTCCGCAAGCGCAGGCATCTACTATCCCGGCGCGCCGCGCGCCATCGTCGGCAAGCTCGCTTGGCGCTACTGAGCGCCAGCGTCAGGAGATCGAGATGCGCCTCGGCGTTTTCTGCACCTACGAAAATCCGCTCGACGATTACGTCAAATGTTTTCAGGCGCAGACGCGTCTGGTGCAGCATGTGGAGAGCCTTGGCTTTGAAGAGGCCTGGGTCGCCGAGCATCATTTCAATCCCGACGCCGCCAGCCCGTCGATCCTCGTGCTGCTCGCCTGGCTCGCGGGCGTGACCAAGACGATCAGGCTCGGCTCCGCCGCCGTGCTTCTGCCCTTCCGCAATCCGATTCAGGTGGCGGAGGATGTCGCCAGCATCGACATACTCAGCGGCGGACGCTTCGATTTCGGCGTCGCCAAGGGTGGCCCGTTTCCTCTTCAGAACAAGCATTTTCACGCGGACAAGGACGTTTCGCGCGACATGACCATCGAGGCGCTGGAGCTGATCGAGCGCCTGTTCGCCGAAGAAGAAGTGACCTTTTCCGGCCAGTATTATCAGGTCGAATCCGTGCGTCTCGCGCCAAAACCGCTGCAAAACCCGATGCCGGTCTGGATCGCCACCACCACGCCGGAAGCCATTCGCTATGCGGCGAAAAAGGGCATTGGCGTGATGGGCGGCTCGCCGTTCCCCTTGCAAAAAGTGGTGGACATTGTCGAGACCTATCGCGCCGCCGCGCCCGGCGTCGATCCGCGTCTGGCTCTGGCGCGCTTCTATTTCGCCGCGCCGACCCGCGAACAGGCGCTCGCCGAGGCGCAGCCGTTCATCGCGCGATTTTCCGAGCGCATGCGCGGGATTTTCATGGCGCAGGGAAAAGGACCGGGCTTCGATGCGGACGGCGTGATCGCGCGCTCGCTGATCGGCTCTTACGACGAGGTGATCGCGCAGGCGCGCGAAATCCAGGCGCGCGCGGCGCCGCGCGCGCTGCTGCTGAAACCGGCTTCGCTCGATGCGGACAAGAACCTGAAAACCCTGACCGATTTCGCCAGGATCATCCGGCCCGCGCTGGCCCCGAGCGCGAGTGTCGCCTGATGAAGATCTTTCTCCGCATCGCCGCCGTCCTGCTGGCGCTGGCCGCGCCGGCGCAGGCCGGCGACGCGCCGAAACCGGCGCGTGAAATCACCGACATGGCCGGCCACAAACTTCGGGTTCCAGACAAGATCACCAAGGTTTTTTCAGCGTCCTATCCGCTCACCACGCTGATGTATGTGATCGCGCCCGATCTGCTTAGTGCGGTCAATGTGCCGATCACCGACAAGCAGAAGCCGTATTTTGCGCCGCGTCTCGCCGAACTGCCGGCGGCGGGCGGAACGCCGGGCCAGAACCGCGCGGCCAATCCGGAAGAAATCCTCGCGCTGCAGCCCGATGTGATCGTCGCCTGGACCGATCCGATGGGCGGCCATCCCCCGGCGGAGCAGAGCTGGGCGCAGACCGGCCTGCCAGTGATCTACATGAATGTGAGCAGGATCGACGATTATCCGGCGGCGCTCGATTTCCTCGGCGACCTGCTCGACCGTCGCGCCCGCACCGATGAACTCAAAACCTATGTCGTCGCGGCGCTGGAGCGGGTGAAGACGGCGGTGGCCCGCGTCCCGCCCGAGCAGCGCGCAAAACTGCTCTATGCCGAAAGCCCCGACGGACTCGCCACCGAATGCGATTCCTCCTTCCACATGGAGGCGTTCCGCCTCGCCGGCGGCGACAGCATTTATCACTGCGCGCAGGCGACCCATATGGGCATGGAGAAGATTTCGCTCGAAGAAATCATCGCCCGCCAGCCCACGCTGATCGTGGCTCTCGACCCAAAGTTCAAGGATTTTTCGGCGCAGGCGCCGGAATGGCGCAATGTGAAGGCGATCGCGCAAGGGCGCGTCTACACGGTCCCGAAATTGCCCTTCAACTGGCTCGACCGCCCGCCAAGTTTTATGCGCGTGCTCGGCGCGCAGTGGTTGGCCAACATCTTTTACCCACAGGCGCTGCCGCTCGACATCAAGGCCGAAACCAAGACATTCTACAAGCTGTTCTTCGGGGTTCAACTCACCGACGCAGATGTCGCTCAGCTTCTCCGCTGACCGTGCGCGCACGCTGCTGTTGTTCGCCGGTCTGGTCGCCGCGCTGGCTGTGGCGGCGGTTCTGGCGCTTTCGGTGGGCCGCTATGGGCTGGGCGTTGGGGAAATCCTGCGCTTCCTCGCCGCCCGCGCGGGCCTCGTGGCGCCCGATCCAGCGCGCGACGATCTCTTGAAAAACATCATCGTCGACATCCGCCTGCCGCGCATTGTCGCGGCGGCGGCGATCGGCGCGGCGTTGAGCGTCGCCGGCGCGGCGTACCAGTCCGTTTTCCGCAATCCCCTGGCCTCGCCCGGTCTGCTCGGCGCGCTCGGCGGAGCCAGTTTCGGCGCGGCGCTGGCGCTGATCCTCGGCCTGTCCTGGATCGCCTTGCAGGGTTTGGCTTTCGCGGGCGGCGTCGGCGCGGTGGCGCTGGGCGTGGTCATCGCCAATCTGTTCGGCGAGGCCTCCGCCATCACCCTCATTCTCGGAGGCATGATCTCCGGCGCGTTTTTCACCGCCGCGCTGTCGATCTTGAAATATGCCGCCGATCCCTATGACCAGCTTCCAGCCATCGTCTATTGGCTGATGGGCAGCCTTGCGAGCATCAGCCTCACCCAGATTCTCTGGACCGCGCCGCTGATGCTGGCGGGCATGGCCGGCCTCGCGCTGCTGGGCCGCCCGCTCGACGCGCTGGCCATGGGCGAGGACGAGGCGCGCGGCCTCGGCGTGCCCGTGGCGGCGCTGCGCTATGGCGCCATAGCCGCGGCGACCTTCATTTCGGCGCTGAGCGTGTCGCTGTCGGGCATGATCGGCTGGATCGGCCTGTTCGCGCCGCATTTCGCAAGGCTGTTGGTCGGCCCCGGCAATGTCCGGCTGCTGCCGGCCTCGGCGCTGGTCGGCGCCATTTTCCTGATCGGCGCCGACACTTTGGCGCGCAGCGTGGCGCGCACCGAGATTCCCATCGGCATCATCACCGAACTTTTGGGGATCCCCGCTTTCATCCTGGTGCTGCGTCGCGCGCGAAGAGGCTGGATGTGAGCGCAAGTCTGGAAGCGGCGGCGCTGGTTTTTTCACGCGGCGAAAGGCGTGTGCTCGACGGCGCCTCGCTGGCCCTGGCGCCCGGCGAGATCGTCTCGCTGCTTGGCGCCAATGGCTCGGGCAAGACCACGCTGCTGCGGCTGATGCTCGGCTTTCTCAAGCCCGATGGCGGCGCCGTCGCGCTCGACAACCGGACCTTGCGCGCATGGTCGCGTCGCGACATCGCCAGACAGGTCGCCTATGTCGCGCAAAACCATGTCGCGCCCTTTCCCTATCGCGTCCGCGACGTGGTGCTGCTTGGGCGCCTGCCGCAAGCGGGCTGGCTGGCGCCGGTCGCGGCGCGCGACTTCGAGGCCGCCGACGCCCTGCTCGAAGACTTGGGTATTCTGCCTCTCGCCGATCGGCCCTACACGGAAATCTCCGGCGGCGAGCGCCAGCTCACGCTGATCGCCCGCGCCCTGGCGCAAGGCGCAAACCTGCTGGTGATGGACGAACCCATGGCGGGCCTTGATTATGGCGCGCAGATCCGGCTGATGCGGCTGTTGCAAGGGTTAAAGCGACAGGGCATCGGCGTGCTGCTCAGCACCCACCATCCCGAACACGCCTTTTGGGCCTCGGATCGCATCGCGCTGCTGGAACAGGGCCGTGTCACCGTCGATGGCGCCCCGTGCGACGTTCTCGACGCCGAGGCGGTCGAGCGGCTTTACCGCGTGCAGGTCAAAACCCTCACCGCCGCCGATGGCCGCCGCGCCTTCCTGCCGGAGTGACTTATGAGCGAACCTCTCATCATCGATGATCTGGATTTCGGCCAGATGTATCGGGACCATCAGGCCCGCGCCGGCAGTTGGGCGAAGCCGCCGGAGTACTGGGACGCGAGGGCGCAAGCTTTTGACGCGCGCGTCAGCGCGGGCGGCGGTTATATCGACGCCTTCATTTCGCACATGGATCTCTCCGACTGCCGCAGCCTGATCGACATCGGCTGTGGCAATGGCGCCCTGTCCGTGGCCCTCGCGCCACACCTCGAAACCATCGTGGCGCTCGATTACAGCCCCGCGATGCTTGATGTCACGCGCCATCGGGCGGTCGAGGCCGGGACGGGCAACGTTACAACGGTGTTGCGCGCCTGGGAGGACGACTGGAGCGATCTGCCCGTTTGCGATGTCGCCATCGCCTCGCGCTCGACCGGCGTGATGGACCTGGAAGCGGCGCTGCGTAAACTCGACCGTCAGGCGCGCAAGCGAGTCTATCTCACCGCACCTGTTGGCGCCCGCGAGATCAATTCTTCCATATTGGAGGCGCTCTGCCGGCCGCCTGCGCCCAAAATCGACAAGCCGGACTACATCTACTTCATCAACCTGCTCTACCGCATGAACCGGATGCCGAGGCTCGAATTTATCTCGCATCCGCGCAGTGAAGAGCCCAAGACGGATTGGCTAGGCTTCCAGCGCAACGCCGCATTTTTTCTCGGGCAATTGTCTGAACCTGAATGGGAACGCCTGCGCGCATGGCGCGAGTTGAACCCTGATGCGCCCTTGTTTGAGCGTGATCAACAGCATTGGGCGTTTATCTCATGGTCAACCTGACGGCTGACGTGTCGCTTGGCATTTAATAGTAAGGCGCCGATGAAATTGCCTCTGACTTCCTGCGAACGACGGCGCTCCTGCGGGCTGTCGGCGAGATTTCGCCGGAACCGATCTACGCCAAGGACATCGAGGACCGCTTTCTCTGCTACAATCCCTCCGCACTCGCGGTGATCGGCAAGAGCGCGGAGGTTGTGCTGGGCCACACCGATGCGGAATGGCGCCACGATCCGAAGCAGGCCGCCATCGTCATGGCGAATGACCGCGCATCATGCAAACCGGTCTGGCCGAGGTCATCTTGATATTCAATGTCGGATTTTGCGACCAAGGCCGTTCTTGAGCGCACGCCATTCGTAAGCAAAAGATAAGGGCGGGAGGGCCTGCCCCGCCTTCAAGGCCACTTGCACCCATTGAACAGCGGCTTACACTGACTTGGCCGCACTCCAACGCGATCTCGATCCGGCGCCGTTTGCGCCCACCAATTCCTCGGACGGCGTGATGAGCAAGATGGTGTCGCCGCAGAATATCGCCACCGGCGTCGCCGTGACCAATCTCCGTGGCCGCGAGGGAACCTGCTTGGTCCGCACCTTCCTGCACAGCCTCATCCTGGCGCTGATGCTCAGCGCCGTGGTCGCGGCGCAACGCGAGCTGTTCCATTGGATGGCGCCGATCGTCGGGTCGGCGAAATGATCCTGATGCCGGAGCCGGACGCGGCCACGCTTGCCCGTCGCGCCGAGATCGTCGCGGACCTTCGCGCCATCGTCCCGGGCGAAGGCGTGATCGAGTCCGAACAGGAGCGGCGCGCCTATGAATGCGACGCATTGACCGCCTATCGACAATTGCCGCTGGTGGTGGTGCTGCCGGAAACCACGCGGCAGGTGGTCGAAGTGCTGCGCTATTGCCAGGCGCGGACTCTGAAAGTTGTGCCGCGCGGCGCCGGCACGTCGCTGTCGGGCGGGGCGCTGCCGCTGGCCGACGCCGTATTGCTCGGCATGGGCAAGTTCAAGCGCATTTTGGAGATCGACGCCGCCAATCGCTGCGTCGTCGCCCAGCCCGGCGTGACCAATCTCGGCATTTCCCAGGCGGTGCAAGGGCTGGGGCTCTATTATGCGCCGGACCCGTCCAGTCAGATCGCCTGCACCATTGGCGGCAATGTCGCGGAAAATTCCGGCGGCGTGCATTGCCTGAAATACGGCCTGACCACCAACAATGTCATCGGCGTCGAATTCGTCACCATCGAGGGCGAGGTGATCCGCCTCGGCGGCAAGCATTTCGACGCTGGCGGCTATGATCTGCTCGGCGTGCTGGTCGGCTCGGAAGGCCTGCTCGGAATCGTCACCGAAGTCACCGTGCGCGTGCTGCCGACGCCGCCCGGCGCCCGCGCCTTGCTGATCGGCTTTCCCACCATGCAGGGCGCCGGCGATTGCGTCGCCGCCGTGATCGGCGCGGGCGTCATTCCCGGCGGCATGGAGATCATGGACAGGCTGGCGATTGAAGCGGCGGAGGCTTTCGTTCACGCTGGCTATCCGCTCGATGTCGAGGCGCTGCTGATCGTCGAACTCGACGGTTGCGCGGCGGAGGTCGATCATCTCATCGCGCGTGTCGAAGCCATCGCCAGGGCGTATGGCGCCACCACCTGCCGCGCCAGCCAATCGGAAGCGGAGCGGCTGCTGTTCTGGGCCGGGCGCAAGGCGGCCTTTCCTGCGGTGGGGCGCATCTCCCCTGATTATATGTGCATGGATGGCACGATACCGCGCAAGGAAATCGGCAGCGTTTTGCTTCGGATGAAACAGATGGAGGAAAAGCACGGGCTTCGCGTCGCCAATGTCTTCCATGCCGGCGACGGCAATCTTCATCCGCTGATCCTCTTTGACGCCAACATATCCGGAGAATTGCAGCGCGCCGAGGATTTCGGCCATGACATCTTGCGGCTCTGCGTCGAAGTCGGCGGCGTGCTCACCGGCGAACATGGCGTCGGCGTGGAAAAACGCGACCTGATGGACGCCATGTTCAACGAGGTCGATCTCGCCCAGCAGCAGAGGCTGAAATGCGCCTTTGACGCGAGCGGCCTGCTCAATCCCGGCAAGGTTTTCCCGCAACTGTGCCGCTGCGCGGAGCTTGGGCGCATGCATGTCCATGCGGGCCGATTGCGCTTCCCCGACCTGCCCCGGTTCTGAAGGATTCTGCATGGCGCTTTACCGTCCCGCCGACGAAAAGGAAATCGCCGAACTGGTGGCGACTTGCGCGGCGCAGCCCGAGACGTTGGAGATTTTCGCCGGCGCCAGCAAGCGCGCGTTCGGGCGTCCCGTTGCGGCGGATCACCAGCTTGATCTGTCGCGGCTTGCCGGCGTCATCGCCTATGAAGCGGCGGAGCTGGTGCTGACCGCACGCCCGGCGACGCCGCTTCAAACCATCAAGCAAGTCTTGCGCGAACAAGGCCAGATGCTCGCCTTCGAGCCGCCATCGTGGCGCGACCTGCTGCAAACGCAAGCGCAGCCGACCGATTCCCCGGCGCAGCCAACTGGTTACTCGGCGCAGCCGACTGTTGGCGGCGTTCTCTCCTGCAATCTCTCGGGACCGCGCCGGGTGCGCGCCGGCGCCGCCCGCGATTTCTTTCTCGGCTTTTCCGCCGTGAACGGGCGTGGCGAGCTGTTCAAGGCTGGCGGCAAGGTGGTGAAAAATGTCACCGGTTTCGACCTCAGCAAATTGCTCGCAGGCTCGTTCGGCACGCTGGCGATCCTGACCGAAGTGACGCTGAAGGTGATGCCGCGACCGGAAACGGAAACAACGCTGTTGTTGCGCGGGCTGGACGATGCTGGCGCCATTGACGCCATGGCGCGCGCCCTCAACACGCCCTTTGAAGTCTCCGGCGTCGCCCACCTGCCCGCCGCCGTCGCGGGCCGTGTGCTGGAGGACGGCGCCGCCACCGCCCTTCGCCTGGAAGGCCCCTCGCCCTCCGTCGCGTTTCGCGCCGGGGAGATCGCGCGGATGTTTGGCGGCGCGACCCGGCTCGACGGCGAGGCTTCCGCTCGGCTGTGGCGCGACATTGGCGAGGTTCGCGCGTTGCTGCCGCAAGGCGCGGCGCTGGTCTGGCGGCTATGCCCGACGCCGGGCGAGGCGGCGGCGCTGGTCGCGGCGCTGCGCGCCGCGCTATCCTCGGCGGAAGCCTTTTACGACTGGGGCGGCGGGCTGGTCTGGCTGTCTCTGGATGCCGAAGAGGCCGGCGTCGATGGCGGCGCGAGCGCGGTGCGCAGCGCGATGCGGACCGCCGGCGGCCATGCCACGCTGATCGTCGCGCCGGAATCGATGCGCGCCGCCGTCGATGTGTTCGAACCGCCGCCGCCGGCGCTGCGCGCCTTGAGCGCGCGGGTGAAGGCGAATTTCGATCCTCTGGGCCTGTTCAATCCCGGACGCATGGGCGGGGGCGCGTGATGCAAACCCAGTTCACCCTCACCCAGCTCGCCGATCCCGCCACAGCCGAGGCCGACACGATTTTGCGCGCCTGCGTGCATTGCGGCTTCTGCAACGCGACCTGCCCGACCTACGCCCTGCTGGGCGACGAACTCGACAGCCCGCGCGGGCGCATCTATCTCATCAAGGACATGCTGGAAAACGACCGGCCCGCCAGCGCCGATGTGGTCAAGCATATCGACCGCTGCCTGTCCTGCCTGTCCTGCATGACCACCTGCCCCTCCGGCGTGCATTACATGCATCTGGTCGATCACGCCCGCGCGCATATCGAGAAGACCTATCGCCGGCCCTGGCTGGATCGGCTCACGCGGCGCATCGTCGGCCATATTCTGCCCCGGCCCGGTCTGCTCCGCGTGGCGATCAGCGTCGCAGGTCTACTCAAGCCTATCGCCCCCCTGTTGCCGCGACGCCTGCGGCCGGCGCTGGCGCTGGCGCCCTTCGACCCGCCCGAACCCTCGCCGCTGGAACAGCCGCGCATCATCCCGGCGGAAGGGCGGAAACGTCGTCGCGTCGGCCTGATGACCGGTTGCGCGCAAAAGGCTCTGGCGCCGCAGATCAACGAAGCTACGGCGCGGCTGCTGACGCGCCATGGCTGCGAAGTGGTGATTGCGGAAGGCGCGGACTGTTGCGGCGCGCTCAACCATCATCTCGGCCAGGACGATGGCCTCGCCTTCGCTCGCGGCTCCATCCGCGCCTGGAGCCGCGAGATCGAAAGCGGAGGACTCGACGCTCTGGTCATCAACACCTCCGGCTGCGGCGTGATGATCAAGGATTATGGCTTTCTGTTTCGCGACGATCCTGAAATGGCGGACAAGGCGCAAAAGATCGCCGCGCTGGCGCGCGACATCACCGAGATCATGAGCGAGATCGGCCTGAAGGCGCCCGCGCGCGCCAGCGGTCGCCGCGTCGCCTATCACAGCGCCTGCACCCTGCAACACGGACAGAAAATCCGCGACGCGCCGAAGGCGCTGCTCGAACAAGCCGGCTTTGTCGTGCTGGATCCGCCGGAGGGCCATTTGTGCTGCGGTTCGGCGGGAACCTATAATCTGTTGCAGCCGGACCTTGCGACGCGGCTGCGGGCGCGCAAATGCGCCAATCTGGAGAGCATGCAGCCAGACATGATCGCCGCCGGCAATATTGGCTGCATCTTGCAGATCGGCGCGGCGACGCAACTGCCGGCGCTGCACACGGTTGAGCTGCTGGACTGGGCGACCGGAGGGCCGCGCCCCGCCGTCCTGCCGGAGGCGTGAGGATAGAAAGAGCGAGGAAGCCATGACGTCCCAATCTCAGGCGCCCCGGATCAAGGTCGCGCCCGTGTTCAAGCGCTTCATCGAGGACGAGGCGCTGCCCGGAACCGGGCTGGCGCCGCCGGTCTTCTGGGCGGCGCTGGAGCGCTTGCTGGTCGAATTTGCGCCGCAAAACAAAGCGCTGTTGGCCAAACGCGACGCGATGCAGGCGCATATCGACCGCTGGCATCTGGAGCGGCGCGGCCAGCCGCATGACGCGGTCGCCTACAAGAGCTTTCTGAGCGAGATCGGCTATCTGCTGCCCCAAGGCGAAGATTTTTCCATTGCGACCGAACATGTCGATCCCGAAATCAGCACCACCGCCGGGCCGCAACTGGTGGTTCCCATCAACAACGCCCGCTATGCGCTCAACGCCGCCAACGCCCGCTGGGGCAGCCTTTATGACGCGCTTTACGGCACGGATGCGCTGGCCCCGACCGACCCCGGCCATCGGGGCTATGATCCCGAACGCGGCGCCGCCGTGGTCGCCTGGGTCCGCGCCTTCCTCGACCGGATCGCGCCGCTGAAGGACGCTTCCCATGCCGACGCGGCGGGCTTCGCCATTGAGGCCGACCAGTTGCGCGTAAAACTGAAAAACGGCGCGACGACGGAACTGGCCGAGGGCGCGCAATGGGTCGGCTATGTCGGCGACGCCGCCAATCCCTCGCGCATCCTGCTGCTTCACCATGGCCTGCATGTCGAAATTGTGGTGGATCGCACGACGACGGTTGGCGGGCTCGACGCCGCCGGGATCAGCGATGTCATTCTTGAGGCGGCGCTGACCACGATTCAGGATTGCGAGGATTCCGTCGCCGCTGTCGATGCCGAAGACAAGGTCGCGGTCTATCGCAACTGGCTCGGTCTGATGAAGGGCGACCTTGCCGCGACTTTCGCCAAAGGCCAGGGCCAGGAGACTCGCAAGCTTGCGCCTGACCGCGCCTATCTGCGCCCGGATGGCGCGCCGTTCATCCTGCCCGGTCGCGCTTTGTTGCTGGTGCGCACGGTCGGCCATCTCATGACCAGCGATCTGGCGACGCTCGATGGTGAGGAAGCGCCGGAAGGCCTGATCGACGCGCTGACCACCACGGCCATCGCCCTGCATGACCTGCGCGGCGCCGCGCCCCTGCGCAACAGCCGCGCCGGTTCGGTTTATATCGTCAAGCCGAAGATGCACGGCCCGGAAGAAGCCGCCTTCGCCGATCGCGTTTTCGCCTTTGTCGAACAGGCGCTTGGTCTTGCGCCCAACACCGTGAAAATGGGCATCATGGACGAGGAGCGCCGCACCTCGGTCAATCTCAAGGAAACTATTCGCGCCGCGAAAGACCGGGTGTTCTTCATCAACACCGGCTTCCTCGACCGCACTGGCGACGAAATGCACACATCCAGGCTCGCCGGGCCTTTCATCCGCAAGAACGACATGAAATCCAGCACCTGGATTTCCGCCTATGAGGCCAACAATATGGATGTGGGTCTGGGCGCCGGCTTCCGGGGCCGCGCCCAGATCGGCAAGGGCATGTGGGCCATGCCGGACCTGATGGCGGAAATGCTGAAGGTCAAGATCGGCCATCCGCAGGCGGGCGCCAGCACCGCCTGGGTGCCCTCGCCCACCGCCGCGACGCTGCACGCCACCCACTACCATCAAGTCGATGTCGCCGCGCGCCAGGAGGCGCTTGCGAGCCGCGCGCCCGCAAAACTCGACGATCTCCTGACGCTCCCCCTCGCCGACCGGCCCAACTGGTCGCGCGACGAGGTCCAGCAGGAACTGGACAATAACGCCCAGGGCATTCTCGGCTATGTCGTGCGCTGGATCGACCAGGGCGTCGGCTGCTCGAAAGTGCCGGATATTCACGACGTCGGCCTGATGGAGGATCGCGCCACGCTGCGCATCTCCTCGCAGCATATCGCCAATTGGCTGCTGCATGGCGTCTGCGACGCGGCGCAGGCGCGCGAGACTTTTACACGCATGGCGGCGGTGGTCGATGGCCAGAACGCCAGCGATCCCGCCTATCGCCCGATGGCGCCGGATTTCGACGGCTCCATCGCCTTTCAGACCGCCTGCGCGCTGGTGTTCGAGGGCGTCCGCCAGCCCAATGGCTATACCGAACCGCTGCTGCACGCGGGACGCCGCAAGCTCAAGGCCGCCAAGGCCTGAATACCAAAGGGGATCGCCCATGTTGACGCTCGAACACGCACAGAAAATTGTCGCAGCCGCCTTGGCCGCATCGCGCGAAAAGGGCCTGAAACCCATGGGAATTGTCGTGCTCGACGCGCGCGGCGCCTTGCGCGCGGCGGCGGTTGAGGACGGCGCCAGCCTGGAGCGCTGGCGGGTCGCCTATGGCAAGGCGCGCGGCGCCATCAGCCTGGGCGTGAGTTCACGCATGATCGAGAAAATGGCGCAGGACCGGCCCTATTTCATCGGCGCGCTCGGCTCGGTCCTGACCGAAGGCATCGTGCCGGTTCCCGGCGGCGTGCTGATCCGCGACCCGGCCGGCGCGGTGATTGGCGCGGCGGGCGCCTCCGGCGACACCTCCGACAATGACGAGGCGGCGCTCCTCACGGCGCTGGGCGCGGCGGGTCTGGCCAGTTGAAACCCGTCCGGCCACATCCGAACCGGAATCGGAAATCCGAAATGTTTCATTCCGATCGCCCATACCGCCTCTGCCTTGCGCCGCTTTAGAATCTCCAGGAATCCGCGCGCGGGCGGCGACAGGGTCTTGGCGGCCATATGCGCGACATACCGTTGCCGCTCGATCGGAAAGCCCTGAACGTCGAGTTCCCGCAAGGCGCCCGAGGCGGCGTCGAGCGCCAGAACGTGGCGCGACAGCGCGGTGAGGCCGAGGCCCGCCGCCACCACCTGCTTGATGGTTTCGTCGCTGCCCGAACTCATCATGAACGCGCCCAAGGGAACGATCGCCATTGAAACGGCCGCGAATGTCGGCAATCGTCCGTCGCCGACGAAGCGGATCGGCTTGCATGGCCAAGGCGACGCCGATTGGCCGAGCTACAACAAGACGCTGACCTCCGAGCGCTTTTCCGCGCTGGACGAAATTACAACGGCGAACGTCAAAAACCTGAAGGTGTTATGCACCTACGACACGGGCCAATATACCGGTTTCAGTTTCGGATTGCTCGAAGTGCGGGGCGCTCTCGTCTTCACCGCCGAATATGATATTTTTCAATCAATCCCAATGATTGCAGCCAGAATTGGCGCGTGCATGAAGAGTATACGCCCGCCTCGGCGCAAGGCGTCGGCCGTCACCATCGCCGATCCGAAAAAGGCAGCGCCGGGGGCAGATCGAAATCGCGCGTGAAATCCGCGACGATCGGGAACACGTCAAGCCTGGGAAAACGTTTGGCGATGCGGCTTGTGGTTTGTGCGAGTTCATCGGCGGCTATGTCGATGGGAAGGTAGAGCCGAGGCGCGCGCAAGGCGTCGATGAGGATCTCGGTCTTGATCCCGGAGCCCGCGCCATATTCGAGCAGCACAGCGCCCTCGCCGCAGAAGTTGGCCATATCCCGAGCGTTTTGCGAGACGATCTCCGTCTCTGTTCGTGTGGGATAATAATCTTCGATGCGCGTGATCGCGTTGAACAGGTCCGAGCCGCGCGCGTCATAGAGCCAGCAGCAAGGGATCGATTTCTGTTTGCGAGAAAGCCCGGAGACGACGGCTGCGCGAAAAGCCTCGTCCGATCTCGTTTGGAAGCCCAGTTCAAGCGTCATCGTCGTCCTCCGCCAAGCGTACGCCCGAAAACTGCCAGCGGGCGTCGGGAGGAAAAAAATTGCGATAGGTCGAACGGATATGGTTCTCAGGCGTCGCGCACGAGCCGCCGCGCAGCACGAATTGCCCGCACATGAATTTCCCGTTGTATTCGCCGGCGGCGCCTTGGGCTGGACGGAAGCGCGGATAAGGTGCGAAGGCGCGGTCATTATCACCATATTAAGCACGGCGGTATTTCGCAATTTATTTACGGATGTCCGTCTCTATCACATTCAATACTTATTTAATGAGACCTCGACTGGCTTGGTAAATTAAGGAAAGACAACAACAAATTCGTTGAATCTTGGCCACGCGACAGAATGCGCGGCCTTTGTCAGTTTCATGACAGAGTTCTTAAAGTCCGAGTAACAACCGTGAGCTACGCAGGTTGAATGAAACAACCTGCGGTTGCGTCCCATGCGACTTACCACCAAGATTTCGGCCATCATCGGCATGTTCGCCGTAATTCTGGTGGCCGTCGCGGCCTCTCCGTTCGTGCAGGGCAAGCTCGACCGCGACCAGGAGCTGCGGATCGACAATGCCTTCGAAATTGCCGTTCTGGCCTCAAACATCTCCCAATCGGTTGAGCGCGCCGTCGCATCGGTGGATAGCGTCCTACTGGCGGATGACGACGCAAACTCACGCCAGGCCACCACGGAACTTCAAGGCGCGCTAGGCGCTATCCAAGCCTTCAAGACCGATCTGTTCGCCATCGTCGGCGAGCGCCTGTCCGAAGCCGAAAAGGCGCGCCTGTCGGCCCGGATAGCCGAATTCGTGGATTACCAGACGGATACAATGACCCTTTCCGTCAAGGTTTCGCGCAAGGCCGCCATTGTCCAGATCAATGACGAGAGCACCGTCGCCAATCGCAAGTCCATGCTGGCCGCGGTGAAAAAACTCAGCGACGAGACAATGGCGAGCGCGCGCGCCGAACGCCTTGCCGCAGAAGCGGCGCGGCAGCGCCGCGTCATGACGATCGCAGCCATTTCTGCGCTCACGGCGCTGCTCGGGGTTTTATTTGGCGGCTATGTCTGCGAGATCCACATCCGCAGGCCGCTCGACCGTTTGCGCAAGGGCGTGCTGAACCTTGCCGCCGGCGACCTCAACCTCGATTTGAAGGATTCGCGGCGTCGCGACGAAATCGGCGAAATGGCTGGCGCCGTCGTCACCTTTCGCGACATGCTCGCCGAAAAGCAGGCTTTGGGCGCAGAGGCCGCCCGAAAGGCGCAGCGCGAGATTGCGCGCGCCAACAAGCTGGACTCAGCGACCGCCAACTTCCGCAGTCACGCGGAACACGCCATGCAGGCGCTCAACGGGTCCGTGGCGGAAATGACCGATCGAGCCGAATGTCTTGTAAAGACATCGGAAGACACCAAGGACCAGTCGGCCGCCGCCACCCGGGCGGCGGAGGCGGCCGCGGGCGCGATCAGCCGTGTCGCCGACGCCGCCGACGCCCTGACGCGCTCCGCAGCGGTCATCCATGACCACGCCCATGCGTCGAGCGCGGTTTCAGTGGAGGCGCGCGCGGACATTCAGGACGCGCTGCGGCAGGTTGGCGGTCTGTCGCAGGCTGTCGGCGGCATTGGCGAAGCCGCTTCCCTGATCGAAAGCATCGCCGCCCAAACCAACCTCCTGGCGCTCAACGCAACCATTGAGGCGGCGCGCGCCGGGGAGCATGGCCGGGGCTTTGCCGTGGTCGCCCATGAGGTGAAAGCTCTGGCTGCGCGCACGGCCTCCGCCACTGGCCTGATCGCGTCTCACATCGCCTCCATTGACACCGCGGTAGCCGGCACGGCCGCCTCCGCCGAAAGCAACGGCGCCACCATCGCCCGGATGGAGGCGATCGCGTCCCAGGTGGCCGAAGCCGCCGCCGCGCAACGCGAGATCAGCCGCGAGATCGCCCAATCGGCGCTGTTGGCCGCGCAAGAGGCCGGAACGGTTGGAAACAGCATGGTGGCGATGCAAAGAGCGGCGCAAATGCAAGACGCCGAAGCTGAAAGGCTTCGCGCCGCCTCGCAGACCCATGCGCAGGAGGCGGCGGCGCTCGCCCAGTTCATTTCCACATACATCGCCGACGTGCGCGCAGCCTGATGTCCGGTTCGAGCAGTCACAGTTGGTCTTCATGAGGACAAATCAAGCATGAGCTTCTTGCGTCTCGCTGTCAGAACCAAGGTTGCCTCCGTTCTCGGCGCGTCCTGCCTTGTCGCGGCCACGCTCTCAGCCTTCGTCGTCTATCTCGGCGACCTCGAACGGCGGCAGGCGGAAACCATTTTCGATGCTTTCAGCGTCGCCAACGAAGCCAATGTCCTCGCCCAGGACGTCCAGAAAACCGTCGCGCAAGTCATGGCGATCATGGTCGCTGACGATCCGCGCGGCGCGCGCGAGAGGTCCGTCGAACTGCAAGACGACCTGCGAGAGATCGCATATCGTCGCACGACTCTGTTGTCGGGGATCGGCGACCAGATGTCCGATTCCGAGAAATCCCGGCTTTCCCTGCGGATAGATGAGTTCATCGCCTATCAGGCGGACACGGCGAGACTGTGTCTCCAAGTCTCGCCAAAAGCGGCGATCATACAGGCCACCGACGAAGCGGCCGTCTTGAATCGTCGAAAGATGCTGGCGGACGTTCAGCGATTGAGCCAGGACATGCTCGCCAGGGTGGAGGTCACGCGCCAGGAGTCGACCGTCGGCCGGAAAATCCGATTGGCCATGCTGCAAGTTGTTCCCGCTTCTATCATCATCATCGGCGGTCTGGTCGGCATTGCGCACTTGCGTCGGCGTGATGCGAACCGGCAAAAACGGCGCTACGATGTCGCGCTGAACAACATGCCCATCGGCATCTGCATGGCGGACGAACATGGCGTATTGACGGTCGTCAACGATCGGCTGTCCACAATGTTCGGCATCGAATTGGATTTGACGGGCTGCCCCGTGCGACAACTCGCCGAAGAAATCGCTTCGGCCGCCAAACTCGCCGATGGCAAGCGCGCGGCGTTTATCGCGGATATCGGGCGGCTGTTCAACGCGCCGTTTTCCAAGCCGCTTGTCGCCGTGCTGGGCGAGCGCATCTTCGAGGTCCGATGTCACGCGATGGACGAGGGTGGGCGTCTGATCGTCATCGACGATGTCACCGCCACCAGACGCGCTTCGCAAAAAATCGAACGCATGGCCATGTACGACTCCTTGACCGGGCTGTCCAACCGTCTTCGCTTCCGCGACCAGCTCGCAATGACCGTTCAGGCGTGCAGCGAAAGCAATCTGACGTTCTCTGTCTTGTTCGTCGATCTCGACGCCTTCAAGGAGGTCAACGACACCCTCGGCCATCCGATGGGCGACAAGCTCCTGTGCGAAGTCGCGGAGCGGCTGACGGCGACCGTTAGAGCCGGGAGTCTGGTCGCGCGCTTCGGCGGAGACGAGTTCGCGATCATCCTTGCCCCAACGGTTGGCCCTCAAGACCTTGACGCGATTTGCAGTCGCCTGATCGCCGCGACGAGCGCGCCCTATCACATCGAAGGCCACAGCATGGTGGTCGGGGCAAGTATCGGCGCGGCGTCGTTCCCCCGGGATGCGAGTACGGGCGAAGCGATCATCAAATGCGCGGACCTGGCGTTGTATCGTTCCAAGGCGCTCGGTCGTTCCTGCTTCCGTCAGTTCGACGCGTCGATGCAGGCGGAAGCAATGCTGAAGCGCCAAATCGAACATGATCTGCGTGCGGCTATCGCCAACGACGAACTGGAACTCTTCTACCAGCCGATCGTCGATGTCCGCAGCCATCGCGTCAACACGTTCGAAGCCCTGTTGCGCTGGCGCCATCCGACTCGTGGACTCGTCTCGCCGGAAGTCTTCATACCGATTGCGGAAGAAACGGGCCTCATCGTCGAAATCGGCGAATGGGTGCTTGCAAGCGCCTGTCGTGACGCCGCCGCGTGGCCGGCGGACATTCGCGTGGCGGTGAATTTTTCGCCGGTTCAGTTCCGGCGCCGCGACGTCGTCGCCATGATCGAACGGGCCTTGCCTGCGGCCGGCCTGGCGCCTGATCGGCTCGAAGTCGAAGTCACCGAAGCCATACTGATCCGCGACGCCGAAGCCACCCGTATCGTCTTCGAGCGCCTCAGGCGATCGGGCGTGCGGCTCTCACTCGACGATTTCGGCTCGGGCTACTCCAGCCTGAGCTACTTGAACACATTCCCATTCGACAAAATAAAGATTGATCGCGCCTTCGTGATCGACTTGAGCAACCCGAAATCGCTCGCGGTCATCACCGCCGTCATAAACCTCGCCGAACGCCTCAATCTGTCGCTCGTTGTCGAAGGCGTTGAAACGGAAAAGCAGCTCGAGATTCTCTCGAGCCTCGGCGTTACGAACTTTCAAGGCTTTTTGTTCTCTCCGCCGAGACCGCTCGCGGAAATCGATCAAATGATCAGAGAGCCGTTCCATTCGCACCTGCACGAAGCCGCCTGAAATCCTGCGCAGCCCATCCGCGACGTCGAAGCTTGCGACGCCAGGGGTCGCGACTTGCCTTCAGCAATCCATGCGATCTCAGCTGACATTGCCGATGTGCTTCCTCAATAGAGTTGGATTCCCACCTGTCTGATCAGCTGTCGTTGACCGACTCGCAGTGGCGCTATCGCCCTGGGCGCCAGCATGTTTCTCGGAGGCGGCGCCATTTTGAGATTGAGCGGGACCGCCGCCGTGAGCGTCAAGCTGCGGATAAGCGAAATTACATCATACTGATCGGGGATCCCGTAAGATGGGAGATCAAGATCTTCGTCCCGATGGCAAACAGGCCAACGCCGCCGAGCCGCTCGGCCCATTTTCCGGTGCGTTCGCCGATGACGCCGCCAAGGCGGAGGCCAATCAATGTCATCATCAAGGTGACGGCGCCGATCGTCAGCAGCGTCAAAGGTATGTTGTCGCTGAAAAGCGCGAGGCTCACGCCTACCGCCGTTGCGTCAACGCTCGTTCCAAGCGCAGTCGCGAAAACCGCGGCGACGGTCGGCATGGCGGCGCCGATCTCTTCAGCGTCTTCCTCAAAACTCTTCCAGATCATGCGTCCGCCCAGAAAGCCGAGGATCCCGAAGGCGATCCAGTGGTCGAACGCTTCGATCGTCCCCGCGAATTGCTTACCGAGAATATAACCCACCAATGGCGCGCAAGCTTCCATGAGCCCGAAGCTGAGCGCGATCGCGGCGATGCGGGCGACGCCCATATTGGGGAAGCGCGCCCCTTTCGCAACGGAAGCCGCGAAGGCGTCCGTGGAGAGGCTGAAGGCAAGGATAAATGTTTGCAGCATGATGTCCTCTGGCGGCGTCGGTTCGCCTTTTAGCGTTGCGCATCGGTCTCGCCAGAGTGCAACCACCCGCGTCACCAGAGCCGGAGCCCATCATGTTGATGACGTTCCGTCCTGAGACGTCGCCTACTCCCCAATGCAGGCATGGTCTTAGCTTGGCGGAGTGACAGAAGCAAACCCGGCGGCGGACCGAGGATCGAGACGTTCATCCGCGACTGTCGCCCGAAAGCAGGATCAACGGCGCCAGCGCAAGCGGACCATCCTGGCGAGATCGGCATTGGCGAGACATGAGACCGATCTCAAAGGCGGTGAAGCCTTAAGCGGGATCGCCCATCGACGCAGCTTTCCTTCGGGAGAGAAGGAAACCGACCGCGACGACGAACAGAGCGCCGGCGAGCGCGGCGGCGTAGTGCGGCAATGCGTCTCCGAAGCCGTACGCGGCGCTGAAATCGTGCGCGAAGCTGGCGACAAAGGGGTCGCCGACGATCATTTCTCCGGAAATCCAGCCGAGCAGCGCGCCGCCGAACCAGACGAGGAGGGGAAAGCGCTGAATCAGCGTGGAGATCAGCGACGCGCCGCCGACGACAAAGGGAATCGAAATGAGGAGACCGATCACGAACAAGGAGATGTTCCCCTTGGCGGCGCCGGCGATGGCGACGACATTGTCGAGGCTCATGACAAGGTCGGCCAGCGCAATGGTTCGGACCGCTCCAAAGAGGCTTTCATGCGCCTTGAGTTCATGCGCTTCGTCCTCTTCGGACTTGACCAGCCTGATGGCGATCCAGAGCAGCAGCGCGCCGCCGCCGATGCGTAGATAAGGAACCGCGAGCAAATAGGTGATGACGGTCGCAAAGATGATGCGCAGGACGACCGCAGTGCCGGCGCCCAGCCCAATGCCGAGTTTTTGCCGATTGGCCGGCAAGGATCGGCACGCCATCGCAATGACGACGGCGTTGTCGCCCGAAAGCAGAATGTCGATCCAGATGATTTCAAGCAATGGAATCAAGTATGTGGCGCTGAAATAGTCCATTTGGGCGTCCGCAGGTCAGTTTGTTGGGAAAGCGGCGGCGGGGTTTCGCCGCCGCCGCGCCGTCATTCAGAGCCCGAAATCGCCGGCGTTGAGGCCGAGTTCGGCGCAGATCGCGCGCACGGCGGATTTTTCCTTGTCGTCGAAATCGCCGTCGGACGCGCCGATCACGCAGCAGACGCGCACCATTGTGCGGGCGGCTGCGTCATTGCCCTTGAGGCGGCCAACGACCTTCATGGCTTCGATCTTGCCGATATCGGCGTCGAAATCGAATTTTGCCGTGATCTGGTTGAAGAAGGCGATGACCTCCTCAAGCTTGAACACCTTGAGCTCGTCGGACGCCTGGAGATAGGCGACCATTTTCTTCTTTTCCTCGCTCGAAATCGAGCCGTCCGCAGCGGCGACGAGGGCGCAGGAGGCGACGGTCGCTTCGAGGAAGTCTTTGTTCTTGAACTTGCCCACCTCGTCGAGCAGGGTCTGGCGCGCCGTCGAGGCGGCGTCTTTGAAAGTCTTGATCCAATCCATCATGATCTTGTCCTTTGCGGTTTCAGGTCCACGTCCGATCCGGACAGCGCCGAGTTTCTGCGCCGTCCAGCCCGGACGCGGTGGTTGGGCCGGCCAGCGCAGGATCGGAAAATCCTTGATCCGGTCGGCGAGAAGGGTCACTGGCCTGCCTCGGAACGCCCGTCAGGACGCCGCCAGTTGGCGGCGCGCTTCGGCGGCGGCGCGGTCGAGTTCCGTCCGCACCTCTGTTTCCGAGGCCTTGCCGGCGAGATCGGCGCGCACCTTGGCGATGACGTCCTCGTCGCCCGGCGCCTGGAAATCCGCCGCGATGACCAGCAGGGCGTAAGCCTCCGCCGCCTCGCCGGCGAGGCCCTGTCGGCTTGCCGCCCAAAGGCCGAACAGACGGTTGCGGCGCGCGGTCAGACGGAAGGCCATGTCCTCCTCGTGCTGGAACGCGGCTTCATGGGCTTTGGCGCGGTCACTGAGACTGTTCATGTTCAACTCCTCGCTCTGTGATCGGCTGATCGCATCGGTCCAAAGGCGCGCGCCGTCCACGCGTCCGCCGCAACGGTCGCGTCAAATCGTTCGTTTTTGCGCTGATTTCGGCAATTGTCCGCGCGGAAGCGCCAGACTTGCGAAGGCCATCCGGAATTATGCGTCTCCGACATCACGGTTCCTTTTACGGGCGCCGTATGCGTGAAAGGCGGATGTCTGGGTCGGGAGTTCGTAAGAGATCAGAGCCCAACACAAACCACCGCTTCCAGCGCAACGGCGCGGGATACGGCGATCCGACATCGCGAGGTTGCCCGACACGCGTCGGGGTCCTCGCCAGAGGGGCCCGGATTCATCTTTGTTGAGAGTTATATAGAAGTTTTGGCCGCGCAGTTCAAGAGACAGGAAATCTGGCGCGCGTCTCGGACGGACGCGCCTCAATCGCGATGCTTAAACAGGTCCTGGCCAAAGCGGGTCGATGGGATGGCCGCAAGATGCAGCAGGGGCGCTGGCGAAAAAATCCCCCTCGCCGCGAACGCCCCCAAGGACGCACTTTTTCGTGATATGAAATAATTTACGAGCCCTGAACATAACTTTTTGCAATGATTTCAGATCGATAATAGCGCTCTTCATGAAATTGTTATCATGGTATCCTCTTGACTGTTTTTGGTATCCCATGACATCATAAATAAACAACGAAGTCTCGGCTATAAGACATTGTTTTGCCGCGTTTTTCGCCACGGAGCCGTACAATGGCGCTTGAGCTCGGGGATCATATTTGGTACTGGGGTGGCAATATCTCACGCGCGCAGAACATTCCGAGGCGCGACTGGTTCCCGGACTCCAATCCGGGTGATTCCAATGACTACTCCGGACACGGTTCAGAAATTTACTACTTTGTCATTTATTCTGACCAGATTGCGCGCGGCCAGCCGCACATGCGAAACCGCCCGGGCAGCTTCTCCTGGATGAACAACAATCCCGGGAATATCACGGGCGTGCCAGGTGGCCCGGATTTCGGGCAATATCCTGGAAAATTCTCCTGGCATAACTTCCTGATTTTCCCCGATTGGTCGACTGGCTTCGATGCGATCGCGAAGCTTCTCCAAGGCCCCGCATACGCCTCACTATCAATCCTGGATGCGTTCAAGAAGTATGCGCCCGCATCCGATGGCGGCAACAATCCCGTGCAGTACGCCAACGATGTCGCCAAGGCGCTAAACATAGACGTCAACACGCTGATCGGCGACCTGAACGGCGATCAGATGGTCGTCATGCAGAACAAGATTCAAGACATCGAGGGGGCGATCGCCGGCGACAGTCTGGCCTGGAATTCCGATGAAATACCTTCCGAGATCGCGAACCAATTGCCTTCCACTAGCTGACTGGCGCATCCATGCCTGAACCGTTTTCCATCAACATCAGCGCTCCTCTCAACCCTTCAGGTTACACCCGAGGACTTGGAGGACCCAACCAGGGTGGCCACGTCGGACCGAACTGGTACATTCAATACGGAATGGATCTTGGCGCGGACGAGGGCACGCCTGTTTATGCGGCCTTTGATGCTCATATCACGAGATTTCAGCGACACGACCCGTCAGCGGATACCGACAAGGTTTTTGGGGCGCAGATTTTCATGCGCTCGCCCAATGACAAAATGGGCGCATTCTATACGCATCTGACCGACGTTCCTGACAGCATAGGTGTGAACAGCGTCGTTGCTCGCGGCGATCTGATCGGCACAATATGCAAATTTGGCGGGACTCCAACCCATCTACATATTGCCCTTGTCGAAATTATCGGCGGCGCTCCGGGAGGTCAGTATACCGGCGTTGACCTGTATCAATTCTTTGAACAATTGCAGACTGAAAGCATCGACACCGTTGCCTCCATCCAGTTCTGGCAAAATGGATCACCACCCGAGCCATCAACAAGCTGAATGCCGATAATCCATACTATATTTCTTTATCATGAACACCAAATGGTAATCTGCGGCAAAACTATGTATTTTTCCATGATTGACCGGATTCTTTGAAATATTATGGCGTTTTATATTACATTAAGATAATATTTTTTTACTTCGTTTAATTAAAAATTCCATGCAGTGCTAAATGGAGGACGGTTGAATGGCGCTACTCGAACCCAGCGTGCTCGCCAACACAATCATGGCGAAACTGTACGATGTCCTTACCAGCGGAGACAATGTCGTCCCGCCTTCTCAGGATAACTTCTTCAGCTGGTGCACACCGGGAATACCGATGGATCCCGAGGATCTCCGGTTCCTTTCGCAAGGGCTGACCGGCATTGTCCGAAAATCGGCGGCGGACGCGATGCAACCGTCCGCCGCCGCCGCATCGGGCGCCGCCGTACAACCGGCGCCGCTCACGCCGGATCAGCTCAATCAGTTGATGGCGCAGGACACGATGCGTCTTTACATGCAGGCTGAGAATCTGGCGCGCCTTCTGGATTTCGTTCCCGATGTCGCGGCTGGCACGAACAGCCAGTTTGCGCGCATGTCCGTACAGAACAACGACGGCACTCTCTCGGACGTTTACGATTACACATTGCGCATGAGTCAGGTCATGAAGGTCGAGTTGCCTCCGGAGACCGTCGCACAAATCGACAAACTCAACAAACTCTTGAGCAAAACGGTGAAGGCGAAGGACATCATCACCGGAGAGGAGACCGAGACGCAGCAGCCAAGCGATCTTGTTATCCTCTACCACCAGAAGCAGCAGGCCTATGATGCAGCCGCGCTTGAGTACAATTCTCATAGAATCGACGCGCTCACGGCTACAAACGCTCGCGCCATCCATGATTGGGCCATCAATGCTCACATCTATCGCGATGCCGTCAACGCAGCGATGGCGGATTGGCAGACCTCGGGTCACAAAACAGACTATGAGAAGATCGCGGCGTTCTTCGAACAAATCGGACAGCGCGATATGGCGCTCATCAAGCAGCGTTACCTTCAGCAAATGGAACAAGCGCTGCTGACCTCCCCCGTCTCAGGTTCGGATTTCTTTTTTACCTCGCTTGTGCCCGGCAATTTCGCAACTTCGACCGGCTGGAGCAAGTTCGGCTTTTCCGCTGGCGACTACCAAACCCACTCGAATTCGAGTTACAGCTGGTCGAAGAGCGGCGGGCGCGGAGGCGCGACATTCTTTGGCTTTGGCGGCGGCGGATCTCATGAAGAAGCAAGCAGCCACAGCGAATATCACGGCACATTCGACAGCAGTTCCGTCAACATGACCTTCGAGATTGCGCAAGTCCCGATCGCGCGGCCTTGGTTCAGGCCCGCTTTTCTCACCAGCCACTACTGGCGCTTTGATCAAAACAATGTGGCCGTGAAAGGAGACCGGCTTTGCGATGGCGGAAACCCGCCGAATGGCAAGATGCCGGCATACCCCACTTCCGCGATCTTCGTGCGCAATCTCTCCTTGCAATTCGGGGAGAGCCATGGCTTCTCGGATTTCGTCAACAACGCCAAGAGCCAGGCGAGCAGCGGCGGCGGATGTTTCGCCTTCGGCCCGTTTTTCGTCGCCGGCAGCGGCTCGCACCGATCCGGTTCGGGCGACACACGGCGCGACTACGGCTTCAAGTTCGAAAACAACACCATGAGCATCGATGGCATGCAACTCATCGGTTTCAAATGCCATGTCATGCCGAAAAGTCCAGATCCGTCCCCCGACATCCCTGCAAATGCCTGGATATGAGAGGCGCGCATGGATGCCTTCGTTCAGATCGCGCTCATGGAGAAGGCGAAAAGGATCTTCGCGCAGGATGCCGGGAGCATGCTGTGCTTCCCCTTCCTGTCGCCGCTGACGTTCTCGCCGGCAGAAATCGGGCGCATTCTGTCCCCCTCGACGGCGGCGGATTATAACGCCGCCGCGGATTTCGCGCGCATTGTCAACTTTCTGCCACACGACATTGTTGCGACGGCGACCGAGCGCAAATTATGGGATGTCTATCGCGAGGTGCTTGCGCGCGCGGAGGTCGCGGAAAGCTCCGACAGTTCTCCAGATACCGGCGCGGCCGAGGCGCTTCTCTATGTCGCCGCGGCGGACGGTTCGCATTCGGATAGCGCCGCGCTTCTGACCTATCGCCAGTACCGCGACGCCTGGATCGCGGCGAATGAAGACTACGCCGCGCATCGCGTTACGGGTGAACTCAGCGAAGACCCGGAAGTAAGGCGAAGTTGGAAGGAAACGGGTGAACCCTTGATGCGCGCGCAGATCGACGCCGCCGCCTCGGCATGGGAAACGGTCGGACGCCGGGCGGCGATCGAGCGCGCATTGCAGCTCCTGCGCGAGGCCGAGGCATCGAACCCGCAATCCCGCTGGGCGCAATGGTCGCGCGACTTCAATCCGGACATCGACCTGTTGACGGATCCGAGCGGCGGCCAATATGCGCCGGCTGGGATCTCCCCCAGCGATTTCGCGGCCGGACACGACTGGCTGCATTTTGAAATGTCGGCTGGCGAAATGGCGGCGCTCGTCGCGGGCGCGCCCGCCTCGCTGCGGGACGCCCTGCCGCAAGGCGCCGGCGCCGGCGTCGGGCGCGTCTCTTTCGACTATACCTCGGTCATGATCGTGCGGCCATGGTTTCACCCGGATGTGTTCACATCGCAAATATGGCGAAGCCAGGATCCCGACCTGATCCTCAGCAACGGCGTCGATCCTCCTTCAGGCGCATGCCCAGCTTACGCGACCGCGATCGTGTTCACGCGCAACCTCCAGACCTTCGGCGCAGGCTCTCCGGGGCATGCCGCCGGCGCCTTGCGTTTTTCGGCTGATGCGTGGCGCTTCATGCCTGTCGCCGTCGAGAACAGGACGGCGCTGGTCAGAAAGTCAGCGCAGCCAGCGCCCGCAAATGCGGTCTCCAGCCCCCCTCCAGCGGCGTTCAGTCGTCTCCATCGAGCGACCTTCGCACGCGTCCTTGCCACTGCCCCGCCCCAGATGGATTTCCAGGCCGCCCCGCGCGTTCCGCAGGCGCCGCCGCCGCCATCTCAACCTCCAGGCGACGAATTATCGATCCTCGCCTTCATATGCAAACGTCTCCCAAAAGCGCCCAATCCGCTGCCAACGCTGCATTTTGCAACAACAAGCACAGGCGCCGACGTGATTTCCAAACTGGTCGCGGCGGGCATCGATTTCAGCGTCGAGGAGGCGGATATTCGGGAATGGTTGAGCGATAGCGAGTCTACGCCTTACCCGGCCATTTCGGCCGCCTTGCTGGCCCTTCTCGGCGGCAAGCGCCTGCGCCGGCCAGTTTACCTCGACGGGATCACCTGGAAGTACGAACACGCGCCAGGCGCTTCTTCGCCGCGTCGTGTGGCCGACGTTGACGGAGGCCGGCTGGAAACGGCCGTGATTGCGAGCTACAATGAACGATACGGCGATTCCGTTGAAAGTTTTCAGGCTTTGGTTCAGTAGGCGGCGCAACCAGTCGGTCGTTGGAGCGTAGTCGAATGTGATCGGCGTACATATTTGCGAGCCGATGATCGAGAATGGGAATGCTCTCTGCATCGCCGTGGTCGTTTGTTGCAACGTATCAATCCGCCGTAGCATGAAGGCGCAGGCGGGCGCGGCGTCAGCGGTATCGGTTCGCCGGGATGGTCGGATCGTCCTTATGGACTTTGATGAGATCGATCAGTGTCTCAATCCCGAAGTCGGTGAAGGCCAACAGCCAGTCCTCGTCTCCGCCAAGCTCCTTGGCCGCGCGGTTGATCGTCCGGCATCGCCCTCGGCAGGAAATCGTGGTTGTTCTCCGATTCCGACCGCGACGAGGTATCCCTCCAGCGTGACGCGCCTTGCGAGATTCAGGGCCCCCGAGCCATTCTACGCAGTTAGAGCATTCCCCGGCTCACATGATCCATATCCATCATGCCTGAAGAAGTTAGAGCATTCCAGGGAGCTGAAGTCGGCGAGAATGACGCCGATGCGGCGCCAGAGTTCATCGACGGTTCGTTCCTTGGCTTTGCGCAAGAGGGCTTTGAGCTTGGCGAACATCATCTCGATGGGATTGAGATCGGGCGAATAGGGCGGCAGATAGAGCAATCTTGCGCCCGTCTTTTCGATGATCACGCGCACGCCCGCGACCTTGTGAGCGGGCAAGTTGTCCATGATGACAACGTCGCCTTCCCTCAGAGTTGGCGCGAGGCGCTGGGCAAACCAAACCTGGATGATCGCCCCGTTCATTGGCCGGTCAACCACCAGGGCGCGGTGATGGCGTCATTGCGCAATCCCGCGACAAAGGTCGTCGTTTTCCAATGGCCATGCGGCGCATAGTCAACACGCCGCTCGCCCTTGGCGCAGCGGCCGCGTGTCCGCGTCATTTGCGTGTTTGTACCGGTTTCATCAATGAATACAAGCCGGTCCGGATCAAGCGCCGGCTGCATCTTTTTCCAGCCGTCGCGCGCTTTCGCCACGTCTTCGCGATGCTGCTCGCTGGCGTGCAACGTTTTTTATCGCTGAGGTTGTGGCGCTGAAAGAACCGCGCGATCGAACTGTCCGAGGTTTTGACCTGACGCTCGTCCAGAAGCCGAGCTTCGATCTCAGCCAGCGTCAAGTCACCCTCGCCCGCAACCAAAGCCGGAAGCATTCCGCGTGCGCGTCCAACGGCGAGGGTAGAGCCTTCTTGCCGGGCTTCTCGGCAAAGCTCCCCGTTTCTTGTAACGCCGGAACCATTTTATCGACGACGATTCCGACACCAACCCCGCCCCTCCAAAATTCCGAGTCAGACTAAGCGGGGAAACTCTAGCTGAATCTCCTAGAGCGCGATGCGTTTCCGTGGAAACGCATCGCGCTCCAGACTCTTTGTTTTCGCATGATCTTTTCCAAAAGCCGGTGTCCACTTTTTGGGATCACGCTCTAAGGCGACCTTCCCGACAAGGCCTGCGACGGTCTCTTCATGACCCAAAGCCGACTTTCACTGACGCGATGCACTCCGTCGCGCGGCGCCGCGCGCCGCGAGAAGACGGCGAACCGCCCTCAGTTCGCCGGCAAGCCGCAAATCACGCGCTGCCGTTGCGCGCCGAGGCCTGACGCGCCCAAATCGACTTGATCTCCGGCGCTCAGATACCAGCCCCGCGTCATGCCCACGCCCGGCGGCGCGCCAGTAATGATCACATCGCCGGGCTGCAACGCCATGAACTGACTGACATAGCTCACCAGTTCCCGGACCGGAAAAATCATGTTCGCCGTGCTGTCGTCCTGCACACGGCGCCCGTTGACGTCGAGCCACAGCCTGATGTCCTGCGGGTCCGGCGCTTCGTCTTTCGTCACCAGCCAGGGGCCGAGCGGACAGAAACTTTCGTACGACTTGCCCTTTATGAATTGCCCGCCGCGCTCATTCTGAAAATCGCGCTCGGACACGTCGTTGGCGAGCGTGTAGCCGGCGATGTGGTCGAGCGCCTTGTCGACGGGAATTCTTTTGGCGCGCTGCCCGATCACCACCGCCAGTTCGACCTCCCAATCCACCTTGGTCGCGCCGGGCGGGATTTCAATCGGGTCGTTCGGACCGCAAACAGCCCCGGTATGCTTGGAAAAAATGATGGGTTCGGATGGGATTTCGTATTGGGCGCCATGGCCGGGATAGTTCAGGCCGATGGCGATGACATTGCCAATGCCCGCGACCGGCGGACCGAGGCGGGGCGCCCCTTCCACCAATGGCAAGTCTTCGGGATCGAGCCGCCGCAGAGACTCGAGTTGCGCCGGCGCCAGCGTCGCGCCGCCGATGTCGGACACCTGACTCGCCAGGCTCCTGATATGTCCATGCCGGTCGAGAAGTCCAGGTTTTTCGAAACCGGGCGGCCCGTATCGCAACAGTTTCATCGGCGGTTACTGCGCTCCGGGGGCGCCGCCGCCCGCGTTCATGGCGAGATTGCCGCCATCGACCGGCAGGATCACGCCATTGACGCAAGCCGCCGCCTCCGAGGCCAGAAACAGCGCAGGGCCCACCATGTCCTCGGGCGCAAGCAAGCGCCCCATCGGCAGGCCCATCAGGATGCGCGGCAGCACTTTGTCGCGGAAATGCGGATTGTCCATGTGCGCGGCGAGTCCGGGCGTCAGAACCTGCGCCGGCGCCAGCGCGTTCACGCGCACGCCGCGCCCGCCATATTCGACGGCGAGTTCCCTGGTCATCTGATGAACCGCGCTCTTGGTGGCGCTGTAGGCGAAGGCGCCGCGTCCGAGCGCCGTCTCGCCGGCGTTCGAGCCGATATTGATGATGCAGCCGTTTCCCTGCGCCAGCATGAGCGGCAGCGCGGCGCGGATGCACAGGAAATAGCCGGTGACGTTGACGGCGAACATCCGGTCCCAATCGGCCAGCGGCAGTTCGTGCGGCGGGCAACGGCGCGGAAACACGAAGGGGACGTTGACGAGAACGTCGAGACCGCCGAGCGTATCCTTGATCCGGGCGAACAGCGCGTCGACATCGGCCTCGCTGGAAATGTCGCAGCGCGCCGCCAAGGCCGTCTTGCCGATCTCCTGCGCCGTGCGCGCCAGCCCCTCTTCATCGATGTCGCAAACCGCCAGTTGCGCGCCAGCGCGGAAAAATCCCAGGGCGAGCGCGTGGCCGACGCCGCCATTGGCGCCGGCGCCGGTGACCAGAACCCTGCGTCCGGCGAGATCGAACAGGTTCATTGCGGCGCCTCAAGGATTTCGACGCGCCCGGTGGCGCCGTCGAGGCTCACCAACGCGCCGTCGCGCAGCAGACTGGTCGCCCCCTCCAGCACCAGGGCCGGAACCCCGCTCTCGCGCGCCTGGCAGGCGGCATGGGCGAGCACGCCGCCGACTTCGACGATCAGCCCGGCGGCGACGCGCAGCAAGGGCGCCAGTCCGAGATTGGCGGAGCGGGTGACGATGATCCGCTCCCGACAGGAGCCATGCGGCGGGCCGCTCGCGCCCTCGTCGAGCAGCATCACCCGGCCCACGACGGCGCCGGGAGCCACGGGCGCGCCTTTCAGCCCGCCCGCGGCGGTTTTCGCCCGCGCGCCGAGGCGATGTAACGCCTCGGCGGACACCACGGCGGGAACGCGCCGTTGCGCGGCGAGCAGGGCGGCGATCTTTCGCTCGCGCCTTCGCGCCCGAACCAATGGCGCGAACGCCTCGGGCGTCTCGAAACCATCGTCAAGTTCACCCGGCTCCAGATAGAAGATGTCGCCGTCCGCCCATCCCAGCCGCCGGTTGATTTCGAGCAGGATGTCTCGCAACGCGCGGTACTCTCCGGTGTAACAATGCTTGTTGGTTTCGCGCAGCGGCAGGAAAGCCTGGGCGAGGCGCAGATCGGCGAACAAGGCGCGGATTTCGTCCTCGCTCGCGCCGCGCGCCGCCAGTTGGCGCCGAACCGCCCGCTGCGTGGCGCGGCGCTGGCGTTGTTGTTCGCGGAATTCCGCCCCCGGCCGGCGCCCGGAAGCGGTCAGCTCCCGCAACAGCTTGTCCACCGCTTGCGGATCCTCCGCCAGGCGTGGCAGCGAAATCTCCAGTTCGTTCGCGGCGCAATGACCATGGGACGACAGGAAGGCGTGAAGGCCGATCCGTCCGCGCGCCAAACCTTCGAGATCGAAGGCTTGCCGCGTGACCATGCTGCCGTCGAGCCCCTTGAGCAGGTCGCCGGTCAGCCCGTCGTCGCCGAAATGACATTGCAGCCGCCAGCGAACGAGATCGGCGAAGAAGAAGGCGATGCGCGCGGCCATGACGAAATCGACGCAGAGGTTTTGGCGCAGGCGGTCGAGCCGCTGCTGGAAAGCGGCGAGCAGATCATTTTCAGAGCCGTCGATTTCGTCGCGCCTGGGCGGCTCAAGCGCGCGGAGCCATGCGCGCTCGTCGCTTTCGCGGCGGCGAAGCATGTCGCCGGCCGCCTTGCGCATGGCCGCGTGGAAACGCCAGAAGGCGTCATGGCGCTTGCGGCCCTCCTCGGCGCCGTGGCGCGCCTGCGCCTCATCGAGGCTCAATCCCTGGGCATAGAGGCCGAATTCGGGATAAGAGGCGCGGCCCGGCTCGCGCGCGATGCGGTCAAGAATGTCGTCCACCTCGATTTCGGGGCCAATGCGGAAAGTTTTCGCGTCGATCTCGACATTGAAATAGGGCTGGCCGCAAATCAGTTCGTAAAGCGGTTCAGCGGCGTCCTGTTCCAGCACATAGCCGAGCTTGCGGCGCCCGGTGGCGATCGCCGCGCCGGGGCCGGCGAAGATCGCGCGGAACAGGCCGAAACTCATCGGCGTCGGGGTCGGCAGCAATTCGCCGATATTGCCGTTGCTGAAGATCGCGCGCCGCCCCTCCAGCTGGCCCTGACGCCGCAGGGACGCGACGCGGTTCGCGAGTTGCGCGCGCGTCGTTTCGAGATAGCTCTCGACTTCGTCTTCGCCGATCGACGCCCGGTCCGCGCCCGTGATCGGCCGCGCCTGGATGACATGGATGCGGCCGCCCCGAATGGCGAATTCGATGTCCTGCGGACAGCCGAACAAGGCTTCGATCTCGACCGCCAGACCAACGAGCGCTTTGGCCTGCGCCCGCGTCACAGCCGGCTTTTTCGCGCGCGTGGGCGCGAGCGCGACAGGACCGGCTGATGTCAGCATGAACGTCTGGTCCGTAACGGTTTCCGACCGGATCGCGCCGTCTCGCCCGGCGACGATGACATCGCCGTTGACGCGGCCCGAGGCCAGCGGCTCGCCCAGCCCGCGCGTCGCGTTGATGACGATTTCGCCGCGCGCGCCGGTGACGGGATTTGCGGTGAAGACGATCCCCGAGGCCTGCGCATCGACCAACTCCTGAACCAGCACGGCCATGGCCGGCGGCTTGTTCCCAATGACGCGCGCGCGCAAAAACTCGGCCTCGGGCGCATGCAGCGCGCGAAAACAGGTTTCGACCGCCGCGATCATCTCGTCGGCATTACGCACAGGCAGAACGGTGGGAAACACGCCAGCCCAGGAGGTATCGCGCCCGTCCTCCTCGGTGGCGGAACTGCGCACCGCCGCCGTGGCGAAGCCGCTGCGCCGCCAGACTTCCACGAGCATTTCGCGCAATTGCGGCGGCAGACAAATGTCGTCGCCGCAGCGGGATTGGCGAAACGCTTCCGTCGTGACGCAAAAACCGTCCGGAATGCAAAAGCCCTTTCGTCGCAGCGCCCCAAGAGGATGAACCTTGCCGCCGACCAGCGGCGCGTCGCCCGCTCCGATATCGTCGAGCGCGCGGATGAGATCGCGCCGCCGCGCGCGCGGCGCCTGCTGCGGAAAAAGGGCGACTTCTGAAAAGGACACAGACTCGATTGCGCCGGTCATGCGTTCGCATCCGTCGAAAAGCGGCCAAAGGAAAAGGTTCAGGACGCCTGCGCGTGGACGATGCGCGCATCGTCGCGGCGGCAGCGCTCGCGGGTCCAGCGGACGCGGATCTCGTTCCACTCGTCGGCGAAGCCGGACACATCATTGTCGCCCGCGAGCACATGGTCGAGCGCGCGGCGATAGAAGCCGCAGATGTCGGCCACCAGTTGGACCGAACGCTCGCGTCCCGGAATCTTGAAGCGATCGACGCCGAGCCGGACATAATCCGGCATTTCCCACAGCAGCAATTCGGGCGAGGCCTTGAGATCGGGATGGCCCGAAACGTCTTGCGCGTCGATGGCGAGGTCCCATTTCGCCCGGCAGATGCGGTGGCAAGAGCCGCCACGGCTGGCGCTGCCGACGTGGTGATCCTTGCCCGCCGCGTCGCGGTCATGCGAAATCAGGAAATAGCTTGAGGAATAGCAGCGGCCGGGACAGATGCGGCCGCGCTTCACGGTCTGGAACATGAAGGCTTCCAGGCTGACGCCGGTCTCGTCGCGAATCTCTTCCAGCTCCGCCGTTCCCCAGCGATAGGGAATGACGACGATATTGGCGCCGAGTTCGCGGTAAAAACGAATGTCGCGCGCATTGAAAACGCCCGCCGTCACGCTGACGTGGATGTCGAGATCGGGGCATCTCTCGCGCACCAGCTTGATGCAGCCGGGATCGCAGATCATTACGCCGCCGGCGCCCCACAGCGCATAACGCTCCACCTTGAGGAGGAAGGCGGGAATTTCCTCGGGATTGGGCATGACATTGATGGCGACACGCACATCCTTGGCGAGCGGCCGCGCCCAGTGGATGAGGTCGCGAATCTCCTCTTCCTCCAGTTCGTCGGAGGCGGGCCGGCGACTCCAGCCCTTGGGGCCGACGAAGACGGAGTCGCAACCGCGCTGCAATGCGGCGACCGCCATGTCGAACGTGCCGCCCGGTCCCATCAAAGCAACCATTTTATCCCCCATTCGCCGGCTCTTATGCGAGCGCCGGGACGACGAAATCGATATCGTCCGCGCTCCTGAGCCGTTCAAAGAAATCGTCGAGTTTTTCGCGCGAGGCTTCGTCAGGCCACGCGTCGCAAATCCTCCGCAACCACGCGGCGCGCAGGCTGGCGAGCACGGCGGGAGCGTCGCCCGGCTCCGCCGCCGCCTCGCGCCAGATGTTTTCGTCCGCGCGCATGAGCGCCACCGCATCGCGGTAGGCCGCGACGAAACCTGCGATCAACTGCGGATGGGTCGAGGCGAACGCCGGCCGCGTTGCGAAAAAGGTGGTGGGAATGGACGGCGCGCCAAGATCTGGCAGCAGGTCGAGCACGTCGCAAAGCTGGCGGAATCGTGCGTTCGCGGTCACGCGCGGCGCCAGATGCCACGGCAGAGCGGCGGCCTCCACCTCGCCGGATTCAAGCCAGCCGATCAGCGTGGTCTTCGACAGCGCCTCCGCGACCCGCGCCTCCCCCTGCGGATCGAAACCATGCCGCTTGCGGCAGGCGGCGCGCGCGACCAGCCAGTTCTTGTCCGAAGCGCGGATCACGCCCACCCGCCGTCCGCGCAAATCTTTCAGGTCGTCGATACCCGAACCGGAGGCGACCACCAGCGCGCCCATGATCTTGCCATAGGGAAAAACGGCGGTCAGCGGCGCATCGGATTTTTGGCTGCGGGTCATGGACAGCCAGTCGGTATCAATCAGATCGGCGCGACGTTCGGCGAGCACGTTTTGCGTGGCCTGAACGCGGCTATCGCCGCGATCACCGCCCAAAACCAGCTCCAGTTCAAAACCATGACGACGGTCGAGTCCGCGCGCGCGGATCACCCGCATCACCCAGGACGGGCTGCCGCTCGATTCGAATGCCGCGCGCAAAAGCCCATGCGAAGCCGTCATCGCGCCATCGCCAAGGCGGGCGCCGCATCGGCGCAATGCTCGGCGCGATCCATCAACACATCGACACGCTTGCGTTTCTCCACCGTCCAGCGGGCGCGCAGGGCCGCGAGTTCATCAACATACACGCTCATGTCGGTCTGGCCGGCGGCGATTCCGTCAAGCGCCTTGCGATAGAAGCGCACGAGATCGCGGATCATCGCGGTCGGGCGCTCACGCCCGGAAATCTTGAAGCACTTCACGCCCAGTTCGACGAAAACAGGCAATTGCTCCAGCATCAGCCTCGCGTCGCGGCGCAGTTTGATCTGGACGGGATCGCCATGCTCGGCTGAAAATTCCCAGTTGGTCTGGCAAACGCGGTAGCATTCCTTCGCGCCCCGGTTGGCGCTGCCAAAAGTATCCTTGCCTTCGATATCCAGCCATTCGCGGAATTTCAGATAGCTCGACATGATGCATTTGCCCGGACAGATTTTGCCCGTCTGCACGGTCTCGAACAGAAACGTTTCGAGGCCGATGCCGGAGACGCAGCGGGTCTCCGCGATCTCCTCGACGTCCCAGCGATAAGGCAGGATGATCACGTCCGCGCCGAGTTCGCGATAGAATTCCGCGTCCCAGGAATTGGTGATGCCGCTGCCGATGCTGACGTGGATCAGCGTATCGGGAACGAGACGCCGGATCAGGCTGATAGCGCCGGGATCGGTGACGATGAAGCCCGACGCGCCCCAGCCCGCGTAAAGCTCCGCCTTGCGCGCGAAATCGTCCATTTCGAACGGGCTGGGAAAGGTGTTGAGCACCACGCGGACCTGGCGTCCGCGTTCTCCGGCATAGTCGATGGCGGCGCGAATGTCGTCGTCCGTCATCTCCGATTCATAGGGCCGCCGGCTCCAGCCGAGTGGGCCGACATAGACGATGTCCGCCCCTTCATCGACGGCGGTCATCGCCATGTCGAGCGTGCCGCCCGGCGCGAGAAGGGCGGGGTTGCTCATGTCCGCCCCACATAGCGGCGGCCCGCGTCGCCGAAATAGTAACCGTTGCACAGGCCCATTTTCGCCAACCCCGACAGCTCTTGCAGCAGCGGCTGGACATCGCCTTCCGTCTCGCCCGCGAAAGCTTTCGTGAAGGCGTCGCGGTAGATGCGCCCGACGGTCGCGATGTACTCGGGGCTCTCGCCATGGCTCTGGACATAAAAGGCGTTGAGCTTGGCGGCTGTGAGCTTTTCGACATGTTCGAGCATGCAGAGATCGGCGCCGCTCAGCGTCATGCAGCCGGTGTCCTTGAGCGACCAGTCGCCGGAGGCGCGGGTCAGCCAATGTTCCTGCGCGCACTTGAACTTGCAGTCCTCGCCGGGAAGCCCGCCCGAATTTTCGTGGATGAAGCAGGTTTCCGCCACCACCAGCGGGATCTTGCCATGCACGGGAATGAGCACGTCGATCGGCGTGTTGTCCCTGATGTAGATGGCTTCGTCGAGGCTGAGTTCGGGATTGGGATAGACGCGGGTGACGCCGTAATCCTTGACCACGCGCGCCGTCGCGTCGGTGTAGAGATTGCCGAACACGCCGAGATGGATCGGCTTGGTGTTGCCCATCTCCTTCAGCATTTGCAGCAGGCCGAGATTGTGAACCTCGAACCCGTCGAACGGCAAAGCGAGCGCCGCTTCGATGACCTTTCGCACGGTCGGCAGGTCATGATTGCTCGGCACCGCGAACAGCCGAAGATACGCCTTCTTGCCGAGCGCATGGACCTGCTCCGCCGCGTCCGCCAAGAATTCGGGATGGGCGCAGAAATTGTTGGGGTAGCTCAGGCAGGAGAACTCGCCGAGATAGAGCGCGTCATAGGCGGAAAAATCCCCACGGCGAAGCTGCTGCGGCGACGCCACATTGGTGGAAAGCTCAAACATGGAAGGCCTCGTTCAGATCACGACTTCGAAATTCTTCGCGGACACCTGCTCGCGCTCGACGCGCCGCGCTTCGCGCTCGGCCTCGCCGATCAGGCGGTTGTCGCGGATGCCGCGCTCGACCTTCCAGCGCTGGTGAAACACCAGCAACGGCTCGCGGAAGCCCGAAAGGTCAGGGTTGTCGCTTTCCTGAATTCTATCGAGCACGCGGCGATAGAAGCGCACGATGTCGCGCACCAGCAGGTCGGACCGGTCGCGTCCTGGAACTTTTAAACAATCCACGCCCGCCGCCAGATAGGCCGGCAGTTCGTCGAGCCACAGAGCGGGATTGGTCTTGATGGTCATGCCGTGGCGGATGAAGGCGTCGTCCGGGCCAAAATCCCATTCCGACTGGCACACCCGCAGGCAATCGCCGCCACGGCTGGCGCTGCCATAGAAATGATCTTTTCCCGTTTCGTCGAGCCAGCGGCGATAGCTGAAATAACTGGACATCATGCATTTGCCGGGACAAATCTTGCCCCCGGACGGCGTCTTGAACAGGAACACCTCGATGCCGACGCCAGTCTTCTGCTTGATCTCGGCGATTTCCTCGACAGTCATGCGGTAGGGCAGAACAACGTGCGTCGCCCCGTTGTCGCGCAAAAAACGCACATCCTCGAAATTGGTGACGCCACAGCCGACGCTGGTGTGAACCGCCACATCGGGCAGCAGCGTCTTCACCAGCCGCATGCAGCCGACGTCGCTGATCATGAAGCCCCTGGCGCCCCAGCCCGCATATTGCTGGATGCGATCGAGGAACATCGGGATTTCGGTAGAGCTGGGCAGCGTGTTGACGACGACGCGCACTTCGCGTCCCCGCGCCTGCGCGTCGTCGATCACATGGCGAATTTCGTCGTCGGAGAGTTCGTGTTCGGCGCCCCTGCGGCTCCAGCCGACCACGCCGACATAGACGGCGTCCGCGCCCTCGTCGAGCACAAGACGGCACATTTCCCTGGTCCCTCCCGGGGCCATCATCATGACCATGTCGTCGCCTTCCCTGGTCCGAACGCTTGGGTCTTTTCTCCCTTGCGGGGCGCCTGCGTTTCGGTCTCGTTGTTATTCAGGGATGATAGGCGGCGGTTCGCGCCGGTGTAAATCTATGGGCGCCATTGGCCTTTCCAATGGGGTTTCAAACAAGCGCCCCCAATTCCGTCAGCTCCGCCGCGCGTTTCATGAAGGGCGGCATCGGCAGGATTGTTGGCAAGGGCGTGCGCGCTCCGGCTTCGCGCAGCGCGTCGAGAAAGGTCTTGTAGGGCTCGACGCGCAAACTTTGAGCGGGAACCATGGCCACGGTTTGCCGCGCCGGCAGATTGGTGGCGTAGAGATCGACGCCCTCCAGACTGCGCCCGTTCTCATGCACGGCGAGCGCAGGCGCCAGACATACGCCGAGGCCCGAACGGACAAGGCTGAGCGCCACGTCATAGCTGCGGCATTGCGCAACCAGGCTGTGTCCCGGCAACATCTGCTGCTGCCAGCTTTCAAACCGCCGCGACAGTTGCGAGGCGAAGTTGAAGCGGATGCAGTTTCTCAGCATGGCGCGCTTGTCCGCCGGAAGGTCTTCGAGATCGGCGACCGCAGCAAGTCCGAGTCCGGCTGGCGTCACCAGGACATAGGGATCGGTCACGACAGGAACTTCCCTGAACGACACATTGCTCTTGGCCAGCGACCCCACGGCGACCAGACCGATGTTGACCTGGCGCGCATAGAGCAGGTCCAGCACCTCCGTCGGCGACATCTCGTGAATGTCGAACTCGACTTCGGGCAGGCGCTGCTTGAGCAACCCGATTGCCTGCGGCGCCACCGCGCGCACGATGGAATTGATGCCCGCCAGCCGGATGACGCCGCGTTTGCCGGTGGCGAATTCCCGAAGCTGCTCCTCCGTGCTCTCCACCTCGTTGAGGATTTGCAGCGCGCGGCGCAGCAGGAACTCCCCCGCGACGGTGATTTCCATCTGGTTCAGCGTGCGCTCGAACAGCTTCGTGCCGACTTTTTCCTCCAGGCTCGACAATTGCTGCGACAGCGTCGGCTGTGTCAGCCCCATCTGCTTGGCCGCCTGCGTCAAGGTCTTGGACTGGGCGATGGCGCAGAAGATGCGCAGCTGGTGCAGGTTCATGCGCTTGTCGCTTCCAGCGCGCGCAGGTTCCGCCCGACGCCGGCGGCCGCATCGACGTGGCGTTGCAACCACGCCAGGGTTTCGACAAGGCGCGCGTTCTGCTCCGGCGTCCCGACGCTGACCCGGATGCAGGCCGGCAGCCCGATGGCGTCGAGAGATTTCACGCGCACGCCCGACTTTTGCAGTTCGGCGGTGATCGCCGCGCCGTCACCCACGTCGATCATCACAAAATTGGCCTCCGAGTTCTTCACGAAAGCCAGTCCAAGCTCCGCAATACCGGCGCAAAGTTTTTCGCGCGCGGAAACGTTCAACGCCGCTGACCTCGCCACATGGTCGCGGTCGTCAAGTGCGGCGAGCGCGGCGGCTTGCGCGATACTGCTCGTATTAAATCGCTGGCGAAAGCTGTCGATGCGCCGCGCCAGCGCGGGCGGCGCCACGGCGTAGCCGATCCGCAGTCCGGCCAGACCAAAAGCCTTGGAAAAGGTGCGCACCACCACCAGCGGACGTCCCGACCTCACAGCCTCCAGCGAATCGGGAAAGTCTTGACGGTCCGCATAATCGCAATAGGCCTCGTCCAGGCACAGGACCACATGCGGCGGCAGGCGATCCAGCAAACGGCCCATGGCCGCCTTGCCGATGACGCGACCGGTGGGATTGTTGGGATTACCGAGCACGATCAACCCGGTATTCTCCGAAATCCGCGCGGCTATAGCGTCGAGGTCGTAATCGTGATCGACCAGGGGGACAAGAACCTCCCTGGCGCCGGCGCGGCGCGCCATAGCGCGGTAGGTCGGAAACGAAGGCCAGCCGATGATGGCTTCGCTGTCCGGTCCCAGCAGCGCGCGGGCCGTCATTTCCAGAATTTCCGTCGAACCGTTGCCGAGAACGATGTTTTCCGTCCCGACCCCGAGGCGCTGCGCCAAAGCCTCGCGCAAGGAATCGCCGGGTCCATCGGGATAAAGATGCGCCGTCGCGGCCGCCGCGACCAACGCCGAAAGGACGCGCGGCGACGGGCCATAGGGGTTTTCATTCGAGGAGACATCGACAAACGGCGCGACCTCCTGGCCGTAATGCGCGCGGATCGACGCCAGCAGGGTCGGATGCGGATCGGCCTGGGGCCGCCGGGCTTTCACCCGCGCCAAGGCCTCTTCGATGGAATATCCTTCTAATTCATGGAGATAGCACAGTGTCAGGGCGGGCGAACGCGATATGCCGGCCTTGCAATGAACGAGCACGCGACGTCCAGCGGCGACATGGGTCTTGATGAAAGCCGTGGCGGCGCTGATGCTTTCCCCCAAAAGGGCTCGCCGATCCGCGATCTCGATCACAGCGTGGGGCATGGCGAGCGGTGGATGGTCGAAGCGCGCAAGGCTGAGCACGGCGCCAATCCGTCGCCGACGCAATCCCTCGGCGTTTTCAACCTCCCCCGCGTCGCCGACCGCCACCCTATCCGTTATGAAGTCCATGCGAGCGCCCTGATCGGCTGAGCTTAATCCGATCAAATTTGCGTTGGCCTCGATCATTTGGCAAGCATTGAGATGCCCCGGCGCTTCCCGGCCAAATCCCTCCACGGCCGCTGGAGACCCAGCATGCGCGGCTTTCCAAGAGAGCGCATCGTTCAAGCTGTCTCCAGTCATGGCGACAACCTCGCCGTCGGCCTCGTTTGGGTCGAACCGCGGAAATTCAGGCGCACCAACTGCGATTGCCCGCTTGTGGCGCGAACCTGCCCTTGCTGGCGCCGCTCGGGACCGTCAGCTGTCCGCCATTGCCCATCGTCAGGCGCCAGCGATCCAGGGGTCGATCACGACTAGGCCGGCGGCTGCGAATGCGCTGGCATCGCGGGATGCGACGGCGAAACCGTGTGAAGCGGCGATGGCGGCGATGTAGCCGTCCGCTGTGGGGAAGCCTTTCCCGGCGGCGCGCGCCTTCACGGCCATGTCGGAGTAACGGCGGGCCGCATTCGTATCGAACGGCAGGATGCGGTTCACGAAGAAGTCAAGCACGCCTTCGAGCGCGGCGGCCAGTCTATCCTTGCGCTTGCCTGCGGGAAGCGCGCCGATGCCGAACATCAGCTCGGCGATCGTGACGCTGGAGAGAAAAAGCGTTTCCGCCGCCTGTTCATCAAGCCATTGGCGGACGGCCGGAGCTGGTTCAGGCTTCATCGCCTCGGAGACGACATTGGTGTCGAGCAGGATCATTCGAAGCGCAGCGGGTCTGCGGGGTTATGTTCGCAGGCCTGTTCGAGGGCCTCTACGTCGCCGTTGGTCAGGCCGATCGAGCGGCTCATTTCCGCAAGCGCGCTGCCGAGACGAAGGCGGTTGGCCGGAAGCACTGCGGTTTCCAGGATATGGCGCATTTCCGCTTCTGTGCTGCGGCCGTGCTGCGCCGCGCGGACTTTGAGGGCGCGATGCGTTTCTTCGGAGAGGTTGCGGATGGTGACAGCGGGCATGATGGCGTTCATTGATAACTGATGATATTGCTATCAATATAAAGGTAATGATATCATTGCGCAAGGTCGCCCGCTCGGCGCAGCGGCGGCTTTGCTTCAGCCTCTCAAGTTTGCGGTCCCGGCATCGCGCCCCGCGAAAACGAGCCTTGCGCGCTGCTGGACGTCAACGGATTCCATAGGGGCCTGGCGGCCTTCCTCGACAACGTCGTCGAGGAGGCTTTACTGAAGCCCGTTCACCGCGACATGCTGATCGTCGAACGCGAGGCGATCCCGTTGCTGGCCGCCTTGCACGCCTGTCGGGCGCCGCAGGCGACAAAATGGATCGCCGCGACCCCGGCGTGACGCCGGATGACGCCACGCCTGGGCCGATCGGGCGCGCCCGCTCCGTTCAATGCGAGGCGGCGCCAGCCTCCTTGTCACGCAGCGCTTTAAGGAAAGCTTCGACCGCCTCGCCCTTGCCGGCCAGCTCGTCATCCAGCGCCTCCGCCGCCTCTGCGGCCTTATCAGGCAGGCGGTGGGCTATGCCCTGGTGGCAGTCGATGCAGGTCTTGCCGGCGGCGAAAGCCGCCTTGTGTCGTTCGGCCGAGGCCTTCGCCTGCGCCGAAAAGTCCATATGCGTGAAGTCGTGGCAATTGCGACATTCGCGGCTGTTGGTGGTTTTCATTCGCCGCCATTCGTTCACGGCGAGTTCGAGCCGGTGCGCGGCGAATTTCTCGGGCGTATCGATCGTGCCGAGCAGCTTGTGCGGCAATTCGTGGAACAGGGTTCCGATCTTGCGCGTGATCTTCCAGACCCAGGCGTGAGGCACGTGGCAATCCGCACAAGTGGCGCGCACGCCGGTGCGGTTGCTGTCGTGGATCGTGCCGCGCAATTCCTGATAGACGTTGTCTCTCATCTCGTGACAGGAGATGCAGAATGTTTCGCGGTCGGCCAGGTCCAGCGCGGTGTTGAACCCACCCCAAAAGATCACGCCGGCGGCGAAGCCGACAACCAGAATCCCGCCCAGAGACCAGCGCGCTGTCGGCGACCGGAGCTGTCGCCACACAGACGCAAGCCGGCCGCTCCAATTCTGCCGCCCATCTCCTTTCTCCGACTCAGTCATGACGGCCTCCGGGTGCGGCGGGAAGCGGTTTGGCGTCGGCGGTCGGCCGATGACATTGGGTGCAGTTCACGCGCGTCGCAAGGATCCTGTCGAGGCGGACGCCGTCGCGATGCAGGTAATGATCGTCTGATATTTCGCGCGCGGCCGGCGCCGCCTGGGCGGCCGCGCCATGGCAGGTCAGGCAGTCATTGCCCGTCGCGCCGGTCTTGTACCCATCGACCGTGTGGGGAACAGGCGGCGCGCTTGAAGCGGGCTCGCCGCCGGCGCCCGCGAAGGCGGTCAAGGCCATGAGGGCGGCGCCGATGAAGACCAGGCGCGAGGAGTGCGTTGCGTTCACGGAACTCTCCAATATTGCGCGCCCGGCCGGTGTCCGATCATCGGGCGCAACCATCCGATCCATCAGGGGACTCGCGCCGGCGACGCCTTGGCGAGCGAGAAGCGCCTCATGCGCGCGCAGCCGAAAAGCGGCGTTATCTGTGTTCGATGAGATGGCGCGCGGGCGCGGCCGAACATGCTTGTCATCTTGAATCCTCTCTCGATCAAACGGAGGCGAATTCGACGGCTGGGCGCGAACATCGACTCCGGAACAGGCCTCATCCTCGCGGATCGAGGGACTTGTGACGTCAAGTCGCGCCAAGCTATGCAACCTTAACAATGGTTGAGGTCAAGGCTGTTTTTCGGGCCGGGAGCGCGCTGGCCTTGGCCAATAATGGCGAGGCGGACCACCCGCGTGGGCGCAAGATGGAGCTTGATCTCAACCATTGTTCAGGTTGTATCGATGATGCTGGGTCGCGCGCCCGCCTGCGCCGCTGGTCCTCACGACCCTGACGCTCATTGCCGTGTTCGCCGGCCAGCGTTTCTGGCGGCAGGCGCGGCTCGCGCTCTACGTTGCCTCGGGCGATCCGACGGCGAGCGGCTCAAGATGGGCGCGTCGAAGAAGTCGCCCTTGAGCTCGGAGTGAGCCGGGCGACGCTCTACCGCCTGATCGCGGCCTATCGTCGAACGCCGACCGTCGAGGCGCTGGGACCCAGACAGAGAGGGCGGCAGAAGGGAGCGCTCGTTCTCGACAAGGCGCGCCACGACCTGATCCGCAACCCGAACTTAACCGGAGACTTGTCGGTTGCCGCCGAAAGCCGCTCGCTTCCCTACAGCGCTATCGGGAGCGCGCTTCGCAAGCGGCTTTCTCCCGTCGTCCTGCACCATTCACGGGGACACGATCCGTTCGCAGCAGAAGATCGGCGTCGATTTTATCCGATTTTGCTCGCCGCTTGCGCCGCTCCACCGGAACGCTCGACGGTTGCATGACATGCGCCTCGATCCCGCGCGCCGTAAGCCCCGTTTATGCGCGGATTTTCACCGCCGGCAACATCCGTCGTCATAGTCACCCACACCATTGCAAGAAAGTCATGTAAATTGTCAGCAGGCCAGCCGCCGCAACTGCGGACACTGCTATAAGGGGGCCGTGCTCATCGCATTTCTCGGCAAGAGATCTAAGAAGGACGGTGCGCCTTTTCCTGCCCGCGCCAGACCTGGTCATCTACATGCCTCCAAATGATGTCGCGTCGTGTCGAGCCCGTCGGCGACCGCGACCATGGGCGTCTCCATGGGGATGGTTCCAACCGAGATCCTGGCGGGATAGCCAGCTCAGTCCCATTTCTCGTGCTGTCCCGCGCAATTGTCGCGGAGGTCACGAGTTTGCTCACGCTGTCGCTAAATTCCCGCCGATTGCGACCTGCCGTTCGGCGTCATCAGAACTTGCTGCAATCACGGTTCTCGCGGACGTCGACACCGCCGTCCGTGTGATGATAATTAATGATGACCAGTTGACAGCCCGCGTCGTCTCGGTAGCTCCTGACGATTTCATGGCGTCGCCAATCGCCCATGACGTCGCTTGAGACCTCTGAGACTATCGCCGCGCTCTGGGCCGATGTTTGCGCCGAGGAAAAAGCGGCGAGGCAAAGGACGCCCGCCATTAAGACGAAAACTCTCATGACTGCTCCATGGAGATCGAGAACGGGCATCAGCAACTCGACGACTGATAGGCGCCTGCGCGCTGTCGCGAGGACGGCACGCAACAGCCATGGCGGCTTTCACGATACGGTTTTTGACGGGATCGAAGAGTTTCATCGGCTGCCTCGCAGAGTCTTCATCCCGTTCCGTCACGGCCATTATTCTTCAATGACGAGATCCCGCCAGGCTGGCGTTGTCATTGTATCGTCAAGGATTTCGCAGGGATGCCCGTCGGCCCAGGCGCGTTTCGCCCCGGGATAGCGGAAGGTGACGCGTTCGGGCGCGGGTCCCGACAGTTTCATCTTGACCTTCGCGCCGGACGTGGTTTTCCGCGCGCGAAGGTTCAGGAGACCGAACGCCGTTGGCGCGCCGTTGATGGCGATGCCGTCGTTGTCCCACCAGGCGTCGGGAACGGCGCGGAACAACGCGAGCGTCCCGCCTTCTTCCCGCACCAGCATCCGACGAATGGCCGTGAAGAATTCGGCTGCGATCCAGGTGTGGGGCATATCGCCAATGTAATCCGGCGCGCGCAAGTCGCCCCACACGACCTCCGCCCATCCCCGCCAGCCTGGAGGACGGCGCGCGCCCAGCATTGTGTTCAAGAGTCGAAACGCGTCGTCGAAACGCCCGAGCGCGACGAATACGTTCACGTTGCGCAGTTCGTATGGCGAGTAATTCCCGCTGAAGTCGGGCGCCGAGATTGCCGCCGCGCGCCGAGCGGCGCGGGCGAAAGTCGGCGAAACCAATTCTGGCGGGAGGACGTCCTCGACGCGGCAAGGCTCAAACGCGATGGAGGTGGCTGTCGGATCGACGTCTTCTCGGTCGGCCGATCCCGGTATTTCGTTCACGCCCATCGCCGCTGCGGTCGCGCGGATGGAGCGCGTGAGGCATTGTGCGAAGGCGCCCGCCTGGGCTTCCGCCTCCGTCGCTTTGTCGTCGGCGCCGATTTCTCGCGCGAGATACGCGCAATTGCGCCAGGCGGCCAAGGCGAAATAATCGTCCCAATAGCTGAACGACGGTTTGCTGTAGCCTTCGTGACTGATTGAAGGCGCGACAAGGCCGAGAGAGAGCGAGGGGTCGCCTTCCCTGCGCGCGGTGAGGTCCTTGAGAAAATTCGTCGCGCGAAGGACGGGCTCGAACACCGCTTCCAGGAACGCGCGGTCCCGCGTGATACGATAGACATCGGCGGCGACCAAGACGAATTCACCTTGCGCATCGAACTCGATGTCGCCGCCATAACCGTGGTTGACTTGCCCGTCGACGTCCAGAATCGGCGGGACGAGTCCGTTCGGATAGATTCGTTGCGCATACCACAGGACATAGGTCTTCGCGTCCTCGATCAGTCCGGCCCAGAGCAACGCCAGCGCTTGCGCCGAGCCATCGCGGATCCAGGTTCGGTCGTAGTTGCGCGGCCCGGGCTTGAAGGCGATCGGCGTGGAATTGACCAGAATGTGAACGATCTGCGCTTCGAGCGTGTCGCCGACCTCGCGGTCGCCGACTTCGAACAGGCGCGGTCCAATCTTGTCGCGCCAGGATTGGCGAACGCGATAGCGGGCGTCCTCGAATCCGATGCAGGCGCTCGGCGTGACGCCGTCGCGCATCGGCGCCGCGACCTTGACGCTGAACGACTCTCCAGGCGCCAGCGCGAATGAAAACTCGAATGCGGCGCTGAGCAGACCGGAGGCGCCGCTCAGCGCCGGAGCGGTCTGGAGCGGCTGGCGTTCGATCAGCTTGACGATGTCGGCCTTGTCGAAATCGGCGATGGCGCAAAAATCCGGCGCGCGCGAAAACGCGGCGTAAAGCGTTCCATTGACCCACAAGTCCTGGCCCTTGAGGGCGATGGACGTGGTGGCGGCGTGTCCGCCGTGCTGCCAGTAGGGGTTGATCTGCAAGGGGCGAAGAACCAGCGTCAGTCCGCCGGATTGCGGGGTTGCCTCATGGTTGCAAATCCGATGTTCGCATCGCAACTGGCCCTCATGCGCGAAGGCGGTGGTGCGACATTCGAGGCCATGCGTTTCCCAGACGACGCTGGCGATCGGCAACGCTCCATCGTCCAAGGTTTGCGTCAGGCGGGCGGCGCCCGGCGCGCCGCGCAGGACGCCTGCGCATCGCAGCAGCGGCGCGATCTGTGGCGCGCCGCGCCGCGGCTCGATGGCGCCATATTCGTCGATCAGAGCCTGCTCGCCCTGATCCCATTCTCCGAGCGCCGTCCAGTACACTTGCCGGCCCAGCAGCGTTTGCGGATAAAGCTCCTCCACGCCGCTGATGGCTGCGCGTTCGAGAGCGCCAATAGGCATGTGGTCCTTGTTTTGGAGGCGCAGCTTAAGTTCTTGGATGACCGCGCCCGCCGGCGTGTTCGCTTCATGCAATGTCAGGCGGAAATAGCGGCCCGTCGTCGAACGCCACCAAAAACTGTCGACCCCGCCGTCTCCGGTTTCTATGCGTCCGACCTCCCGGAACACCTCGCCGTCATCCGAGAGATGCACGGAAAACACGGTCCCAAAATCCTCGCCCCATTCGATCAATGCGCCAATGGGGAGCCGAGGGTAGCCGAGATCCACGGTCAGGCTGGCGCCCGTCTTGAGCCGGATCGGGGAGCCGCTGAGCGCATGGCCTTGGCCTGGTTCGAGGGTGGATGCGGCCTCTTGCGGCGCATAGAGGTTGATCTCGACAATTTCCGGCCCGTGTTCGGGCGGGGGATCGTCGCTGATGATGCACACGAGCCGAGCGGCGACCGGGGGGAAGGCGAACATGTCCAAGCCACCCTCGCCGTGGCGCGTGCCACACAAAGCGAACCATTTCGTCGCGTTCGACGCGACGACGCGATAGGTCCGCATCGCTTGATCGCCCCAGTAGATTTCGAGGCCTGCGATGATCGCGATTTCCCCGAGATCGATCTCGAGCCAGGCGCGTTCTCCTCCCTCCGCCTTCCAGGCCACGCTATACGACCGGTCGGCGGCTCGGTTTGGATCGCCGCTCGACGCAGAGATGCGCCACTGCTGTTTGGGCGGGACGCCCGACTGCAGCGCGGGCAGCCTTGCGCCGGCGCGCTTGTCCGCCAACGGCGCGATAGGATTTGGCTCGTTCATTCCGATTGCCCCCCCTCCCCTTCTTTCGCGCCTGGCTTCAGCAAGCCGCGCAACAGCACCTTGCGATGCGTCGAGATGAAGGTGTCGCAATCGATGGCTCTGCGGTTTCCAAATAGAAGGGACATGATGTTGAGCGAAAGAACCGGAGCGACGACAAACCGCGCGAGTTCGTGGGTGTCGGTCGGTTCGATCTGGCCGGCGGCAATGCCAGCGTCGAATCTCTTGCTCAAGCTCTGGAGGATGGGGGCGATGAATTCCGAGTAGTTCTCGTCGACGAATTGGGGGAAGCGATCGGCCTCCGACACCAGCAGGCGCAACAGTTCACGAAACTTGTGATGTTCGAATATGAAGTTGTAAAGCCTTGACAATATATAATCTAGGTCGGCAGCAATATCGTCGGTCCATTCCCATTCGTTTTCCTGAAACTCCTGCGCGAGGGGTGCGCTCAAGCTGGTGATTAGGCTCTCGAACAGCTTTTCCTTGCTTTCGAAATATAAGTAAATCGTCCCCTTGGTGACGCCGATGCGCTTGGCGATGTCTTCCAGGCGCGTGGCGCCGTACCCCGTCTTCCTGAACTCATCGAGGGCGGCCTCTAGAATCTGTTCAGGTCGTTCCGCTTTTTGCTTGGATCGAATGCCAGACACCCGCTTACCATCCGTTCAAATTTAATTGACTAACGCGTCAGTCAATGAAATAGATCATGGCATCCGGGAAGGCAACCCCACGATCGCGATCAAAGCGAAAATCTGGAGGCCATTCCCGGTCGGCGCGGTCGCTGCGCGCACGTCGATGCGCTTAAGAAGGTGAAGTGGACGTTCTTTCGTTGCCTATCCGCCTTACGCCAAAAAGGAGCCGGATATAGCCCGTGGGTTTTAAGCGGATAATCTCAGTGAGAGAGACACCATGAGGAAAATCTTCGGACTTACACTTATTTTGCTGCTTTTCTCCTCCATCGCGGCATGGATCTCACTTTCTCGGATCGGACCGTCCATCAAATCCAATATCGAGACTCAGGGCGCCCTTGCTACCCTGACGCCGGTGCTCATAGGCAGCTTCACGTTCTCGCCCATCACCGGCGCTGGCGCGATGGACGGACTAACCGTAGGCAACCCAGCCGGGTTTTCCTCGCCCTATGCCGTAACGGTGGATCGCATCGCCATGCAGGTGGAGAGCAGCTCCCTTCTCGGCGGCGGCCCCGTCATGATCGAATCCGTGACGGTCATTGCGCCGCGCATCACTTACGAGGCGGATGACCCGACCGCCGTCAGCAATTTGGAGAGCATGAAGAATAACGCCAAGGCCCACGCCGCCAGTTCGTCCGGCATGCAAGCGGCCAGCGCCATGCGCAAGGTCGTCATCCGCAACCTCACCGTTATGGGAGGGGCGCTTTCCCTCGCCATCCCCGTTGTGGACAGCACGCTGACCGTGCCGCTGCCTCCCGTCCATCTCAGCAATATCGGCGCGGACACAGATGGCGCCACGCCGCCTGAAATCGTTCGCGTCATATGCGAGGCCGTCGCGGACGCAGCCAAGAAGGCGGTTGCCGCCGCCATCGCCAAGAAGGTTGACGCCGCCGTCGACAAGCTCGGCAAGATAGTAAAGCGGCTTGCCAAGGGGCCGCCTGGCCTTTTGCCAGATCCACCTTCGTTGTATCTGCCGCCTTTGGATCATCTGCGTCCGCTGCCTGCTTTTCCACCGTGACGAGGTCTGACCTCTTTCGTGGGGCTGTCATTGACATCTATGTCCAACGACGAACTGCAGGAATTGGTGACGCTCACTGACGTTCTCAGACGCTACGACCTGCCATTCCCATAGGGCTCGCCGAGCAGCAACCGAAGACGAGGCGATGGGAAATACCGAGGATCGGATTGAAAACAATCTGCCGAAACAGATCGCCGGGCTGATCGGACTGATCCGCGGCTCGGATCGTCGTGGCGAGGTCGCCGCTTTTCTGCTGGCGCTCGTCGCGATCGTCGGCGCCACGGCTTACGCGCAAACACTTCTCAACGCCTGGAATCAACCATTCTACGACGCGCTCGCCCGCAAGGATGGAGCGACATTCGCGCGGCAACTTGTCCTGTTCGCGCAGATCGCGGGAAGCCTCCTTGGTTTAAACGTGGCGCAGACCTGGCTCAATCAGCGCACGAAGCTCGCCTTGCGCCGCGCGATCGGCGAACGCCTCATTGTCGACTGGCTTGCGCCTCTCATCGCCGCGCGCCTCTCCCAGGCCGGACAGCTTGGCGAGAACCCCGACCAGCGGATCCACGAAGATGTCAGACGCCTGACCGAACTGTCGACCGATCTGGGCGTCGGCTTGTTGCAATCGACCATGCTGCTGATCACCTTCGCGACCATTCTGTGGACGCTTTCGGACGATCTTTTGATCTCCATTGGCGGGACGCTGTTCGCCGTGCCCGGTTACATGGTTTGGTGCGCCCTCCTTTATTCCATCGCCGCCTCGGCCTTGAGTTGGCGCGTGGGGAGTCCGCTGATTTCGTTGAACGAGGAAAGATACGCCGCGGAGGCGAAGCTGCGGTCTGTTCTCGTCCATGTCAACGAAGAGATCGAAAGCATCACCCTCAACGGCGCGGAGCCCGAGGCCGCGCGCAAGCTGAAATCGGTCTTCGGCGATGTCGTCACGATCGCGAAACGTCTGGCGATGGCCACGACGGGTTTGGCCTGGGTGACGGCGGGCGTCGGCTGGCTCGCTATTGTGGCGCCAATTCTTGTCGCCGCCCCGGTTTATTTCGCCGGGGACATGACCTTCGGCAAGCTGATGATGGTTGTCGGCGCCTTCAACCAGGTGCAGACGGCATTAGGGTGGTTCGTGAACAACTTCTCGGGCATCGCGGACTGGCGCGCCACATTGTCGCGCGTCGTGAGTTTCCATGAAGCATTATCAACGATTGAACGCCTCCGCGAGGGAGAGAGCCGCATTGAAGTGCAGGGCGGGCACGAGGAGTCGTTCATCATTGACGACCTTTGGATCTCAACGCGGAGCGGACACATTGTGCTGAACGACCCGCACCTCGTCGTAAAAGCCGGCGATCGTGTTCTCATCAAAGGCGACTCTGACGACGAACGCGCGTTATTCCTCGCGATTTCGGGATTATGGCCCTGGGGCGGAGGATCTATCGCACGCCCGCATCGCCAGTCGATCGTCTTCATGTCGTCGCCAGGATCCATTGCGCCGGGTCCGTTGCGCTTATCCTTGACGTTTCCGCACCCGCCAGACGCCTATGATGACGAACGCATTCGCGCGGCGCTCACGACTGTAGGCCTCGAACATTTCGCGACATCGATCGACACGGACGATCGATGGGATCATCGACTGTTGGATGATGAAAAACAGCGCGTCACAATGGCTCGCGCTCTCCTGGTGAGACCGCGCTGGCTCGTGATTCATCGCGCGCTTGCTTCGGTCGACCTTGTATCCGCCGAGCGGATTGCCGCATCGTTCTCCCGCGAAATGCCGGAAGTTGGCTTGATCTATATTGGAGATGCGCCAGCGGCGCCTGACTTTTTCACGAGGATGGTCGATTTCACGTTGGAAAGGAAACGCCCCCCTTTCCACCCGACCGTCGCTCCGCGGATTGGCTGATCGCCTGAACGCCCGGTGAGCGTAGAGCAACGGCCGGTGTCGCGTCGCCTGGTCGGATTACCGCTCCGCGCCGTCAGTGTACTTGTCCTGGCATGATATTGACGTTCCCGCCGCCAATGGACAAAATTGGAAATGGGCCTTGCGACCCGTTCGAATCAGCCCTCCGCGCGCGCTCCGTCTGGGTTGCGCCAGAAGGAGGTTGCATCCGCCCCAGCGAGCGAACCAGTTGAGGCGCGACGCCCGCGAGCAGGGTGAATTTGTCGTGGTTGGCTGGGTCCATCCCTTTCACATCGCTGACGTCGATGACGGTTGCTCCAAGGGACGTCAATTCGTTGGCATCGCCATAGGCTCCAAGCCGTGGTCGTCCTCCCGCGATCAGACTGGACAAGCTGAGCGCCTGATCGTCCCTCGATATTATGACATAATAAGGAACGGGCGGTTTGCCCAGTTGGCGCAGCTGGGACTTAAAGACATCGAAATCAATATCTGGAGAAGCAAGAAAGACCAGGTCAACCTTGGACAAGTTGCTTGTGAATCCGCTTAATTTTAACTGGATAATCGACTCCATGAACAGCCAGTTGCCTAACGAATGCGCCACGATACTGACCTTATTTGCGTCGCTTTGCAGCAAAAGCTTAAGCACTCTCGCGAGATCCGCCCGCGCGGCGTTGGCGCTGTTATTGTCATAGCCATAATCGAATACATTTCCCCGCGACGCCCAACTGAAAACGACGGGAACGCCGGGGAAAGCCGCGTCGTGACTGATTTGCGCCGTTGTGTAGACCGCCTCAGAGAAAAAAGTGTTGAACCCGTGTATATAAAGAATAACTCTGCGATTTTCGGGGCGCTCTCTTCTCAGCCGCGCATTCAATTTCTCAAGAAAGTCCCGTTCGCTCGGCAGATATGACGCCTTGCGCACAGTGAAGTCCGTCTTGGGGTCCCCGGGAGGCGAATCTGGCCATTCGACCTCTCCGGTCACATGGTTGGGGGGCACCGAAATGGAAACATCCGCGAAATCCAATCCGGCTGCGCGGTCGGTCCCAAAAAGCGTATCCGACCGTTCGTCCCGCTTCCGGGTCGTCGCGACCAGAATGTCGTGTCGGGTCGAGCCCGATTCAAATGCGGTTGAACTGCCGAGGTACCCGGTTTCCGGCCGCATGGCGCAGCCGGCGAGCAGAACAACAAGTCCGAGCCACAAAAGTCGCATTTCCAGAAGCCTTGAATTGAGGGCGGGCGATAAACGCGCTTTCATATGCAGCCTCTCCACAGCCAATTGCGCATCCGCTTCCTCGCGTCGTCGAAAGCTTGGCCCGCCAGACATTCTCAAGAAGAGCGCCCCGCGCGTGGCGCGAGAAAAGCGCATGGTGTCGCGAGGATATACTCCGGCGCGCGGCCGCTCAGTCGGCTTCGAAAAGCTTTTCGATGCGAGCCAGCCGCTCCGTGCGTTCGCCATCAGGTTCGCCGGCCGCCGCCATGACCTGCCGGATCGTCTCCAGCGCCTCGGCCCGGTCGCCGGCGCCGGACTTCAGCATTTTCGGGATCGCGGCGAGCGCGGCGTCCCGATCCAGCAACAGGGTGAAGAATTGTTCGCGGACCAGTCGCTTGAACGCTTCGAGCGTCATGCCGTCTTCCGTGGCGCGCATGTGGCGCAACGCATTGAACGCGCGTTCGTCCACGCCCGGTCCAGCCATGCCGATATAGACCATGCTGCGAATTGCCGCTTCGCGCAGTCCGCCTTCGGCGACATGCGCCTTGAGTTCGGCGATGCCTTGCTGGATGAAGGCCGTCCGCTCCGGCTCGACGCCGGGGCGGCGGCGCGGAGGCTCGTCCGAGGCGCCAACGCCAAGCAGGGCCTGCACCTGCGGCGAGCCATAGAACGACAGGAATAGCTGCTCCGCGCTGCGATCGCGCAGATCGCGATAGCTGTCGAGCGCGGCGATGATTCCGTCGGAAACCATCGCTTGCCACCGGAGCAGCGGGTTGTCGGACGACACCGGCTGGCGGTGTTCGCGCACCTGCGCGGCAAGCTGGGCCACCTGTCCCATCAGAGGGTTGCGGTCCGAAAACAGTTCGAACGGCAGTTCGGCAAGACTGAGCTTGCGCAGAGCCTCAACGGACTGGTCGCTGACGAAGGCGCGGACAACAGGCTGGAGGAAGCTGCGATAAAGGCTGAGATTAATCTCCGACACCCGCCGCGCGGCGGCGAAACGACGCTCGTTTTCGGGGGTTGGCTGGACGATGGCCCGCACATCGGCCAGCGTTCGCTTCTCGAAATGCGCGATCCAGTCGCCGGTGGCCATTTCAGGATGGACCGTCTCGGCGGTCTTGGGCGTCATGACCGCCTCGTAAAGGCCGGGCGGCAACACGTCGATCAGATCGATATTGGAAGCAAACTCCTGATGCTCCTTTTTCGCCACCCCGCCCGACACGAAAATGCCGAGATGGCCAATACTTTCGTGGATCGCGTAGACGATGGTCTGGCCGTTGGCGAGCAGGTCGTCGTCCTTTTCATACAGATCGACGATCCAGCCAAGCGCCTGCTGAGGCGGGGTAATGTTGTCCCCCCTGGAGCAAAAGCAGATGATCGGAGAGCGGATATGACGCAGGTCGATCCGGACGCCGTCGCTGGTGATGATTTCGGCGGTCGCGAGCCGGTTGCCGATAAACAGCTTATCGACAATCCACTGCATTTCCCCGGCGTTGAGTTTGACGTGTCCGTCCCAATATTTCTCGAATTCGAGGAAACGCGGCCCCTCGGTGTCGACCTTGCTCCAGACATTATAGTTCTTGGTCCAGAGTGTGTTGGCGGGGTTCAAATTCTCGAAGTTTTCGACCAGATAGCCGCCGTCGAACTTGCCATTGCCCAGGTCGCCCGTGAGCGCGGTGAGCCAGCTGCCGCCGAGCAGGCCGCCGGAATAGCGCATCGCATTCTTGCCTTCAACGCCGGCCCAATACGAGAGCGGCGCTCCCGGAACGATGATCGGCCCGAACAAGTCGGGCCGCGTCGCCGCCACCATCATCACCGCCCAGCCCGCTTGACAATTGCCGATCACGCAGGGCTTGCCTTCGGCTTCCGGATGCAGGGCGATGACCTTTTCCAGGAACGCGGCCTCCGCCCGCATGATGTCTTCGATGGTCTGCCCAGGCTCAGGCTCGGGCGTGAAGCCGACGAAATAGCACGGATGCCCGGCGCGCATCGCCACGCCCAGTTCGCTGTCGGCCTTGAAGCCGCCAATTCCCGGGCCATGGCCGGCGCGCGGATCGACGACGACAAAAGGACGCTTTTTCGGGTCGATCGTGACGCCTTGCGGCGGCTTGACCCGGACCAGGCCGTAATTGACGGGGCGCTCGAAAGTTCGACCGTCGAGCACCAACTCCGCATCGAAACTGAGAACGTTCGGAACGGCCTTCGCCTTCTGGGCGTAATATTGCTCGCTGCGTTGCCGGAACACATCCCAGAACAGAATAGTGCGTTGCGTCGCGTCGACGACATAGTCGCCGACCAATTTCCAGGGCTGGAGAGCCGCGTTCATCGATGCAATGTATTGCGATCCATCCGAATCTTTTGTCGGGAAGGCGCCGGTCGTTTCGCTGCTGGAAGACTTGGACATGAGAACACCTCAACAAGGGTGGCGAGCGCAAGGTTATTTGGCCGAAGGGGCGGCGTCAGCGTCCCCAGACCAGGGACAATTCGGCGTCGCCGGGAAAGCCGTCCGGAAAGCTCGCGATGCGCGCGGAGAGCGCAAAACCGAGCGGCCGCAATTCCTTGTCCCAGTACAGAAAGAAATCCGCAGCCTTGCCGCGCAAGCTCGCCGGCCAGTCGGGATCGGGCAAGTTGATGGCGCGACCGCCATCGCCGCAAAGCGCCGCCGGAAAGACGAGGGCCGTGACGCCGGTTTCGCCGCGCCGCGCCGCCTCGCTCGCCCGCGTCATCAGATGGGCTAAATCGGCGTCGGTGAAGCGGGCCGCGAGCAGCGACCTGACAAGTCCATCGCTTTTTTCGCGCGATTGCCGCAACGCGTTCTCATGAAGTTTCGACCTGTTGCGCTCGAAGGCGTTGACCAGGTCCTTGAGGCTCGCGCCGGTGACCGCTGCTTTCGGCGCCTCGGCCGTCGGCGCTGGCGGCCGGGTTGGGGCCGGCCGCAGCTTCGCCAGCGCAACTCGGATGTCCTCGCGCAAGACCTCGAAAGCCTCCGCCGTCACCGGCATCGCCGGATGGCGCGCCTTGGGCGCGAAGAACCGCAGCAAATCGGCTCGCGTAATGACGCCGACGACGATTCCCAACCGTGTAACAAGGATGCGCTTGACCCGACGCTGCGTCATCAGGTTCGCGACTTCCGCAATCGACGCGTCCTGATCGATACAAAGCGCGGGCTTGGACATGATCTGGCGCACAGTCTCGCCCTCATGCTCCAGCGCGTCGAGATAGTTCCCGGCGACGTCCTGTCCGCCGGCTAGAATGGCCAACCAGGCTGCGCGCTGGCTGTCGCGAATCATGGCGTCGGAGAAGTGGAAATCGCTCTCGCTGACGACGCCGAGCGGCCGGCCGTCGCCATCGACCACCGGCAAGCCGCTGACATGGAGGCGCAGCATCGCCTCCGCCGCGGCGCGAGCTGTGTCGTCCGGCCCGACCGTGACGACCCGCGAAGTCATGGCGTCACAGGCGCGCTGATTCTGAATTGAACGGGCAATATCAAGCATGGCGGACACCTTTCGTGCGGGACGCGGCCGCAAGATCGTGTTGCGGCAAGGCCACGCGCAGCCAGCAGCCCGCGCCGAGGCTCGCAGCGACCACGGTCGCCGTCAGCAAGGTTCGACCAAAGAACATCCGCTTCTCCTTCCGCGCCCATCGAAGCGCCGACAGCGATCGTCTCGGTCGGCGACGGCCTTCGGATTTTCGTCCGGATCGCGATGGGACTGTTTTTCCGGCCGGCACGATTTATTTCACTGACTGACGCGTTAGTCAATGGCGTTTGAGCGGATGGCGAGCGTGTGTCTGGCATTCGATCCAAGCAAAAAGAGGTCAGCTCAAGGATTGTGATTCTTTGTTCGCCACACTGAACACAACGCGAACTTCGTGGTCATGATCAGCTTGCGGGCCTGGGTTCAGGCTCGAGTGCTGCATAGAGCACTGTCTTTCCGATCTTGAGGCGCGTCGCCGTTTCGCCCACCGTCAACCATTTCACCATAAGCGCCCTCACGCTCCAGCTTGTTCGCGGTCACCACGGGCTTTCGGCCGCCGCGTCTTCCGCGCGCGGCGTCGGCTACGAGGCCGGCGCGTGTGCGTGCGGATGAGGTCGCGTTCGAATTTCCGCGGCGCGCATGTGGCGCAACGCATTGAACGCGCGTTCGTCCACGCCCGGTCCAGCCATGCCGATATAGACCATGTTGCCAATCGCCGCTTCGCGCTGCCCCGCCCTCGTCCGAGAGGCTACGCCAAGCAGGGCCAGCGCCTGCGGCGAGTCGGGCGACACAGGCTGGCCAACCCGGCCGCGCGCTACCTGTTGCGGGCCATTGCGCCGGAGAAGTGGAAATCGCCCTCGCTGACGACGCCGAGCGGCCGGCCTTCGCCATTGACCACCGGCAAGCCGCTGACATGGAGGCGCAGCATCGTCAGACCGTCGTTCGCTAAATGTTGTCCAGATCAGCCCGGCACAGCGAGCTGAACGCCAGAAGCGGATCGGGATCGAGACTCTTCGACAACGCATCCGTCGCAAGTTGCCGAACTTCGATGCCCGGCTTCAGCGAGATTTCGACGATGGAGCGGAGCACAGCTTCTCCGCCGGCGACGACCTCCTGAGAAGCAAAGAGCCTCATTCGGTTGATAAGCCCGACCAGCCGCTGCGCATCTTCGGTCAACGTGATTTCTTCAAGCGTATAGGCGTTGAGAAGCAAATTCGACGCGCTGACGACAAAATCGGCATAAACCTTCTCTCGTTTCGTCCGCTCAAATGCAATGCGCTGAAGGCGATCCTGGAAGCGCTGGGTATAGACGGCTGTGATCACCGAGGCGCCGCCGCCAACGATGGCCCCGGCCAGAGCCGAAACTGAGCTAAGTACGGCTGTTAAATCCATGTGCATGACCTCTTCAAAAGGGGCGCCGCGCGCGGCGCGGCGGGCTTGTCCACGTTGCATTTATTGAACTGTTCGAGCGCGTGGCGTCGCTCGATCACGTGAACACTCCACCGCCTAAAGGCGGTGGCTTCGGGTTACGGCCAAAAGCCGGACAGGTCGGCTCTTTGGGCCGACAGGCGCAAATTCTGAAACATTCTTGCCCAGCTGCCGTTTCGCAAAGCTGAAAGTTCAAACACATTCACGGGTTTCGATTTGAATGCTGAAGCAATCTCGACGACACTCGCTCGTGGCTGGTCCCATGCCGCCTAGAGGCGTGGGGTTTACGGATCCCCTATCAGGACCGCGGTGGCGACGCCATGCGCGTTCATAGTCTCGACGGACTTCTCGGGCGTCCAATGCGGCGGCGGCGCGCCGGCCACCTCGGTCAGGCCCCTGGTGTGCATGGCGCGCACGAAGGCCGGAGGAATCAGACGGTGATGAACGTCGATCCGATTGGCGGGGGCGGTCATGGTTGGCTCCGTTGCTGTGGTCGATCGGCTGGCTCGACCGGCGGGAGATGAAAGAAGGTGGCGACGATGGTTTCCACCATCCGGGTCCGCGCCGTGTCGGCGTCGATGTCCGGAGCCAGGCGGTTCAGGAGCGCTGGGAATGTCGCGGCAGGTTGAGGGCTACGTTGAGCAGGGCAAAAACAGCGCCGGATGGCTGCTGCGGGTGACGCCGGCTTCAATGCCGGCCGCGAAAAACGCCCGGCTCGATTCATAGGCTGGTTGGAGGAGCAGGGTCTGGAGCCGCTCGGCGCGGTCGGGCGCCTCGGCCCAACCTCGGGGAACGAAATCCCGAACATCCGGGTGCGCTGCGTAAAAGTCGGCCAACCGCAAGGTCATGTCGCGCCGCCGCTCCCCTATGGGACGGGAGAGGTCGGCGGCGATGCGGCGGGTCTCGTCGATGACGGGCCGCGCCTCGATCGCGCTCGCATCGAGACAGGCCTCCCAGAGCGCGATCTTGCTGCCGAAATGCACGCGGACGAGATTCGGGCTGACCTTCGCCTTTACCGCGATGCCGCGCACGTCGGCCGCCTCAAAGCCGAAGCTGGCGAAAACCTGCGTGGCGGCGTCCAGCAAAGCCTTTCGGCCGTCCGGCATGTCCTTTGTTCGCCGGCCTCTTGGTCGGCTGTCGTTGAATTGTGTCGCAACTTTCCCAGCCTTTCAGCGCAGGCAACGCATCCTACCGAGGCGAAAGCGCCTTCGTCGGCCATTTCGTCAGCGACTCACGCGGTTGACCTATGCGGTGGGCGTGCTCGGCGTAATCCGCGTGGTCGCGCGCAGCCGGACGCGGCCGGAGCACAGACGGAAAACTGGTTCGTCGCGGTCTGACGACTGCCCGATCCGCAGGCGGCGGTCCACGCCTGCGCCCAAGCGTCGCATGATTGCGCCTGCGTTGACGCTGAGTTTGTCATCGCAGGCTCCATGCCTGAGAATGGCCGCCGCCAGTTCGATCTGGCGGCATACGGTTCAAGGGCGGACGACGGGTGCGGTTTTCTGACAGCGACATTTTGCGGCACGTCGGCGCGCGCGCCATGGAAGCGGGCCGGGTCTATCGCAGGCAAGGGCGAATCGTTTCGTTCGAGGAGAGTCCGCCGGAGATCCTGGCGCTGGTGCGCGGTTCGTCGCGCGTTCCCTACCGCGTCAGCGTCACGGTCGCGTCCGCCGAAGATGACAGCGTGCGGATAAAAGGCCGTTGCTCTTGTCCGGTGGGCGCCTATTGCAAGCATATCGCGGCGGTGTTGATCGAATCGCGCGCGCGAGATGACGACATAGCGCCGACACGACAGAGCGAACTGTTCGCGGCCAAACCGGAGACGCCGGCGTCGGCGGGCGAGACGCTGCCACCGCACATATCCCACTGGATCGAGGCGCTGCAACGCGCGCAGGCGTCGGACTCCGAGGACTATCCACCGGATTCGCAAAGTCGGCTGCTCTATGTCTTTTCGCTTCCCGAATACCGCCACGCCGTCTGCGAGTTGCAAGTCGAGGCGGTTTCCGCGCGCCTTCTCAAGAGCGGGGGCGTCTCCAGCTCGATCTCGCGCCCCGAGCTTTCGTCCATCCTCTCCGACACGCCCGCCAAATACATCCGCCCGTCGGACGTCAGGATCGCCCGCCTGCTGACCATGGCGCGCGGCGTCAGCTATGGCGGATCAATCCGGCTCAAGGACGAGGCCGCCTGGGAAATCATCGACGCGGCGCTCGCCACGGGGCGCGCGCGGCTCGACAAAGCCAACGGGCCGCTGCTGGCGTCCGGTCCGGTTCAGGCCGGCAAGATCGTGTGGAAGCTCGGCGACGACGCCAACCTGCGCCCGGCGATCGAGACCGAGCCGGGCCTCACGCCCTTTGCCGCGTCCCCGCCGGGTTATCTTGACCGCGAAAGCGGCGTCATCGGTCGGCTCGACATCAGCATGGAGCCGAAACTCGCCGCAGCGGTTCTCGCCGCGCCGGCGCTGCCGGTGCGCTTTGCCGCCGAGGTCGCCGGGTTGATCGAACAGCGCGCGCCCGCCGCCGCCGCCGCGCGCCCGACCTCGTCCGAACCGCCCTTGCGCATCGCGCAAAGCCCGACGCCCGTGTTGCGCCTGGTCAAGGCGGAGTTGCCGATCGCCACGCCCGAGATCGAATTCCGCCGCCAGCACTGGTATCGCGCGCCGCCGCCGGAGATGGAGACAGTTGGCCTCGCGCGCCTGAGTTTTCGGTATGCCTCGGCCTACGTGCCCCACGGCGAGACCAAGCCCATGGTGACCACGGTCTCGCAAGGGCGCGTGCTGGAGATCGTCCGCATGCCAGCGGAAGAATCCGCCGCCGTCATGCGCCTGACGGCGCAGGGCCTCACTGAGGCCGGCGACTTCCTCCTGGGAATGCCGGCGCGGCACAAGCACGACTTTCTGCCCGAGGACCACGAATTCGGCTGGTTCGATTTCCTCTATCACGGGCTTCCGGCCCTGCGCGACGCCGGATTCGCGGTCGAGGTCGACGACGCTTTTCCTCACAAACTGCTGCACGGCGACGGCGCCTTCGAGATCGGGCTGCGCGACTCCTCGGGCTTCGACTGGTTCGAACTCGATCTCGGCGTCATGATCGATGGCGTGCGCGTCGATCTGATCGGGCCGATCTGCCAGCTGATCGCCTCGCCCTTCTTCGACGCCGCCGGCTACGAACCGATCGAGGGCGATGACGATCCGGTCTATCTGCCGCTCCCGGACGGCCGCCGCCTCGCCATGCCCGGCGCGCGGCTGATGCCGATCATCCGGGCGATTCACGACCTGTCCTGCGCCCAGGCCCTGTTCGATCCCGGCGGAAAACTCCGGCTTTCCATGGGCGACGCGGCGGCGCTCGCCGCCTTCGAGGACGCCACGCTCGACGCCGGCGTCATCTTTCGCGGCGGCGAGGTTTTACGCGAGATGGGGCGCAGGCTGAAAGAGGTCGGCGGCCTGCCGCGCCGCGCGCCGCCAAAAGATTTCGCCGCCGATTTGCGGCCCTATCAGGCGGACGGCTTGTCCTGGCTGAGTTTTCTGCGCGAAGTTGGTTTGGGTGGCATTCTCGCCGACGACATGGGTCTCGGCAAAACCGTGCAGGCGCTGGCGCTGATCGCGGCGGAAAAGTCCGACGGACGGCTCGACAAGCCGGCGCTGGTGATCGCGCCGACCAGCCTGATGGCCAATTGGCGACTGGAGGCGGAGAAATTCGCGCCGACCCTGAAGGTGCTGACGCTGCACGGGCTCGATCGCAAGCAGCGCTTCGCGGCCATCGCCGACAGCGATCTGGTGCTGACCACCTATCCGCTGATCGGCCGCGACAAGGACGCGCTCAAGGGCGAAATCTGGAGCCTGCTGTTTCTCGACGAGGCGCAGACGATCAAAAATCCGGACGCGACGACGACGCGCCTGATCCGCGAACTGAACGCCCGCCAGCGCTTCGCGCTGACCGGCACCCCGCTGGAAAACCATCTCGGCGAATTGTGGTCGCTGTTCAACGTGGTGTCGCCGGGCTTTTTGGGCGATCGCGCCTGGTTCTCGCACGCCTTCCGCACGCCCATCGAAAAGAAAGGCGACACGGAGCGCGCCCGCGCTCTGGCGCGCCGCGTCAAACCGTTTCTGCTACGCCGCACCAAAAATCAGGTCGCGAGCGAATTGCCGCCCAAGACCGAAATCGCCGAGCGCATCGAGATGGAGCGCGAGCAGCGCGACATTTACGAATCCATCCGCCTCGCCATGCACGCGAAAGTGCGCGCCGCCATCGCCGCGAAGGGCCTGAACCGCTCCCGCATCATCGTGCTCGACGCCCTGTTGAAGATGCGGCAGGCGTGCTGCGATCCCCGGCTGCTCAAACTGCCGGCCAAGCACATCGCCAAGGCCAAATCCGCCAAGCTCGAACGGCTTGATGAGCTTTTGGGCGAGTTGATGGAGGACGACCGGCGCATTCTGATTTTCTCGCAATTCACCTCCATGCTCGACCTGATCCGGCCGCGCCTCGACGCCAAAAAACTCAGGTTTTCGCTGCTGACCGGGGACACCAGGGACCGGCCGAAGGAAATCCAGGCGTTCCAGAACGGCGAAACCAAAATCTTCCTGATCAGCCTCAAGGCCGGCGGCGTCGGCCTGAATCTCACCGCCGCCGACACGGTGATCCTTTACGACCCCTGGTGGAATCCGGCGGTCGAGGAGCAGGCGATCGACCGCGCCCATCGCATCGGCCAGGATAAGCCGGTGTTCGTCCACAAGCTGGTGATGGCGGAGACGATCGAGGAAAAGATGGAGGAGATGAAGGCGCGCAAACGCCAGTTGGCGGAAAACCTGTTCGACGCCGACGGCGCGCCGACGCTCGCCATGACCGAAGCCGACATCGACATGCTGTTTTCCTGAAGCGGAGGTATTGATTTGAAGGCGGAGACTCCGGGTTTTGCCGCGGGCGCGCTGACCTCAAAAGGCTGGACCCTTCGCCTCTCGCAGCCCGGCCTCAGGTAACGAAAAGATCGCCAGATACGCATAAGCAGACATAAAGAGAACGCAAGCAGCTTTAGTATTGTGGAACAATCAAGGGTTGCGGCTTTCCGGCGGGGCCAGGGCCTCCATCTTCGCCGATAGAAAATCGGATCGGCGGCTCTACGAAATCGCCACGCTCGCCGTCTTGCGCGAGAAGCTGCGCTCTCGCGATATTTCGGTCGAGGGCAGCCGGACGTTCAGCCCCTTCGCCGATCAACTGATGCCAAAGGCGGCGTTCGAGGAAAAGAAAGCGGCCAACGCCCTCAACCTCGGCGTGCCCGGCGATTTCGATCTCTATATCACCGACCTGTTGGCGGAAGTGAATGGGTGGACAGGGTTTTCCGACAGGTTCACCCAGATGCGAACGCTGGACGCGGCGCGCAACAGGTCCACAATTCTCGCCGCCGTGCTGGCGGACGCCACCAACTTCGGCGCAAAGCGCATGGCCGAGGCGTCGGCCAATGTCAGCGAGAAGCAAATCGGCTGGGCACGGCAGTTTCATGTCCGGCCCGAGACTTACAAGGCGGAGCAGACTGCCGTGACCGATGCGCATTCGGTCCATCCTCACGCCAGCCTATGGGGCGCCGGCGTATCCGCCGCAGAACCCGCTCTCGTTCTCTCGCAGAGACGGATTGATTTCGTGACGCGTCAGCCACCGGCGCAGTATCATCGGCCATGATCGAAAACCAAATTCTCCCGCCAAGCAAGAGGCTGCTGCCGAGGGCATTCGGATATTTCGGCTTGACGATGTTGGCCTGCGTGCTGACGGGCGATATCGGCTGCGCGGCAGGCCCATTGCCGAAAGGGTTCGCTTATCTCCGCGATGTCGATCCGAGCATTCGGCAGGACATCCGGTATTCCGGTTCGCACAATTTCATCGGGCGTCCGGTCGATGGCTATCGCGCTGCGGAGCGCGTCCTCGCCGAAGCCGCCGCCTCCGCGCTGAAGAAGGCGCAAGAGAGCCTTGCGCAGCGCCAACTATCTCTCATCGTCTGGGATTGCTATCGGCCCGCGCCGGCAATGCGCGGCGCCCGACCGCACTTCGTTTCCGTCCTCGCAATTTCGAACCGCGGCGCTGGCCCGACTGGGGGCCACAGATTGACAGACGCCAAACGGCCGGTATCGCTTCGATACCGGCCGGCAATATTCGACTTCACATGCTTGACCTACTGAACCCATACAGCGGCAGTGGACGCGCCGCGGGGCGATGACAGATCGGCATCACATGCTGAAGCAA
>NZ_NHSJ01000037.1 GCF_002937075.1 Rhodoblastus sphagnicola
ACCGCAGGCTGCTGGAGCCGATCGGCAACATCCCGCCAGCCGAGGCCGAGGCGCGTTACTACGCCTCGCTAAATCAGACCGCCATCGCGGCCTGATTTGAACAAAATGGCCTCCGGCAAACCCGGCGCGGTTCAGAACTCCATTTCCACGCCGCCGATAATCGGCGCCTGGTCGCGCAGGTCTTCAGGACAGGTCCAGTCAAACGTCAGGTTGGTGAAGGGGGTTTGGGTGCCCCAGCGCGAGGGGACATTGAGATTGTAGATCAACTCCTGAATCGACTGGCGGACCTGTTCATAGGGAAGATTGTCGTTGCGAATGAACGCCGCGAGATATGTGTCGAACGAACTGAACGCCTGCGCGCCAGCCCATTCGTTTTGCAGCGTGCCGAGGAAATTGACGATTTGGCCCACGGCGCTGGAAAGATGCTTCGGTGGCCCCGCCTCGACCTTGCCGGGGACGCCGTTCAGCCCCTCGGTGAGTAGCGTCCGCAGCGACCACCCCGCGCAATAGCCCGAGAGCATGTCGAGGTCGTGGATGTGGAGGTCGCCCTCGCGATGAGCGCGGCCGACTTCGGGCGGATAAACGTGCGACAGCCAGTAATTCACCGTCACCTTTCCGGAAAAGTTGAGGATGAGCCCGCCGAGCGAATAGCCCTGGTTTGCGTTGGCGTTGATGCGCCAGTCCGACTTTTCCAGATATTCGTTGATCGAACTGCCGACGTCCACGACCGTCTTGCGGTCGGCGCGCGCCTGACCGCGCTTTTCGCGGTAGACGATATAGGCCCGGGCCGTGGCGAAGTGATCGCCCGAGATCAGCGCCTGCTCGACGATGTCCTGGATTTCCTCGATCGTCGGGTTTCACGAGGCGAAGCGGTGTTTCAAGACTTTTTCGGCCTGCGCGGTCAATTCGGCCGCGCGCGCCGCATCAAATTCCCCGCTCGCCCTGCCTGCGCGTTCGATGGCCGAACGGATTTTACCGGAATCGAAGGGCGCGACAACGCCGTTGCGTTTGACGACGACGGAGGGGCGTGACGAGGTCATCGAAAATCCAGAATGCGACGGATGAAAGAACGGGGAAGCGGCGGCGCGGGCCGTTCAGGCCGCTGGCGCCAGCGGTTTCGGAATTTTTGCGAAAGTTTGAAAGTCTGCCTTCATTGCCATTTCCCCACCAAAAAACGAGCAACGGCGACGAAGGCGCGGAGCATCGCGCGTCGCGCGAGATTGCTCCGAGCCCTCGAGAGCACCCCGCCCGAGGACATCATCGTGATTCGGCAGGTCTCCTGGCTCACGGGTCGTCGCTCGCGCCCTGCCTTCCCGACGTCGAAAAACGTCAGTGGCGCATGCGGACACAAGCTCGCCGCTTACAGTTGCGGGGGCAGCGCCGGCGTCTCACCGGCTTCCCTCTTAGCCCCATATGCTGACGATATGAGGCACCGAAGCACGATATATAGTAGTCACAGGCCGTGATTCGAGTCAATCGCGAGATGACGATGACCTTCGCGAATGCGCCATGCACAAGCGAAGGCTTGCGCTTGGCGCTGGCCCCTCCCCGATGAAGTGGAGCTTGCCCGTCATGGCCGCCCTCCCCGTCCGGGAAGCAGCTCCAGCGAAAAATAGGGTTCGTCGTCGCCGTCCTTTTCTCTGAGCGGAATGACGTTCTGCTCGGGCGGGGCGCCGGGCTCAACATAGATCGCGCGCTCCAGCAGTCGGCGATTGCGCGCGCATTTCCGCGCCGGCCCGACTTGCAGAAATAGGCGACGACCGGGCAGATTTTAAGCAGCCGCGTCGCCTTGACCGCGAGACGTTCCGGGGCTCCCGGACCCAGACCAATGCCATAGAGACGACCGGTCCCTTTCACTGCTTGGCGCTCGCCAGGGTATTGATTGCTGCCAAGCATATCCGAACAATCGCCGCCTATCTGGTCGTCCCATACTCGTGAACGCTCATGATCATCCTCATCGAGTCCAAGCCCACGCCCGAAATCGAAAATCAGATCAACGCATGACATTACCGCAGGTGGACGAATTAGAATTGCTGGCTCGTGAAACGGAAACTTGCCAACGGCAAAAGATTGCGCCATCATTCCGACAGATGGTGCTTCGTCGTCAGTCCAACGCCGAAGATAATAGGGAACACGGTTAAATGCCGTGGCTGCCCCCGCAACTGTAAGCGGTTAGCCTGTTCGACAAAGCCACTGACCTTCGGGTCGGGAAGGCGGAAACAGGTGGTGATCCGTGAGCCAGGAAACCTGCCATCGCTCGATTTAACTCAGACTCGCCGGGGAAGGCGAGGCAGGAGGTTGGCGATGATAGAAGACTTGGTGGCTTTTTCAGCTCAGCCACGTTCGCGCGGGGCCATCGTGTAGCTGCACCCAGCTCGCGTCATTGTCGCTCACCAAACGCTGATCTTCGTACTGCCGCAAGAGTCCTGCAGCTGCATGTGCTTGCAAGACGCGCGTCGTGTGATCCGTTCTGGCGCGATTTCATTTGAAGCATCGGCTCAACGCCGCCCGATTGATACAGCGCCAGCTGTTCGGAAGGTTTTTCACATGCGCATTATTCTGATCCACCCCAATTATCATTCGGGCGGGGCCGAGATCGCCGGCAAGTGGTCGCCGGCCTGGGTCGCTTACCTCGCGGGTTATCTCAAGGCGGGTGGCTTTTCCAATATTCGTTTCATCGACGCGATGACGGACAATCTTACCGAAGATGAACTGCGCGCCGAACTGGCGGCCGATACTCCCGACATTGTCGGGACCACGGCAATAACGCCGTCGATCTACAAAGCCGAGCGCGTGCTCCAGATCGCGAAGGAAGCGCATCCTGATGTGGTCACGGTGCTGGGCGGCATACACGGCACTTTCATGTATCAGCAGATCCTCCACGAGGCGCCCTGGATCGACGCTGTGGCGCGCGGCGAGGGCGAGGCGGTTCTTCTCAACGTCATCCGCGCCGTCGATCACGGCGAATGGCCGGGAGCGCGCGGACAGGTCGCGGGAATAGCCTACAGTGAGGGTTCGAAGGTCATCGCCACCCAGGCGGAACCGCCGATCCGCGATGTCGATTCGATCGTGGCGGACTGGAGCATTCTCGATTGGGAGAAATACATTTACGTTCCACTTGGCGTGCGCGTCGCCACGCCCAACATGGCGCGCGGCTGTCCGTTCACTTGCAGCTTCTGTTCGCAATGGAAGTTCTGGCGCGATTATCGCGTTCGCAAACCAAAACTCGTGGTTGACGAAATCGAGACGCTGGTGCGCGAGCACAAGGTCGGGTTCTTCATCCTGGCCGACGAGGAGCCGACGATCAATCAGAAGGCTTTCATCGCTTTCTGCGAGGAGCTTGCGGCCCGCAACCTGCCGGTCCTGTGGGGCATCAACACCCGCGTGACCGACGTGCTGCGCGACGAGAGCCTGCTGCCGCTGTATCGCAAAGCCGGCCTCGTCCATATTTCGCTCGGCACCGAGGCGGTCGCGCAACTGAATCTCGATCTGTTCAACAAGGAGACGACTGTCTCCCAGAACAAGAAGGCGATCCAGCTGTTGCAGAAGCACGGCATCGTCGCCGAAGCGCAGTTCATCGTCGGCCTGGAGAACGAGACCAAGGAGACACTCGAACAAACCTACCAGATGGTCCGCGACTGGAAGCCCGACATGGCGAACTGGTCGATGTTTACCCCATGGCCATTCTCCGATCTCTATCGCGAACTCGGCGACAAGGTCGAAGTGTTCGACTTCGAGAAGTACAATTTCGTTACGCCGATCATGAAGCCCAACGCGATGGATCGGGGCGAGCTTCTCGACGGGGTGATGCACAATTATCGCCGCTTCTACATGAACAAGGCGCTGTTCGGCTACCCTTGGGTGCGCGATCCGCTGCGCCGCCGCTATTTGCTGGGATGCCTGAAGGCGTTCCTGAAGAGCGCGTTCGAACGCAAGTTCTATGACCTCGGCAAGGCGGGATACTGGGGTCCGCAGTCAAAGAAAAAGGTCAACTTTCATTTCGATGAATCGCGTCGGTTGACCCGTGGCCCGGAGGACGAAGCGACCGCCGAATGGAAGAGCGCGCCAAAGCGCAAACAGGAGGCTTCACCGACGGCGGCGGCGGCGGCGGCCATGCGCGCATGCGGCGGCGGAACGGAGCAGATGGAAGATCAGGCGCCTATTAGGCCATGAAAGCTGATCGGCAATGCGTGACCGCAGTCGACCGCGGCGCGAAAATCTCCGGTCAGCTCCTCAGGAGGCATGCCCGGCAACGAGCGCGAAGCGCGACTGTCGCCTGTGCGGTCGTCGTAAAGCATGCGTCTAATTCCTGCGGCGCCAAGCGCATGCCTTTCTCCTGGCGTATTCAGAATTATGCGTTGCGGGGCGTGGAGTTCATTCTGCGCTTGGCCCTGCTGAACGCAAGCGAACGAAAGGCGTGTTCGGTTTCGTCAGAAGCCGAAAGGCCCCGGCGCTCGGAGCCGGTTGAGCGGGCAAGCTCCTTCCTTGGCCATGGGCGCCTTGGCCTCCCCGACGCCGACGGCGCCGCTGACGACCCCTTCGTGGCGCGCCCCCTGCTCGCGTCGAAGGCGGCGTGCGAAGTTTTGGTCATCGGGCGCGGCGCGCTCTTTGATGAGCTCCTGAGCCGAGTGCGCGCGGAAGATGTGTCCGTACATGCTGTCGCCGACGACATCGAAGAGTGTCTGCAACTCATCGAAAATGATGTGACGCCGCACCGGGTGGCAGACCTTCCCAATCAGGCGTCACGTCTGAACGTCGTCATTTCGACGGGCCTGACCCATTTCATCGGCGCCGCCATCCTCGCACGGCTGCCTGAAAGCGCTGTCATTTTCGATCTCGCGGGACTGCCGGGCAGCGTCGATTATGAATTGGCGAAAAAGTTCGACGTGAAGGTGATATGGACCTCCCCGCCGCTCGGCGTCCGGCGCGATTGGATCGAGCCGGACGTCTGGACGGAAATTCGCGCAATCCTGACCAGCAAACGCGCGTCTCCGCTGTCCCGATGAATACTAGGCCAGACAATATTGAATCCAGCACTCCCGACGCGGACAGTTCGGAGCCCTCCGGGCGATCGATGAAAGGCTGCGCACCTTTTTTCCAGACCGTCCAATTCATGACCGTCTTGCCCGCGCCAATGTCACCGCGATTCGACCAAGATTGGATCCGTGCGGCCGGGAGATATTTTCCGCTCGTTGGCTCGCTCATCGGGGCGACCGGAGCCGGCGTCCTGTTGTGCGCTCACAAAATCTGGCCCGGCGCGATTGCCGCAATGCTGGCGGTCGCGACAACCGTCATCATGACGGGCGCTCTGCACGAGGATGGTTTGGCCGATACCGCCGACGGGCTGTTCGGTGGACGCAATCGGACGCAACGCCTCGCGATTTTCAAGGACAGTCGGCTCGGAACCTACGGCGCCGTAGCGCTCTGCCTGACATTCGGACTGCGGGTCGCCGCACTTGCCTCGGCGCCGCCAATGGTAGGCGCGGCGGCTTTGATAGCCGCTCATGGATTAGCGCGCGCCAGCCTGCTCGTTGTGATGGCGTTTCTGCCCTATGGCGGAGACATCGCCACGGCGCGCACGGTTTATCCCGAACGGAAGTTCAGCGCCGCCACCATGGTTCTCGCCGGAGTGATGGCTGTATTGGCCTTTGCCTGGCTCGCGGCTATTGCGCCTGCCGCCGCCGCTCTCGGCCTCACCCTGGCCGGTTCGCTCGCCATTGCTCCTCCCCTTGCGGCATGGCGGCTGATTGGAGGCTATACCGGCGATATTCTTGGAGCGACGGAGCAGATGGTCGAGGTCGGAGTCCTGCTCGGAGCCGCCGGGCTGCTATGACGAATTCAAATCGCTATGCCACCACCAGCGCGCCAATCGAGCGGCAGGGCAAAAGGCGGCGCATCGCCCTCAAATGCGCAGCCCCTTCCGATCTCGTCGATCGCATTGACCATGCGGCCGCCGCGCGCGAGCAAGTCGTCGGCCAGGGACACGAGCAGGCGATTTGGCGTCGCCGTCGGAGAGCGGCGTCGCAAAGCATCCGCTATGGCTTTTTCTTCGCCAGGCGCTCGCGTGCAGGCGATGATGTAGGCGGCAGCCGGCGATCGGCTGACGCCCATCCAGCAGTGAACGAGTACGTAGTCGTCGATGCGGCAGGACCGGCCGAATTCGACGATCGCGCGAACGTTTGCATCATCCGGAAGGACGCATCCGGTCTCCGGCGCCGTGATGTCGTTGAACGCCAGGATCAGATGGTCGCGCGGCAATGGATCGACATCGAAGATAACGGTTTGCCATGGCGCGAGCAGCGACAGCGAGCGGGTGAAGTTCCGCTCGGCTGTCAAAATTTCAATGTGTCGGAGTGCGCTGACGATGATCACGCGCCGTTCCTAAATCCCGCTTCCCAATGAAGTCAACAACGTTCCCCGCCATGCAGCGCGCGTTCGACGCCTGCGGGCGCCTTCAACAATGAGGACAAAATGACGCCTCCCCACGTCGCCGAATTGATCTCCAGAATTGCGTTCGCGCCACATCCGCAGGGTACCCCTCGTAGCGCCAAAAGCCTGATGATTCAGGGCACGAGTTCCGATGTCGGCAAGAGCATGGTGGTGGCCGGGCTGTGCCGCGCCTTTGCGCGTCGCGGTCTGGTCGTTCGCCCCTTCAAGGCGCAGAACATGAGCAACAATGCGGCGGTGGCCGTCCATTCCGACCTGCCCGCTGGTCCCGATGGTCAGCCGCCGCGCGGCGAGATCGGACGCGCCCAGGCGCTTCAGGCGCGCGCCTGCTTCGCGAAACCCTCGATCCACATGAATCCTGTGCTGCTGAAGCCACAAAGCGAAATCGGCGCGCAGGTGGTGCTCAGAGGTCGCGTGCTCGGCAATTGCCCGGCGAAGATTTATCACCACATGCGCCGCGAGCTGATGCCGGCGGTGGTGGACAGTTTCGAGCGCCTCGCCCGCGAAGCCGATCTGGTGATCGTCGAGGGCGCGGGCAGCGGCGCCGAGGCCTATCTGCGATCGTCCGACATCACCAACATGCGCTTCGCCGAGGAAGCCGACCTGCCCGTGATTTTCCTCTCCGACATCGATCGCGGCGGAACCATGGGGGCGCTCGTCGGCAGCTGGGCGCTGCTCGACGAGGCCGACCGCGCCCGCGTCGTCGGCTATATCATCAACAAGTTTCGCGGCGACTTCTCGATTTTCGAGCCGGGGTGTCGAACCATCACTCAACACACCAACTGGCCGTTCCTGGGGGTGTTGCGCTGGTTCACCGCCGCCGAACGCCTGCCCGCCGAAGACTCGCTGGCGCTGGAGCGCGCCGCCGCCGGAAGCCAGGGCAAGGTTAAGGTCGCGGTGCTGCGTTTGCAGCGCGTCGCCAATTTCGACGATCTCGATCCCTTGGCCGCCGAGCCGGACGTCAACCTGAAATGGATCCAGCCGGGATCGGCCATTCCCGGCGATGTCGATGTGGTGGTGATTCCCGGCTCCAAGTCGACGCGCGTCGAACTGGATCTGATCCGGCGCGAGGGCTGGGACATCGACATTCGCGCTCATGTGCGCCGGGGCGGCCGCGTCATCGGCCTTTGCGCCGGCTATCAGATTCTCGGCCGCGTGGTCCGCGATCCCCAAGGCGTTGACGGGCCTCCCGGCGAAACCGAGGGGCTTGGCCTGCTCGATCTGGAAACCGACATGTCCGGCGAAAAGCGCCTCGTCGACATCGATGCGTTCGACCGCGTCTCGGGCGTCCGCGTGACCGGCTATGAGATGCACATGGGGCGCACGACCGGCGAGGCCCTGACCCGGCCCTGGCTCGAACTGGATCACGGCGACGGCCAGATCAGGCCGGAGGGCGCGGTTTCGCGCGATGGCCGCGTCGCCGGCGCCTATGTGCATGGCATTTTTGCCGGGGATGCGTTTCGCTCCGCCTGGCTGTGTCAGACCGGGGCGCAGGTGTCGCATCTCGCCTTCGAGGCGCGTGTGGAGGAGACGCTGGACGCGCTCGCCGACCATTGCGAAGCCAATCTTGACCTCGACGCCCTGCTCGCGCTGGCGCGATAGGCTGGAGTAAAAAAATGCGAAAAATCTGTCTGATCGGCATGGGTCCGGGCGGGCTGAAATATTTGACGGCGCAGGCGATCGCGGCATTGCGGAAGGTCGACGTGTTCTTCCTGCTGGAGAAGCAGGGACGCGGCAAGGAAGCGCTCGGCGACACGCGCCACCGCGTTCTCGATCTCTATCGCGGTCCCGGGGCCTATCGCGTTGTCACGGCGGAAAGCCCGCCGCGCGCGCGCGCGCAGGACGACTATCTCGACGTGGTCGCCGACTGGCACGCGCGAAAGGCCGAGATATTTGCCGCCCTGTTCGATGAGCATCTCGCCGAGGGGCAAACCGGCGGCGTGCTGGTCTGGGGCGATCCGGCGCTCTATGACAGCAGCATCGCCATACTGCGCAGGGTCCAGGCGCAATATCCCGGAAGATTCGAGGTCGAGGTGACGCCGGCCGTGAGCAGCCTGAATCTGCTCGCTGCACGCCATGCCATCCCGCTGCATGAGATTGGCGGCGATCTGCTGGTGACCACAGCGCGTCGGTTGCTGGCGGGCGCAGCCAAGGACCATGAGTCCGTTGCCGTCATGCTGGATTCCAACGCCGCCTTCGCCCAGATCGCCCCGGAAGATTTCGACATTTATTGGGGCGCCTATCTTGGGACAGAGCATGAGGTTTTGGCGTCCGGCCCGCTCGGTGAAATCGGCCCGGCGCTGGCCGAGACGGTGCGGCGCGAGAAACAGCGCCTCGGCTGGATCCTCGACATCTATCTGCTCCGACGCCGCCACGTGACGGAGCCGGCGTCGTGACGGCCAGGATCGTCGTTGCCGGCGCCGGATCGGGGTCGGGCAAGACATTGCTGACCGCAGGGCTGATCGGCGCCCTGCGCCGGCGCGGTCTTATCGTGCAGCCGTTCAAATGCGGCCCAGACTACATCGATCCCGGCTGGCTGAGCGCGGCGGCTGGGCGCCCGTGTCGCAATCTCGACGCCTGGATGCTCGGCGAAACCGGCATGCGCGAAAGTTTCGCCCGCGCTTGCGCGGACGCGGATGTCGCGGTGATCGAGGGCGTGATGGGGCTGTTCGACGGCGCCCGGTTCGACAGCGACGAGGGATCGACAGCGGCGATCGCAGCGGCGCTCGACGCGCCGGTGCTGCTGGTCCTCGACATTTCCGGCTCGGCGCGCAGCGCGGCAGCCGCCGCCCTCGGCTTCGCGCGCTTCGATCCGAAGCGGCCGGTCACAGCGTTGGCGCTCAATTTCGCCGGATCGGAAGGCCACGCGCGGGGGTGCGCGGCGGCGATTTCCGAAATCGTCGATCTTCCGACGCTGGGCTGGCTGCCGCGCAACGCCGCCCTCACCATCCCCGAGCGGCATCTCGGCCTCGATCTGGCGGCTCAGAACGGGGCGCGGGAGACCACGCTCGCGGCCGTGGCCGACGCCGTAGCCGAGCGGTTCGATCTCGACGCTCTGCTTGGAGTCGCGCGCGCGGCGTCGGCCCTTCCTTTCTTGGCTGGTTCGTTCGAAACCCGCAGCCCGACCAGCGAGGACCCCATACTCGCGCTGGCTTCGGACGCCGCGTTTTCATTCTATTATCAGGACGACATCGACATCCTATCGGCTGCGGGCGCCCGCGTCGTCCGCTTCAGCCCGGTGGCGGGCGAGACGCTTCCGGAGGGCGCGGCGGCGGTCTTTCTGGGCGGCGGCTATCCCGAACTGTTCGCCCGTGAAATCGCCTCCAATAAAACGCTGTGGCGAGACCTGCGCACATTGCATACCGAGGGCGCGCCCATCGCGGCGGAGTGCGGCGGCTTCATGACGCTGACCGAAGCGCTGATTGACGCCGAGGGCGTTCGGCATCGCATGGCGGGCCTGATTCCTGGAACGGTTCGAATGACGGATCGCCTGGCCGCGCTGGGCTATCGCCGGGCGACGGCTCTGGTCGACACGCCGCTGGCGCGCGCTGGCGAAACGCTGCGCGGCCACGAATTCCATTACAGCTTATGGGACTGCGGCGGCGAACCGCCGTCGCCGGCCTGGCGGCTTCAGGGCAGCCGGGACAGCGACCCGACCGCACGAGCCGGTCATGCCGGACGCGGGCTGCTCGCCAGCTATATGCACATTCCCCTGGCGCAACGGCCCGAACTCGCCGTTCGCTTCGTCGGTCAAATGCGGGCGTTCGCGCGGCGCGGCGCGCGCCCCGCGCAACGGATGGTGTCTTGATGGGCGAACTGATTTATCTCACCGGCCCCGTGCGCAGCGGAAAGAGCGCGCGCGCGGTCGAAATCGCCAGGGGATGGGGAGACGACGTGGTGTTCGTCGCGCCATGGTGGGCTGACCCCGCTGATCTCGAAATGGCGGAGCGCGTGCGGAAACATCGGGCGGAGCGGCCTGAGTCCTGGCGCACATTGGAAGCGCCGGACCGGATCGACGTCGCGCTGAGCACAATCGATCCACCGCCTGCCGGCGTCATCGTCGACAGCATCGTCGTCTGGACGGCGGCGCGCTTCGTGCGGCCTGACGACGACATTCTCCAAGAATGGCGCGCCCTGCTCGATGCTTTGTGCGCCGCGCCCTATCCCACCGTCGTCGTTGGCGACGAAATCGGCTGGAGCCCCGTGCCGATGGAGGCCGACTTGCGCCGGTTTCGCGATCTCGTCGGCCTTCTGGCCCAAGCCACGGCGGCGCATTCGACGGAATCATGGCTGATTGTTTCGGGCTGTCCGTTGCGTCTCAAATAGGCGCGAGCACGTTGAAACAGATGGACCGAGTTGAGGCGTCTTGCGCCAGGGAGAAAGCGAAATGGAGCCGAAAGACGCCACCAAGAACACCGGCTATATGGGGTTCACCAATTCCGCTTGTCCCTTCATGCCCTGCCACCCGGGCGTGGAGCGCGAGTTCAACTGTCTGTTCTGCTATTGCCCGCTCAGCGCCAATGAATGTCCGGGGCCGTATGGGGTGATCATCGACCGCAATGGCCTGAAGCGCAAGGATTGTTCGGCCTGCATACTGCCGCACAACGGCTACAAGCGCGCGTGGAATTTCATCCAGCGCTGGCTGGAGCGGCCCACGTTCTGGGATGGTCACGAGCAAGATCCCAGTCGCATCAAGGACCCGGCTGCGGACTGACCGCGCCGGCCGGCTCAGCGCGAAATGCGCGCCATGGCGTCGGACAGGCGATCCAGCGCGGCGGGCAGCATGGGGCCGCCGCAAATCGTCAATTGCTCTGGAATGACAATGCGGCGCGCGGCGGGATAGTCGCGTTCGAGGGCGGGATGCAGCAGCATCGCCTGGCCCTGGTCCTCTGCGCGCGGCGACGAGCCATGCGGCGCGGCTTCGCCCTTGCGGGTGATGATATTGATGACGCCGCCCATGGCGTCCGAACCGTAAAGCGCCGATTGCGGCCCGCGTAAAACCTCGATGCGCTCGATATTGCCGGCGGAAAAGGCGCCGAGATCGACCGAACCGTCGGTGATGCTGGGATCGTTGATGCGAACGCCGTCGAGCAGAACCAGGGTCTGGCCGGGCGTCGAGCCGCGCAGGAACACGGGCGTCACGGTTCCCACGCCGCCATTGCTGTAGATGTCGAGCCCCGGCGTTCCCCGCA
>NZ_NHSJ01000038.1 GCF_002937075.1 Rhodoblastus sphagnicola
TGGCGGTCTCATATTCGACGTGCGCCGTCGAAATGGTGATGCCGCGGGCCTTTTCTTCCGGCGCCTTGTCGATTTGGTCGTAGGCGGTGAAGGTCGCGCCGCCGGTTTCGGCGAGGATCTTGGTGATGGCCGCCGTCAGCGAGGTCTTGCCGTGATCGACGTGACCGATGGTGCCGATGTTGCAATGCGGCTTGTTACGCGAAAATTTTTCCTTGGCCATGGCCCTCGTTCCGAATGCAGGCTTCACCAATGTTGCGACACGTCGCGCGCCAATGCTGGATTGGGGGATGCGCGCGCCTGTCGTATACGCTCCCGACCGTTTCCCTGGCGGGAGAACTGGCGTCAGAATCCAACGACGGCGCTCATAGAAGGCTTTGCGGGCAAACTCAAGCGCGTTTTTCCGCGCGCGCCGCCATCAACGATGTCAGGCGGTCGCGGCGCGCTTGGCGGCCATCGCGTCGCGATAACCCGCCAGCACGTCGCGCACCATGGCGTCCACGGTAAAATGCGCGGCGACATGGGTCTTGAGCGCCAGACTCTCCGCCTGGAGCGCTTCAGGCGCGCGGCCGAGCGCCGATATCATGGCCTTGGCCAGCAGATCGGCGCGGTCGCGCGGAATCAGCCGTTCGCGATAGGGGCCGAAAATCTCGCCGACGCCGCCGACATCGGTGGCGATCAGCGGCTTTTCCGCGGCAAGAGTCTCCAGCACGATATAGGGCAGGCTTTCGGCGCGGCTGGGCGCCACGACGATGCGGCCCAGCGCGAAGGCCTCGCGCGCCGGCAGCACGCCATAAAAGGCGACATGGCGATTGAGGTTGAAGCGTTCGACCATTGTGGCGAGACGATCGAGTTCCCTGCCCGATCCGACAATGACCAGATTGGGCTTGTACGCGCCGCCGGCATGAATGATGGCCAGCGCGTCGATCAGCGTGTCCACGCCCTTGTAGCTCGACAATTCGCCGATATAGAGGAATTCGGCGGCGTCGGCCTGGGGAGGCGCGGGGATGAATTCCTCGGGCCGCAGGCCGTTCTTGGCGACGCGGGTCAAGGCGTCGGTCGGTCCGACGCCCCTGGCCACCTCGGCGGCGATGTAATCGCTTTCGAAGAACAGCACGTCGGTCTTGGCCGCCACCAGGCGTTCGACCAGCATGAACAGGGAATAGCCCGGCTGCTGGTGGAAGCTGCCGCCGTGCGGCGTATAGGCGCGCACCATCCCGCTCAGGCCCGGCAGGAAGCCGGTGGCCCTTGCGTAAAGACCGCCCTTGGAGCCGTGACCGTGCAAGATGTCCGGCTTGAGCCGCCGGGCGTGGCGATAGACCCGCACAATTCCCCCGACATCGGCGGGATGCGGCGCGCGGCGCATGGGGAAGCGCTCGACGCCCAGCGCCAACAGCGGCGCGATCGCCTTGAAGGCGCGCGCGGCGGATTCGCCGCCGGTGGAGGAATCCGCGACGAGGCCGACTTGATGGCCGAACCGCGCCTGCGCGGCCGCCAGATCGATCACATGGCGAAACAGGCCTCCGACCGGCGCCCGCAGCACATGGACGATTCTCAGGGCCTGTTCGCTCAACGCGCCGCACCGTCATTCCAAACCGGGCCAAAACTAGACCCGAGGGGTTAACAAAAAGCCCGGAACGCCCGGCCTTTCGCCCCTCTCGCCGGGTTCAGTAGGCGTTGGCGCCGAAAACGAGGGAAAACGGGGTCAACACGAGAATGTAGAGGTCGAGCAGCATCGACCAGTTCTCGATATAATCAAGATCGTGTTCGACGCGGCGCTGGATTTTTTCCAGCGTGTCGGTTTCGCCGCGCCAGCCATTGATCTGCGCCCAGCCGGTCACGCCGGGCTTGACGCGATGGCGGGCGAAATAGCCGTCCACCGCCATGTGATATTCGCGGTTGGCGACGCGGCTGTTCAGGGCGTGCGGACGCGGCCCCACCAGCGACAGGTCGCCCTTCACCACATTGATGAACTGCGGCAATTCGTCCAGCGAGGCGCGGCGCAGGAACCGGCCGAGCGGAGTCACGCGCGGATCGCCGCGCGTCACCTGCTTGCGGGCCACGGGATCGCACTGGTCCGCGTAGAGCGTGCGGAACTTGTAGATGGTGATGCGCTCGTTGTTGAAGCCCAGCCGCTCCTGGCGGAAAATCACCGGACCGCGCGAGGTCAGCCGCACCGCGAGCGCGATCGCCCCCATCAGCGGCGCGCAGGCGAGCAGCAGCAGCGCGCCGGCCACGCGGTCGAAGGCGGCCTTGAAGAACAGCGCGCTGTCGCTCAGCGGCTTGTCGAGCAGGTCGAGCATGGGAGCCGCGCCGATGAAGGAATAGGCGCGCGGCCGGAAGCGCAGGCGGTTGGCGTGCGCCGCGAGCCTGATGTCCACCGGCAGCACCCAGAGCTTGCGCAGCATGGAGAGAATGCGGCCTTCGGCGCTGACCGGCAGGGCGAAGATCACCTGGTCGATCCGCGCGTTGCGCGCGAAGGCGACCAGATCGTCCACGGAGCCGAGCTTGGGATAGCCCGCGATCATGTCGGGGGACCGCTCGTCGCCGCGATCGTCGAACAGGCCGAGGATGCGCAGGTCGTTGAGGGGCGGGCGCGAAAGGGTTTCGAGCAGCATCTCCGCCATCGGGCCGCCGCCCACGATCACCGCATAACGGTCGAGCCGCCCGAGCCGCGTCATCCGCCGCGTCCACAGGCCGAGCAGCACGCGCTCCACAATGAGGAAGGCGACGCCGCCGACCAGCCACAGCTGCATGAAATCGCGCGAGAAACGGCCGTCCAGCCGCAGCAGGAAATCCAGCGCCATGAAAGACAGGATCGCGCCGCACCAGATCAGCATCACGCGCGGCAAGCTCGTGGGCGCGCGCAGGGCGTCGAGCCTGTAAGCGCCGGAGGCGTTAAGGGTCACGCTGGCGATCAGCGCGACCGCGACATAGACGAGAACATCGGAGGCTTCAAAGGCGGGACCCGATTCGCCGGCGTTGAGCGCCAGACCGAGCAGCGCCAGGACGGACGTTTCCGCCGCGCGCGCACACCCGCTCAGCACGGCGCCGGACAGACGCGTTTGGCGGACCGCCTGCATCAGGGTTTCCGCCGGACTGACATGTTTCATGAAGCGCTCATCGTGATGCGGCGCGCGCCGCTTCTCTTCCAGATGAGATAATCTTAACCGATTTTTAACAGACGCCGCCCGGTTAAGCTTAGATTAACCCTGAAATTTGGTTGTTTACCTTTATATTGGAAATATTCGCCGCGCGAACATGCTGCAATGGCGCGCGGCTTCCGATGAAATTCCATCCGATCAACTCCGACGCTCGATACCGACGCCGCATGGCTCAACCCCGGTCTATTGCGGCCGTTCAGGCGGTCGCGCCGAGGGAAAGCCGTTCGGTTGGCGCGGTTTACCACATTGGCGCAACCGCGATCGCCGAGCGGCGCCGCGGGCGGGGGTGGCGCCGGAGGATCGTCCAGCCGCAAAAGTTACATTCTATTTCAGATTGATAAAGCGCGAAGCCCATGCTGTGGGGTCGTGATCTGCTCACGCGCAGCAACGCGGCAAGTTACAAGCATGAGTAGATTCCGAACCTGTTGCGACGACTTGCGATCGGGCACCGTCGCCAGCGACAATACGCGATTGGGCGCCGGTCGGATTCGAGGACAAAATGGGGCTTGCGGCAAATATCATTGAATTGGAAACCCCAGCGACAGCAACCGCGATCAACCGGATTGACCGGCATATCGGCGCAAGGGTCCGATTGCGCCGCCTGCTGATGGGGATCGAGCACGCCGCGCTCGCTCAGATGATAGGCGCGACAGTTCCGGAAGTGCAGAGACACGAAGCCGGCGGAAGCCGGATAGATGCGAAACGGCTCTTTCACATTTGCCGCGCGCTGGACGTGCCTGCCTCTTATTTCTTTGAAGGCCTCATATAATATTTTTTTAAGTCGATACTATAACAATATTCACAATTCAAGCTCGCGCCCTCTAAATATCTTTCTTGCCGCGCGAAACAACTCTTCAATTCTTTCGGAACTCCGTGAGCGAGACAGACAGTCATTTCACGGCTTATGTGGATTTTAGTCTGTAAAACGAATCGGGGGATTAGATGTCGTACAGCAAGAATGGAATGGTGGAAAGGGCCTGCATTGACCTCCACTTTGCGCGTACAGAGTTAGTCGTACTGAGCGGTCGAGCCTCCCTCGTGCGGGCGCTTGATCATGTCCGGCAGGCGGAGGAGAGTTTGATCATCGCCATAGCGAAATCGAACGTTCCTCCGGAAGGCGGAGGCCAAGGCGCCTCGCCCGAGGGCCTGAAACAGGGGCGGCCCGCCGAACAGATTCAGGAGAACGGCTCCACCTCCCGGCAATTCTTAAATTGAATCCAGATCGCCTTGCGCGAGCCGCAAGACATCGCCTCCCCCGCGCGCCGCGCCACGGAATAGCATCCCAGATGCCGGCTCCAGTTGTCGCCCGAGGGCGCAAGCGTGGGTTTTGTCCGCTAAAAGAACCGTTCGCGCACCATGATTGTGTCACCCGGCCTGACCGGCTGCGCCATTGGCACGTCCGCGGTAACAGTTCGGCCGTCCTGGGTGCGGGTGAGTTCGGCGTGGTCGCGCGACGCGCGCGGCGTATAGCCGCCGGCGATCGCCACCGCCGTCTCCACGGTCATGCCGTTGACATAAGGATATTGGCCGGAAGTGGTGACCTCGCCGAGCACGAAGAACGGGCGATAGGCCTCGATTTCCACGGAGACGCGCGGCTCGCGCACATAACCCGCGCGCAGCCGTCCCTCGATCTCGGTGGCCAGTTGGGCTGGACTGCGTCCAGCGGCCGGGACCAGCCCGATCAGCGGCATGGCGATATGGCCCGAGGAATCCACCGAGAAGGAATTGGACAGCGAATCCTGGCCGAACACGATGACGCGGACGCGGTCGCCCGCCCCGAGCGCATAGGGCTGGCTGGCCACCGCCTGGAATTCCGTCGGCGCGGTCGCGTGTACGCAGCCCTGGAGCATCCCGGCCACGGCAAGGCACATCAAGAGCAAAATCCGGCGCATCATTACAGCCTCGAACAAAATCTTTCCCGCGCAAGCTAATCGCTTATGGTTAACGAAGACTTGACCCGCGGCGCCGCCCGATTAACCGAGCCTCAACCATAATTCGCTAGGATTTGCGTCAACATGGAGTTGGCGATGAGTGCGGGTATTCCTGATGACGGCGCCCCGGGCGGACGCGATGAAGTCGATCTCGGCGGGACATTGGCGGCCCTTGCCCGGCGCAAGGGCCTCATCATCGGCGCGACGACCGGCTGCGCCGTGGCGGCGCTGGCGTTCTGCTTGGTGGTCAAGCCGCGCTACCTCGCGGAAGCGCGGGTGATCGTCGAGGATCAGGAAAGCTATTACACCCGCGCCGACCCCTCCCCGCGCGAAGCGCCGCAATTGATCGACGCCGAGGCGATCAACAGCCAGATCCAGCTCGTCAGTTCGCGCGATCTCGCGCGCAAGGCGGTTTCCGCGCTGCAACTCCAGAAACACCCGGAATTCGATCCCACCGTGAGCGGCTTGTCCGCCGTGCTGACGCTGCTGGCGGGCGGCGGCGGCGCGGCGGCGGCGGCGGAGGACCGCCTGCTCACCTCCTATTTCGACCATCTCACGGTGATGTCGCCGACCAAGTCGCGCATCCTGCAAATCGAGTTCACGTCCCGGAATCCCGACCTCGCCGCCCAGGCCGCGAACACGGTCGCCGACCTCTACATCGACCTGAAGCAGCAGGCCAAGCGCGAGGACGCCCGTCAGGCCGCGCAAAACCTGAAGCCGCTGATCGCCGACCTGCAACAGCGCGTGAGCGAAGCCGACGCCAGGGTCGCGGACTTCCGCGTCACCAGCGGTCTCTACGAATCCAACGAAAACCGAAGCCTGCCCACCCAGCAGCTCGGCGAAATCGCCACCCGGCTGGCGGACGCCAGCGCCGCGCAATCGGAAGCGCGCGCCAAGGCCAGGGCGCTGCGCGACCTCCTGTTACGGGGCCACCTGGGCGACGCCGGCGAGATCGCCAACAACGATCTGGTGCGCACCCTCGCCGCGCGGCGCGCCGCCGATCAAGCCGAACTCGCCGCCGATTCGCGCACCCTGATGCCCGGCCATCCCAAGATCAAGGAATTGCAGGCCCGGCTCTCGAATTTGGAGATGCAATTGCGCGCGGCGGTGGATAAGGCGGCGCGCGGCCTCGAAAATGACGCGCGCGTGGCGGCCTCGCGGGTCGCCAATCTCTCCGCCCTGCTGGACGAACAGAAGAAAATGGTCGGCGTCGCCAATGGCGAGGAGACCAAGCTGAAGGATCTGCAACGCCAGGCCAAGACGCTCAAGGACCAGTTGGAGACCGAATCGGCGAAATACCAGGCGGCTCTGGCCCGCGAAAAGTCCGAGAACACGCCGGCCGACGCCCGCGTGGTGTCGCGCGCCTTGTCGCCCAGCCTGCCCGTTTTCCCCAAGAAGATTCCGATCACGCTGTTCAGCGCCGTCGCCGGCCTGTTCTTTTCCAGTTTCTACGTGATTGCGCGTGAAGTGTCGGGAACGTCCAGGAACGCCCCGCTTTCGCCCGCGCCGACGCCGGCGCCGCTGGCCGGGGCGACGCGGTTCGGGCGGCGTCCGCCGCGCGACACGGCGACCGCCGCCGCGATGGCCCCGACCGGCGCGCGCGCTCAAGCCGACGCGACCCCGCGCGCTCAGGGCGATGCGCCCGAACCCCGCCGCGGCTTTCTCGGCAGGCTGAAGACGGCCCTGATGGAGTTCGGCGCGCCGGCGGTCGAACTGGACGAACCGTCCGCGCCCGAAAAGCTCCGCCAGGCGTTCGCGGCCAAGCCGGCCGACGACATCTGGGTGCGCGATCCCTTCGCGCAATCCGCGCCCGCGCCCCAAGCGACCGGCCAAGCGACCGCCGAAGTAACCGCCGAAGTGACCGCGCAAGCCATGCCGCAAGCCGCGTTCCAAATCGCGCCCCATGTCGCGAATCAAAGCGGCGCGCAAGCCCAAGCCGCGCCCCTTCAGCGCGCCCAGCCCGAGGTTTCCCGCGAACTGATCGGCCGCGTCGTCGCGGCGGGCGACGCCCATGGCGTCACCGCGCTGCTCGCCGACGCCACGGCCGGCGCCGCGCCGCTCTACGCCCTGGTCACGGCGCGCGCGCTGTCCCGCGAGGGACGGGCCATCCTGGTCCAGGCCGGTCCGGACCGTCGCCTCGACGCCGCGCTCGCCGTCGGCCCCGACAGTCCATCAACGGACGGCAGTCTTTTCGACCGGGACCAGCCAAGCCAGGAACAATGGGGCCAAGAACAGTGGGGCCAAAGGCGACAGGACCGGGAACAGCCGGGCCTTTTGCAATTGCTCACCGGCGACTCCTCCTACGCTGAAGCCATTTACCGCGACGGCTTGTCGCGACTGCACCTGCTCGCCAGCGGCGGCCGGCTCGACGCCGACGCCGAGGATCTGCGCATGGTGATCGATGTTTTACGCGCGACCTACGATTTCGTCCTGCTCGCGGTCGGCGCGGATACACTCGGCCTGGAGCTGGCGCGCGAAGCCGATGCCGTCGTGATCCTCGGTCCGGCTTCGGCCCGGCGCGACGCCCTGCGCGACGATTTCGCCGCCGCCGGCGCGCGGGATCTGATCCTGGCCGCGCCCGATCGCGATGGCCAATTAACAGACAGCGCGATCGGGTGAATCAGAACAAGCGCGCGGTCGTCCGTGGATTGCGACGCGTTGGGGCCCACCGCTGGCTCGCGGCCTGGGCGGCGGCGAGCAAGGCCTTCCGACCCGACCGCGTCCACCCGCGACATCGGCTTCACCCCGCCAGCGGCCCGATTTTCGGGTAAAGGGCGCCATCTGGCGGTTTCAATTGGATTTCGATGGAATCGAAGTCGGCCGACAGGCCGACCAATCCGGCTTTTTGAGCGCGACGCGTTCCACGGAAACGCATCGCGCTCTAGACTCTTTGTTTTCGCATGATCTTTTCAAAGACCGGCGTCTACTTTTTGGGATCATGCTCTAACGCATATTCCCGAAAAGTGTGCGCGGTTTTCGGAAAAGAATATGCGCAAAACCAAAGATTTAGGGCAAGTTCGGTGAACGGGAGTTCATCGAACTTGCCCTAACCCAATTACAGCTTGAACCCGGCGCTGACCGCGTCGTCATAGAACATCTTCACCGTATCCAGGGAATAGGCGTCGAGGTCGTAGCCGACGAGCTTCAGCTTCTTCAAAATATCGTTGGTCGCCGTGATGATGTGACAGCCGGCCTCGTCCGCCTCGAACACGTTGTAAAGCTCGCGCGGGCTGGCCCAGATCAGTTCCGACGCCGGCGCCAGTTTCAGCACTTCCACCGCCGCCTTCATCAGCGGCAGGGCGGACACCCCGGTGTCGGCGATGCGGCCGGCGAACACCGAGACATAGGACGGCACATGCGGGTTGAGCGCGGCGACCACGTCGCGGACCTGGGACAGCGTCATCAGCGCGGTGACATTGACCTTGACGTCGCGCGCCACCAGACGGCGGATCAGGTCGGTGCTTGGCTTGCCCTTGGTGTTGGTCACGGGAATCTTGACATAGACGTTGGCGCCCCATTGGGCGATTTCCAGCGCCTGCCGCTCCATCTCGTCGAAATCGTCGGAAAACACCTCAAACGACAGCGAGCGGTCGGGAATATGCGCGATAATGTCCTTGCAGAAGGCGCGATAGTCGGTGATTCCAGCCTTCTTCATCAGGGTCGGATTGGTGGTCATCCCCTTGATCAGCGGATTGGCGTACATGTCCAGCATGCCCGCCTTGTCGGCGCCATCGGCGAACAGCTTGACCTTGAGGTCCGCAACCTTTGTCATATCAACAGGTCTCCAGAATGCGTCGGGCCGCCTCTTCCAACGAGCCGACAGTAATATCTACAACTTCAGGCTGTTTTTCGTCATAGCCGTAATCGATGAACACGGTTTGGCAACCGGCGGCGCGGCCGGCTTCGACGTCGCGCCAGCGGTCGCCGACCATGAAACTGCGGCCGAGGTCGACGCCATGCGCGCGCGCCGCCGCCAGCAGGGCGCCGGGCTTGGGCTTGCGGCAATCGCAGCCGTCCGCGCTGTCGTGATAACAGGTGCGGAATTCGGCGATCGGCATGATCTTGCCGATTGCGCCGTTGATGGCCTCGACGGTTTCCCGCGCCGTGGTTCCGCGCGCAACATCGGGCTGGTTGGTCACCACGATGAGCAGAAAGCCGGCCTCGGCCAGGCGCCGCGCCGCGTCGGCCGCGCCGGGCAGGATCTCCATTTCCGCCAGCGAGGCCGGCGGAAACGGCTTGCCGTCGCGCACGAGCGCGCGGTTGAGCACGCCGTCGCGGTCGAGGAACACGGCGCGCACAGGCGCTTGGACCATCACTTGGCGACGGATTCCCATTTGGTCTGCTTGGCCTTGAGCTTGGGGTGCGACACCAGCAGGTGCCAGACCACGGCCTGAAAAGCTTCGGAATGCGGCGTGATATTGTCCGGATTGACGGTCGGAACGATGCAGACGGCGTCGCCCACCTTGGCGGTGTAGCCGCCGTCTCGACCGACCACGCCGACGATTTTCGCGCCGATCTCGCGCGCATATTTCAGCGCCTCGACCAGATTGGGCGAAATGTTCTTTTCGAGATTGCCGCCGCCCACCGAGAAGATGAACAAGGCGTCCTGGGGTTTCAGCTTGCTGACCTTGAGCCATTCGACGAAGATGGTCGCCCAGCCCTCGTCATTGGTCCGCGCGGTCAATTCCGAGACATTGTCGGTCGGCGCATAGGATTCGATACCGACGATCTTGCGGAAATCGTTGACCGCATGGCCGCAATTGCCGGCGCTGCCGCCCACGCCGAGGAAAAAGATGCGGCCGTCCGCCGCCTTGACGCCGCCAAGCACATCGGCGATCCGCTCGATGGCGTCGGCGTCGATCTTTTGGGCGATTTCGACCGCCTCGGCGAGATGTTGCTGCGCATAGGTCATGTAGCGTCTGTCCCCTTGAAATAATGAATCGTCTCCGCCAGACCTTCCGGCGACCCGATTTCGTAAAAGCGCTCCTTGACCGTATAGGCGGCCAGTTGACCGCCGAGCGAAAGCCGATGGTAGATTTCGGCGAGATCGAGAACCGCGTCGTCCGGACCAGCCTGAAGCGCTTCGGCCTTGAGCAGGCCCAGTCCATAATCGATGAAGGTGAAATCCGGCCGCGCCGCCGCCTTGTTGTATTCAACCAACCGGCCGTCGCGCATCAGCACATTGCTGCGATCCCACCGTCCGGCGTTTTCCAGCACCGTCATCAGCGCGGGCTGTCCGCAGGCCCGGAACGACTCGGCGATCTCAGCGAATTCGACGGGCAGGAAGGAATCGCCGTAGAGCACGAAAAAGACGTCGCCCAGCAGCGGCAGCGCCCGGCGCAAGGCACCGCCGGTGCCGAGCAGTTTTTCGCCATCGAAACTGTAGGAAACCTTCAGGCCGAAACGCGCGCCGTCGCCGATCTCGTCCCGGATCATTTCACCGAGATAGCCGACGCACAGCACCACGGAGCTGACCTTCTGGCGCGCGAGATATTCGAGCTGGCGCGCCACAAAAGGTTTTCCCGCGACGTCGATCAGCGCCTTGGGGATTTTTTCGGTGATCGGGCGCATGCGCGTGGCGAGCCCGCCCGCCAAAATGGCGACGGGCGGAATCATGACGTCAACACGACCTTGCTGCCTTCGAAATCGAACCGGAACCGGACTTCCTCCAGCCCGGCCTTGGCCATGGCGTGGCGCAGCTTGTTGCGGTCGCTAGCGTAGAACATCAGAAAACCGCCGCCGCCCGCGCCCACCAGCTTGCCGCCGATGGCGCCGTTCTTCATGGCGAGGTCGTACCACTCGTCGATACGGGGGTTGCTCATGCCGCCGGAGCGGCGCTTCTTGTGCTCCCAATGCTCGTGCATCAGTTCGCCGAAGCCGGTGAGGTCGGCCGCTTCCAGCGCCGTCTTGCTGCGCAGGCCGAGATCCTTCACATAATGAAGATTCTTCAGCATGTCGTCGTCGCTGGTCTTGGTGCGCTGGTTCTGATCCTTGAGGATGTTGCTGGCGCTGCGGGAATAGCCCGTGAAGAACAGCAGAAGGTTGTCCTCGAGATCGAACATCGTGCCGACCGAAATGGCCAGCGGCGTCGCCACCACCGAATCGTCCTTGCGGAAGTCGAAGCAGGTGATGCCGCCGACGGCCGCCGCATATTGATCCTGCTTGCCGATCGGTTCGCCGAGACGGTCGATCTCGACATGACAGGCGAGTTCGGCCAGTTCGCCCTGATGAATATGGCGACGGTTGAAGGTGTACAGGCCCTTGAGCAGCGCCGTGGTGAAACTGCCGGAACTGCCAAGCCCGGTGCCCGAGGGAATGTCGGCAAGCGTGGTGATTTCGATCTGCGGGTTTTCGCCGCCCATCAGATTGAGCGATTCCCGGATGATCGGATGCTCGACCTCGGCGACGGTCTCGACATGCTCCAGCTTGGAATATTTGAGGTAAACGCCGGGCGTGAACGGCCGCATGATCGTGACATAGACATATTTGTCGATCGCCGCCGCGATCAGGAAGCCGCTGTGATCGCGGTAATAGGAGGGCAGATCGGTGCCGCCGCCGCCAAGAGTGATGCGCAATGGGCTACGTGCGATAATCATAACCTGAAACCTCGTAGATCTTCTCGACGATCTCCAGCGCCGCCTTGGCGTCCTCAAGCCCGCAGTCGCAGGGTTCGTCAGCCTGGATCTGCCGGGCGAAGGCCTCCATCTCGACCGACCAGGAATTGTCGGCCATCGGATATTCCCAGGCGTAGGTTTCCGGCGGCCCCATTTCCGGCAGCATCTTGTAAAAGGTGATGCGCTCGACGCCGTAGCTGCCGCCGAGGCCGTTCAACTCGATCTTGCCGTCGCGACCGTAGATTTCCATGGAAAACAGGTTTTTCCATTCGCTGCACGACACGTGCAGGAAAGCCGTCTGCTCGCGCGCCGTGCGCAGCGTCATGAAGGCGTTGTCGTCAACCGGCATGTCCCAGAAATAGGTGTGGGCGAAGCCGTCAACCTTGGCGAATTCGCCGAGGAACCAGCGCGACAGGTCGATCAGATGTGGCCCTTGGTCGATCAGTTCGCCGCCGCCGGACAATTTCGGATCGGCGCGCCATTCCTTTTCATAACCGATGCGCCCGCCATGGCCGTAACGCGCGCGCAAAAACATCAATTCGCCCAGCCCCCCACCCGAGATCAACTCGCGCGCCTTCTGCAAGGAGCGGTGATAGCGGTGATTGAAGCCGACATGCACTTTGACGCCGACGCGGTCGCGCGCTTCGATCACGGCGGCCAGTTCGTGCGAGCGCCGCGCCGCCGGCTTCTCCACCAGCACGTGCTTTCCGGCCTCGACAGCGGCCAAGGTGATTTCGGCGAGCGAATCGTGCGCCGTGGCGATGATGACGAGATCGACATCCTCGGCCTTGGCGAGGTCGCGCCAATCCGCATAGGCCCGCGCGCCGCGCGGCCGCGCCAAAGCCTCGGCGCGCCCGAGTTCGCGGTCGGCGCAGGCCGTCAGCCGGCCCCAGCTTCCGATCGCCTTGGCGCGCTTGTCGCCGATCAGGCCGCAGCCGATGATCCCCACCCGCAAGGGCGCTGAATTGCCGCTCATTTATCTCCCCAAGCACAATCTCGGTCGCGCCCCGTGATCCGGCGCAGGGTATAGAGGTCGGTTTTTTCAAGCACGTCGGCATGGTCGGGCCAGTCGGCCCATTTGTCCCAGACCGCGCTGATCAGTTTTCCCGTGATGCGGCGCGCCCGGTCCGAACACAGGAACACCGCGAGATCGGCCACCGCATCCATCGAGGCGCCGCCAGCCTCGAACACCTTTGCGGCGATTTCATATTCGCGCGCGCCAGCGGCCTGCCGGCCCTCGTGCAAAACCTGTTCGAGCATGGCGGTCTTCATGGCGCCGGGCGCGAGCGCGTTGACGGTGACCAAAGGCGCGACTTCGCCGGCAAGAGTCTCGCCGAAACGCGCCAAGCCGGCCTTGGCGCTGGCGTAGGCCGTGAAATTCGGCCTCGGCCCGGTGGCGCCGCCGCCGGAAAGATTGAGAATCGCCCCCGCGCCGGAAGCCGCCAGCAGCGGGATGAAGGCGCGGCACAAGGCGACAGGCGCCAGCAGATTGACCTGAAGACAGATCGCCCATGCCTCGGGGTCGTTGTCGGTCAGCGGGCCGACCGGCCCCTGGATCGCGGCATTGTTGACCAGCGCGTCGAGCCGCGACCAGCGCGCGGTCACCTCCGCCGCGAAGCGCGCGACCTGCGCGGCGTCGGCGAAATCGCAAGCGAACAGCTCGACGTCGCGCCCCGTCGCGGGCGGCAGCGAATCGCGCAAAACCTCCAACGCCCGCAAATCGCGCGCGACGAGAACGAGAGAAAAGCCCTCCCGCCAGAACCGCTCGGCCAGATGACGCCCCAGGCCGCGACTCGCGCCGGTGATGACGGCGCGTCGAGCGGTCACGCCCGCGCTCCGTAAACCCATTCATTGTTCTGGAGGAACTTTACAGTCGCCAGCACGCCTTGCTTGATCGACAGTTTCGGCGTCCAACCGAGCGCGCGAATGCGGGCGGTATCGAGAAAGATAAAGGGATTGTCGCCGATCCAGCCGCGCTCGCCGCCGGAATAGACCAGCTTTGGCGTCACGCCCAGCGCTTCGCAGATCCAGCCGATGGAATCGTTGACCTGGCAATAGGAGTCCACGCCGAGATTGTAGATATTGTACTTCTCCGGCATCCGGTCGAGCGCCAGCAGAATGGCGTCGACGCAATCCTGGACATGGAGGTAGGACTTGCGCTGCTGGCCGTTGCCGAGCACTGGCAATTCATTCGGATTGTCACGCAGGCTGCGGTAGAAGTCGAAGACATGGCCGTGGGTGTAGCGCTCGCCCAGGATGGAGACGAAGCGGAACACGCAGGCGCGGAAGCCGAACCCCTCACAATAGGCCGAGATCAACCCCTCGCCGGCGGCCTTGGATGCGCCATAGAGCGAGGTCTGAATCGGAAATGGCGCGTCTTCCGGCGTCGGAATGACCTTGGCCTCGCCGTAAACCGACCCGGTCGAGGAAAAGCCGAGCTGACGGACGCCATTGGCGCGCATGGCTTCAAGTACATTGTAGGTGGCGATGGTGTTCTGTTCGAGATCCCGGCGCGTATGCTGCGTGCCGAAGCGGACGTCGGCGTTGGCGGCGAGATGCACGACGATTTCACCACCTTGAAACGCGCCCTTGAGCGCGTCGAGATCCAGCAGATCCAGTTCAAAAAGCTTGAAATGGTCGGACGTCAAGGCGTTTTCAAGAAAACGACGCTGTCCCGTCGAGAAGTTATCGACACCGATGACGCCATGCCCATTGGCCAACAGACGATCAACCAAAGTGCTTCCGATGAACCCGGCGCAACCCGTAACGATATATTGAGTCATTTCTGAACCCTAATCACAGTTTGCGCACGTCTTCGTTGCAAAAATGTACGCGATAAGCGAAGCGCGTATAGCGAGTTTGTTCGCGCCGGGCAAGACCTGAACGAGGCGCGGGCAAATTATTAACGAAGCGTTTCAACAGAATTGCATTTTCGCAGGTCATGCAAGGATGTTTTCACGCTTGCGCCTGATGCCAGAGCACCTGACAAAGCGAGAAAATCGCGGCAATTCTATACTCCCGTGGCGATCTCATGCAGGCGGCGCGGAATTGTTTTCCCACGGATAGGGCTCATCCGGGACATCGCGAGACAGGAACCCGCGCAGCTTGTTCCATTCCTGGCCGTCGCCAGCTTCAAGCATGAACTGAGCGCCTCCCAGCCTTCAGGCGTCGGAAGCGGCGACGATAATTATACCGACGATAATGGTCGCCATCCCCGCCGCGCGCAACAGCGTGATCTCCTCGCCGAGCACGAGCCATGACGCCAAGATGATTCCGACAAATTGCAGCGCGGCAAAACTCTGCGCGATGTTGAGCGGCAGCAGGCGCAGGAGCAGGGAATAGGACGCCAGGGCGACACCGAAGCTGGCGCAGCCAGCCAGCGTCCGCCATCCCCAAAATCCGAAAATCTTGGCCGCCGTCGCCGAAGACAGCGTGTCGAGCTTCAGAAGAAGATTGGCCAGGACGGAAAACGCCACCATGACCACGGTCGCCATAAATACTTTCATTCTGCACTCGGAGTTACTATGCCAAAACTTGCCGCGGAACCTCTCGGGAGAACCTGGGACAAATCAGCAGCTAACCAGAGCGCAATGGTTTGCGACAAACCAGGTGGCAACGGATGCCAAAGGGAAGATAGGCGAAGCGCCGCAGAAAGTCCTCGGTCGCCATGAGCTCTCGCCCGAAAGCGCCAAGCCGCGACGACAGGCCGATCGCCTGTACGACATGCGCACTTTCGGGCGGCGCCGCTTTGGGCGCGTTCGACTTCGTCCTCAAGCGGCTCGCCCTTTTGTAAGCATAGAAGGCAGGGTAGAGCAGGAAACCGATGTGTGTGCGTTCAAGCACGTCGAATCCCGCGGCTGCGAAACTCGCCGCCAGCGGCTTCAGCCGATAGCGGCGAAAATGCATGAGTTCGCGATCGTAATCGTCGTAAAGTTCGGGGCCTGCGGGAACCTCGATCACGGCGACGCCGCCCGGCTTCAGGATGCGGAAACACTGCGCCACGGCCAGGTCGTCGCGCTCGATATGTTCGAGCACGTTGAGGGCGACGACACCATCGGCGAATGCGTCCGGCAGCGGGCATTTGGCGAGGTCGAACTGGACGAGCGGGATCGGCGCCCTCAGACCAGAAATCCGGGTGAGCGTGTCGAAGGTGTAATCCGCCCCGACGAGCCGCCAGCCTGGGTTCGCGGCCTGTAGGTCCTTCAGCAGATGACCTTCGGACACGCCGATTTCGAGGATCGTGCGATCCGCGCCTGAGCAATGGCGCCGGAGCGCGTCGACCGCAAGCCGCCGCGAGGCGATGTCGATGAAATGCCGGCCGTCGCTGAGCTCCTTGTGAAGGTTGGTCAGCTCGTCACGCCACCCGGACTCGCCGACCGGATATCTGAGGCAGCCTGATCGCGCGCCGTCGATGACAAAGCCCTCGCCATCCCAGACCGGTTCGGCGCCGCCCTCCCGCAGGGGGGGAAATCGAAGCGAATCGCCACTCATGGCCTCTCCCTTTCGCTCTTATCGGCCGCGAGGCGATCGTACATCGACGCCGAGGGCGCGATCGACGATGTACTGTGGTCGCGAGCGCACTTCCTCGTAGATCCGCCCGATATATTCGCCGGTCACCCCCGCGCCCACGAGCTGGACGCCGCCGAGGAACAACACGAGGACGGTGAGAGTCGGCAGGCCGATTGGATAGGCCGGCCCGTTGAGAATTTTCAGCGCGACAACGACCCCGATGCCAAAAACGCTGAGAATCGCGAGCGCGAATCCGACCCAGATCATCATCTGAAGCGGGACCGTCGAGAAGCCGAACAGGCCGTTGAAGCCGATGCGGATGGAGCCCAGATGGCGATTGTAATTGCCCGCCCCGACGGCGCGGGCGTCGCGATCATATTCCAGCTCGCCCTGCGGGAAGCCGACGAATGACACCAGGCCGCGCAAAAAACCATGGCTCTCGCGCAGGTTGCGCAGTTCCTCGACCACGCGGCGGCTCATGATGCGAAAGTCTCCCGTGTTCGCGGGGATCGGCACGTCGGAAATGCGGTTGATGACCGCGTAGCCGACGCCGGCGACGATCCGCTTCACCAGCGTTTCTCCGACGCGCGACCTCCGCCGCGCCGTCACGACATCGAGGGAGTCGCGCCGCGCCTTGGCGAGCAGATCGGGAATGAGCTCCGGGGGGTCCTGCAGGTCGACATCTATGGCGACGACCCAATCCCCGCTGGCGTTCAGGATGCCGCCGAGCGTCGCGGCCGGTTGACCAAAGCGCCGGCTGAACACGAGTCCCTTGATGCGCGGATTGGCGCGCATGGCCTCGGCGATGACCGCCTCCGTCCGGTCAGGGCTGGGGTCCAGCGCGAAAATGATCTCATAGGGTCCGAGCGGTTCGAGGACCGGCACGATGCGCGCCAAAAAGTCGGGAATACTCCCTTCCTCCTTGTAGACCGGCACGACGACCGAGAGTAAGCAGGTCGCCGGGTCGGCCGGTTCGGATGAGGGCCGGCCTTCGGATGTCACGATTTCGTCCATATCCCCGTCCTATTGTTGGGCGCCCGCGACACGCGGCGCGGGCCGGCGCCGGTTGCGTATCGCCGCCAGCGCGCCGCCCGCGATCAACAGCGCCAGCGACGCCAGCGAAATCACGTTTGCGATCCGCATGCCCGTGAAGCGGATGACGACGCGGCTCGTTCCAGCGGGCAGGTTGACGCCGCAGAACACCATGTCATTGCGCGGCGCCGGACGGCAAGCGGAGGGCGCGTCGTTGATCGTCACCGACTGCAACATCGGATAGGCAAGCGCTGGCAAAACGAACAAATTGGCCGAACCCTCGGGGTTCTCGACCACGAAGACGCGCTTGGTCGGCCGCCCGGTCTCCGTAAGGCGAAACTCATTCCAGTATCTCACGGTCTCCTTGTCGGCGAGCCCCTCGAACACCACGGAAGGAACCCGCGCGAAAAAGCGCTTGCCATCCTTTTCCGTTGATTTGTCGGCTTCGTAGGTAATGCCGCGAACCCATTCGCCGCTTTGCGGGATTGGGGCCTCGATCGTCACGCTGCGTTGTTCGATCGTCCCGTCATAAACGACGGTCGGACCGACCGAGACCTTCATGTGAACCGGCGGCGCGATTTCGTCGAGCAGGTTCACGTCCAGTTTGAGGCGTTCGCGACCGCTCGGACGAAACGCCGGCGTATCGTAATGGCCGCCGTTCTCGGCCAGAAAACTATGCCAAAACAGGAAATATTGCGCGCGTCCCAACAAAGGTTCGCTCGGAAACAGCGAGGGAAAGCGCATGGAGTTGACGAGATAGTCGCCCGAATAAGTCGAGGATGGCTGCGCCAAGATATCCGTCAGTGAAACGGGCATCGTGAATCCGGTGGCGGCAGTCTGGATCGGTTGCTCAAGAAGGGACGCCACCGACGACCAACCGACGATCGAGCCGACGACGACAACGGCCAAGGCCCGTTTGACGGGCGTGTCGAAATCGCCGGCCTGCGCTTCTGGGCCCGGCGCGCCGCGCGACCAGACCGCGCCGACGGCGCGCGCGATGGCGATGGCTCCAGGCAGAGCGGCGACGGACAGCAACCGGAACGGAAACTGAATCACGCCAAATAAAGGCGCAAGAAGCGGCACTAAGTGCGGCGTAGTGGACAATACGAGCACCGCGAACAGGCCCGCGACGCCCCAAAAAGCCCGGTCAGAGAAGGTCTTCGCCGGCGCCGTCGCAAGGAACAGAAAGAAGCCCAGCACATAAGGCAACCCTAGCTGGAATCCGAAATCGCCGACCGACGGCGGAGCCGCATGGGCTGAATCCGCCAAACGCGGAGACAGCAGCCCATGCAAGGTTGAATGCTGGCCGGCAGATGTCAGGAACTTCGTGAGGTCGCCAAGCAGCGCGCTGATGCGGAGCAGTTTCTCCTGCCCATAGACGACGATCGGCAGAAACTCGAAGGCGGCCAGCACCAGGCCAAGCACCACGAAAATGCCCAGCGCGACGATGCGAATCGCGAAGGCGCGGAACGCCAAACCTGGAGCGAGAGCGGGTCCAATCAGCAACAAGAGAACGCCGCCTGTGACGGCCGTCAGCAGCGTCGTGATGACATGAGTCATGAGCAAAGTGAAAATGGCGAGCGACACAGCCAGCCCGCGCAGGTAGCTCGGTCGGGCAAGGTAACGGGCGCCGCCCAGCAGGACGGCGACGTTAAGCGTCACAGCCAGGTAGGTCGGCGTCGCCCGATAGGCCGCGAAAGCGAAAAAGGGGTAGCAGACGAAGGCGAAGGCGGCGATGAGAGCCCCCGCCGACCGCAGGCCGACAACGCGGCACAGCGCGTAGACGAGCCAGCCGGCGACGACAAAATTCAGCGTAACCACGACGGTCATGGCGGACAGCACGTCATGCGTCAGGAAGCAGCTGACATAGCCCACGATCAAGAAGGAAAGCGGCGGATAAAACTGGAACAGCGGGTAGCCGTAGCCGGAAAAGTCGTAGGCGGAGAGACGGGGAAAGTAGACGCCCGACCTGACGAGTTGCTCCACCTGAAAAGCGCTGCGCAGGAAGCTGACGGCATCCTGATTGTTGTCTACAAAGGGGCCAAAGTCTTTTGGATGCAGAGCTGCTGCCGCTACGGCGAAGCCTAGCGAAACGAGGATAAGAAACTTCAGCTTGTCGCCACGCATCCAGAGCAGATCATGTACTTTTCGCGACAAGGAAACGAATAGTATTTTCATACTGCTTCAGCCCAATTGAAAAATGAAATTACGGTCATCCATAAGCATGCCCCTAAGCGTTTTTAAGTTGCAACGCCTGTCGGGAGCGAGCTAACGCCGTACCGCTGATCGACAATCGGAGCTAGGACGCTCCACGGGACCAGGGAATGCCACGCGGCCGGCGCCTTGGCTCCGATGTTCTTCAACACGCGGAATCGAATTACGTCAGCATAAGGCTCTAGAAAACCCGGCCACTTCACATCGAAGCCGGTGGCGCGAAGCGCAAGCGCCAAGTTTTCGGGTTCAAAAAAACCGATATGGATTTCGGGTCTGACATAGCGCCATGTCAGCATGGAGTCCCGGAACGGCACAGCGCTGTTTGTCATCGCATAGAAAATGCCGCCCGGTTTTAGCAGTCGCCGGATGAGCCGAAAAACTTCAAGCGGCTCGGCTACGTGTTCGATCACTTCGATTGCAGTTATGACATCAAACTGACCAGCCTGTCCATTGAGCTCATCGCGCGTGAGAATTGGAATGCCGGCAGCGCGGGCATGATCGGCAATCCATCCTTCCTCAAAGCCAACCACGTCCAACCCGCGCGACCTTCCAGCCCGCACAAGGCCGCCATTGCCGCACGCGAAGTCCAGCCATTTCTTGCCAGCGATGGGCGCCGCGACGTGCGAAACAATGTTCAGGAAACCACGCCATTCATAGTCCCGAATTGTAGTCGCCGCTTCAAGTTCGGCGACGTAATCCACCATCGGATCGGCCCCCTGCCCCCGATAATAAGCTTCATCATAGAGGCGAGCATAATCCAGGCACGGATCACCGATGAAGGCGTACAGGCACGAAGAGCATCGCCGCAACTGAAATGATCGATTCAGGAACTGGCTGACCTTCTCGCCGAGGATATCGCTTGCATGGCCACAGATCGGACACTGTTCACGAGTCATTTGTCACATCCCCAACGAAAGCGACGCCCAACACGCAAACGCAACCACGCAATTGTTTGAAATATGCAAATACGATTGATTAGGTTCCGTCGATTTGTTTACCGCTTCTGCGTCGCGGCGACCATTAACTACTGGTTATTAGTCCAGAGCCCAATGAAAATGTGGCGATGTAGCCAGTGGAATGGATTTCGTCATAGACGTAACCGAGTTCGTCGAGCTTCTTGAATATCCGGTGAATTTCCAATGGGCCGATAAAGGCGTGGAGCTCAAAGAAAATGTGCCGCACGCGTCCGAGAGACGAGACGTTGTCGAAGAGACCTACCTCCCCACCTTCGATATCGATAATGAGGATCGAGGGGTCAACTTCCCGCAAGATCTTAGAAAAATTCTCTGATCGGACTGAGATCTTTTCGCGCACACTGCCATTGTCGTGTGCACGAGCGTAAATGCCTGAATCCCAAAAGAATGTCTTGTCGACAAAGAAGTCCATCGTTTCGGAGTCGGACGATGTGACAAGCGCGTGGTTCAGCACGACGTTGACGTTGTTGCGCTTGTGATTGTTTGCGGCGACCGGAATCATGTTCGGGTTGGCCTCGTAAGTAACCACGCGTCCTTGTGGGAGCATCTTGGCGACCCAAGTCGAAATAAAACCGACCGCCGCTCCGAGTTCGAGCACCGTGTCATCCGGTCGCAGGTTTTTCCTGATTGGCGAGAGTTCCTTGTCCTCGTATGTGCCGTTCATTAGATCGGAATGGAACTTATCCGACATGATATTGAGAGGAATTTCAAGCATCACGCCCTCAAGGACGTAGAGCCGTTGGTCAACGGGTTTAACTGAAGTTTCCGTTTCATTCTGCATATGGGAGAGTTGCTCCCTCACCTCTCGAAGTTCGTTTCGAGCTTTATCTCTTTGTCGATAAAGTCGTCCAATCAACGGTAAACGATGCTTGAGCATAATTTGTCCTTCCGATGTTTTGCGCATTTGAGCCGGGGAGGCTTTCAGAAATCAGGTCGCCGCCAGTCAATATTGGAAGTGGATGGCATCACTCGTGAGGCGGTCTTGCTGAATTTTGGCGATTTCGCTGATCTTCAGCACGACTTCTTCCGACGGCTCGTGAATGTTAGCGAGGATGGCGGCGATCAGCTGGTCGAGTTCGGGGCTGTGGAATTTTCTCGGCAAAAGCAACTCTCTTGGCGCCATTTCCGGGATCATGTGATTGGCGAACGGCCAGCCATTGCCCGGGAATCTTTGTTCGACCACCCGGAGCTTCGCAAGCCGCTCCGACGCCGTCCGCACCAGATAATCCAGATGGACGATCCGGGCCTCCGGTGGGCAATGGGAGACATAATCCGAGAGGAAATTGCCGTGGTGGGGACCGACCTGGTCATAGACGACGTCGCGATGCCGGTAGAACCGGCCGCCATGCAGGTTTTCATACACGGCGTTTCCGACTTTGACGCGCAGCCATTTCGGATGGCAGGAGCAAATCTCGCCATCGATCAACGCCACCTCGTGGCGCGGAATCCACCACGATGTGACGAAGGCGTAAGGAGAATCCGGAACTGAGTTGACCCAGGCGATGAAATCGGCGGTCGGGAATTCGTCATCGTCCAGCCGCAGGATGTAATCCTCTTTCACGTGCTTGGACAGATAGGGCATGATCCCTTCGCCGTTCCCGATCTGGGTGGAATCGATGAAGATCATGTCCGTATTGGTGGCCTTGAGGATCTCGAGCGTTTTCGGCTCGCAGCCCGGATCGACCGCGAAAGTCGGCTTCAAACCCCAATCCTCGTAAGCTTTCAGGAACTCCCGCAGCCACTTGGAACAGCCGCGCGTGGGGATGATCAACCTGACCTTGGGGTGCAAGCCTTTCGGCGCGCCGGGCGGCGTGATTTCGGGATTAAAGGCCACGTAGGCGCCGACAGGCGGCTTTTCGTGAATGGCGTCCGGATCGGGCTTGCGCAGCCTGCTGGCGTGCTCCCGCGCGCGGTCCTCCAACACGGAATTGAGGCTCCTGATGCCGCTGCGGAGAATTTGCTTCTTCTGAGCGTAGTGCTTTTGCTTCCGGGCGAACGGCGCCATTAACAAGTAGATGAGCTTTGCGCGCAAAAGTTGCAATTTCAGCAGTCTGCGCATGGATTTGACGACCGTGGTCGAGGCGAGAAGATCGCCCTCGCGGTAACCGACATGTTGCTCTGGAGGGCGACGCGCGGCTCTCGCCGTCAGATGACCGAGCCGCTCGAAAAAAAGCTGGGCCAGCATCGTCCGCTGCGAATCCTTGCCGAGCATCTCCATGAGGGCGGCTGTGGCGGACGGACTCCCGCCAACATAAAGAACGCCCAAACCGTCCTCGTGATCGAACGAAACGGTTGGATACTTTTGCTTCAGTTCGGTCCAAAGGCGCCAAATCCCGCATTCCTCGCGCACGGCTTTCGTGCCGCGCAGCAGCACGATTCCGACATCCGAGAGCTTGGGAAGCCAAAGCTCAAGCTGTTCCCTGGCTGAGTCGTAATCCGCCCAGGCGTCGATCAGCAGCACGTCGATCGACATGTCATCGAAACATTCCACAGCTTCCGAGAACATGGCGCGGATAAAATGCTGACGAGGGTACTTCTCCTCCAGATTGCGCGTAAAATGCTCGAACTGCGACGACTGATCGTCCCCGCCCCCCGGATGCGCCCAGGTGTCGACGGCGATGCATTGCGTGCCGATCTTGAACCGTTCGGCGGCGCGGCAGGCCGTCAACAGGCTCGCGCCATCGTTCACGCCGAGATTGACGAAGCGGCGCGGACGCGCAATCGCGAACAGAGCGAACAGAATGGGCGCAAACACCGCCCAATCTTCGTCGGTCGTCGCGTCAGGACGCACGAAAGCCGCTTCGACGGACTTGAGCGCGACAGTCAGGTCGAGATCGGCGCCCGCTTGCCCGGTTTCGCCGGGAAGCTTTTCGTAGCGCCCATAGTAGGCCAGGCGGCGCCCCGCCACCATTGGCAGGCAGCGAATGCGGATGTCCGTTCCCTGGAATTCCGCGCAAACCGGCGTGCCCTCGGTGAACCTGGGCTTGTCCCAGACGAGCGCGGAGTCGCGCTTGACCGTTTCGGCCAAGGAGCGAACCTCGCGCCCGGACGACGCGCGCGCATGGCCGGGCAGAAGTCGTGTCGGCCAATTCGCGCTTTGCGGCAAAAGCTCCGCGGTCGCGTCGTCGCGAATCGAGAAATTGGCGGCGATCGAATTCAGCACGCCAGGCGTCACTTGGCTGGCCTGGATTCGCTGCATGATCTTGCCAACATGAGCGTCTGTTTCGGGTAGAACGCCTCCCGTGTCCGTCAGTTGATATTTCAGACGAGAGGATGAGCGGACGGGAATGTGCAAAAGCTCAAGACCGGGACGGTGCGGTTCGGAATCTTCCGACGCCGACCTTGAGACAACGTTATTCCCGTCCCAAACGCGAAAATCCGGATTCAACAGCGCGTAAAACGACGACAGCGCCACTTTGAAGCTTGGTTCAGGTTTTCCGCGCCAAAAGAAGGACTGAGTCGCATCGAAGTGTTCAAACCGCCCGTAATCCGATGGAACGAGGTTAACTCCTTGCAGATGAATGAGCTCATCCTTGCAGCCTTCCAGAAACTTCAAAAGTTCGCCGCGGTTCTCGACAGCAATGAAATCAGCCGCGTCAAGAAAAAAGACCCAGTCGGCTCCTTCGCCAAAAGCCCTGCGCGCCAACGCATTCATCATGGCGGATTGACCGCGCCGCCGCGTCTTGCATGTGAATGTGGTGATCTTGCCCGGGTTATTCGCGGAAAACGTGTCGATGGCTTCCCTCGTGCCATCAGTCGATTGAAGATCGACCACGAACGTATGATCGAAAAGGGCGACAGCCTGGCCGAGGAAATTGGCGATGATGTCGCCCTCGTTGCGGATCACGGCGACGCAGTAGATAGACAAGGGCTTCGTCACTGCTTCCGCCTGTTCGATGTCAACGAACTCGTTCATACGAATATCCTTCAAATTCCGCGAAATGCATCAACACTCACGCGAGTTGAACAATCGGCCTGACATATCCTCATACCAATCGATAATTCATCGGATCTTGCTGTCACGGCGCCACGCGCGCACACCAAAAACAGACTCACGCCGCGCGCAATTTCTCGTCGCGTTCGTTCTCGGGCAAACGCCGTGCAGAAGCCCCCTCTGGCGCCGGATCTACCTTCGCGGCTTCAGAAAACCGCAAAAGGCATTGGCGCATGAACTTTGCCATCTTGAGTTGTTTCTGGTGACGCCTTCTTCTCGAAGGGAAGAGCCAAAGCAATATACGCTTGAAGCGGATTGCGCGCATCAGCAGTTTGAGCGCCTTGGCGACGACGATCAAATGCTCGTTGCGCGCGCCGAGTTCGGGATTGAAAGAAATAGGCAGAACACCTTCCGCGCTTTCAAACGCCTGCTGTGCGCGATGCGCCTCGTCGGCCTTGGCCTTGTGATCGATCGCATTCTCGCCAAGGATTTCGAAATATTTCTGCGCCGCGGCGAAATAGGCGGGATTTTCGACCAGCCAGCGGAAGATGGCGGCTATGGCGTTGTCCTGCCGGCCGACATAGAGCACGCCAAGACCATGGGAGTGCATGAAGGCCAAGCCGAGATAACGCGCCCGCAATTCGCGCCAGAACTGCCACACCCCGAAATTGCGCTCGTGGACGTTGATGTCGTGGAAGATGACGATTCCAGTGTCCGACATCTTGCTCAGCCAGGTATCGAAATCATCCTTGACGGCGTCATAGGTGTGATAGCCGTCGATGTGGAGCAAATCGATCGATCCATCGTCGAAACAGTCGCGCGCGTGGGAGAACATGCCCTGGATGAACCGGGCGTCGGGGTAGTCGCGCCCGAGGTTGCGCTTGAACTCGTCGAACACGCTGGAATCGTGGAAGGAGGCGTGGGGGTCGCCGACCCACGAATCGACCGCGACACATTCGGTTTCGGTCTGGAGATGTCGGGCGACCTGACAGCCCGCGAAAAAGCTCATGCCATTGTGGACGCCAAGTTCGACGAAGCGACGCGGTCGCGCCACGGCGAAAATCCCGAACAACACCGGGATGAGACGCGACCAGGCGGAAAGAGTTGCGAACGCCACGGGGAGCAGCGTGGTTTCCAGCGTCTTCGACAGCAGGGACGGTATGGCCTCAGGCCCCAGCTGCGGCGCGACGGCGGGGTTCGCGGGCGGCAGCGACGCAAATCGTTCATACAGGGGTTGCATGCGCCCGGACATCGGCTGGGCGACAATTCGCAATTCGCCGCCTTCGATGGCGGCCCCCACCGCCGCGTTGCGGACGAAGCCGGGATCGCGCCACTTGATCTCGGCGTCCGCCGCCAGGGTTGCGCCGATGCTTGTCGCGTCGTCCCGCATCTCCGGCGCGCGGTCGCGCAGATAAGCGGGAAGTCGCCTCACCGGCCAATCCAGCGCCGCCGGATCGACGACCTGGAGCTTCGCGTTGTTCTGCCCGTATTCAGCCGCGATGGCGTTGAGATAACCGACCGAACTCTCGATATTCTCGATCAGATCGAGGATCGTCGAGACGTGACTGCCTTCGCCGTCGCGCACATTATGCTTGCTGCGCAGGAAGCGCAGGCTGTTGGTCATCTTGTATTTGAGACGCTCACGCGAGCGCACGGGCACATGCAGCAACGGCATTCCGATGATCGGCGCGGCTGGAGTCCCGTCATTGCAGGGACTGATGGTATGGTTGCCCTCGGCGAGTGTCGCGTCGGGATTGTTGTGGAAATAGAGACTGGAGACCGCGACCTTGCAGTAAGGCGATGTCCGACCGGTCCAACGGAAGTTCTGGCCGAGATCGAAGGAAGAGAAGTCGGAATAAGACGATGGAACGAGATTGATCCACGGCATGGATAAAACTTCACTGCCGAAGCCCCGCAGGTATTCTTCCAGCTCGAAACGGCTCTCAACCGCCAAGAACTCGTCCGCATCCAGAAAAAACATCCAGTCCACTCCGGCGCGCAGGGCTTTGCGCGCCAGACAATTCATCATGGCGGCCTGGTACTTTTCCTTGGTCTTGCAGGTGAGCAGCGTTATGTTCTTGTGTTCTTCAGATGCCTTGATGAGCATCTCTTGGGTGCCATCGGTGCTCAAAACGTCTATAAATGTGAATTGATCAAACAGTTCCGCAGCCTGATGGACAAACGCCTCCATGACGTCGGCTTCATTTCGAACCATCGAAAATCCATGAATCGTCAATCGTGACGGTTGGATCAATTTAGCTTGACCTGCGTCAACTACATTCAAAACAACCTCCAGAGACATGGGTCGCGATGCGCACGCCCCACCTTTCACGACGCCCTAAAACTGCGCAGTTGGTTAATGGACATCCGAGCTCACGTCAATAAAGGTCGGGAATCGCGCGCGGCTAAACCTTGGCGGAGCGCGCACAACCTCGTGGCTGTGACCGCCGAAATCAAGGCAGACCAAGGCCGGACACTCCATCATGACGCCATCGCCTTGCGGTTCGAGGATGACGCCAAGGTTCCAAGCCAAGGTCGTCGCCCGCATGGAGTCATACGAAATCCGAATGATCCATTGTTGATTTCGTATTCTGCTCGCGCGGAACTCCGCTTCTGTGATCCAAGGAATTCCGCGCGATTGTGTTTCCGCGAATCGCGCTCCAGCGGAAATCGCGCCCTTCCGCCGGTCTAGCGGCGCCGCCACGCTTGAAGCATCCCGCGAAAGGGGACGTCGATTTTGCGAACAGGATAGACGCGTTCAAACGACTCGGAAGCTTGCCCGACTTTAGGTCACGCGGGCCAAAGCTGCAAACGCGCACGATGCAAGGCTTGCTCTATCGAAGAAGGACTTGCCTGCATCAAAGAAGGCGGGGCGCCCGAAAGTGTAGCCCCCTGCCCCGGCCGAGGACTGACGCCTCAAGCTAAGAAAAATCCCTTCGGTTCAACGCCGAAGGGCTCAATCTGTATTGAATGGTGCGGCCAAGAGGACTCGAACCTCCACCCCGTTTCCAGGACTAGCACCTCAAGCTAGCGCGTCTACCAGTTCCGCCATGGCCGCGAAGAATTGCGCGAAACAGCCGCGCAATCGGTAGGTGCGTCGTCTAACAAATCGACCTCGGGCTGGCAAGCGTCTGATCGCGGAATTTTCCGCTTTGAACATTTTTCGCGCCGAAAGCGCGATTTAACGCAAAGGAGGCGCGCGCGGCGCACGTCTTCACGAACCTCGCGGACCTTGCCGCGAGAGGACAGGACGGGCCGACGGCATCCATTATGCGCCAGCGATGAGGTGAGTCCGAGGAACGCGCCATCATGTCCGAGGCGGCCGACGTTTCCATGCCGTTGAGGACGCCCAATGCGTCGGGCCGGAGTAGGTCGCCAAAGCAGGTAGCCAATTCCGAACAGCAGGCGGAAGTCCGAGCCCGATCGGCAAGCGACGGTCCGGGTATTTCAGCGGCGGCGGCTCTGGGAAAGGCGAATCGCCATCGTGCGACGAGCCGGTTCTTCGCGACAAGGACGGAGTCGTCATCCGAAGGACGCCGGCCGGCAAAACCCGCCGGTCTGGATCAAGCGCGCTTCACCGCGCCGATCGTCTTGCTCATGGAAAAGTTTGGAGGCACGGCAATCGGGCGGGCCGCTCGCCGCGCGCCATGCCGAGTCGCGCGAATGATTCGATGATCTGTCTATACACAGACCGACACATGGACGCCCTACGGCGACGATATCAGGGAGCCTGGAGCCTCAACCCGCATCGCGTCGCCGTGGATGAGACGGTCGCGCCGAGTGCGGAGTCCTCCGGGGACTCCGCCAAGTTGGGGGAGCCGCGAAGTGGGCGCGCGCCCCTCAGGAGCGGCGCACCGTCTTGATCGCCGCCATCGGATGACCCGAACGCAGGGCGATCTCGCGATCCTGCTCCTCAAGAAAAGCCCGCGCTGGTTCATCGCCATCGAGGCCGCTGAGAATTTCCCTGGGAACGCGCCGGTTGGATCGTGTGGCGCCGTCTTCATAGATGACGTCGAAAAAGACGAATTCGCTCTTCGAGCCAGGTTTACGCGCCATGGTTCAACTCTCCGCATCGCCGCCTTGTCGCGTGGCGCCTTCATCGGCCACGCGACGCTTCAAGCACATCATCACGACGCTTTACGACGCTTTTGCCGCGATCGCGCCCGGTTCCGCCTTCGCGTCGCGCAAGGGCTTGCGCTTGGGCTTTGGCAACAGGCCTTCATACTGCGCCTTCTTGCGCGCCTGCTTGCGCGCCCGCCGAATCGCATCCGCGTGTTCCCGCGTGCGTTTCTCCGAGGGTTTCTCGTAAGCGCGGCGCTGCTTCATTTCGCGAAAGAGGCCTTCACGCTGCATCTTCTTCTTCAGCACACGAAGCGCCTGTTCGACATTGTTGTCGCGAACCAATACCTGCATGAAACATCCGATCCTTGCGTCAGTGGGGCGCTCCGCCAAATGGCCGCGCCAAGCGCGACACCGGGCGTCCGCGTCCCGTTCAATATGATTTTCGCCTCGCCCTTCAGGCGATCGCCGCATGCGGGGGATTGGGGAAACCGGGTCGCGAACCAGAGCGCCGTTTCCGCCACGCGCCCAACGACGACAACGCGCGGCCTGGGCGCAGCGCCTGAAACGCCGGCTTACTTGCGCGCGCGTTCGAGCAGCACTTCGATCACGACACGCTCGTAACCTTCTTGCTCACTCTTGATTCTGTATTGCAGTCCCGCCCCTCCATCGGGGAGGAGTCGCGTGACCTTGAACAGGGTCTGGTCCGACTTGCCAACCAGGGTCACCAAGGTTCCAAGTGCGAATTTGTGCGCCGCGGCCGAAACGTTCGGCCTCGCGGTGTCGGCCGTGGGTCTCCGCATGATGTCGCGCACGAGATGTCCTTTCGACTGCCCGTTCGAACGTTCGCCGATCCCGGTGAGCCCCGATGACCCGCGTCGCTTCCCGCAAACGGGAAGGAGAAGCCTCGAGCGCCGCCCAAGGCTTCCAGATCTCACGCCGCGTCGCGTCCGCGCATTCGTGGAGCGACGACGCGGTTGAGAGAAGGATTCAGCCCACGGTCTGAAGTTTCGAGGCCGAAGACTTGCCGGTGCGGCGGTCGGCGATCAGCTCGTAGCTGACCTTCTCGCCTTCCCGGAGACCCGTGAGACCCGCCTGTTCGACGGCGCTGATGTGCACGAACACATCCTTGCTTCCGTCGTCGGGCTGGATGAAACCAAAGCCCTTTTGCCCATTGAACCATTTCACGGTGCCGGTAGCCATGCGTAGACGCTCCATTGAGCAAGATTGAACGTGGCGCACCGACTGAGATGCGCCATTCTTATCGATGTGTTTTAGAGGAGATCGTCAGCTGCGTTGAAAACGCACGGCCAAGTCGTCGGCCTAAAAGTTCGATGTCTCATAGATAACGCGTGTCGACCGCGAAAACAAGGGCGGGCGATGATTTTCATGATTTGGGATCGATCTTGATTGGGATCGATCTTGGGCAATCGCCGAAGCGGTCGCCCCCCGACGGGTTCAAACGGCGCGGATGACTGTCATCGGAGGCGTGTCGGAGGGCTCCGAGGGCTGCTTCGAAACGCAATCGCGAGGGCATGGGGCCCTGAACTGGCACGTCGCCGAATCGCCATCGGAAGGGCAGGTGCGGTTCCTGCCAAGCGCCTTCGCCCGATACAGCGCCTGATCGGCGAAGCGGATGAGATCATCGGCACGGCCGCCTGGCGACGCGACGACGCAGGCGACGCCGATCGACGCGGTGACAAACAAACTCGCGGTGTTGCCCGGATGGCGGATTTCCCTCGCCTCGACGGATTTGCGCAGGTTTTCGGCGACGTCCCATGCGCCGGCGATGTCCGTGGCCGGGAGGATGAGAGCGAACTCCTCGCCGCCATAGCGCGCGGGAAGATCGTCGGCGCCTTGGACGACGCTCGCGATGACTTTCGCGATCGCCTCCAGGCGCTTGTCGCCTCCGGCATGCCCAAAATTGTCGTTGAAGCGCTTGAAATGGTCGATGTCGATCATCAGCAGGGACAAGGGCGCCCCTCTGCGACTGGATCGCCCCCATTCCTTGGCGAGCACATCGTCGAAAGTCCGGCGATTGGGAAGCCCCGTCAAGCCGTCCAGGCCCGCGAGGGCGCGGAGCGCGGCTTCCGCGTCCTTCATCGCGGTCATGTCGCGGATGGATTCCATCACGCCGATAAGATTGCCGTCGGGATCGATGATCGGTCCGGCTTCGGCGGTCAGATCGACACGTCGTCCCGTGAAGGGAAGATCGCACCAGGCCTCGACGACAAGCGCGCCTTTGGCCACCTTTGAATCGGCATAGGCGACGTAATATTCGGGCGCCCATTCGACGGCGTCGTTCAACACCAGATCCGCGACGGACGGACGCTCGGAACTGTAAAACGCCCTCCAGTGGGTCTTGGTGTTGAGGACCTCGGTGGCGGGCAGGCCCGTCAGGACCACGCAGGCGCGATTCCAAACTATGACCTTGCCGCCAGGGCCAAAAGGACAAAGTTGGGAGCGACATACTGATCCAGCATGGCGGGCAAGGCGTAGGAGATCGTGTTCATGCGCGGCGCGGCCACCAAAGGAAATACAACTTTGGGTTGTATATGTGAAAAAACCGCCCGCCCCTTCGTCGTGCGAATCGAAGGTCGCCCGCGGTCACCCTGTGTTTCGGCAAGCGCGCGATCCTGGCGGTGGCGGCAAGACCAATCGGCTGTTGGGTGAAGCTGCGCCGTGGGTTGCGCGCATCGCCAAGCCGAGCCCGCGGTTGCTGGACTGCGCCTTTTTAATATTAAGAAGTTTTTCACTTGTAAAACTAATGGGACTGTCTATATTGAGGAAGTCGAACGGTGGCTTTCAGGCATAGTTTCTGAGGAAATTACTCGCGATCGCCCCACACATATCCTGCTAAAAAGTGCAATTTCGACTGCCGGCGATCACGCCAGCATGCATTTCCGGCTTATCTAGAAAGGGGTTTCCATGTCTCAGGGAACCGTGAAGTGGTTTAATTTCGAAAAAGGCTTTGGGTTCATCGCGCCGGATGGTGGCGGTCAGGACGCCTTTGTCCATGTCAGCGCGGTCGAGCGCGCCGGCATCAGCCAGTTGCGGGAGGGCGACAAGGTCTCCTTCGAGCTGGTCGCGGACCGCAGGACCGGCAAAATGTCGGCCGAAAAGCTTGAAATCGTGACCTGACCTTCGCGCCGGAGTCACGCTGACCACGGATGTAATGGCGGTCTGACTCTGGCATTTGAGGTTTCGACCTCAGAATCGGGAACTCTCCCGCGCGAAAAACGGCTCCGCGCTGGAGTTCGTTCGGTGAACTTGGTTTCATCGGGCGGTCTCCAGCTTTCTTTTTTTCATGTACTGCCCGGCTGAAGATTCGCGTCGGCGGACGCGGTCGCCGTTGATCGGAACACGCTGTTGTTCGGAAAATCCGGGCCATGTTTCGGAAATACGCCGCCGGCAAGGCTGCTTTTTCATTTTCAATCGGACGCGTCGTTCAACGACGCGAAAGGAGCGAATCATGGCCAAGGAACAAAAACGCGGCAACCGTGAAGCCAAGAAGCCGAAGGCGGTAAAGCCCGCGGTCGATCCCAACCCGCCGAAAATGGCGATGGGCCAGTTGACCCCGGTCAAGGGGCCCAAAACGGCGCGTTGAGGCCGAGACGCCCGCGTCGAGACAAAAATCTTCGCCTTTCCTCGCCGGCGGCGGGTGGGCCGCGAAGGGGTGCAATCGACCCGGCCGGACGCGCCGCCGCCTTGATGTCCGACGGGAAGGACAGGTGAAATCATGGCTTTCAAGACCAAGGCGCTGCGCTATCTCGGGGGACTGTCGGGACGCGGCGACATCGTCCAGAACGGCAAGAAACTCGCGCCGACGACCTTCGATCTGGACGGCTATTACCGCGCGGCGGCCGGCGTTTCCGGTTGCGGCGAGATCCGCTTGGCCTCCGAAATGCTGAGAAGCCTGTTCGGTCGCAGCGACCTGCAATTGCTCACCGAGCAGGGTCAGGTCTTCGACATCAAGTTTTCGGACCATACGCTGCCGGCCTCAAGCTGCGTCGCGCACATCGATTTGTCCGGGAATATGGATCCCGCCGACTGGCGTCGCGGCGACGCCGCGGACAACAGCTGAAATCCGGGCCTTCAGCAAGGATTGGAAACAGCGTGCAAGCCTTTCCACCGCTGGGGCGAGAGTTCGAACCTTTCCTCTACGCCGTCCTCTACGAGGACGGCAATGGCATGCCCCTGACCATGGTTTCCGCGATCGCGCGCTCCGGCGCCGATCCCTGGGGCGAAGCGGCGCGCATCGCGCACATGCCGAAAACACTGGCGCTCGACGCCCTGGCGCGACTCATGCCCGACCGCAGCGGCGCCGACGCCGCACTCATCGCCGACCGCCTGTTCGCGCTGCTGCCGTCCACACGCGAAAACAGACTCGCCTCTGCGGTGACCGCCAACGTCATGTCGGCCAACGGTTTGTCGGCGAGAGTGTTGGGCGCCGCCAAGCCGACGCCGCGCTGGAGTCCGCTGGTCCCGGCCATACTCATCCTGCTGGTCGCCGTGATGCTGATGTCCGTTTTCCGCAAGACCCAGCATTCCGACGCGTCCCAACCCGAACGGCCGGCGCCGCCTGTCGCCGACAGGGCCGATCCATAGGCGGCAAGGGCCGGCGCGCTGCGATGACAGCGCCCATGCGTCAGGCGTTGTTCGGCTTCCATTTGATCGAACACCCGATTGAGGGCGTCTGGTCGGGCGGAACCTCATTATTGGCGGCGATGGCCCGCATGGCGTCGAGCAGTTCGCGCCGCGCGCCCGGAGGCGGCGGACTGGTGCGGCCCTCGTCGAGGCGGCCGCGATATTTCAGTCTGGCGTCGGCGCCGTAGCCGAAAAAATCCGGCGTGCAGACCGCATCATAGGCGCGCGCCACCTCCTGCGATTCGTCGTGGAGATAGGGAAAAGGCAGGGCGTGCCTTTGCGCGAAAATCTTCATGGCGGCGAAGGAATCCTCGGGATAGGCCGCCGAATCATTGGAGCAGATGGCGGCGAAGCCGATCCCCTCGGCCATCAGCGCGCGCGCGTCGGCCGCGAGTCGGTCGATGACGGCGATCACATAGGGGCAATGATTGCAGATGAAGACGATCACCGTCCCCTTGTCGCCGGCGACATCGGCGAAATGGTAAGTCTTGCCATCGACGCCGGGCAAGGCGAAATCCGGCGCCGGAAGGTCGAAGGCGATGTTCGAGGGGCTGGCCGCCATATCTGACTCCTTGATTCACGCTCGGGTACACGCGCGCGCGATGCGCCGACCTCCAAAGCAAAGGCCGCCGCCGCGAACATTGGCCTGTTCGGGCGCGGAATTCAACGCCCGTCGCGATCCCGCGTTTTCCCTTCCGAGGCGCAATGGGCTTGGCCCCCAGGCGCGCCGATCGCGTGTCCCGGGTTCTCGGCGCGGCCATTGCCAATGGCCGCATTGATCGGGTAATTTTTAGTTTTTTTTCGGGCGTTACAAGCTCATTTGACCTCTTGGCGTTATGATGTAGAATCATTTATTCGTGGATAAAAGCCAGCCACCTGCGCTCCTGCTCGGGAGCCGCTTTCCAAATATCATGTCGCGACCAAGATCATCTCGCTGCAATGCCTGAGATGGCGCGCATCTTGCTCCTTTGCGAGCGTCCATTCAGGGAAATCCATGTCCTTCGATAACGTTTTCGGCGCGCCGCCGCCCGAACTCGCTGAAATATCTCAAAATTTCCGGCAGTTCTCCCCGCTCTCCCCCGGCGCCGACCGGCTGGAGGATTCTTCGGATCTCGACAATCTCGTCATGCTCGCGCCGCCTGGCGCCATCGAGCGCCGCGCGGTTCTGGCTTTGGCGTTGCGCGCGCTAAAACCGGGGGCGCCGCTGCTGGCGCTCGCGCCCAAGGACAAGGGCGGCGGCCGGCTGGTCAAGGATCTCGCCGATCTCGGCTGCGCCTGCGTGGAAACGGCCAAGCGTCACCATCGCATCTGTCTGACGCAGGGCGGCGGCGATTCAGACGCGCTCGACGTCGCGATTCGCGCCGGGGCGCCGCGCCTGTCCGACGCGATGGGCTTGTGGACCCAGCCCGGCGTGTTCTCCTGGGACCGCATCGATCCCGGCACGGCCCTGCTCGCCGAACATCTGCCGGAATTTTCCGGACGCGGCGCCGATTTCGGCTGCGGGTTCGGCGTGCTGGCGCACAAAATCCTGGCCTCGTCGCGGGTGAAATCGCTGCTGATGATCGACATCGACCGCCGCGCGGTCGATCTCTGCGCCCGCAATGTCGATGATTCCCGTGCGAAAATCGTGTGGGAGGATGTGCGGCGGCTCAAAAAGACCGAGCCGCTCGATTTCGTGGTGATGAACCCGCCCTTTCACGATTCCGGCCACGAGAACAAGGGCCTTGGCATCGCCTTCATCGAGCGCGCCGCCGAATTTTTACGCACCGGCGGCGTTTGCTGGCTGGTCGCCAACCGTCACCTGCCCTACGAGGCGGCGCTGGAGGGCAAGTTCCGCTCGGTTGCGCCGGTCGCGGCGGCCTCCGGCTTCAAGGTGATCGAGGCGGTGAAGTGAAGACGGTCCGGCTGGACAAGCTGCTCGCCAATCTCGGCTACGGCTCGCGCCGCGAGATCGCCATTTTGGCGCGCAATGGCCGAATAAGACTGGATGGCGCGGTTTTGCGCGAAGCCGATGCGAAAATCGGGATCGACGAAGCCGCCACGCTGGCGGTGGACGGCGAACCCGTCGATCCCCTGCCCGGCTTCGTTCTGATGATGCACAAGCCGGTCGGCGTCACCTGTTCGCACAAGGAGGCGGGGCCGCTGGTGTCAAAACTGCTGCCCGAGCGCTGGCGCCGGCGCGAACCGGCGATCTCCACCGTGGGTCGGCTCGACAAGGAGACGTCGGGTTTGCTGCTGCTCACCGACGATGGCGCCCTGCTGCACCGGATCATCTCGCCCAAGGCCGAAATCCCCAAAAACTACCGCGCCACGCTCGCCCGCGATTTGTCCGGCGAGGAGGCGGCGATCTTTGCTTCCGGCGGTCTGATGCTGGAGGACGAGGACAAGCCGCTGCTGCCCGCCCGCCTCGACGTCGTCGGCCCGCGCGAGGCTGTGTTGACCATTGTCGAGGGCCGCTATCACCAGGTCCGCCGCATGTTCGCGGCGGTCGGCAACCATGTCGAACGCCTGCATCGCGAACGGATCGGGGGCTTGAACCTGCCGGCGGATCTGGCGGCGGGCGACTGGGTCGTGCTGGCGCCGGGCGAGGTCGAGAAGGTGTTTATCGTTACGTAACGATCTGCCTTGTCACGTAACCATGGCTATTGCGCCGTCGCCGTCTCCGTCGCCTTCCTGCCGCTCCTGAACGCGTAATTCAGGGTCTTGTTGAACACCTGCAAGCCCAGTTCGAAGGCCGCGTCCTTGGCGCGCTGGCTGAGATCGCCGAGCTCCACCGCCTCGCCGGTCTTCAGCGGAACGTCCAGCGCCAGAGTGGCGCCGTGGTAGATTTTCAGGCGGGCCACCGTCGTTCCCGCCTCTACCGGCGCCAGCAGCGGTCCGGAATAGACGATCTTGCCCGTGAGCCGCTCCGAAGCCCCCCGCGCCGTCATCAGGCGCACCGGCGCTTCGGTGAGGAGGGGAACCTCGGCCTTGGCCCCGCCATAGACCCTGGCCGCGCCGACCTGCTCGTCCAATGCGAACAGATCCTTCACTTCGAACCCGCGAAACCCCCAGTTGAACAATTTGCGCGCCTCTTCCGCGCGGTCCTTGGCGGATTTGGCGTCGAGAATCACCACGATGAGACGGCGTTCGCCGCTCGCCGCCGATCCGACCAGATTGAAGCCGCCGTCGGGCAGGTTGCCAACCTTCAGACCGTCGCCGTTGACCTCGTTGAACAGAATCGGATTGCGGTTGAGCTGTCGCACCTTGCTCCAGGTGAACTCCTTCTCGCCGAAGAAGTGATAATAGTCCGGATAGGTCGCGATGACGTGCTGGGCCAGTTTGGCGAGGTCGCGCGCGCTTACGGTCTGCGCCGAATTGGGCGAACCCCAGCAATCGATGAAATGGGAATGGGTCATGCCGAGGTCGCCGGCCCGCTTGTTCATCATGGCGGCGAAGCTTTCCTCCGAGCCGCCAATGCCCTCCGCCAAGGCGATGGCCGCGTCGGCGCCCGACTGCACGATCAGGCCGCGCAGAAGATCCTCGACCCGGATGCTGGAGCCGAGGCGCGCGAACATGGAGGCCCCACCCTGCGCGGTTTTCCAGGCATGTTCGGAAACGGGGAATTGGGTGTCGAGCGTGATCTTGCCGCTCTTGAGGTCGCGAAAGACGAGCTCCGCCGTCATCAGCTTGGCCAGCGAGGCCGGCGCCGTAGGTTCGTCGGCGGCCTTGTCGAACAGCACGGCGCCCGTGCCCACATCCATCACCAGCGCGCGCGGGGCGATGGTCGTGACCGATTGCGCCGACGCGACAGCCGCGCTGCACAAAATCCATAACAGGACGGCGATGAGTCTCACGCGGCCCTCGATCTCGCAATCATGTGAAAACAAGCGCGCTCTCCGGGCAAAACAGCTGGCGCAGCTTAACCTTTACGCCATCGCGACCGCCGCGCCAAACTGAAAACGCGCTCAGCGGCGGGATAAGCGGATCGGCGTGTCGGCGCCCGGAATCGTGCCGAGGTCGAGCGGACGCTGCGGCGGCGCCGGCGGATGTTCGGGCAGTTGGACGAGCGCGCGCAGCTCCTCCGGCCTGAGCGGCGGCTCGGCGACCGCATGCTGGGCCGGTTGCGGGTTCGCCGCTGGCCGTTCGGGACGCGGCGGCGGCGCGACCGGCGCGCTGTCCGGCTCGATCATGGCGACGCGTTCGATGTCGCGCTTGGCCTGGGCCGGAGCCGGCCTCTCCATCGGCGCCGCGCTGTCCGCGACCATGGTCGGCGACAGGGCGAAATCGTCGAGTTGCGCCGGCCCGCCGTCCATGCGCAGGGTCGCCATCAGCTTTTCGTCGTCGGAGCCGCCAAGCGAGGCCTTGCCGACATATTCCACCTTCACCTTGGCGGTGCCGAAGCGCCTGTAGTCCAGCGCCTCGGCGGCGCGGGCGGACAGGTCCATGATGCGACCGCCATGATAGGGGCCGCGATCGTTGACGCGCACGATGATCGAGCGGTGGTTGCGCAGATTGGTGACGCGCGCATAACTCGGCAGCGGCATGGTGGCGTGGGCGCCGCTGATCGACGCCTTGTCGTAAACCTCGCCATTGGCGGTGCGGCGGCCGTGGAAGGCGTCGCCATACCAGGAGGCCAGACCGACGGCGGCGACCTTGCGCTCGCTCGGCACATAGGTGTGTCCGGCGACCGAATAGGGTTTCCCCACCAGATACTGGCCGCCGCCCTTTGGCACCTCTTCGCCCTCGGCCACCACGCGCGGGCTGGCGCGGCCATAAATCCCTTCCGGGAAATATTCCTTGCCGTGGCCGGAGGTCAGGGACGCCTGCTGACGCTGGGCGCAGCCGCCGAGGCCAAAGGTGGCGATAACCAGGCCGATGGAGACGAAACGTTTCATCCGGAGCTGCTATCCTCGTTGCGCCGCGCCGCCCATTGCGCGGATTTTTATTCAAAATTTCCTCTTCGGCACCATGCGGCGCGAAAAGTTGCCAAAGCGTTACGCGCCTCACCCGGCGCCCCGGCTCGGGATCACGGATTTGTGATCGCGCCAGATTACCGCCGGGAATGCGGCGGAAATACGGCGCGGACTTTGCCTTCGGCGCGCGACCGCGCCTGAAGCGTTGGGCGCTCCCCCCCGCACCCGACGCGCTCCGGGGTTTGTCTTTATGCGTTTGAAAACGCATATCCTTTTCGGGAATACCCTAGCCCTGCTTTTGCCAGCCGCCCTCGTCCGTCTCGGCCCAATAGGCCAGATCGGCGTTGCTTTGACGCAAGGTTTTCCATTGCGCCCGGGCATTGGCGAGAAAAGCCTCGTCGCGGCCGTCGAACAGCACGATAAGCCTTTCATAACCTTGATCGACGAAAGGCGCGGCCTCGACCCCTTCGAGCAGGAAGCGGACGCGCGCGGCATTGGCGTTTTCCGGCCCAAGCGTCAAAAAAACCGGCTGCATCTCGGGGTCGCCGCCCTTGATTGCGCCATGAGGCAGGAACGAATCCTCGGCATAGGTCCACAGCAGGTCGTCGATCGCCGACAACCGCTCCGGCGTCGCCGTCTGGATGATCGCGCGCCAGCCGCGCTGGCGCGTCCGCTCGACCAGACTGGGCAGAACCTGTTCGAGACGGCGGCGCAGCAGCTGGTAGAACCAGACTTCTGTCTGGCGCCCTTCGGTCATCCTTCGTAAAAGTCGCGCACCAGCCGGTCGAGCAGGCGCACGCCCCAGCCGGAGCCCCAGCTCTGGTTGAGGTCGCCCGCCGGCGCGCTCATCGCCGTTCCGGCAATGTCGAGATGCGCCCATGGCACGTCATTGACGAAATGTTGCAGGAAATGCGCCGCGGTGATCGAGCCGGCGAAACGCCCGCCGGTGTTTTTGATGTCGGCGAATTTCGATTCGATCATTTTCTCGTAAGCCGGCCCCATCGGCATGCGCCAGACTTTTTCGCCGGTGGCTTCGCCGGCTTTCCTGAGGTTTTCCGAGAGATCGTCGTTGTTGGAGAACAGACCGGCGTAATCCTGGCCGAGCGAGACCAGGATCGCCCCCGTCAGCGTCGCCAGATCGATCATGAAGGCGGGTTTGAACGCGCTCTGGACGTGCCAGAGCACGTCGGCCAGCACCAGCCGCCCTTCTGCGTCGGTGTTGATGATCTCGATGGTGGCGCCGGACATGGCGGTGACGATATCGGACGGGCGCTGCGCCGCGCCATCGGGCATGTTTTCCACGAGGCCAATGGCGCCGACCACATTCGCCTTGGCCTTTCTCACCGCCAGGGCGCGCAAAAGGCCGGTGACGGCGGCGGCGCCGCCCATGTCGCCCTTCATGTCCTCCATGCCCGCGCCGGGCTTTATGGACACGCCGCCGGAATCGAAGCACACGCCCTTGCCGATGAAGGCGAGCGGGGCGTCGCCCTCCTTGCCGCCGTTCCAGCGCATCAGCACCACGCGGCTGGGACGCGCCGAGCCCTGGCCGACGCCGAGCAGCGCCCGCATGCCGAGCTGTTCCAGCGCGGGGACATCGAGGATTTCAACCTCGACGCCGAGTTTTTCCAGCTCCTTGGCCTCGGCGGCGAAGGATTCGGGATAGAGCAGGTTCGGCGGCAGATTGACGAGACGGCGCGCCAGATCGACCGAATCGGCCAGGGCCGAGGACTCGGCGATCGCCGAAGCAAGCGCGCCCGCGTCCGGCCCGGCGAGGAAGACCTCGACCGGATCGTCGTTTTCCGGCTCGTCCTTCTTGGCCTTTTTTGTCTTGAACTGATCGAATTTGTAGGCGCGCAGCCGCACGCCCAGGGCAAAATCGGCGGCGGCGGAAATATCCTCGGGCGCGGCGTCGAAATCGAAAATGACGCGCGCGAGCTTGGACTTGCCCAGTTTGGACGCGGCGATGCCGCCGAGGCGAAGGTAATCGGTTTTTTCGCCGTCCTTGTCGGGCGTTGTTCCCAACACGATCAGCTTTTGCGCGGCCAGGCCGGCGGGAGCCAAAAACTCCAGCGCCGAACCGATCTTGCCCTTAAAACCGGCGAATTCGGCCGAACCGGCGACGAGACCCGCGCTCGCGCCCAGGATTTTCGCGGTCTCTGGCCCGAGCGCCAGATCCTTGCCGGCGAAGGCGATCAAGGTGAGAGCGCCCTTTTCCGGCGCGGTCAGGACATCGGACAGCGGCAGGGCGCCGATGGAAAACGTGGAGGACATTGCAACCTCGTGGCCGGTCGCCCGCTGGGGCGATCCTAAAACGTTGCGCTACTATGCGACGGGGCGACGAGAGGGGTCAATGGCGGCGCCAGGACAGGGCGGCGCAAAGCGCGCGCGCCAAGAAAAACAAATCAGCGCGGGTCGAAGCGCAGGCCGCTCTCGTCGTCGGTGGACCAGACCACGAGACCGCTCCGCCTCTGCGCGCCGCAGTCGAGCGTCACGCATGTTCCCTTTTCCAAGGCGCCAAGGCCGCTGATCCGCGCGCCGCCTTCCGAAATATCCTCGATGATCACGCTGTGCGGGCCGGATGGCGCGGTCAGCACGCCCAGTCGGCCGCTTCGGCGCCGTTCATAGGCGCGGCGGTTGACGCCGCCGCGCTCCTCCTCGATGGCGGAGCACAATTGGTCGATTCGGTCGCGCATTTCAACGCTCGCCCGGTCGAGATCGTCGAGCAGGGCGTTGGCGGCCTCGCCGTCGTCGGCTTCGTCCCTGGCGAGAATTTCGCGCGCGAGGGCGTGGACGCGCGCGTGCGGCTCGGCGAGGGCGATGAAGGCGGGCAAGGCGCGCAAGCTCGGAGCCTGGACCGAATCGTACCATTGGCCCAGTCGGCAGGCGCGGTGGTCCTGGACCTCCGCCGCCAGCCATTGCGCGCGCCCGAGCAGCGTGTCCACCACGCGCTTCTTGAACAGCATGAGATCGATCTTGGCCATTTCACAGAGCGCGCGCGGCTGGTCGGGATTGAACCAGCCGTTCGCCTTCGCCGTGAAATGCGCGTTCATCTCCTGCAATTCCGCGGCCATGGCCTGGAGGATGGCGTCGTTGTCGCTGGCGCGCCGGGCGCTCGCTTCGGAATTGGCGGCGATTTCCGCGCTGGTGTTCCTTTGCATGTCCAGCACCTGCGCGATCGCTTCCATCCGCTCGCAGGCCGAGGCCACCATTTCGCAAAGTCCCCCCATCCGCGCGGAGACGCCGGCGATGGCCTCGCCGCCCTGGGACACCGCACTGTCGGTGCGGTGAATCGCGCCGGTCATGCCCCGGATCGCCAGTCGCATGTCGTCGATGCGCGCGCCGATCTCGACCGTCGCCTTGGCCGTCTGTGCGGCAAGAGCCTTGACCTCGCCGGCGACCACGGCGAAGCCCTTGCCAACCTCCCCGGCGCGCGCCGCCTCGATGGTGGCGTTGAGCGAGAGCATGTTGGTCTGCCGCGCTATGGCCTCGATCGCTTGCAGCGCGCCCGCGATCTGGTCGAAGGCGCGCTCCAGCGCCCCGACCTGTTCGCTGGTTTCGCCCGCGGCGGAAGAAATATTGGCCATGGCGGCGGCGAGCGAGTCCATGGCGCCCACGCCCGCGCGGGCGCTGTCCTGCGCCTCGCGCGCCAGATCCTGCGCCTCGCGGCCGGAGCGGGACATCTCGTCGATCGAGGTCACGAGATCGTAGGTCGATTCGGCGATGGCGTGGGAGCTTTGCGCCTCGATGCTGGTGTTGCGCGACAGATGCGCGATCTCGATGGCGAGGCCGTTCACATCCTCCACGATGCCCGCGAGAACCTTCAGGTTGAGCAGGTCGGATTCGCGCGAGAGATCCTCGGCTATGTCGTTGAGCGCCGAATCGGTCACCTGATTGTGGATCATGCCGATCAGCCCGACGAACTGGGCGCCCAGTTCGGGCAGGCTCGCCGCCGCCCCCGACAGGACGGAAGCCCGCCGCGTCAGGCTGCGGGTGGTCGCGGCCATCACCGCCTCCAGCGCATCGAGCAGCGCCGGCGCCGGCGCGCCCGAAGCCAGAATTGCGGCTATGTCCTGGCCGGGCGTCGCGCCGGAAAACAGGCGACGGATCAGCGGGTCGAGCCGTTCGCCGACGGGCGCCAGGCCGGGGAAACGCTCAAGCAGGGAAGCGGGGTCGATGACCAGCGATGCGACGCAAACGTCGGCGGGCGTTCTTTCGAAATCGGGCGCTTGTTTTTCGGCGGGCATGGACACGGCGGCGGCTCTCCAGGGCGATCTGGCGGCTGCGAACGCCAGAACGGTCGGCCGATCAATTCCACTGTTTTTCTACAAACTTGCATGAAACTCGCCGGCCGCATTTTATTGATCGCGGCGCGGCAAGCGCGACGGGGCGCGCGGCTCAATGCCGCAGGCCCGGCGCCTCCTGCCCGGTCGAGGCGACATATTCGCTATAGCCGCCGGGATAGCGATGCACGCCCGAAGGCGTCAGTTCGAACACGCGATTCGACAAAGCCGCGAGGAAATGCCGGTCGTGCGACACGAACAGCATCGCGCCCTCGTAGGCCGAAAGCGCCTTGATCAGCATTGACTTGGTGGCGATGTCCAGATGGTTGGTCGGCTCGTCCAGCACCAGGAAATTCGGCGGGTCGAACAGCATTTTCGCCATCACTAGCCGCGCCTTCTCGCCGCCCGAGAGCACGCGGCATTTCTTTTCGACATCGTCGCCGGAAAAGCCGAAACAGCCGGCGAGGTTCATGAGGGCGCCCCGCCCGGCCTGGGGAAAGCTCGCCTCCAGATCCTCGAAAATGGTGGCCTCGCCTTCGAGCAATTCCATGGCGTGCTGGGCGAAATAGCCCATTTTGGTGGCGGAGCCGATGGTCACGGCGCCCGCATCCGGCTCGGTCGCGCCGGCGACCAGTTTGAGCAGGGTCGATTTGCCGGCGCCGTTCACGCCCATCACCGCCCAGCGCTCGCGGCGGCGCACCTGGAAATCGAGGCCGTCATAAATGCGCTTGGCGCCATAGGCCTTCTCGACCCCCTTGAGCGTGGCCACATCCTCGCCTGAGCGCGGCGCCGGCGGGAACTCGAACAGCACGGTCTGGCGGCGGCGCGGCGGCTCGACCTTTTCGATCTTGTCGAGTTTTTTCACCCGGCTCTGCACCTGCGAGGCATGGGAGGCGCGGGCCTTGAAGCGCTCGATGAACTTGATTTCCTTGGCCAGCATGGCCTGCTGGCGCTCGAATTGCGCCTGCTGCTGCTTTTCGTTGAGCGCGCGCTGCTGTTCGTAAAACTCGTAATCGCCGGAATAGCTGTTCAGCGATCCCCCGTCGATCTCGATGATTTTGCCCACGATGCGGTTCATGAAGGCGCGGTCGTGCGAGGTCATCAGCAGCGCGCCCTCAAAACCTTTCAAAAAATCCTCCAGCCAGATCAGGCTTTCGAGATCGAGATGGTTGCTCGGTTCGTCGAGCAGCATGGCGTCCGGCCGCATGAGAAGAATCCGCGCCAGCGCCACGCGCATTTTCCAGCCGCCGGACAGTTTGCCGACGTCGCCGTCCATCATCTCCTCGGAAAAATTCAAGCCGGCCAGCACTTCGCGCGCCCTGCCCTCCAAGGCGTAGCCGTCCAGCTCCTCGAACCGGGCCTGCACCTCGCCATAGCGATGGATAATCTCGTCCATCTCAGAAAATTTGTCGGGGTCGGCCATGTCGGCTTCGAGCGCCTTCAATTGCTCGGCGACCTGGCTGACGGGACCGGCGCCGTTCATCGTCTCGACCACGGCGCTGTGGCCCGACATTTCGCCGACATCCTGGTTGAAATAGCCGATGGTGACGCCGCGATCGATCGAGACCTGGCCCTCGTCCGGCGTCTCCTGCCCGGTGATCAGGCGGAACAAAGTGGTCTTGCCGGCGCCGTTCGGCCCGACCAGTCCCACTTTCTCGCCGCGCAGCACGCACGCCGAGGTTTCGACGAACAGAAGATGGTTGCCGTTCTGCTTGCTGATGGCATCAAGTCGAATCATGATTTTCCGCGCGCCCTTCGATTTGCTGGCTTTTTAGCCGTTCAATCGTTTGCGACGCAACCGAAAGGCGTCGGGCGTTGTTCTGCTCCGATCCGCAGCTTCATCTTAAGCCTCGGGGCAGCTTGCTGCATTATCATGACGGCGAAAAGAATCTGGCGGAGATATCCGGCAGGTTTTGCTTTTTTCTCATCATTGATTTTGCCTCGGCGGCGAGGCTGGAGGGGGAGAATTGTCCACCGTCGCATCCCTTGGAACGAGCCTGGGCCTTTTGTCGGGGGCGAGGATGTCGAGCAAAACGACGACCGCGACCACATCGACCAAAACAACCACGACCGCGCAGGCGGCTTCTTCGACCACGGACGCCAGCCAGACCGCACAAACGAGTGGCGCGTCAACCTCGGAAAAGTCCTTCGCGCAAGTCGCCCTCGACGCCAGAGCGACGCTCGACGCCGGCTATCAAAAGCTCGGCAAGACGGCGGATTATGAGACCACCGGGCAGCAGTGGAGCGATACGCTGGGCCTAAACAACCTTGATCGGCGCACCCTCTATGCGATTTCCAGCGATCAAGGTGGCATGTTTTCCAAGGTCGAGGTGGATGCCGCCCAGTTTTTCATGTCGAAGCAGGAAGGCGACGTCATAACGGCCGCCGATCCGCTGCATACCAACCCATCAGCTGCCTATAAGGCCGCGACAGATTTTCTCGACTCTGCGAGCAGTGAAGAGAAATCTTCGCTCGGATGGGCGCAGGCGCGCGGAACCGCCCAAGCAGGCTATCTTCTCACCATGAAGAACGCAGGTCGCGCGGCGGCAAATGTCGATACAGGGAATCCGATTGTCAACCTGTTCGCCAATTCCTATGCCGAATTGGCCGCGACGAAAAGTGCATCCCTGGACCCGCGCGACATGCCCTCCTGGCAAAAGGCTGTCGATCTCTGGGCTCTCCAATCCGACGAAACACCGTCGATTTCGTGGACCGTTTGAGCAGCGGGAAGATGCCGGCCGTCACGCCCCATATGCTTTAGACCGCTCCAAAATCTCGGCGCCTTGCAGGCTCGCCAGACGGTCAATGAAGGCGACGCGGAAACTGCCGGGGCCGGCGCTCGCTTCAGCCGCGATGTCGCCCGCGATGGCATAGGCCTCCAGCGCCGCCACCGCCGCCGCGAAGCGATCCGGCGTCACCGCCGCGAAAGCGCCGACCACCGCCGACAGGGCGCAGCCGCAAGCGGTCACGCGGGTCATCAGCTCCGAGCCGTTGGCGATGCGCGTCACGCGGGTTCCGTCGGTGACGAGATCGACGGCGCCGGTCACAGCGACGACGCAGCTCAGATTTTGCGCCAACGCCAGCGCCGCGCCTTTCGCGGCCCCGGCCTCATGCTGGCTGTCAACGCCTTTTGGCGCGGCCTGATCGGCGTTGAGGCCGGCGATGCGCGCCACCGCCATGATCTCCGACGCATTGCCCCGGATGATCGACGGTTTTAGCGCGAGCAGCGCTTCAATGGCCGCGTTGCGGTAACGCGTGGCCCCCGCCCCGACCGGATCGAGCACCCAGGGTTTTCCGGCGGCGCGCGCGGCCTCGGCCGCGCCGAGCATGCCCTCGAAGAACGTCTTGGAAATCGTGCCGATATTCACCACCAGCGCGTCAGCTATCGCCGCGAATTCCGCCGCCTCCTCGGGCGCGTGGATCATCGCCGGCGCCGCGCCGATCGCCAGCAAAGCGTTGGCGGCCAGATCCATCGAGACGTAATTGGTGATGACCTGCACCAGCGGCCGCGCACGCCGCAGGTCGTCCAAAAGCAGGGGCTTGTCGTTCATGGCTCTTGTCCGATTTCTCTTGTTCTCGATGCGCGTCGTCGCTACAGCCGGCGCATGACGCGCGACCCGCTTTATCTCGTTCTCGAAAATTCGGCCTGGGTCGAACGCATGCTGGCCTGCGGCATAAAACTGATCCAGTTGCGCATCAAGAGCGCGAGCGAGGCGGATCTCCGCCGCGAGATTTCGCGCTCGCGCGATCTTTGCGCGCGGGCCGGGGCGCGTTTCGTGGTCAACGACCATTGGCGCCTCGCCATTGATCTCGGCTGCGCCCACGTCCATCTCGGTCAGGACGATCTGCGAACCGCCGACCTCGCCGCGATCCGCGCCGCCGGCCTGGGGTTCGACGTCTCGACCGAGACCGAGGACGACCTCGAACGGGCGCTGGCGCTCGGCGCCGATGGCGTCGCGTTGCAGCCGATCTTCGCGACGACGTCAAAGACGTTCGAGCGGGCGCCGCAGGGTCTGGCCCGGCTCGGCGTCTGGCGCCAGCGGCTGCGGGGCCGCCCGCTCATCGCCATCGGCGGCGTCAAGCTCGAAGACGCGGGAGCGGTTTTCGCCGCCGGCGCCGATTGCGTCGCTGTGATCAGCGACGTGACGCGCGCTCCCGACCCGGAGCGGCGGGCGAAGGATTGGCTCGCCGCCACGCGGGGGCGCGTGACGGCGTAAAATTCAGGCGGACTCGCCCGAGCGCAGCGGCAGGGCGTCCTTGCGCAGGATTTTCCTGGCCGCCGCGCCGCGTTGCGGCACGCCCGCATCGTCGAACCAGACGATGGCGCCGGTGGCGCAGCGGTCGATCACCTCGCGGCGAGCCTCGCTGAAGCGGGCGATGTCGATCTCCGCGAGATTATCCCGCACGGTGATGAGCCCTGGAGGGGCGTCGGCGACGCACTTGCCGCAGGCGGTGCAGGCCACTTCGCAAGCCGCCTCGGCGAGGTCGCCCTCCGCCCGGCTCTTGCAGGCCACAAACAGCCGGTCCTTGACCAATCCCAGCGAGAACAGCTTTTTCGGACACGCGGTGACGCAATCGTTGCAGGCGGTGCATTTGTCCTGGTCCACCACCGGCAGGCCGTGTTCGTCGAGCGTGATGGCGCCTTGCAGGCACACCGAGACGCAATCGCCCAGCCCCAGGCAGCCCCAGCCGCATTCCTTGCCGCCGCCGCTGACCACGGCCGCCCCGCGACAGGTGGAGAGTCCGACATATTTCGCGCGCAAAAAGGCGACGTGACGGCCGCCGGCGCAGGCCAGCCGCGCCACGCGCCTGTCCACCGCGCCGGCCTCGACGCCGAGATAACCGGCGATGGCCGCGATCTGCGCCGGACTGCTCACGGTGCATTTCGCCGCAACCACTTCGCCCAGGACCAGCTTTTCCGCGAAATCATGGCAGCCGGCAAGGCCGCAGGCGCCGCAATTGCTCTTGGGCAGCAGCCCGTCCACTTCCTCAATGCGCGGATCCTCGTAGACGAACAGTTTTCGGTTCGCCAAAGCCAGCATCAGCGCCAGCAAACCGCCGAGACCGGCCATGAAGACGCCGGCCATGCCGACAACGCCTAACTGCCCAAACTGCTCCACGAACTTGTCCCCTTCTGGCTCAGGCCGTCAGCGCCGGCAGGCCGGGCGTTTGCCAGGTCTGGCCGTTCTTGCCGATCAGCAGCGCGTCCACGCCCGGAAGCGTCGCGGCCAAGGCCAACGCGCGTTCCGCGCCCAAAACCATGAAGGCGGTGGACAGGCCATCGGCCTGCAACGCGGTCGGCGCCAGCACCGACGTGCTCGCCAGTTCCGTGGGCGAATGGCCGGTAGCCGGATCGAAAATGTGGTGATTGACGAAATCGGGCGTGAAATACGTCTCGTAATCGCCCGAAGTCGCCAGCGCGCGGCCGTCCACGGCCAGCCGCGCCGACAGCGCCTCGGCATTGCGCGGGTTCTGAACGCCGAGCACCCAGGGTTTTTCCTGCTGCTTGCGGCCGAGCGTGTCGAATTCGCCGGCGTCGATCAGCGCGTGCTCGATGCCGTGGCGGCGCACCGCGCTCAGGGCGCGGTCGGCGGCATAGCCCTGCGCCACGCCGTTGAGCGTGACCGCCATGCCCGGACGGCGCAGCCGCACGGCTTCGTCGGACACGTCGAGATCGCGCCAACCCACCCGCGCGCCAGCATTGCGAACCGTTTCATCCGTGGGCAGGCCGCCCTGCGCCTTGGCCTGCACAAAAGCGTCCCAAAGCGGCTGCACCGTCACGTCGAAGGCGCCGTTGGTGCGGTCGGCCAACTCCTGGGAATAGCGCAACACTTCGAGCAGCCGCGCGTCGGGCCGAAACAGTTCGCCATCGCGGTTGAGCGCGACCAGCTGGCTGTCGTGATAGAGCGTCATCACCGCGTCCACGCCCTGAACCTCCGCCAGCGCGTCGGCCAGCGCGGCTTGCGCCTTGTCGGCGTCGGTATGCAGCACCAGCAGCGACACCTTGGTTCCGAGCGCGCGGCCGGAGAGGGTATAGGGTTTCAGGTCTCGGGCGTGGGCGACCGACGCGACCGCGCCGAATCCGGCCAGGGCGGCGACCGAACCGAGGCCCAGGGAGGACCAGATCATCTTGCGGCGATTCATCATGGGACTTTCCTGTGTTCGGCTCAGTAGAGCACGTCGTGCCAGCGGCCGCCGGCCTGCAATTTCGCGCGGCGCGCCTTCCAGGTCTCGGGCGAGCCGACCACCTTCGCCAACGCCTTTTCCAGCATGGGCGTCAGCGATTCCGGACCGGCGATGAAGACATGGGTGCGGTCGTCCTGAAGCATCTCCCAGACCTCGCCGGCGTTTTCCAGCAGCGCCTGGTCCAGCGCGGGCGGCTCGTCGAAATGCGGGCGCGGGCTGACGGCGGCGAAGGCTTTGAAAGTCGGCTGGTCGTAATACAGGCCGAGATCGGCGTTCTCGTCGTTCTGGTACAGCATTTCCAGGCCGCTGCGCGCGCCGTGGAACAGCCGCACCGGACCCTTCCAACCGCCGAGTTCGTCATAGATGCGGCGCACCAGACCGCGGAACGGCGCGATGCCCGTGCCCATGCCGATCATCAGCAGCCCGGCCTCGCGATCCTCGGGGATCGGGAACGGATGGCCCACCGGCCCGCTAAAACTCATCTGGCCGCCGAGGGGCATGTCGCAGAGGTAATTGGACGCCACTCCGTCGTAGCGCTCGCCGTTGAAATCGTCGATCACATGGCAGCGCCGCACCAGCAACTCGAAGGCGACCTTGTTGTCGCCGGTCTGCTCAAGATCGGCGATCGAATAAAGCCGCTCGTGAAAGCGCTGGCCGAACTGGCCGGGCGCGCGCACCAGCAGGCACTGGCCGATGCGGCCGTCGAAGCCGGGATCCACCAGGAAACGCAGGCGCCGCACATCCTCGGGCGATTTGGGCGCGGTAATGCGCGCGCTGGCGACCAGGGTCGCCACCCAGGCCCTATTCTCGTTCGAAATTTCTGACCAGGACATGGAGGCCTCTCAGTGGGAAAGGGGTGGGCACGACTCAGGCGCCGCCGCCGAGCCCGGCTTGCAGGCCGTGTTGGTGCAGGCCTCGCAACCCTCGGGCTTCGCCGCGACGGGCCGCTTCGGGCTGACCGCGGGCGCGGGCGCTTCCGACCCATGCCCCTGGCCGCCGCAGCCGCCGCCGACCAGCCGCAGCGGGCCGGCCTCGGGATGCTGCGCGGCCACGTGGCGGGCCATGCGCTGCACCTCGATCCACCCCAGCATCAGCGCCAGCAGCAGGACGAAAGCGGCGATAAGCGACACGATCATGGTCAGCCTCCCAAGCCGGCGAAGCCCATGAAGGCGAGCGACAGCACGCCCGCCAGCATCAGCACCAGCACCGTGCCCTGCACGGCCTCCGGCACGTCCGAGAGTTGGACGCGCTCGCGCACGCTGGCCAACAGGGTCAGCGCCAGGGTGAAGCCGACGCCGCCCCCGATCGCGAAGGTGATCGACTGCATGAAGTCATAATCGCGCGCCGTCTGGAACAAAGCGACGCCCAACACCGCGCAATTGGTGGTGATCAGCGGCAGATAGATGCCCAGAGCCCGAAACAGCGGCGGATAGTGCTTCTTGACGTACATTTCGACAAGCTGCACCGCCGAGGCGATCACCACGATATAGCAGATCAGCCGCAGGAATTCGAGATGCGCCAGCCCCAACACCCAGTTGAGCAGATAGGCGCTCAGCGAGGCGATCACGATCACGAATGTGGTGGCGAGGCCCAAGGGGAAGGCGACGGACACGCTGTGCGTGACGCCGAGGAACGGACACATGCCCAAGAACATCGCCAGCACGAAATTGCCGGAGAGGATGGTGGTGAGCAGGATCTGGGCGAGGGATTCACGCGCCATGACAGGCTCCTGAAGTTTCGGCCGCCGCCCGGTTGGCGGCTTCCTGCGCGTTGGCGCGCATTTGCGCGCGGCGACGCACGATGGAGAACAGCAGCAGCCAGCCAGCCATCACGAAGAAGCCGCCGGGCGGAAGAACCATCACCACCCAGGGCTGGAAATGCGGGCCGAACAGCGGGATGCCGAAGAAGGCGCCGGCGCCGAGAATCTCGCGCACGCCGCCGATCATGACCAGACTCAGCGTGAAGCCGAGCCCCATGCCGATGGCGTTCATCGTCGCGGCAAGCGGCGGCGTCCGCGCCGCATGGGCTTCGGCGCGGCCGAGCACGAGGCAATTGGCCACGATCAACTGGATATAGGCGCCGAGCGCCTCGTAGAGATCGAGGCTGATGGCCTGCACCGCATAATCGACCACGGTGACGAAGGTGGCGATGATCACGATAAAGGTGGCGATGCGCACCTCCTTCGGGATCATCTTGCGCATGGCCGACACCAGGAAGCACGAGGCCGACAGCACGAAAGTGGTGGCGATGCCCATCGAGATCGAGTTGACCGCCGAGACGGTGACGGCCAGCGTCGGGCACATGCCGAGCACCATGACGAACACCGGGTTGCGCTTCCACAACCCTTCCGTGAACTCCTCCCAGGTGCTGGGCGGGGCCAACAGTGAGGATGACTCGCTCATGGCTTCTCCAATCGGTCGAGTTTGGGAACGAGGCGCGGCAGCAGCTGTTGCGCCGCCTCGTTGATGCCTTTGCCCACGGCGCGCGAGGTGACGGTGGAGCCAGAGATCGCGTCGATCTGCCAGGCCTGCGCCTTGGTCCCGTGCTTGACCACCTTGACCTCATTGGCCAGCGCGGAAAGCTCATCGTTGAGCTTGACGTCCAGCGCCTTGAAATTGGCCTGGAAGTCCTTGTCGGTGAGAATCTTGTCGCCGATGCCGGGCGTCTCGCGCATGGAGACGACGCCGATGCCGACGATGCACTGGCAGGCCTTGCGATAGCCGAACATCACGCGCACCATGTCGGCATAGCCTTTGGCCGCGCCTTCGGCCGCTATGCCGTCGAGGCCGCCCTTGTCATTATAGGCGGCGTAGAAGCGCACCGCGCCGGGCGGCGGATCGCCCTCGCCGGCCGGAACCACGTCGCCGCTGGCGAGCGCCAGCCAGGGTTTTATGGCGCTGGCGCCCGGCAGCACTTTCAACACCGCGCGCTCGGAGGCCAACCGGCGGTTGTCCTTGGCGCGGTCGAGCGTCAGCAGATAGCTCGCCACGATGATCAGGCCGCAGACGGCGGAAACGACGCTGAGCGCGCGCAGCAGGGTGAAGGTCGGCGTCGCGTGGACCAGCGCGTCGGTCGCTGGCGTCTCTTGCGGCGAAGTCTTGTCCGGCGCGCTCACGCTCTCGTCTCCTTGGTCGGGGCCGTGCCAAAAGCTTTCGGCTGGGTGATGCGCTCGATCATCGGCGTGGCGGCGTTGCCGATCAGGATGGCGTACATCACGCCCTCCGGCAAGCCGCCGGAATAGCGGATGACCACGGTGAGCGCGCCGATCAGCACGCCATAGAGCCACATGCCCAGGGGCGTGACCGGCGAGGTCACCATGTCCGTCGCCATATAGACCGCGCCCAGCATCAGGCCGCCCGAGAACAGCACGAAGCCCGGTTCAGGATAATGCTCGGGGTTGAGCGGATAGAGCGCGGCGGCCAGCAGCGCGGCGCTGCCGAGCACGGCGGCGGGAATCCGCCAGTCGAGATAGCCGCGTAACGCCAGATAGGCGCCGCACAGCAGGATCAGCAGCGGCGAGGGACCGACCGCGAGATGCCCGGAAATCGAGGTCAGCAGATCCCAATTGCTGGCGATCACGCCCTCGAATTTCCAGCGCGCCAGCGGAGTCGCGCCGCTCACGCCGTCGATGTTCAAGCCCGCCACCCAGGTCGCCGTGTCGGCCGGGGTCATGAACGGCAGCGCGAGACTTGAGGGAATGAACTCGCTGAAGCGGGCGGGCAGGAACGAGGGGGTGTAGGTGGCGATGGCGGTCGGGAACGCCGCCTGCACGAAACCACGCCCAACCAGCGCCGGATTGAACAGATTATGGCCGATGCCGCCAAAGATCGCCTTGCCCAGACCGATGGCGACGAAGCCGGCCACCGCGCCCATCCACAGCGGGAAGCCCGCCGGCAGCGTCAGCGCCAGCAACAGGCCGGTGATGGTGGCCGACCAGTCGCCGAGATCGCCCGATTGCCGGCCAAGCCGCAGGAAGAACTCCTCGGCCGCCAGGCACGAGGCCGTGACGACGACCAGCGAAGCCAAGGCGGACAGGCCATATTGCCAGACATAGAAGCCGCAGATCGGCAGCAGCGACCACACGACATTGCGCATGATCTTGACCACGCCATTGTCGTCCTTGATGTGGGGCGCGGAGCGAATTTCAACCGTCATGCCGCCTTCTCCGAGCCGCGCAGCACCTGTTTGGCCACGCGGAATTGCTGCACCAGCGGAATGTTCGCCGGGCAGACATAGCTACAGGTGCCGCATTCGAAGCAGGCGCCGAGTCGATAGGTGTCCGCCATGGGTTCATACTGGCGCTTGGCGGCCAGCATGCCCAGGGTGGACGGGTTCAGGCCCATCGGGCAGCTTTCGATGCACTTGCCGCACTTGATGCACGGGAAGCTTTTGCGCGTCGGCGGCGCCGTGAGGTCGCGGGCGCGGAAAACGAGGATGCCCGAGACGCCCTTGGTGATCGGCGCGTCGAGACAGGCCACCGCCTGCCCCATCATCGGGCCGCCGTAAATCACCTCGATGGCTTCCTGCGGCGCGCCGACGTAATCGAGCAGGAAACGCAGCGGCGTGCCCATCGGCACGAGATAATTGCCGGGCCGCTCGACCGCCGTGCCGGCGACCGTGATGACGCGCTCGATGAAACCACGTCCGCGCGGCGCCAGCGCGCCCATATAGGCGAGCGTCGCGACATTCTGCACATAGGCGCCGACCGAATAGGAGCGCGCGTCCGGCGGAACCTCTCGGTTCAGCAGGGTCTTGATCAGCATTTCGCCGGCGCCCTGCGGATATTTGGTCGGCACGGCCTCGACCGTCACCTCGCCGCTTTCGGGCAAAGCGGCGCGCAACGCCTCGATGGCGTCGAGCTTGTTGTCCTCGACCCCGATGATGGCGCGAGGATTGCCCAGCAGGCGCCGCGACAGCGCGACGCCCTTCATGATGTCGCTCGCGCGCTCCAGCATGATGCGATGGTCGCTGGTGAGATAGGGCTCGCATTCGCAGCCGTTGACCACCAGCGTATCGACCGGAAATTCCTTTGGCACGCGCAGTTTGGCGTGGGTGGGGAAAATGCCGCCGCCCAGGCCGACGATGCCGGTGCGCTGCACCGCAGCGATCACCCCGGCGGCATCCAGCGCCGAGAGGTCTTGCGGCTCCTCCCATTCCACGGCTTGCGTCGAACCGGCGTGCGACTTGATGATGACCGATTCGGTCCACGGGCCGCTGGAGGTCGGGTTGAGGCGGATCGCCTCGACCACGCCGCTCACGGGCGCGTGGTGCGGCACGGACACGAATCCATCCGCCTCGGCCAAGGGTTGGCCGCGCACGACCTCCTGGCCGACCTTGACGACCGCCTTGGCGGGGCGGCCGACATTTTGCGACAGCGGCACGATCAGGCGGGGCGCGAACGGCACCCGCGTGATCGGCATTTCCGCCGTGTCCTTGTGCTGCGGCGGGTGAATGCCGCGGGCGAAAGCCTCGCCGCGAAGAAAGGTGAAAAGCTTCATCGCCATCTCAATTGTACTTCTTCGCGCGCGTGATCAACCTTTCCAGCTTCGGCTCCTGCTCCCACGGCATGCCGGGATGCAGGCACTCGGCCGGACATTTTTCCGCGCTTTTCACGATGTCGCTGAACTTGTTCCCCTTGGGGTCCTTCACCGTGACCTGCTTGGAGGCATTGTAGACGAACACGTTCGGCGCCTGGTCGATGCACTCGCCGCAGGCGGTGCAGTCGGGCGAGTCCACCCAGACCGGCTCGTAGTCCGGCAGGGCGACCGCGCCAGCGGGCGCGGCCTCGGCCTTGGCGGCCTTGGCCGGCTTGACCGGAGCGGGCGCGGCGGCCGCAGGTTCGGCCGGCTTGGCGGGCGCCGCAACGCTCGCCTGGACCGACGCCGGGGCGGCGGCGGGTTTCGGTTCAGGGGCCAAAGGCGCCGCCACCGGCGACGGCGCCGCGGCGAGCGCGGCGGCCAATCCGGCCAGCGTCGATGGGGTCGGAGCCGGAGTCGCCGGGGCGACAACCGCAGCCAAGGCGGCCGGAGCCGAAGCAACCGGGGCCGCCGGTTCGGCAGGCGCGGGCGCGGCTTCGATCGCCGCGGCGGCGAAGCCCTCCTCGACCTCGGCGCGCACGCGCGACTCGATCGCGGCCACATCGACCGGTTGGGCCACGATGTCCTTGAGCTGGCGCCAGAACTGCTGGCGCTCCTCGCATGACCTGACCAATTCCTCGGCCACGATCAGCCTCATAAGACGGCCCTTGGCGTCGGTCGCCCAGATGTAGGGGAAGCGTCCGACGCGCTCGTCGCCGGGCAGATCCAGCAATTCCGCCAGCGGAATCATGGAGTCATTCCAGGTCTCGCGCGGCGCCTTGCGGAAATGCTTGCTGAAGCGCGCTTCCGTCGCCGCGAAATCGGCGAAGGTCACCGGCAGGTCGAGGCGCGCCTTTTCGCCCTTCTCGTCGAGATATTCCAGTTGATAGCTCGGCCAGTCGGCGTCAACGGCGGGATTGCCTTCGAGACTGGCGCAGGCGGAGAATTCCACGCCCGCGTCGGGATCGTAGCGGAACAGCGGATAGGCGCGGCTTTCGACCGCCAGCTTGCTCTGCGCCACCGTGCGGTCGTCGCCCACGCCATGTTCGGGCGGGCACACCGAATAAATATTGAACACGGCGGGACGGCGCGAGTTGAGGCCGTCGATATAGCCTTCCAGCAGATGCGAGACATGGGCGACCGTGCTTTGCAGCATGAAAGTGCTGCGATGGGCCATGCCGATGATGCTGATCTCTTTTCTGATTTCGGTCTTGCCGTGGCGCGCCGAACCATAGGGCGCCATGTCCGACACCTGGCTGACGAAGCCGGAGGTGCAGGCCTGACCGCCGGTGTTGGAATAGACTTGCGTGTCCACCACCAGCACCTTGATCGGCTTGCCGGCCATCATCATGCGCGACAGGTTCTGGAAGCCGATGTCGTACATCGCCCCGTCGCCGCCGACGCTGACCACCGGCGGGCAGAGCAGCCATTCCTCGTCGGAAAAGTGCTCGTAAGTGAAGCGGTTGAAGAAGTCGCGGTCGCGCTCCTCGACGAAGGCGCCCTTCAGCTCCATCTCGGCCATGCGCACGATCTTGAAGCCCTCGGCCATCTTGGCCATGTGGCCCTCGAACAGGCCCATCGCCACCGACGGCGAGTCCTGGAACAGATGCGAGGTCCAGGGGAAGGGATAGGGATGATAGGGGTAGGTGCTGGCCCACACCGAGGTGCAGCCGGTGGAATTCACCATGCCCATTGTGGCGCGGCCCCGGCGCGTCGGCCCTTCGACATAGCGCCAGCGCAGGTCCTTCAACGATTCGAGCAGTTGCGCGCCGCGCTTGACCCAGTTGGCGTCGAGCGGTTGCGAGGGCTTGCCGTCATTGAGTTTCGAGGCCAGCGCGGACAAGGTGAGGTCGTGCGGCGCGGACGAATCCACCGCGCGCGCCACGGCGCCGGCGTCCGACAGGTCCACCGCCTGCGCCAGACTCAACCTTATGTGCTGCTCAAGGTTCTGGATCAGGCTGTCGAGCTTGCCGACAAACGCTTTCACGCGGGGCTGCATCAGCGCGGAAACCGTGCTGGTGAACAGGTGGATCGCGGTCTTTTCGCCGCAGCCGAGGCAGGCGCCGTCGCCGCAGGTCATGGCGTTGTAATTGGTTTTGTCGAGCAGCAGCGTGTCGAGCGCGCCGACCTTCTCGTCCAGGCTGTCGATGCGGCTGAATTCCTTGCCGGTGGTCGGCAGGTCGAGCCAGAGATTCCAGTCGCGGCGCAAAGTGGCGATGGAGTCTTCGGTTTGCGTCACCATCTTCAACGCCTTGTCGTCGCAGACGTCGACGCAGAGCGCGCAGGCCTTGCAGGTCAGCGGATTGACCGTGATCGAGAACAGGCCGCCGCCGCCGCCCTTCTTCTCCTTGCCGCTCCAATAGGGCTTCGTGGCCGCGAAGGCGAAGGTTCCCAGTTCGGCCTTCAGCAGTTCGAACTCGGACGCCGTGGCCTCCCGTTCCTCGGCCGGCGCGTCGGCGACCACCTGCGCGAAGGCCTGGTCGATCAGCGGGCGCACGGCCACGCCGTCATTGGGGCCGACCAGCGCGCGCAGCTTCCGTTCAGCTCCACGCAGCGCGCGGCGCAAGAATTTCGTCGGCGTCCCCGCGCGCTCGACGCGGGACAACGCCGTGTTGAAGACTTCGCTGACGCTGTTGACGAGGCCGGGAATCGCGCTGTCCGGGCAGACCGTGTAGCACTTGCCGCAGGCGGTGCAGTTTTCGGCGACCCATTCCGGATGCTCGAAGCGGATGCCGGTCATGTCGCGGAAAATGCCGGAAGCGGCGGGAATCAGCGAGGCGCCGATGAACGGGTCGAGCAGATTGTCGTTGCCCTTGCCGGTGGCGTAGAAATGGCCGGTCTGCTCCCAGAAGCGGTGCATGTCCGCGACGGGCGGCAGGCTCTTGTCGCCGGCGGGGCAGGCCTTGAGCATGATCGGCAGGCTGCTCTTTGCGCTGACCTGCGCGGGCGCCCCCACTTTCTTTTCGGTGATCTCGTGGATTTCCGTGTAGCCGCGCTTCACTACGGTCAGATTGTTCTGCACGACTCGGGCGCCCTTGCCGCCGAACTTGGAGTCGAGCTGCTTTTCGATGGCGCGGAACAGGGTTTGCTCCGACAGCCCCGCGTTGTCGCAAACCGGCGAGGCCGCGAAGAACGCGCCCTGGAAGGCGTTGCCCTGCATGCGCAAATGCAATTCGGGGCTGCCAGCCTCCTCGCGCGCGATCTTGAAAGCGTCGAGATAGTAGACGCGCAGATCGTTGTCGACGATCTGCTGCTGCGCCCAGCGCGGGAACGCCGCCCAGGTGTCGTCGCCCAGATTGCTCTGGATGATGAACACGCCGCCCTTCTTCAGCCCGGTCAACGGGTTGGAGTGACCGAACACCGCCGGGTCGGGCGACAGCACCACGTCGAGGTGGACATATTCGCTGTTGACGCGAATCGGCTCGGGCGCCGCCGACAGGTAATAGGTGGTGGGCTGGCCCTTCTTCTCCGAGCCATATTTCGGATTGGCCTTGATCTCCCAGTTCAGCAGGTCGAACAGGGTCATCGCCAGATTCTTGCCGGTGGTGATCGCGCCCCAGCCGCCGATCGAATGCATGCGCACGGTGATGGCGCCGGGCGGCATCAGATTGGGGTTTTCGCTGCCGTGCACCACCATTTTGGCGGCCTGCGGATAGGCCCCCTGGAACGCCTGCTGGTGCAACTCGTCCTTGGGATGATCGGGTTCGCGGGCGACATCCACCGACAAGTAGAAGAATTTGCGCTTCGGCCCCATGGCCAGCATGTTCTCGACCGCGCCGATCAGCCCCTCGGGCTGCAAGTCGCGCGAGCCCAGGCCATAGCAGCCCGAATAGAGGCGCGGCATGTCGCTGGGCGACAGCGAGGGATAGCCGACATGCGGCGGCGCGCCGGCATAGGCCGCCTCCATGGCGTTTTCCTGGCACTTTTGCAGCGCCGCGCGCACTTCGCGCATCAGCGGCAGATCCTCGGCCAAGGGTTGATCCGTGCGTTCCAGCACCGCGACGCCCTTCTTGCCGCGCAAGACCGCGCCGACGAGATCGCCGGGGAAAGGCCGGAACATGGTAAGATTGACCACGCCGACCCGAAGCCTCCGGGTGGCGCGCAGGTAATCGGCCACGGCCTCCGCCTGAACCACCATGCTGCCCATGCCGAAGATCACATATTCGGCGTCTTCGCATCTGTAGCTGCTCAGGCGCGAATAGCGGCGGCCGGTAAGTTCGGCGTATTCGTCCATGCAGGTGTCGGCGAGTTGGCGCACCTCGTCGAAGAAATATGGGCGCTGCGCGGCCACCGCCTGCATGTAGGCGTCCTGGTTCTGCACCGAACCCGAGACCATCGGCACGTCCACGTCCCAGATCGAGGGCACGCGGCGGCGCTTCGGGCCATAGAGCATTTTCTGCGCCGGCGTCGGCGTGTCGATGAGGTCGTCGGGCTTGCCCAGATACTCGGCCACCAGCGCGCGCTCGGGCAGCGTCACCGATTCGATCAGATGGGTGGTGAGGAAGCCGTCCTGCCCGACAATGGCCGGCGTCAGCGACAGTTCCGCCAGTCTTCGCGCGATCAGGTTGAGGTCGGCGGCTTCCGTTGCGTTCTTGGCCATCACCTGAATAAAGCCGGTGTCATCGACGCAATGATAATCGTCATGGCCGGCGTGGACGTTGAGGCTGGCCTTGGTGATGGCGCGGCAGCCCATGTTCAGCACGTAGGGCAGACGCTTGCCCACCGTGGCGTACAGGCTCTCGTGCATGAAGGCGATGCCCTGCCCCGACGAGAAATTGGTGGCGCGCAGGCCGGTCATGGCCATGCCGGCGGTCACGGCGGCGGCCGCGTGCTCGCTTTCCGGCTCGACGAAAATGAGCGGGCGGTCGCTGACGTTGAGATGGCCCGCGGCGGCTTCCTCGGCCCAATACTCGCCCATCTGGGTGGAGGGCGTGATCGGATAGGCGCCGGCGGCGTCGGAGGCCTCGCGCTCGACATGGATGATGGCGGTGTTGCCGTCCACGGCGTCGCGGACGCCCGGGTATTTCACCGAGGCCTGCTCCGGGGCGCGGGCGGCGGCGCCCGTCAGGGTATCCAATATCTTCTTCAGCATCATCCTAGTCCTCGACACGCACGCCACGCGCAGTTGATTTTTTACTATTCAGTGTTTGATCAAATTCATCTGCGACATAAGGGCGCACGACTTAAGTCGTAGTGACCCCAACCGCCTCGATTACCTCGTAATCGGGGGCGGAGCGCGTCGTCAAGCTGTCGCATTCCGAACGGCAACACCATGACAAAGATCAATTATGCAATTAACTTGCGCAAATTGGGTCTTGCGGCCCTGCTTGTCGCCGTCGACCCGGATTGGTGAGGGTGCGGCTCGGACTTTCTCTCTTGGCGCCCTTTTTAGCGTGCGGGCGCGCCCTCCGCAATCATGCCTCGTATAAGCGTGCGCGCGAGCTTGGCAACAAACGACGCGCAGGCGCATCGATCAGCGGCGCGCGCGAAAGGCAAAGCTGAAGCATGGAGCGTCCTGGCAAGGACCTGAACCAAGCACAAGAGCTTGATCTTTGCCTTGCCGCCCGCTGATTGCACAGCGTTCTCAGCGGGACTACACAAGACCATCTCGTTTTCACATTCCAATTCGGGCGCTTACGATGTATGGTCGCGCCGTTCACGAATTTGTTGCGTGCATCGGGAGCGCCAGAATGTCCACAAATGTCGTCAGACTGAACGGGGAAGACTTTCCTGGCCCCGAACCGGTCGAGGACGTGATCGACACCCTGACCCGCTGGCTGGAAAACGCCAAGGCCGGCCGGTTGCGCCAGGCGGCGCTAGTCGGTGTGGAGGCGGACGGGACCACGGTGCTCGCCTGGTCGGGCGGCCATCGCGATCTCGTGGGATCGCTCGATTATGCCAAACACTGCATGCTGCGGGATTGGGACAACAATAGCTGAGTTTTTATGATCGCGGGCGCAGCAGCGCGCCCGCATAGGTCAGGACGAATCCCCCAAAGGCGGCGAGCCAGCACAGAGCCGCGACATGCAGCAGGGCGAAAGCATAAGCCGGCGCAAGCGCCGCCGCGATACGGGCCAGCGCCGCCAGCACGACCGCCGCGTAAATCGCCTGAGTCGCGCGCCCCGCGCTTAGAGGCCGGCCGGTATGGCCGAGACTGGCGCGGGTCATGACCGCCAGCGTCATCGCGCCGATCGCGCCCACGCCCCAGGCGTGCAGGCCGGCGCTGACCGGGAGCGCGCCGGTGCAGGCGGCGAGGCCGGTCAGGATAAAACCCAGCGGAATGAAGGCGTAAGCGAGATGAAGGATGGCGACGAGGGGCTCCGCCCCGGTCCGCTCGCCCGCCCAGCGCGCCAGACGCGCCACGTTGACCAGCCCGGCGGCGATCAGGGCGAGGCCGACATATTGGTTTTCGGGATACAGCGTCCATGCCGCGAGCGCCGGAACGGAGAGCGCGAGGCAAAGCGCGTCGAAGCGCGAAAAAGCTCGCGGCGAGCGCCCCTGCCCCCGTCGCGCGAGAAATGTTTGGGTAAAGCTGGGGATCACGCGCCCGCCGATCAGCATGACCAGCGCGACCAGCGCGGCGACGCCGAAGCGGCGGCCGTGCGCCGCGTCGCCGGAGACATGGGCCTCGATGTGGAAGGCGATGTTGGCGCAAGCGAGCAGGCCGACGAAGATCAGCACCTTGAAATTTTTATTGTTGTTCCCGGCGACGATTTCGCGCCCGATCACGCCGCAGACCGTGACCAGAAAGGCGCAGTCGATCAGCGCCGCAACCGCCCAGCCGAGTTGCGCCGACAGCAGCACAGCGGCGCGACCGGCGAGCCAAAGCAGGACGAGCGCGGCGAGCGGCTTGCCCTGGAGCGGCGGGCGGCCGGTCCAGTTGGGAACGGCGGTCAGCAAAAAGCCGGTGACGACGGCGCCGCCATAGCCGAACACGGTTTCATGGGCGTGCCAGTCCATCGGCTGCAAGGCGCCGGCGAGGCTGAGTTCGCCAAAAAATTGCGGCAGCCAGACGATCACGGCGACCACGGCCCAGACGGCGCCGGCGAGGAAGAACGGGCGAAAGCCCAGACTCAGCGCGGCCGGACCTTGATAGGATGGGCGTTTCGACTCGTTCACGACGGGCTCCCTTGGTCCAACAGGTCTGCTCTGATAGACCCTTGCACAAGGGCGGAATTTGCGCGCCGACAAGGAAGGAGGACGGATTGCCCCAGATCGACCGTTCGCTGATCGCCGACGCGCCGGCTTTCGCTGGGCTCGACGCGGCGGCGCTCGACGACGTGCTGTCCCACGCCCTGCCCTGTCGCCTGCCCAAGGGCGAAGCCGCCTTTCGCCAGGGCGAGCCGGCGGAAAAATTCTTCCTGCTGCTGCACGGGCGGCTCAGGGTGACGCGGCTCAACGCGCAGGGCCAGCAAATATTGGTGCGCTTCGTCAATCCCGACGACTTGTTCGGCGTCGCCATGGCGATCCAGAGCCCGGTCTATCCCGGAACGGCCGAGGCGGCGGTGGATTCGCTGGCGCTGGCCTGGCCGAATTCCGCCTGGGCCGGCATGATCGCGCGCCATCCGACTCTGGCCGTCAACACCATGCGGGCGCTGGGGGCGCGGCTACAGGATTCGCAGCAGCGCATCCTCGACCTTTCGACGCAAAAGGTGGAGCAGCGCATCGCCGGGGCGGTGCTGCGCCTCGCCCGGCAGGCCGGGCGGCCGTCCGAGGCGGGCGTGAAGATCGACTTCCCGCTGTCGCGGCAGGATTTGGCCGAAATGACGGCCTCGACCCTTTACACGGTCAGCCGCACGCTCAGCGCCTGGGAGGCGTTCGGACTGGTCGAAGCGGGGCGCCAAAGCCTCACCGTGCGCGACGCCCCGGGCTTGCAGGCGATCGCCGACGCGGAAGGGTGATACCAAATCCGAATGATCCATTCGGATTTGGTATTCCGTTCGCGCGGAATTCCGCCTCCGCGATCCAAGGCGTTCCGCGCGATCATGTTTTCGCGGATCGCGTAGCGATCTCACGAAAACCGTATGAAGCCGGCGCGTCAATCGGATTCGAACAGATCCCGCGTGTAGATCTTGTGCGGGACATCGGCCAGGGCCGGGCTTCTCCGGTTGCACAGGATCAGGTCGGCTTCCTGCTTGAAGGCGTCGAGGTCGCGGATGACGCGGGAGCGGAAGAATTCCTCCTGCTTCAGCATGGGCTCGTAAATGACCACCTCGATGCCCTTGCCCTTGATCCGCTTCATGATGCCCTGGATGCTGGAACTGCGGAAATTGTCCGAGCCCGCTTTCATGATCAGGCGATAGACCCCGACAACCGTCGGATTGCGGCGGACGATGTCCTCGGCGATGAAATCCTTGCGCATGGTGTTGGAATCGACGATGGCGCGGATCAGCGTCTGCGGCACTTCGCTGTAATTGGCCAGAAGCTGCTTGGTGTCCTTGGGCAGGCAGTAGCCGCCATAGCCGAACGAGGGATTGTTGTAATGACCGCCGATGCGCGGATCGAGGCAGACGCCGTCGATGATCTGCCGCGTGTCGAGCTTGCGCATCATGGCGTAGGTGTCGAGTTCGTTGAAATAGGACACGCGCATGGCCAAAAAAGTGTTGGCGAACAGTTTGATCGCCTCGGCCTCGTCGGGATCGGTCAGGATGATGGAAACGTCCTGCTTCTCCGCGCACGCCTTCAGCATTTGCGCGAAGGCGTTGGCGCGTTCCGACCTCTCGCCGACCACGATGCGCGAGGGATGGAGATTGTCGTAAAGGGCGCGGCCCTCCCGGAGGAATTCCGGGGAAAAGACGATGTTGTCGGTCTGGAACTGCTCGCGCATGCGCCGGGTGAAGCCGACGGGAATGGTGGATTTGATGACGATGAGCGCGGTCGGATTGACGGCGCGCACGTCCTGGATCGCCGATTCGACGGTGGACGTGTCGAAATAATTGGTCGCGGGGTCGTAGTCGGTCGGCGTCGCGACAATGACGTAATCGGCGCCGGCGAAGGCGTCTCGCGGGTCGAGCGTGGCGGAGAGATCGAGGGTCTTTTCGTTGAGCCAATGTTGCAGTTCGGCATCGACGAAGGGCGCCTGCCGCGCCGCCAGCATGTTAACCTTTTCAGGAGAAATATCGCGCACGACGACGCGATGGCTTTGCGCCAACAACACGGCGTTCGACAATCCGACATAGCCCATGCCGGCGACTGCGATTTTCATGCGGTTCTCCAAACCCCGGCGAGGCGGTCGCGACGGCGCCTCGCGCCGCGCTGATATCCTATGGGAACGCGTCCCGCGCAAGGCGCGTTTTTCGCGACCGCGCGCCCTCACCTGAGCGAAAGGCTATGACGCCGTTGAGTCCCAAGCTATAAGCAAAGCTCACGAAAAGTTAACTGATGGTAACGACGCATGGCTTCCGTCGAGGACACTCTGCCGCGCTGGTTCACGCCGACATCGTCCGTCGCGGGCGCCTTCCACGAGATCGACGACCATTACGGCCTCGTCGGCTGGGTGATGGACCGCGACAATGTCGATCGTCCGTTCACCGTGGAGATTGTCGCCAAGTCGCATGTCGCGCCCAATGTCACGCCCAATGTCCTGGCCCGCGCGCGGACGCGGTTCCTGCGCAACGATCTGTCCGAGGTCGCCGGACGGGCGCCGCGCTGCGGGTTTTGCATCGACTGGGAGGATTTCGACGCCGACCTGATCCGCTCGTGCCTTGAAAGGGAGGGCGTCAACGACTTTCAGATCCTCGTTCCCGAACTCGGCAAGACCCTGGCCCGGTTCTCGACCAGCCGCGATCTCAACGCGTTCAAGCTGACGGATATTTTCAGGCATCTGAACGGCGCCGGCGCCCCGAGCGGGATCCAGACGCTCGACCCCGCCGCGCAATTGTTTTTCGCCTCGGAAACGCGGATCACGACGCCGGAAATCGAACTCGACCTCATCAATCGCCTTGGTTTTGCGGAATTCCTCTGTTCGTCCGGCCTGTTCGACGCCAGCGCCTATTGCACGCAGATTGGCGCCGAATTTTCCGATCCCGCGCAGCTCGTGCAGCATTATCTGGAAAAAGGCGAAGCGCTCGGCCTCAAGCCCAATCCCTATTTCGATCCCGTCTGGCACAGGCGCAAATATCTCGGCGACGCGCGCGACGTGAGCGCGCTGCGCCATTATGTCGAACAAGGCGAACGCGCCGGCCAAAAACCCTGCCCCGTGTTCGAACCGGCCTGGTATGCGCAAGCCTATGGCCTCGACCGGACGCGGCAGTCGGCGCTGGGCCATTATCTCCGGCACAGGGACAAGAACGTCTTCAATCCCAACCCTTATTTCGACATAGCTTATTATCTCGACGCCAATCCCGACATTCGCGACGCCGCGATCGACGGGTTCTCGCACTGGCTCGGCTGGGGGCTGTTCGAGGGGCGCGGCGGATCGCCGCTGTTTCGCGCCGAATATGTCTGGCGACGCTATCTCGGCGGCAAGCGCGAGCTGAACGCCTTCGAACTGTTCATGGATCTCGGCCAGGACCTCGGCTGGGAGCCGGCGCCGGGCGCCAGCGAGAAAAGCCTCCATGCGCTGATCGCCGAAAATTGCGCGCCCGGCCCGCTGTTCGAGGACAAGCGGCCACTGGCGCGCCGCCCCGCCAACGCGCCGAAAATCGTCGCCTTCTATCTGCCGCAGTTTCACGCCATCGCCGAAAACGACGCATGGTGGGGGGCGGGCTTCACGGAATGGCGCAACCTTCCGCGCGGCCTGCCGCGCTACCAGGGCCACATCCAGCCGCGCATCCCGCGCGATCTCGGCTTTTATTCGCTGGAGGGCTCGGATGTGCTGCGCCGGCAGGTCGAACTGGCGCGGGAATTCGGCATTACCGGGTTTTGCTTTTATTATTACAATTTCAACGGCAAGCGCCTGCTGGAGCGGCCGCTCGAGACCTTGCTGGACCAGAAGGACATCGACTTCCCGTTCTGCCTGATCTGGGCCAACGAGAACTGGAGCCGGCGCTGGGACGGGTCCGAAAACGAAATCCTGATGCGCCAGGATTATCGCGACGAGGACATGCCCGCCCTGGTCGCCGATCTGGCGCGGCACATGAAAGACCCGCGCTACATGCGCACGGCCGATGGACGCCCGCTGTTCTTTCTTTACCGCGCCGATGTCGTGCCCGATCCCGTCGCGACCGTCGCGGCGTGGAAAAAGCAGTTCAAGATCCACGGCCTCGATCCGGTCATCGCCATGGCGCAGAGCTTTGGCGCGCACGATCCGCGCGCGTTCGGCTTCGACGGCGCCATCGAATTCCCGCCGCACAAGCTCGGCGGCCATATCCCCAACATCAACCACCGCATCGAAATATTCGATCCCGATTTTTCCGGCGCGATCCGCGCCTATTCCGGCGTGGTCCAGGAATCGCGCAAGGCGATGATCAATGACTTCCCCTTGATCAAGACCGCCTTTCCCAACTGGGACAATGACGCGCGCCGCCAGGGCAAGGGCATGTCCTTCGCCGGTTCGTCGCCGAGCGCCTTCCAGGACTGGCTGGCCGACCTGCTCGTCAACGCCGGAAAACAGCGCTTTTTCGACGAATCGCTGGTTTTCATCAACGCCTGGAACGAATGGTGCGAGGGCGCCTATCTCGAACCCGACGTGCATTTCGGCTACGCCTATCTCAACGCGGTCGCCCGGGCGCTGGAGCGACTCGCCGGCAGCGGACTGCGCCGCCTCGTCCTGATCGGGCATGACGCCTTTGCCTCCGGCGCGCAGCATCTCCTGATCGGCATAGGCCAGACCTGCCTGCGCGACTTCGGCATCGAAACCGAATTCGTTCTGATCGGCGACGGCGCGATGGTCGAGCGCTACCGGGCCGTGGCGCCAACCTTCGTCGGCGCCGAGCATTGCGATAGGCATGGCGATCCTTGGCCCGCGATCTCGGCCCATCTGCGCGCCCTGCGCCAGCGCGGCTTTCGCCATGCGCTCACCAATACGGTCGTCACCGGCGGCGTCGGGCCGCTGCTCGACGACTTCGGCTATGCCTGGTGCGCGCTGATCCACGAATTGCCGAACCTGATCTCGACCGGCGGCCATGAAGCCGCCTATCGCAAGATTCTCGACGGCGCGCGTCCGGCGGTCTATCCGAATTCCTTCGTCAAGGATCGGCTCGACGCGGCGTTCGGGCCCGCCGTTCATGCGGCGGAAATCCGGCCACAGGGGCTCTACAACCCTCCGCGACGCGACGGCGGCGCCGCGCTGCGCGCCCGACTGGGGCTCGGCGCCGACGACAGGCTGGTGATCAACGCCGGCCACGCCGACCTGCGCAAGGGAATCGATCTGTTCGTCGCCATCGCCGACCAGACGGCGCGGCTGGCGGACCATGTGCATTTCCTCTGGCTGGGGGACATTCACCCCGACCTGGAGCCCTGGCTCAAGCTTGACATTTCGCAGCGCGGCCTGAAGACCCTGCACTTCGAGCCCTTCACCCCCGATGTCGGCGCCACTTTCGACGCCGCCGACCTGTTCCTGCTGACCTCACGCGAGGATCCGTTCCCCTCGGTCGTGCTGGAGTCCCTGTCCGTCGGCCTGCCCGTCGCCGCCTTCGCGGATTCGGGCGGCCATTGCGAACTGATCGCGTCCGATCCCCGGCTCGGGGTGCTGCTGCCCTTCGCAGATGTCAAGAAGAGCGTCGAAATCCTCCCCGAACTGTTCAAGGATGAAAAGCTGCTTGCGCCCGAGGCGGCGGCGTTCCGCCGCGCTTTCATCGCCGAAAGATTCGACTTCCCCAGCTATTGCGCCGATCTTCTCCGCTTCGTCGAGCCGTCGCACCGGACGGTGTCCGTGATCGTGCCCAATTACAATTACGCTGAATATCTCGAACAGCGTCTGAACGCGATTTTCGGGCAAAGCTATCCGGTGCTGGAGATCATTGTGCTCGACGACGCCAGCACGGACGACAGCATCGCGGTCGCGCGGGCGACGGCCGAGACGGCGCGACGCGCCATCCGCATCGTCCCGCGCGCGCAAAATTCCGGCAATGTGTTCCGGCAGTGGAAGGCCGGCCTCGATCTGGCGAAGGGCGAATTCGTCTGGATCGCTGAAGCGGACGACAGCAGCGATCCCGAATTCCTCGGCGCGATGGTCGCGCGTCTGGCCGCCGCGCCCGAAGCCGGACTCTGCTTTTGCGATTCCCGCGCCATCGGACCCGACGGGGCCCTCATCTATGACGATTACAAGGGCTATTATCGCGAGATGGGCGACACCGGCCTGGACGCGGACGGCAGCTTTTCGGCGGACGACTTCCTGCGCCGCTTTCTCAGCCTGCGCAATCTCATCCTGAACGCCAGCGCGGTGGTGTGGCGAAAGGACGCGCTCGCCGACGTGTTCGCCCGCCTTGGCGACGAAGCCTTTTACCTCCAATGCGCGGGCGACTGGCGCATCTATATTGAATATTGCGCGACCTCCCGCCCGGTCCTTTACTCAAGTCAGGTCTTGAATCTTCATCGGCGGCATGATCAAAGTGTAACGCATGCGTTGGATCGCAACATACACTACAATGAAATCGTTTACGCTCAGGACCGCGCGCTGGACGCCGCAAGGGCGCCGGCCGAATTTCGCGATAAAATTCTGCGCTGGAGACGAGACTTACGCGAATCGTGGCGACTGGAATGACCCTCGACGGACGCGATGAGCGTCATGATTGAACCAGCTTAATTACACAAGTCTTGGTTGCAAGCGGCTGATCAGGGATTCCCGCCCCTTTTCGGAACCCCGCGCGAGCAGCTATAACGCTGCTTCACACACTCATGAAGTTGTAAAGACAGGGCGTGGATCGGAAGCGTCCGGCGGCCCGAAGGACAAAGATGAAGATATTCCTGCTTGGAGCCACCCCCAGCTTTGAACTCGCCGACACGCTGGCTTTGCGCGACCGTCTGGCGCTGACGGGCGGCAATACGGGCAACCAGATCATCGCCCACGGCCTGCTCAAGCCGCTGGCCGTGGACGCCCTCGACTGGTCCCACGCCAAGGGCCCGGCCTATGTTCAGCAAAACTTCGACCATATCCTCATCGCGGCGGCCAATTTTCTCCACACGGGGTTCGATTTCGGGGGGATGGCGCGTTTCATCGAGCAAACCACGCTGCCTGTCGCCATTGTGGGCCTGGGCGCCCAATCCAACACCTACAACCCCAAAATAGACCTCCATCCGGGAACGCGGCGCTTCGTCAAGGTGATCGCGGAACGCTGCGTGAAAATCGGCGTGCGCGGAGCCTTCACCGCCGAGGTGCTGGCGGACATGGGCGTCGACAACGTCCAGGTCGTCGGCTGCCCCTCCTATTACATGAACGGTTCCGACGGCGTCGAAATCAGGACGGTCGCTTTCGACGACGCGACGCGGGTGGCGGTGAACGGCTCGCGCGATGTCGTGCGCCATTCCTTCGACCAGGATAAAATGCTGTCGGCGCTGCATGGCCTGATGGCCGAGGCGCTGCGTTACGACGCGCTGTTCGTCGCGCAGACCGAAGCCGAGGAAATCACCATCGCCGACCATCCAGGATCGCCCCAGGCCCAGGCCGCCGCCGATCGCCTGGTCGATTTCTACCGCCCCAGCAACCTCGACATGGACGGATTGCGCGATTGGGCGCTGCGGCGCAGCCGCGTGTTCTGGTCCGTCGACAACTGGCTCGACGCGATGCGTCAGGTCGATTTCGTCGTCGGCACGCGCTTTCACGGGGCGATCGCCGCCCTGAGCGTGGGCACGCCGGCCTTCGTCCTGTGTCATGACACCCGCACGATGGAAATGTGCGAATTTTTGGGGCTGCCGCATGGCGACATCCGCGCGCTCGACAAAATCGACTTTGCCGCGCTGCACGCCGGCTGCGATTTTGCGGCCTTCCGGGCGCGCCAGCGACAATTGACCTGGGATTACGCGCGCTTTCTCGACGAAAACGGGCTGAAGCACCATTTCGCGCGCGTCCCCGCGGCCTGAGCGGCCTCCCGTGCCCGCGCGCCGCCCGTTCGCCCCGCTCCTGCTGGCCCCGCTCCTGCTGGCCCTGATCCTGACCGGCCTCGCGGTGCAGGCGCGGGCGGAGGCGGTCAACGCCTGCGCCATCCGTTGGGACGCGTGGTACAGCAATGACGCGGGCGATCCCGGCCATGACACGGCGATCACGCTCGGCAATCCCAAATATCGCCAGTCCGCGCCGCTGCACGCCGCGTTCGACGCGGACGGAAGCATCAGCTGGCGTCCGACGCAAGCGAGTTTCGACGCCGAAATCGAGGCCGCGCACAGGGCCGGGCTGTGCTGGGCCTATCTCGCCTACGGCGCCGACGCGATCGTCGACTTGCGCCTGCCGATGATGAGGGGCCTGGCCTTCCATCGCGCCTCCGCGCTCAAGAATCTGGTTCCCTATGCGCTGATCGCCACGACCTCGACCATAGGCTCCGCCCGCGACGTCGCGTCCGCCGGGCGCGCGATCGCCAGGTTGATGGGAGAGGCCAACTACAAGACCGTCGAACTCAACGGCGCCCGCCGTCCCCTGCTGTTCCTGTTCTATGACGCGCATGACGTCGCCAGCGCTTTTGGCGGCGACCTCGCCCTGGCGCGGCGGGCGCTGGACACCCTGCGACACCTGGCCCGCGACCAGGGCTCCGGCGATCCCTATATCGTGGTGCTGGCGTCGCCGGCCGGCCTCGCGGAATCTTTGCGGCGCGCGCTCGGCGCCGACGCGATCTCGGAATATGTCGCGGGGCGGCGAACCGGCAAACCCGAGAGCTGGGCGGCGTTCGCGCCGTCCATCGAGGACGACTGGCGCGCTTATGCGGCCGCGACGCAGGCGCAGGCGGTCCCCCTGCTGCGCAGCGGCGCCGACATCCGCGCCCGCTGCGAGCGGCCGCCCCGGTGGGAGCGCCGTTTCAAGCCCGGCGATGCCTGCGGCAATTACGTCGAAAAGCCCGATCTCGATCAGCTCAAGGCCGAATTTTTGCACGCGCGGGACTGGATCTTGAGGCCGGAGGCGAAAAACCCCGCGCGGCTGCTGCTGATCTATTCCTGGTCGGAATGCGACGAGAGCGGAAATTGCCTGATGCCGACCCTGGGCGACCCGACCGGCCAAAAGTTGAAGGCGATCGGCGCCGCGCTTGGCGGCGGCCGGTGATAAACCTCGATCACGCCACATTTGAAGGAAATCCGGCCATGCCCAAGGTCGCCGCGCTGATGATCCAGAAGGACGAGGTCGATCTGCTGGAACCCTGGATCCTCTATCATGGCGACCTGTTCGGCTATGACAATCTCTACATCTGGGACAATGGCTCGGCTGATCCGCGCATCGCCGACCTGATCGAGAAATGGTCCGACCGCGGCGTGCGCTTTTTCGATGGCGCCCGCCGGCCCGAGCGCTATCGCGACAAGGGTCGGCTGTTGGGCGATCAGATCGGGAACCTGGAGCGTTTCGCCTATTACGATTTCTTTTTGCCGCTCGATTGCGACGAATTCATCGCCTTGAAGGCGATTGACGGCGTCATCGAGACCCGTCGCGAAAAAATCCTGGCGGCGTTCGACGCGCTCGACCCAGACGCGGATCTGTTCGCCGTCGATTACAACCATCCCAACAGCCTGGGCGTCCGCAACCGGTTTTTCGGCTGGGAGTTCAACAAGAAATTCGTGCGCAACAACGCCTTCGTCTCCATGGACCACGGCGGACACACCATTGTCACCAAGAGCGCGAAACCGGCGACGCCATCCCCTTTCGCCTATATTCATTTCTATTATCGTCCGTTCGCCCACATGCGCGAGAATTCCAGGGCGAAGCTGATTCTTCAGCCCGAAATCCTCGAACTGCCGGAGGCGGCGCTGCGGCAGAACCGGCTGGGCCGCTATCTGGTCATGGACGAGGCGGAATATCTGGCCGAATTCGTCGCGATGGAAGCCAAGGTCCGGGCCTACCAGGCGCCCGATCTTGAAGCCTTCTTTCACCGATTTGGACGCAAGCTGCCGTTTTGCTGACAAGCGAATGCCGGTTCGCGTCAAGAAGATGCGCAAGAGACAAAAACGAGAGCCCCGAACCGACCTCCCGCCGGGATGCCCGCATGATCAGGCGAAATGTGCTACAATTACAATTGGACAATCGGGGGCGAATGCTTAAGCTCGGCCCCGTCGCCGACTGTAAAGGGAGCGGATCGCCAGAAAGAGTCGGTTTGGGCGCGTGTAGTTCGTATCCTCGCATGAATGCGCCTTGGCGATGATCGGCGCCCCCCTTGAGTCCGGACGCGGGAGCGCGGCTCTCGATTTGCTGATCGTGCTGCCGTCGACGTCGTTTGGGGGCGCGGAGAAGCATACGCAGGATCTTTGCGAAGCCTTCGCGGCCGCGGGCATGCGCGTGTCGCTGCTGTCCACCGCCGAATGTCTGGATCATCCGGCCTGGCGCGACGCCGCCCAAGGCACAATGAGCGGCAAGATCGGCGCGAAAATCGGCGCCCCCATCGAATGGCGCGACACCGACACGTTCGAAGCCAATGTGGCCAGGCAGAAGACCTGCATAGAACAGGTTTTGCGCGCGCGGCGCGCCGATTGCGCCATTGTCTGCGCGCCCTGGCCCCATTACGCGTTGGGGCTGCAAGAGGCGCTCGCCGAACACGGCGTGCCGCACCTGACCGTCGCCCATCTGTTTCCGCGTCCGGGAACGCAGGCGTGGAGCGAATTGCCGGTCATGCTCGGCTTCGGCGGCGGCGCCCAGGAGTCGCATTCGGCCTGGGTCGGCGTGTCCTGGCCCGTCGCGCGCCGCATCGAGCACATGTTCCAATTGCCGCCGCATTCGGCGACCCATATCGCCAATGGGGTGGATGTTGTCCCGCTTGCGCCGGACGAGCGCCGCCGCAGGCAGGCGGACGCGCGCGCGCGGCTCGGCCTGGAGCCGGATCGGAACATCGTCCTCGTCCTAGGCCGACTGGACGCGGCCAAGGGCGCCGATCTGCTGCCGGACCTCGCGGAGGGACTGGCGGACCTCGACGCGCTGGTCGTCGTCGCCGGCGCCGGCGCGCTGCGCGCTGCGCTGGAAACCTCGCCGGCCGCGCAAGCCGGCGTGTTGCGCCTGGTCGGCCACGCCAACAATGTGTCCGACTGGCTGTTCGCCGCCGACGCGCTGCTGATGCCCTCGCGGCTGGAGGGGCATCCGCTGGTGTTCCTGGAAGCCGCCGCGCGCCGCTGCCCGGTGGTCGCCACCGACGCCGCCCTGGAATGCTATGGTCAGGCCAAGCACCAACTCGCGCTGGTCGCGCCCACCGACGATGTCGCGGCGCTGACCGCGCAGACGCGGCTGGCGCTGACCGACCGGAACGCGGGGGCCGCGCGCGTCGATCACGCCTTCGCGACGGTGCGGCGCGACGACAAGGCGGCCATGATCTCCGCCTACAAGTCGCTGCTGCGCAGGCTCATCGCCCGCGAGCTTTTGCGCGCCCGAAATCCCGCCGCGCCAGCCAGCGAGGCGCGCCATGGCGGCTGACGTCGAAGCGGTCGTGATCATCCCGGTGTTCCGACAGCCGGCCCTTCTGGTCGAGGCTGTGGAATCCGTCCTGAGCCAGGACGCCGCTTGCGAGATCCGCGCGCTCATCGTCGATGACGGCTGTCCGTTGCCGCAGACGCGATCCGTGGGGCTGAATTACGCGCGGGCGAGCGCCGGCAAGGTGGTCTATCTGCGCCGCCGCAACGGCGGCCTCAGCGCCGCGCGCAATTTTGGCGTCGCGCACGCGCTGCGCCTGTTTCCCGGTTTTCGCTCCGTCTTCTTCCTCGACGCCGACAATCGCCTCGCGCCGACCGCGCTGCGCAAGATGACGGCCCTGCTGAACGGCGCCGGCCCGGAGATTGGCTGGGTCTATCCCGACATCGACACGTTCGGCCTGACCGAGAACTTTTCCGTCGCGGGCGATTATTCGGTTCTGGCCCATTTGCGCGAAAACTTCTGCGAAGCCGGCAGTCTGGTGTCGCGCCGCGTGATCGACGCCGGCGTTCGCTTCGATGAATCGATGCGGCGCGGTTTCGAGGACTGGGACTTCTGGCTCCAGGCGGCGCGCAAGGGGTTTCGCGGCCTCCACGCGCGCGATTGCGGCTTTCAGTACCGGCGCCGCGCCGAAAGCATGTTGTCCGGGGCGGAACGCCAACGCGAGGCCATTCTCACGGACATGCGCGAAAAACACGCGCCGCTGCTGCGGGCGCGCGGCCTGATTCGCCTGGAGGAGCGGGAAGCGCCGCGCTTCGCCAAATTCGAGCCGGGGATGACGGGCGTCGAACTGTTCGTCGATCCGCGCCGGCGCCAGACCATCGACCTCGCGGAAGCAAACCGGCGTCTGGCGCGGGCGCGGCGCGCGCGCCAGCAGGCGTTTTTCCCAGGCATTCTGGTGTTTTCCGCGCCGGGCGCGCTGGCGCGTCTAGCCAACGCCCGCCTCGACCGCGCCGTGCTGTGGCGCGCGCAACGCCTGCTTGACGATCGCGCCATCGTCGCCGTCCGGTTCGACGCCGACGCCAAACGCCTGGGGATCGAAACGCGCGACGCCGCAAATCCTGACGCCCTCGCCGGGGCGGCGCTGCTGGTCGCGCGCGCGGACGCCTTGACCGCCCCCGACGCCCCGTCGGAAACGCTGAACGACCTGTTTTCGCGCACCGGCGCCGAACTGGCGGCCCGCGCGCCAGACCTGTCCCTTGCGTTCACGGACCTGCCCGTTTTCGCGACCGGCATCGTCGAAGACCTGCGTCACGCGCGAAAAAACTTTTCGACGCAAAATCCGGATTGGCGCCGCGAATGGCGCCACCCGCGTTGCGACATCAGCGACGCCTACGCCCTGATCGAGCCGATCGGACCGGTGCTGCCCCTCGTCGCCGATCCCGCCCGTCCCCAGGTCGGGTTCATCCTGCCGCTGGTGGCGTTCGGCGGGGTCGAAAAGGTCGTGCTGAATTATGCCCGCGTCGTCCGCGACCACGGCTGCGACGCGCATCTCTTCGTCATTCGCGAAAACGAGGTCGCGCTGGCGGACGAGGTCCGGGACATTTTCCAGAGCGTCGCTTTCATCGATCACGAAGGGGCGCGGGCCGACGCCTGGGACCAGATCTATCACGCCGCCGGCGCCTCCAATTGCGCGCGAACGGATTTCATCCCCGACGGGCTCGGTCTGCTCGCGACCATGGACATCGTGCTCAACACCCATGCGCTGGCCGCCCACAGCCTGATGGCGGGATTGCGCCGCCAGGGGACGCGGACATATGTCGGCCTGCATCTCGTCGAGCTTTCGGCGCACGGCCATCCGATGGGCAGTCCCAACGTCGCCGTGGGCTTCGAGCATGTCTATGACGGCTTCCTGGTGATTTCGGAACAGTTGCGGGCCTGGTGCATGGCGCGCGGGGTTCCCGCCGACAAGATCCTGCTCGCGCCCAATGTCGCGTCCTATCGCGCGGATCCCGAGGCCATCGTCCGCGCCTTGACCCGGCGGGCGCGCCGGTCGAAAGGCGACGCCTTGCGCGTGCTTTACCTTGGCCGTCTGGACAGGCAAAAAGGCATCGACCGTCTGGAGGAGATCATGCGGGCGACCGACCGGGACAGCATGGAATGGCGCGTGATCGGAGGCGCCGTGCTGGACGCGTGCGTCGAGGAGGCGCGACTCGCCGCATTGCTCGGACAGCCCGTCGAGCCGCCGCTCGACGCGCCCGCCGCTCTCGACGAGGTTTTTGGCTGGGCCGACGTGCTTGTGCTGCCGTCGCGTTTCGAAGGCGCGCCGCTCACCGTGCTCGAAGCCCAACGCTTCGGCTGCGTGCCGATCATCTCAAGAGTCGGCGCGGTCGAGGAGATGATCGCGGATGGCGTCGATGGATTTCTCATCGACGCTTCGCGTTCGGAGACGAGGATCGTCGAGGATTTCGTGGCGCGCCTGCGCGATCTCGCCGGCGCGCCGGAGCGCCTCGCCGCCGTGGCGCGCGCGGCGGCGACGCGACAGGCGGGCGCATCCTGGGACGCCAGCCTGCGCGACTGGCTGGCGCACGCCCTGCCCCAAGCCGGACAGACACCCGGACCCGAGACCGGGAGGCATCCGGGCCGACCGAACCCCGAGAGCGCATGAATGGCTGAACTTCTGGTCGCAACCAACGATCTCGCGGATTTTTTCGACGCCTCTTCGCCCGCCGTTCTGGTCGGACCCGCGTTTTTCGCGGCATTTCGCAAATGGGAATCGGGCTGGCGCGTTTTTGCGGCGCGCCTCGACGAGTCCGGCGATTTTCGCGTCACGCAGGATCTGGACCGCGCCTTGTCCCCGCACGTTGACCCGGCCCTCTGGACGCGCGCGCCGAGCTTTCCCGCGCATATTCTGGCGCTGCTCGACAGCGCGCCGCTCGCCCTGGACGCCTTCGCGTCGCACCTGCCGCCGCCGGTCATCACGGTCGCAACCGCCGAGGACGCCCTCGCCCGGTTCGCCGCATTGCTGACCGGGGAAATCTCCGCCAACGCCGTGGCGTTGACGCAGGCCCGCGCGGCCCTGTCCGAACTGCGCCGCGAGAACGAGACGCTTCATGGCGTCATGGCCTGCGCCCTCCAGGCGCTTGGCGGCGGGCCGATGGGCGCGGCGCGGCTGGTCTTCGCCTCGGGAGTCGCGGCGGAGGGCGGACCCGTCCATGCGGCGCCCGAGGGACGGGCGCTGGCGCGCCAGACCCTGAGCCTGCCGCTGCAAAACCTCACGACGATCTCGCTGCGAATCGCCGAGGCCCGCTGTTCCAGCCAAGCCTGGCTCAAGGTCAGGCTGCTGGGGGCCAGCGCCGGCCTGATTCACGGATCCTGGCTGATCGAGGGCGACGCGCTCCGGCCGGGCTGGCTCGGCCTCGATCTGCGTTTCGTGCTGGGCGACCTGATGGAAACAGCGCAAATCGAGATCGAAACCTTGCTGCCGATGGGCGACGCGCTGGCGTTGAGCCTCGATCCGGCCGAGACCGAGCCGTTCCTCGCGCTTCAAAGCGGCGGCGCGCCTGTTCCGCGCGGGCTGGCCCTGCGCGTCCATCGCGGCGATTTCGGGCGCCGCACGCTGGCGCCGCTATACTGGAACGGGTCCGACATCGGCTGTTCGGCTGCGTTCGACCAGATGCCGCTGCGGCTGGCGCCACGGCGCTGGAGCGAGATCGGCGTGATCGAGGGCGCGGTGGACTTCGTCGCGCTCGGCGGCGAGCCGCCGCGTCCCGTGCTCGCGCTCACGCCCGAGCAGCCGGCGACGATTGGGCTGAGCGCGCTGAATTTCCCGGGCTGCGATGTCCTGGAGATCGGACTCACGCTGTTGCGCAACCCCGCCCAGGCGATCCGGTTTCTCGCCGAGCTTCGCGCTGATGGCGTGGACATTGATCCCCAACCCTGGCGCCGCCTCGGCGGCTCGACCGACCTGTTCGTTTTCGCCCTGGAGATTCCGTCGATGGACTCCGGCTTCGATCTGCGCTTGACGGCCGAACTGGTCGAGGGCGCGGGACCGGCCCTGCTCGAACTGACGTCGATCGCGGGCCTGCGCCTGCAAAATCGACCCCGACCGCGCCTGCATCCCCCTGCGCGCGCCGGCGCAACGCGGCCCTGGGAAGAAGAGCTTCGCGCGCGCGCGCCGGCCGAAATCTGCTCCGGCGTGTTGGTCGATCATCTCCTGCGCAACGCGGACGATTACGCGCATATCGACCTGACGGTTTACGACCTCAATATCGAAGAAGCGTTCTACCCGGCGATCCGCTTCAAACTGGTGAAAACGGGCGCGTCGCCGGCGCTGGAGTTTCGCCGACTGCCCGACTGGCCCGGCGGATTCGACGTCTGGCCGGACCTGACGGTTGACGCCTATGGCTCTTATGTTCGCGTGCGCCCGGAGGCGGAAGAACTCGACCGCCTGCTCGCCATGATGTCCGAGCGCGACGGCCGCATGATGAGGACGCTCGCCTCGGCCTTGCCGCAAATCGTCGCCATGGCGCTGCACGATCCGCGCCTCGCCGACGAGGACAGCGAGTCATGGGCCGCTGCGGCCGCGCAATTCGCCGAACTGGCGCAAGTCCGCGCGGCGACGCTGGCGCGGGAGGTCTAATACGAAATCCGAATGATCCATTCGGATTTCGTTTTTCGTTCGCGCGGAATTCCGCTTCCACCTCAAGGAAGTCCGAGCGATTTTGTTTCCGCGAATCGCGAAGCGATCCAGCGGAAACCGTATTACACGCCCGAACTACAGCCAGCCGAAACGCTGTGGGCGCTGGTCGACGAACCCCTCGTCAACAAACATATCGCGACGATCGACGAACTCGACGACATCATCGGAAAAAGAGCGCCGGCGGGATCGATCAGGCCGCGGGACAGGTCGGCGATCACGGCCCGATAAAATGCGACATCGGCCTCGCCATCCCAAACCTGTCCGGCGGGCCGCCACAGGGGCCACAGGACGATCAGGACAGCGAGGCCAGTCAGAATTACGAAGACAAACAAGATCATCGGGGAAATGAGCGATTCCCCGACGCCATTGCAAGCAGGCCGCGCCTCAGAAGATCGTGCGGAACAGCCAGTACAACCCGCCCGAGAGCAGCATGGCGACCGGCAGCGTCAGCACCCAGGCCATGGCGAGGTTGCGCAGGGTGGACAATTGCAGCCCCGAGCCATTGGCCGCCATGGTTCCGGCGACGCCGGACGACAGCACGTGGGTGGTGGAGACCGGCAGGCCGAACGCATCCGCCGCGCCGATCGTGCCCATGGCCACCAGTTCCGCCGCGCCGCCTTGGGCGTAGGTCAGGTGGGTCTTGCCGATCTTCTCGCCGACGGTGACGACGATGCGCTTCCAGCCGATCATGGTGCCGAGGCCCAGCGCGATGGCGACCACGATCTTGACCCAGGACGGGATGAACTTGGTCGCCTGGTCGATCGAACCCTTGTATTTCTTCAACGTGCCGACATCGGCGGCCGAGAGTTCGGCTTCCTTGTCCTTCATCAGGAAGCGGATGGCTTCCGAGGTCAGGTACATATCGTTACGGGTGTTGCCGACCTGATCGAGCGGGACCTTGTCGATGGAGCCATAGGTCTGCACCTGTTTGGAAATGTCCTTGAGCAGGAGCGACAGCGCGGGATAAGTGCCGCCGCTGATCTCGTGGCGGGAAATATAGGCGGTCACCACCGGGCGGGGATCGCCGATGATGCTGTAGCCGGCGGCTTTGGAATCGACGACGCTGGAGGCGGCCTGCGACGTCTGCACGAATTCGCTAATATGGCTCGCCGGCAGCGACTTGTTCAGGGCGTAGGAGGTGGGCACGGTGCCGATCAGGATCAGCATGATCAGGCCCATGCCCTTCTGGCCGTCGTTGGAGCCATGGGCGAAGGAGACGCCGGTGCAGGTGAAGATCAGCAGGCCGCGAATCCACAGCGGCGGCTTGGCCTGGCCCTTGGGGGCTTCGTAAAGCTCCTTGTTCTTGACGATCAGCTTGAGCAGCAGCAGCAGGCCGCCGGCGCAGAGGAAGCCGACCATCGGCGACAGCAGCAACGCATAGCCGATTTCGGTGGCCTTGCCCCAATCGACGCCCGAGGTTCCATCCCGGCCGCGCATCAGGGCGTTGGCGACGCCGACGCCGATGATCGAACCGATCAGCGTGTGGGACGACGAGGCCGGCAGGCCCAGCGCCCAGGTGCCGAGGTTCCAGATGATCGCCGCGATCAGCAACGCGAACACCATGGCGAAACCGGCGTCCGAGCCGACTTGCAGGATCAGTTCGACCGGCAGCAGCGACACGATGCCGAAGGCCACGGCGCCGGTGGAGGTCAACACGCCCAGGAAGTTGAAGAAGCCCGACCAGGCGACCGCGATCGGCGCGGGCAGCGAACGGGTGTAGATGACGGTGGCCACCGCATTGGCGGTGTCGTGGAACCCGTTGACGAACTCGAAGCCGAGCGCGATCAGCAGCGCCGCGCCCAACAGGACGAACGGCCAGACCTTGGCGATGTGGGCGTCCGGCCCGAGGTCCGAATAGATCGACCAGGCCGCGAACAGCAGGCCGGCGACGCCGATGGCGAACAGGGCGTAGATCGTCTTGGTGTCGGAGGGATGGTCCAGCTGGGGCCGGGCCACCGTCTCGGTCGGCGAGGCTGACGCGATACTCATCGTTCGGGTCCTTTCGTAGGGCAACTGGACCCGCACTATGGTCAAGGACATTACGTTAATATGACAAAGCGCGACATTCGGCGCTTTTCCCCGGCCAATTCAATAGCGCCAGCCCCGGGTCCAGAAGCGCCAGGCCCAGCCGAACTCGGCGGAAAAGCTCTCGCGCGGACCGATGGCTATGGTGGCGGTGAGGCCGGCGCGCAGCGGCGTGTCCTCCGGCACGGCGCCGAAGGCGATGCGCACGGGAATGCGTTGCGCCAGCCGCACCCAGGTAAAGACGGGATTGACGCTGGCCAGCGTCGCGCCGCCGGCGCCGCCGTCCTGATCGGCGATGCCGCGGCTGATGCTGTCGACCTTGCCGGTGAGCACGCGGTCGGGATAGCCCATCAAGACGTAGCGCGCCTCGTCGCCGGGATGGATGGCGGCGAGCTGGGTCTCCTCGAAATAGCCGGCGAGCCAGAACGACTCGCTGTCGATCAGCGCGAGATTGGCCTGTCCGGCGGCGAGGAAATCGCCCCGGCGCAGACGCAGGTTGGTGACCACGCCATTGACCGGCGCGCGCACGATGGTGCGTTCGAGATTGAGCTCGGCGGCGGCGAGCGCCGCGCGGGCCTCGTTGACGGTTGAAGCGGCCCCGCGCGAGTCCAGGGCGTATTGCCGCTTCTCCTCGGTCGAAACCGAGAGTTCTGTGAGTTGGGCGCGGCGGCGCGCCTTTTCCTCCGCCAGTTCCGCCGCGTGTTGCCGGGTCTCCAGCGCGGCCTTGGCGGCGTCCACCGCGATTCTGTAAGCGCGGGGGTCGATGACGAAGAGAATGTCGCCCTTGTGGACGGTCTGGTTGTCGCTGACGCGCAGCTCGACCACGGTTCCGGAAATTTCCGGCGCGATGCTCACCGTTTCCGCGCGCACCCTTCCGTCGCGGGTCCAGGGCGAGATCATGTAATGGCGCCACAGAGCGGTGGCGAGCAGCACGGCGACGATGAGCGCCGCGCCCGAGAGCAGGAAGGTGCGGATGCGGCGGAAGAGATTTTTGTGGAGGGTCATTTTGGCGCTTTGAGTCACGGCAGGAAGGCGATCAGGGTGAGGCAACAGGCAAACAGCAGGATTTCGGCGAAGACCGGGCGCCAGAACAGGCGCAGCGCGCCGATGCGCGCGACCAGCGCCCGCAGCGGCAGGAACAGGAGCAAGGCGAGGATGTAATCGCCGACAAAAGGCGCCGCATAGACGCCAAACAGGTTGATTTCACGGATCATGACGAGGTTTTCGGCAGGGCTTGACGGAAGAAGTGGCGATGGGAGCCGACCAGCGCCTCGACGGCGGGCAGCAGGGCGGCGGCGCGGCGCATGGCGCTGGCGCGCTCCGCCACATCCGGCAGGTCCGCGCGGGCGCGCAGGAACAGCGCGGCGTTGGCCAGCGCGTCGCGGCGGCCGCAAATGCGCGCGCTAATCGCTTCGAGCGCGCGCTGCGTCGCCCATGCGTCCCCGGCCAGCAGGCCGCGCAACCGCAGCACGTCGCGGCCGAGGCGCAGGGCGGCGAACCCGTTGCGCAGGGTAATTTCGGCCGGCACGTTGGCGGCGCGCAGCCGCGCGACCAGCAGGCGCATGCGGTCGTGCATGCGCGTTTCCCACACGCCCGCCTCCGGCGGCTCCGGCGCCGACAGCGCGCGGGCGAGATCGCCGGAAATCTCTTCGAGCAAGTGGCGGCGCAAGGCGCGCGCGTTGACCGGCAGGATGTAGCGATGCACCAGCACGGTGAGGCCGGCGCCGACCAGGGTCGCCAGCGCCGAGTCGAGGAAGAAGGCGGGATCGTAGGTCATCGGATTGGTCGGGGCGAGCAGGGTGATGAAGAACACGACGAAGCCGATGCCGTAGAACATGGCCGCCGGCGAGGTCATGGCGGCGGCGGCGAGAAACACCGGCGGCGCCAGCCACAAAGCCAGCAGCGGGAAGTCGGTGATCTGGGGCAGCACCCAAAGCAGGTAGAACAGCCCGAGCAGCGCCCCCAGCACGATGCCCCACAGCAGATGCGCCGCATCGCTCGACGGCCGTTCGCGCAGCGACAGCAGCACGACATTGGGCGTGAGCCCCGCCAGCATGGTCGCGCCCGTGGGCCAGGCGGTTTCGAACCACAGGGCGCCGCCGAGCATCACCGCGAGCGCGCCGCGCACCCCGTTGCGCACGGCCCATTCGGTGTCGAGATGGATGGCGTTGCGCCGCGGCGCGTTGCGCAAGATTCCTTCGCGGGACACGTCGAGGCCGGACAGGGCGCGCACGAGTTCGCCGAGCAGATCGGAGAGGCGGTCGCCGGCGAGCAGCGCGGCGGAATCGTTGAGGGTTCCGGGCGCGACCAGCGCCGCGTGAGCGCGGACGCCCAAGTCGTCCAGCGCATTGATGGCGCGGCGCAAGCGGCCCAGATCATTGTCCGCGAGTCCCTGCCCGGCCAGGACGAGCGCGGCGCGGGTTTCGTCCAGCAGCGCCGCAAGGACCGGGCCTTGCGCCGGCAGGGCTTCCGTGAGCGCGGCGGCCGCGGTCAGCGCGCCGAACATGCCGGCGGCGGCTTCGCGCAGCGCGGTCGCCTGCAACGCCCGCTCCGGCATTTCGGCGGCGGCGAACAGGATCGCGGTTTCAAGCTCGCCGATCTTCGCGCTGAGCGCGCGGCGCAGCGGCCTGAGCCTGTCGTCCTGGCCGGGATCGAGGCCGATCCGGGCATAGGCGACGAGATCGCCAAGCAGGCGCGCCAGCAGGCGCTCAAGGCCGCGCGCCGCCGTCGGACGCACCAGCGCCGCCGACACGAAAGCCGAGCAGACGATGCCGAGCGACACCACGACGACGCGATGGACCACCACCAGGAAAATGCTGTTGGGATCGGACACGGCGAAGGGCAGGACCAGGGCGACGGTATAGCCGGCGAGCACGGCGCCATAGGAGCGAAATCCGCGCAAAAGGGTCGAGGCGGCGGCGCCGAGGCCGACCCAGATGGAAAGCCCGGCGAGATACAACCAGGGCGACTGCGGCGCCAGCCCCATCAGGACGATGGCCGCAGCGCCGCCGAGCAGCGTGCCGCCGAGACGCCAGAGGCTTTTGGCCAGGATCGAGCCCTGCACCGGATGCGACACGATCATCACCGTGACCATGGCCGAATAGGGCGTGTCGAGTTGCAGAAGGAAGGCCAGGTAAAGCGCGAGCAGGGCGGCGAGCGTCGTGCGCGCCGCATGGGCGAGCAGCGCCGGCCGCGCCAGGAAATCGAGGGTGGCGCGCAATCTTGCCAGGATCATGCGCCCTCCCCGGCCCGGAGTTTTTCCAGATTGGCGAAGGCGCGGTCGAACACGCGGCGGCAGGCGGCGAAATCCTCCGGCGCGACGCCCGCGAGAATTTCCTGGCGCACCTCGCGCACGAGATCGTCGGCCTGGTGGAAGATCGCCCTGCCCCGCGCCGTGAGATGCAGGGTCTTGCCGCGCCGGTCGGCGGTATCCTCGCGGCGCTGGACGAAGCCGCCCTCCTCCAGCCGGTCGAGCAGCGCGGCCAGCGACGGGCGCTCCAGCTCCAGCGCCTCGGCGAGATCTTTTACGCGCACGCCGTCGCCGAGCCGGCCAAGAAAATAAAGCGTGCGGCTGGTGGCGTTGGTGAGCCCCAGGTTTTCCACCCGCGCGTTGATGACAGCGCGGGCGCGGCGCGGCAGCAGCAGCGCATGTTCGAAAAACCAGTCCACCGACATTCGTTCGTATCCTAATAGATAGGACACTAACTAATATCTCCCGACTGTCCGATCAAGGGAACGTTTGCGTTTTCCTTGATCGATTCTTGCATAGGCGACGCGACGAAATAAACGCGCCAATTCATACGCTGCAATCTGCCCGAAGCGCCACGGCTCTCTGGGGCGCCTTCCCTCTCCCCTTGCGGGAGAAGGTGGCCCCGAAGGGGCCGGATGAGGGGTTCGTCTCAAAATTACAAGATGTTGGCCGGTGATTGGCGCCCCCTCATCCGTCTCGCGGCCTGACGGCCGCGAGCCACCTTCTCCCGCAAGGGGAGAAGGGAAGCGCGTCGGCGAGTCGTGGCGCTTATCCTGCGCCGGCATTGAAACGGTTATTTCGCCGCGTCGCCTTAACGCCATCGCGCGCTCAGGCGGCGTAGCGCTCGATGCCCAACCCCTCCGGCGAAATGTCCGGCGTCCGCCCGGACACCACGTCGGCCAGGAGACGCGCCGAGCCGCAGGCCATGGTCCAGCCCAGCGTGCCGTGTCCCGTGTTGAGATAGAGACCGGGAACGGCGGTGGCGCCGATCACCGGGGAGCCGTCGGGCGTCATCGGCCGCAGCCCGCACCAGAATTCGGCCTTGTCCAGATCGCCGCCTTGCGGGAACAGATCGGAGACGACATGGGCGATGGTGGCGCGGCGCTTTTCGCGCAGCTCAAGATCGAAGCCGCAGATTTCCGCCATGCCGGCGACGCGGATGCGGTCGCCCAGCCGCGTGACCGCCACCTTGTACGCCTCGTCCATCACCGTCGAAACCGGCGCGGCGTCGGCGTTGGTGACCGGCAGGGTCAGCGAATAGCCCTTGACGGGATAGACCGGCAGGGACAGCCCGAGCGGACGCACGAGGTGCGGCGAGTAGGAGCCGAGCGCGACAATGGTCGCATCGGCCTTGAACATGCCCTCCGAAGTCGTGACGCCCGTCACCCGCCCGCCCTCGGTCACGAGGTCGAGAATGCTGGCGCCGAAGCGGAATTTCACGCCCAGATCCTGCGCCATAGCCGACAAGCGCTGCGTGAACAGGAAGCAGTCGCCGGTTTCGTCGCCCGGCAGCAGCAGGCCGCCCAGAATCTTTTCCGACACCAGACCCAGCGCCGGTTCGGCGGCGACGCAGCCCTGGCGGTCCAGCACCTCATAAGGCACGCCGAAGGAGTCCAAAACGGTCAGATCCTTGGCGATGCCGTCGATCTGCTTCTGGTTGCGGAACACTTCCAGCGTGCCGCGCTGGCGCTCGTCATAGGCGATGCCGGTCTCGACGCGCAGTTCTTTCAGCACGTCGCGGCTGTATTCGGCCACCCGCACCATGCGCCCCTTGTTGACCACATAGGCCTTGGCGTTGCAATTGCCCAGCATTTGCGCCATCCAGCGCCACATGGCCGGATCGAGTTTTGGCCGGAACGCGAGCGGGGCATGGGTGGCGAACATCCATTTCACCGCCTTCCACGGAATGCCCGGCGCCGCCCAGGGCGCGCTGTAGCCGGGCGAGATTTCGCCGGCGTTGGCGTAGCTGGTTTCGCGCGCGGACTCCGCCTGGCGGTCGATCACTTCGACCTCGTGTCCGGCCTTGGCGAGATAATAGGCCGTGGTGGTTCCCACCACGCCGCTGCCGAGAACAAGGATTTTCATGCGAGGCGTCCTTCGTTGGAAAAAGAGTGGCGGCGCTGAAAGCGCGCGCCGAGCGCTGTGAGGATTTCGTAGCCGATGGTCCCGGCGGCCTGGGCGATCCGGTCGACGCTGTCGGCGTCGCCGCCGATCACATCGACGAAATCACCCTCGCGCAGGCGCCCCGGCGGCAGGCTGGAGGCGTCAACGGTGATCATGTCCATCGAGACATTGCCGACGATGGGCAGCTTTTGCCCGGCGAACCCGGCATTGACGCGAGAATTGCCCAAGGCGCGGCAAAAGCCGTCGGCATAGCCCAGCGACAGCGTGGCGATGCGGCTCGGCGCCGGCGTGACGTAGCGGCCGTTGTAGCCGACCGGGGTTTTCGCCGGCAGGTCGTCGACGCGCAGCACGCGCGCCGACAGTTTGACCACCTGCGCCAGCGGATTTGGTTCATCGGCGCGCGGCGCGATGCCATAAAGCGCTGCGCCGGGGCGCAGCAGATCGAAATGATAGGCGCGCCCGAGGAAAACGCCGGAGGAATTGGCCAGCGAGGCGGGGATCTTGGGCAGGCGCTTGCGCAAATCCTCGAATTTTTCGCGCTGGCGCGCGTTGGAAGGATTGTCCTTCTCCTCGGCGGCGGCGAGATGGCTCAGCACGAGACGCAGATCAAGACCCGCGAGGTTTGAGGGATCGTTCGCCAGCGCGTAAAATTCATGTTCGGACAAGCCGAGCCGCGCCATGCCGGTGTCGAGATGCAGCGCGGCCGGCAGATTCTTGCCGCGCCGCGCCGCCCGCTCGCGCCAAATCTCGATTTGCGCGGGCGTGGACAGGACGGGGATCAGGCCATAGGCGCACATCGCGCCCTCCGCGCCGGGGACCACGCCATGCAGCACGAAGATCGAGGCGGTCGGGACGGCGGCGCGCAGGGCTATGCCCTCGTCGATATGGGCGACGAAGAATTTGTCGCAGCCGGCGCGGGCCAGCGCGGCGGCGACGGCCTCGGCGCCGAGGCCATAGGCGTCGGCCTTGACCACCGCCGCGCAATCGAGGCCGCCCGCCACTTCGATCAATTTTGCGCGGTTGGCGGCGATGGCGTCGAGGTCGATGTCGAGCACGGCGCCGATTCCGGCGCGCAAGGCGGCCGGTTGCGGCAAGTTCCGGGCGGCGTCGGGACGGATGGGGGCGATCTGGTTCATCGGGCTTCCTGCGGATGCGTCGCCCATCACATGGCAGGAAGCGTGCCGGAAATTTTTATCAATAAAAACAGATGGATAGGAAATTTGCGCGCCGCACGGGCGCCAACAATCCGGGCCGCCTGCGGCAGCAATATGAAAAGATCGTTATTTTACAGAGCATTATGGAATGTATCGATTTCGTTACATTGGAACGAAACGATTACACCCAGTGGCGATCAAATGGAACGGCGTAAAATTTCGGCCAACCGCGAAAAAGCCGGCCCGATCATCGCCTCCTTGACGCAGGCATAGCCCAGCAGCAGCCCGGCCGGCGCCTTTTCCGCGTCGGCGTAATAGCGGCTGAGCGGACGCGTCGCAATGCCCGCCTCCAAAGCCTGCGCGGAGATACGGCGATCGTCGGCGCCCTCGGGCAGGCGCAGGATCAGATGCAGGCCGGCGTTGTCGCCACTGGCTGTCAGCGCGCCGCCGAATTCCCGCTCGATGGCTTCGCGTAGAATTTGCCGGCGCAGCCCATAGAGACCGCGCATCCTTCTTATATGCGCGCTTAAAAAACCCTCGCGGATGAAATCGGCCAGCACGGCTTGGGTCAACTGCTGGCCCTCGCGGTAAAGCTCGGCGGAGCCGTCGGCCAGCGCCGCCGCCAGCGCGGGCGGGGCGACGAGATAGCCGATGCGCAGGCCCGGAAACAGGGTTTTGGAGAAACTGCCGACGTAGATCACGCGGCCGCCGCGATCGAGGCCTTGCAGGCAGGCGATGGGGCGGGTTCCGTAGCGGAACTCGCTGTCGTAATCGTCCTCGACGATGAAGGCGCCCCAGCGCCGCGCCCGCTCCAGCAGGGTTTGGCGGCGGGCGAGGCTCATCACCGCGCCGAGCGGATATTGATGCGAGGGCGTGACGATGATCATGCGCGGCGCCGGCAAAGCTTCGGCGCTGGCGCAGTTGAGGCCGTCGCCGTCCACCGCGACGGCGCGCAGGTCGAGGTCGAGCGATTGCAGGCCGCTGCGCAGGCCCCAATAGCAGGGGTCTTCCAGCCAGACGCACTCGCCGGGGTCGAGCAGCATGCGCGCGGCGAGATCGACCGACTGGTGGCTGCCGGTGGTGATAATGACCTGCTCCGGCGCGCAATTCAGCGAGCGGGCGTCGCGCAGATGGCCGGCAATGGCCGCGCGCAGTTCGGGCAGGCCGCCGGGCGGGGCGTAGGTCATGCGCTCGGGCGCAGGCTTGCGCCAGTGACGGCTGAGCAGGCGGCTCCACGCCCGCGTGGGGAATTCGCTGACGTCGGGCACGCCGGGCATGAAGGCGCCCCATTGATTCGGCGCGAAACCGGCGCCCGCGCGCAAAAGCTTTCCGCGCGTCGATAAAGCGGGGGCCGCCTCCGCCTCGACCTGCGCGGAAACCGCCGGCGCCTGGATGCGGTCGGCGGAGAGGTCGGCGACAAAGGTGCCGCTGCCGCCGCGTCCATGCAGGCAGCCCTCGGCGACCAGCGTTTCGTAGACCTCGGTGACGGTGTTGCGGGCTATGCCGAGTTCGCGCGCCAGCAGGCGCGACGACGGCATTTTTCCGCCCGCCGGCAGCCGCCCCTGCATCACCGCCTGCAACAGCAGGTCGCGCAATTGCCGGTACAGCGGCTGGTCGCTGGCGCGGTCGAGGCTTTGCTGCAACCAGTCCGATAAGGCGCCGCCTGTCATCTTCCGCCCCTTTCGCGGGCAGCATAGTGGCGCCTAAATATTTCGACAAGTGGCTCTTATCGATGGAGCCACTTTCCATTAGTTTCGACTCATGCCGCCTCGCGGCCCTTCTCCACACCTCACACGAGCCTGTTATGCCCCAGACATCCGCCTTGCGCGCCGCCGCCCCCGCTGAAACCAACGCCGATTGGGAGGCGCGCCGCCTCGCCGCCACGCCGCGCGGCGTCTCCGTCCTGGGCGATTTTTATATCGATCGCGCCGAAAACGCCGAGCTGTTCGACATTGAAGGCAAGCGCTACATCGATTTCGCCGCCGGCATCGCCGTGTTGAACGTCGGTCATCGCCATCCCCGCGTGGTCGCGGCGATCAAGGCGCAGGTCGATAAATTCCTGCACACCTGCTACCAGGTCGCGCCCTACGGCTCCTATGTCTCGCTGGCCGAAAAGATTTCCGCGCGCGCGCCGGGCGCCCACGCCAAGAAGACGATTTTCCTGACCACTGGCGCCGAAGCCGTTGAAAACGCGGTGAAGATCGCGCGCTCCGCCACCGGCCGCCCCGGCATCATCGCCTTCGGCGGCGCCTTCCACGGCCGCACATCGCTGACCATGGCGCTCACCGGCAAGGTCGCGCCCTACAAGATCGGCTTTGGCCCCTTCCCCGGCGACATTTATCACGCCGCCTATCCCGACGCCCTGCATGGCGTCACTGTCGCGGATGCGCTGGCCAGCTTGCGCAAACTGTTCAAGAGCGACATCGATCCCCAGCGCGTCGCCGCCATTCTGTTCGAGCCGGTTCAGGGCGAAGGCGGTTTTCTGCCCGCGCCGAAGGATTTCGTCGCCGGCTTGCGAAAAATCGCCGATGAATACGGCATTCTGCTGATCGCCGACGAAGTGCAGACCGGCTTCGCCCGCACCGGCAAATTCTTCGCCATCGAGCATTTCGATGTCGCCGTCGATCTCATGACCTTCGCCAAGAGCCTCGCGGCGGGCATGCCGCTGTCGGGCGTGGTCGGCCGCGCGGAAATCATGGACGCGCCCGGCCCCGGCGGTCTCGGCGGCACCTATGCCGGCAATCCGCTCGCCGTCGCCGCCGCCCATGCGGTGATCGACATCATCGACGAGGAAAAGCTCGTGGCCCGCGCCGTCACGCTGGGCGAGCGCCTCACCGCCGCCTTGCGCCGCGCGGCGCATCAGGCCGTCGGCGAAATTCGCGCCCTCGGCTCGATGGTGGCGGTCGAGTTCCTCGATCCCAAGACCCACGAGCCGTCGCCCGAAATCACCAAAAAGGTGCAGGCGGCGGCGCTGAAGCGCGGCCTGATTTTGCTCACCTGCGGAACTTATGGCAATGTCATCCGCTTCCTCTATCCGCTGACCACGCCCGACGCCGTGTTCGACGAGGCGCTGGACATTCTGGCCGGCGCGCTGGCGCAGGCCTGATCGCGACGGCTTGACGCCGTGACCGCCCTCGCCCTTCGAGACGCCTCCTTCGCAGGCTCCTCAGGGCGAGGGCGACTTATTTAGTTAACGCCCTCATGGTGAGGAGGCTCCGACAGGAGCCGTCTCGAACCATGGCCATAGCAACCGGACTTGCCGAGCCAACCATGAACCAGCCCATCACCCCTCCCCTCGCCTTGCGCGACCAGAGTCTCCTGCGCGAGAGCGCCTATGTCGCCGGCGCATGGACGCAAGGCGAGGCGCGTTTCGCGGTGAAAAATCCGGCGACCGGCGCGCTGATCGGCCACGTCCCGCTGCTTGGCGCCGCCGAGACGCGCCACGCCATTGAATCCGCCGCAGCCGCTTTCGCGGACTGGCGCAAGCGCAGCGGCCGCGAGCGCGGCGCGTTGCTGTTGCGCTGGCGCGACCTGATCCTGGAGAATACCGAAGACCTCGCCTGGATCATGACGACCGAACAGGGCAAGCCGCTGGCGGAAGCGCGCGGCGAAGTGGGCTATGCGGCCTCCTTCCTGGAGTGGTTCGCCGAAGAGGCCAAGCGCGTTTATGGCGAGACCGTCCCCTCCCCGCTTTCCGACCGCCGCCTGATCGTTTCGCGCGAACCCATCGGCGTTTGCGCCGCCATCACGCCGTGGAATTTTCCGCTCGCCATGATCACGCGCAAGGCCGGACCGGCTTTGGCCGTGGGCTGTCCGATGATCGTCAAGCCGGCGGAGGCCACGCCGTTTTCCGCGCTGGCGCTGGCCGTGCTGGCGGAGCGCGCGGGCATTCCCGGCGGCGTGTTCCAGGTCGTCACCGGCGATCCCCGCGCCATTGGCGGCGAACTCACCTCCAATCCGACCGTGCGCAAACTCAGCTTTACCGGCTCGACCCAGACCGGCAAGCTGCTCTACGCCCAATGCGCGCCGACGGTGAAGAAGCTGTCGCTGGAGCTGGGCGGCAACGCGCCCTATATCGTGTTCGACGACGCCGATCTCGACGCCGCCGTGACCGGCGCGATCGCGTCCAAATTCCGCAATTCCGGCCAGACCTGCGTCTGCGCCAACCGCTTTTATGTGCAGGACAAGATTTACGACGCTTTCGCGGAAAAATTCGCGCAGGCCGTGAACAAGCTCGTCGTCGGCGAGGGTTTCGCGCCCGGCGTCACGCAGGGTCCGCTGATCAATGCGGCGGCGATCGCCAGGGTCACGGCGCATGTCGCGGACGCGGTCGAAAAGGGCGGGCGCATCCTGACCGGCGGCGCGCCGCATCCGGCCGGCGCCAATTTCTTCGCCCCGACCGTGATCGCCGACGCCAAGGCCGACATGCGCGTGGCCAAGGAGGAAATCTTTGGCCCGGTGGCGCCTGTGTTCCGCTTCTCCGACGAGGCCGAGGTGATCCGCCTCGCCAATGACACGGAATATGGCCTCGCCGCCTATTTCTTCGCCCGCGATCTCGCCCGCGTCTGGCGCGTGGCGGAAGCGCTGGAATACGGCATGGTCGCGATCAACACCGGCGCCTTTTCCAACGAGGTCGCGCCGTTCGGCGGCGTCAAGCAGTCGGGTTTTGGCCGCGAGGGCTCGCGGCTCGGCGTGGACGAATATCTGGTGGTGAAAATGCTGGCGATGGCGGGGCTGTGACAGTCCCGTTTCGATAGCCATGGTTCGACACGGCCCCTCGCGGGGCCGTCTCGCCATGAGTGATTTCCCTATATTAACAATTCAGTAGCCCTCATGCTGAGGAGGCTTCCGAAGGAAGCCGTCTCGAAGCACGAGGGCGGTCCACGAGACGGTCAAGCCTCCCGGCCTGACCCATTTCTCAAAAAGGCCGCAAACCCCTTGGCGATCTCCGCGGAATCGGTTTGCGCGCCGGGGGCGTTGAGCGTGGCCAGCGCCGCGTCCGCCAGCGTCTCGGGCAGGCTGACGCCCCTGAGCGTGGTCATCAGCGCCCTTTCGTAATCGATGTTGAATTCCGGGTGGGCCTGAACGCTCACCGCCCAGTCATCATATTGCAGCGCCGCGAAGGGACAATCGACGCCGTGCGCCAGCACGCGCGCGCCATCCGGCGGCGCCACCACCTGGTCCTGATGGATGGCGTTGATGCGCAGCGTCGCGGCGCCGTCCAGCCAGTCCGGCGCCGAATCGAGCGTGTAGGCGTTGAGGCCGAGGCGCCAGCCGGTCGCGGCCTTTTCCACGCGCCCGCCGAAGGCTTTGGCGAGAATCTGGTGGCCGAAGCAGATGCCGATCACGCGGCGGCGCGCGATGCGGGCGCGGCGCAGGAAATCCTCCAGCGCCAGCATCCACTCCGTCTCGTCCAGCACGGAACAGCGCGACCCCGTAATGACATAGGCGTCGCAGGAGTCGAGTTCGGGCAAGGCCTCCTGTTGCAGCCAGTGACGGCTGAAGCTGAAGTCCGTTTCGCCGGCGAACAGGCGCGCGACCATATCCGCGTAATCGCCATGAACAGCGGCGAGTTGCGGCGCCGGGCGGCCGGTTTCGAGAATGCCGACGCGCATCAGAGGAAGCCGAGATAGGTTTGATATTCGACGTCGGTGACGCGGCGGCGCAACTCCTCCATCTCCTGGCGCTTGACGGCGCCGAAGGCGCGCATCATCTGCTCGCCGAAATATTTGCGCAAAATCTTGCCCTGCTCGAAGGCCGCGACCGCCGTTTCAAACGTGGTCGGCAGCGGCGCGGCGGCGGCGTCATCGGCATAGCCGTTGCCGCTCACCGGCGCGGGCGGCTGCGCCTTGGTCTCGATGCCGTGCAGCGCGCCCGCCAGAATCGCCGCGAGCACGAGGTACGGGTTGGCGTCGGCGCCGGCGACGCGATGTTCGAAGCGGCGCGCTTTCGGGCCGCTGGCGGGAATGCGCAGGGCCGAGGTGCGATTCTCATAGGCCCAGGACGCCGTCACCGGCGCGTGCTGGCCCGGCAGCAGACGCCGGTAGGAATTCAGGTTGGGCGCGAGGGCCAGCATCGATTCGGGCAGGGTTTCGATCATGCCGGCGATGGCGTGGCGCAACAGATCGGTCCCGGCTTCGCCGCCGTCGTCGAACACGTTGCGGCCGTCCTTGTCGAGCAGGCTGCAATGAACGTGCAGGCCGCTGCCCGCCGAATCGCCATAGGGCTTGGCCATGAACGTGCCGTGCAGGCCATGGGCGCGCGCCACCCCGCGCACGACGCGGCGCAGCATCACCGCGTGGTCGGCGGCGATCAGGGGGTCGGCGACGTGGAGCAGGTTGACCTCGAACTGGCCGCGTCCGTTTTCGACGCTGATCGCCTCGCTCGGCAGGTTTTGCGCCGCGCAGGCGTCCCGTATCGCGGACAAGACCGCGTCGAATTCGTCGAGTTCGTCGAGCGCATAGACGCGCGGCGCGTCGAGCGCATAGCCGGATTTCGGCGCCTTCGGCGGGCGCGGGACTCCGGTTTCGACGCTGTCGCCCGCCATCAGATAGAATTCCAGTTCGCTCGCCACCACCGGGGTCAGGCCGAGCGCGTGGAAGCGGCGCACGATGGAGGCCAGCGCCTGGCGCGGATCGCAGGCGAACGGCGAGCCGTCGAGATTCTGCATCATGGTCAGCATTTGCAGGCGCGGCCGCGCGCTCCACGGCACGGGAACGAGGCCCTCGCCGCAGGGCTTGCAGGCGCCGTCGCCATCGCCCGATTCCCAGACGAGGCCGTTGTCATGGGCGTCATGGCCCCATATGTCGAGGCAGAGCACCGAGCGCGGCATTTTCAGGCCGTCGGAAAAAATCTTGTCGAGCGCGTCGCGGGGGATGCGCTTGCCGCGCAGGATGCCGTTGAGGTCGCAGGCGAGCAGGTCGATTTCGGCGGCTTGCGGATGGAGGTCGAGAACCCGGCGGGCGCTTTCGAGCGTCAGACTGGGACGGACGGATTGGGACATTTTGACCTCTCTCGCAACTCGTCGGCGGCTTGCGCGCGGCTTGCCGCATACGGCCGTCATCGGCGATACGATGGGCCTGTCTCGCAAGGGGTGGGACATAGGGCATGAGTCCAGCGCAAAATCATGTTGCGTTGGTCGATAACAGGATTATTCTGATCACATTCTTGCGGCAGCGTCAACTTTTGACGGCGCCAAGAGGCGCCAGGAGGCGCCGGGAGCGCAAGGAGCGCAAGGAGACAAAATGGCCGCCGCAGCTGAATTGAAACTGCCCGCGCTCGAGCGGTTGCCCAAGGAAACCACCAACCAGTGGGTCTATCGCAGCCTGCGCCAGGCGGTCATGCTCGGCATGGTCGCGCCCGGACGTCCCGTGACCATCCGCGACGTCGCCAATATTCTGGAGGTCAGCACCACGCCGGTGCGCGAGGCCCTGCGCCGCCTCGCCTCGGAGCAGGCGCTGGAGGAGCGGGACAATCGCCGCATCCTCGTGCCGAACATGACGGCGGCGCGTTTCCGCGAATTGTGCGAGTTGCGCATCGCGCTGGAATGCCACGCCGCCGAGCGCGCCATGCCCTATATGCACGGCCAGAAACTCGACGAACTCGCGGCGATCGACAAGCGTCTCGACGCCGCCAGCGATTCCGGCGACCGCGAGCAAACCATCGCGCTAAACCAGAAATTTCATCGCTTTATCTACGAAGCCAATCCCAACCAGACGGTGATGCCGCTGGTCGAAAGCGTGTGGTTGCAGCTTGGGCCGTTCGTGCGGCTGGCCCTGTCGCGGTTGAAGGATTTCTATCAGGTCGACCGCCATTTCGAGGCCATGGCGGCCTTGCGCCGGCAGGATCCGCTGGGCTTGCGGATCGCCATGGAGGCCGACATTCGCGACGCCCTCACCCATGTCGGAACCAATGAATTGCTGAAAGCTTATGTTGAGAGTCCTGAATCCGTCGGCTGATCGGCGCTGGTCCTGACTTAAGTTTGTGCTGGCGCTGCTGAAATTTACGTCAAGACGATGATAATTCGATCCCTGTGAAAGCGCGCGCTTTCGCCCGTCCCCGGAGAATCCGAGGCATACGCCTGACTCATGGTCATTTTCACCAAAGCGCCGGCGTCCGCGCCCAGATGCGTGTCGCCGGACGGCCTGTTGACAGGTTTTTTGCCCTGTGGTCACATCGGGAAATGTGATCACAAACGAGGCCCTGATGTCGCGTTTTCTCAACCGCACCGAAGTCGCCGAAGCCGCCGCCACGCTCAAATTTCCCGTCCTCGCCCTGATCGATGGCGCCCAGGTCGCGTCGACGCGCGGCGCGACCATGGACTGCATCAGCCCCATCGATGGCCGCAAGCTCGCCGAAATCGCCGCCTGCGGGCCGGAGGATATCGACCGCGCCGTCGCCTCCGCCCGCCGCGCCTTTCAGGATGGCCGCTGGCGTGATTTGCCGCCGGCCCAGCGCAAGGAGATTCTGTTCCGGTTCGCCGCGCTGATCGAGGACAATGAACGCGAACTCGCCCTGCTCGAAACGCTCGACATGGGCAAGCCGATTTCCGACGCGCTGGCGGTCGACGTTGGCGCCACCGCGCGCTGCCTGCGCTGGCACGCCGAGGCGATCGACAAGGTTTATGGCGAGGTGGCGTCCACGGCGTCAAACGTTCTGGCCACCGTCACGCGCGAACCGCTGGGCGTGGTCGCCGTCGTCACGCCGTGGAATTTCCCCATGATCATGGCGGCGTGGAAGATCGCGCCGGCGCTGGCGAGCGGCAACAGCGTGGTGCTCAAACCGGCCGAACAAAGCTCCCTCACCGCGCTGCGCCTCGGCGAACTGGCTTTGGAAGCGGGCCTGCCGGCGGGCGTGCTCAATGTCACGCCTGGCCTCGGCCCGGTGGCGGGCGCCGCGCTCGGCCTGCACAAGGACGTGGACGGCGTCTTCTTCACCGGCTCCACCGAAGTCGGCAAACTGTTCCTGACCTATTCCGGCGCGTCGAACATGAAGCGCGTCGGGCTCGAATGCGGCGGCAAGAGCGGCCACATCATTCTGGCCTCGTGCCGCCAGCTCGACCGCGCGGCGGAGGCGGCGGCCGGCGCGATTTTCTTCAACCAGGGCGAGATGTGTACGGCGGGATCGCGGCTGATCGTGGAGCGCTCCGTGCATGACGAGGTGGTGGAGCGGCTTGTGGCGCTGGCGCGGGACTACCAGCCCGGCGACCCGCTCGACCCCGCGACGCGCATGGGCGCGCTGGTCGATCAACATCATCTCGGCCGCGTGCTGGATTATGTCGAGATCGGCCGCGCCGAGGGCGCGCGTCTCCTCACCGGCGGCGCGCGGGCGCTGCGCGACACTGGCGGCGCCTATATGACCCCGACCATTTTCGATCGCGTCTCCAATTCCATGCGCATCGCGCGCGAGGAAATTTTCGGACCGGTGCTGTCGGTCATCGCAGTGGACAGCGCGGCCGAAGCCGTGGCCGTCGCCAATGACAGCGATTTCGGCCTCGCGGCCGGGGTGTGGAGCGACGACGTCGGCGAACTGCACCGAACCGCGCGCGGCCTGCGAGCAGGCATGATCTACGCCAATTGCTACGACGCCGATGACATGACCGTGCCGTTCGGCGGCTTCAAACAATCCGGCATCGGCCGCGACAAATCGCTGCACGCGCTGGAAAAATACACCGAGCTCAAGACAACCTGGCTGCGCCTTTCCTGAAGCGCGTCAACAAGAGGGGAAACCATGAATCACATCGACAAGGGCGCGCCCAAGAGCCAGGACATCTGGCAGGATCTCGACCGGCGCCATCATCTGCATCCGTTCACGGACACCAAGGCCCTCAACGCCAAGGGCGCGCGCATCATCACGCGCGGCGAAGGCTGCCACATCGTGGACGCCGAGGGCAAAAAACTGCTCGACGGCATGGCCGGGCTGTGGTGCGTCAACCTGGGCTATAACCGCAAGGAGCTGGTCGAGGCGGCCGCCAACCAGCTCAGCACGCTGCCCTACTATAACAATTTCTTCAGCACCGCGAACACGCCCAGCGTCGAACTGGCGGCGCGCTTGGCCACGGTGACGCCGGAGGGCCTCGACCATATCTTCTTCGCCAATTCCGGTTCGGAAGCCATCGACACCGCCATGCGCATGGCGCGCTTCTTCTGGCAGGCGGCGGGCAAGCCGGAAAAGACCTGGCTGATCGCGCGCGACAATTCCTATCACGGCTCGACCATCGCGGCGACATCGCTCGGCGGCCAGAAGGAAATGCGCAAGCAGGGCGGACCTCTGCTCGGCGACATCGCCCATGTCGCGCAGCCTTACCATTATGGCGAAGGCGACGGCATGAGCGAGGACGAGTTCGGCCTTTTTCGCGCGCGGTTGATCGAGGAAAAAATTCTCGAACTCGGACCGGAGCGCGTCGCCGCCGTGTTCGGCGAGCCGATCCAGGGCGCCGGCGGCGTGATCGTGCCGCCGAAAACCTACTGGCCGGAAGTCGAGCGCATCTGCCGCAAATATGACGTGCTGCTGGTGGCCGACGAAGTGATCTGCGGGTTCGGCCGCACCGGCTCGTGGTTCGGTTGCCAGACCTTTGGCTTCACGCCCGATCTGATGACCATGGCCAAGGGCATGAGCTCGGGCTATCTGCCGATTTCCGGCGTCGCCGTCGGGCGCCGCGTCGCCGACATGCTGATCGAGAACGGCGGCGAGTTCTACCATGGCTTCACTTATTCCGGCCATCCGGCTTCCGCCGCCGTGGCGCTGGCCACGCTGGACATTTTGCAGGATGAAAAGATCATCGAGCGCGTGCGCGACGACATCGGGCCTTATTTCCAGAAGGGACTGCGCACGCTGCTCGATCATCCGCTGGTCGGGCATATCGACGGGGTCGGCCTGATCGCCGGCATCGCGCTGGTGAAAAGCAAGACTCCGAAAACCTTCTTCGAGACGGCGGACAAGGCCGGCGTCCGCGTGCGCGACCATTCCATCTCCAACGGCCTGATGATGCGCGCGGTCGGCGACCGCATGGCCTTGTCGCCGCCGCTGGTCATCTCGCATGAGGAAGTGGACGACCTCGTGCGCATCGTGCGCCGCGCGCTCGATCTCACCCTCGCCGAGATCGGCGCGGCCTGATCCCGGATTTGGGCCGCCCCCGCGTGGGCGGCCCAAGACCAAAAAAGTTGAAAAATCGCGCTCGCGGCCGGATCGGCGATCCCGTAAGAATGGAAGCTGAAACGGAGTCGTTCGCCGGAACCACCCTCAAAAGACCAAACGAGGTCGGACCATGTCATCGAACAAATTCCGCCAAATGCTTCTCGCCGGCGCCGCCCTGCTGATCGGCGCGGTTCCCGCCCCGGCCGCCGAAGCGGTGCTGAACATCTACAACTGGAACGACTATATCGACCCCGACACCGTGCCGGCCTTCGAAAAAGCCACGGGCATCAAGGTCACCTATGATCTTTACGACGCCAACGAGACGCTGGAAGCCAAGCTGTCCGCCGGCGGCTCGGGCTATGACATTGTCGTGCCCAGCCTGTTCCCCTTCGCCGCGCGCCAGATCAAGGGCGGGTTCTATCAGCCGCTCGACAAGTCCAAGCTGAAGAATTACGGCCATCTCGACAAGGGCCTGCTGGCGCGCATGGCGGCGCAGGACGCCGGCAACGCCTATCTCGTGCCGTGGATGTCGGGCACGGTGGTGATCGGCTATAATGTCGACAAGATCAAACAGATCCTGCCGAATGGGCCGGTCGACAGCCTGAAGATGCTGTTCGATCCCGCCGTGGCGGCAAAACTCAAGGACTGCGGCATTTCCATCATGGATTCGCCGACCGAGGTGTTCCCGCCGGCGCTGCTGGCGCTTGGCCTCAACCCCGATTCCAAGAAGGCCGACGAGCTGAAGAAGGCCGCCGCCCTGCTGATGAAGGTGCGTCCGTCGGTGCGCCGCTATGACAGCGCCGAATATATCAACGCGCTGGCCAACGGCGACATCTGCATCGCCTGGGGCTATTCCTCGGACATGCAGGTGGCCAAGCATCGCGCGCAGGAAGCCGGCAAGGGCGTCAACATCGCCGTCGTCATCCCCAAGGAAGGGGCGCTGCGCTATATCGACACGGTGGCGATTCCCAAGGATGCGCCGCACACCGAGGCCGCGCTGAAATTCATCGATTTCATCATGCAGCCGGAGGTCATCGCAAAAACCTCCTCCAAAATCTACGTGATGAGCGGCAATGCCGACGCCAAGCCCTTCGTCACACCGGAAGTGGCGAATGATCCCACCATCTTCCCGCCGCCGGAAGTTGAAAAAACCATTTACACCATCACCGGCTCCGACGCGGCCACCGACCGCCTGCGCACGCGCCTGTGGACGGAAATCAAAACCGGCCATTAAGGCCTTTGGGCCGCGTCCGCGCGGCCCTTTTCTTTACCCGATCAGAAAGGCTTACTCGTGGACGTGTTGCGTGATGATGGCCTCCAGCCGTGGGCTGAAAAGAAAGTGGCGCCGCAACTGCGCATCAGCAACGTCGTCAAGACGTTCGACGGGTTTACCGCCGTGGACGATGTCAGCCTCGACATTTATCGCGGCGAGTTTTTTTCGCTGCTGGGCGGCTCCGGTTGCGGCAAGACCACGCTTTTGCGCATGCTCGCCGGCTTCGAATTCCCCGACCGGGGCGCGATTACGGTCGATGGTCTCGACCTGCTGAAATTGCAGCCCTATGAGCGCCCGCTCAACATGATGTTCCAGAACTACGCTCTGTTTCCCCACATGACCGTGGCGAAAAACATCGCCTTCGGCCTGCGCAACGAGGGACTTGGGCCGGACGAGGTGGAGAAGCGGGTAAAAAAATCGCTTGAGCTGGTGCAATTGTCGACGTTTTCGGAGCGCAAGCCGAACCAGCTTTCCGGCGGCCAGAGGCAACGCGTGGCCCTGGCCCGCGCGCTGATCAAGCGGCCGAGCGTCCTGCTGCTCGACGAGCCGCTTTCCGCGCTCGACAAGAAATTGCGCGAGGCCACCCAGTTCGAATTGATCAACATTCAAAAGCAGGTCGGCGTCACCTTCATCATGGTCACGCATGATCAGGACGAAGCCATGGCCATGTCCACCCGCATCGCCGTGATGGACAAGGGCCGCGTCGTGCAGGTCGGCGAGCCGCGCGAAATCTACGAATATCCGCGCTCGCGGTTTGTCGCCACCTTCATCGGCTCGATCAATCTGCTGGAGGGGCCGGTGATCGATTTTGGCGCCGACGGCTCGCGCGTCGAATGCGCGCAATGGGGCGGTCCGGTCCAGGTCGCGCAGGATCTTGCGGCGCTTGCCAGCCACCATGTCGCCATCGGCGTGCGGCCCGAAAAAATCCGCCTCGCGCGCGCCGACGACAGCGCCTTCGCCGCCGACAATATTGCCGAAGGCGTGGTCAAGGAGATCGCCTATCTCGGCGATTCCATGCTCTATCGCGTGCAATTGCCGGGCGGCCTGCTGGTGAAAGTCGCCGCGCAAAATCTCGGCGTCTGGTTCGCCGCCGATGAGCCGGTGCGCATCGGCTTCGACGCGTCCGCCGGCGTGGCGATCGACAAATGAGCGCGCCGATTTTCTCCAACGCGCAAACGCGCGGTTTCGGGCGCTTCCTCGCCGTCGCCGTTCCCTACGGCTGGTTCCTGGTGTTCTTCCTCGCGCCGTTCCTGATCGTCGCCAAGATCAGCCTCTCCACGGCGGCGACCGCCATCCCGCCTTACGAATCCCTGGTGTCCTGGGCCGACGACGGGGCGCTGGTGCTGACGCTGCACTTCAACAATTACAAGCTGATCTTCTCGGATCCCGTCTATCTCATCGCCTATGCCTCGTCGCTGCGCAACGCCGCCGTGACCGTGATCTTCACGCTGCTGCTCGGCTATCCGCTGGCCTATTTCATCGCCTCGCGCAGCGCCAAATGGCGCGCGCCGCTGTTGATGCTGGTGATGATGCCGTTCTGGACCTCGTTCCTGATCCGCGTCTATGCCTGGATCGGAATTTTGAAGCCCAATGGCGTGATCAACTCCGCCCTGCTCTGGCTCGGCGTGATCGACAAGCCGCTCGATATTCTCAACAACCAGTTCGCCGTTTATCTCGGCATGGTCTACGCCTATCTGCCGTTCATGGTGCTGCCGCTCTATGCGCATCTGGAGAAGCTGGACTGGTCGCTGCTTGAGGCCGCCGGCGATCTCGGCGCCCGGCCCGCCCGCGTGTTCCGCGAAGTGACGCTGCCGCTGTCCATGCCCGGCATTGTCGCTGGCAGTCTGCTCGTCTTCATCCCGGCGGTCGGCGAATATATCGTCCCGACCCTGCTCGGCGGGCCGGACACCCTGACCATCGGCGCCGCCTTGTGGAACGAATTCTTCAGCAACCACGACTGGCCGGTCGCCTCGACCGTGGCGGTGGCTTTGGTGGTGCTGCTGGTCGGTCCGCTGATGGCGCTGCAGAATTACCAGGCCAAGGAGGAGCAAAAGCCATGAACGCCGCGCAGAGCCGCTTCCTGCTCCTGGCGATGTCGCTCCTCGCCATTTTCTTCCTCTACGCCCCCATCGTCTCCATCGTCATCTATTCCTTCAACGAGTCGCAACTCGTCACGGTGTGGTCGCGCTTCTCCACCAAATGGTACGCGGCTTTGCTCCATGACGACCAGATCTTGCGCGCCACGCGGATTTCGCTGGAGGTCGCGCTGCTGAGCGCCACCGGCGCCACCGTGCTCGGCACATTCGCCGGTTACGTGCTGTCGCGGTTCGGACGCTTTCCCGGCCGCACCCTGTTTTCCGGCATCGTGATGGCGCCTTTGGTGATGCCGGAAATCATCATGGGCATTTCCATGCTGCTGCTGTTCGTGGCGCTGGAAGCCGCGATCGGCTGGCCGCCTCGCGACATCCAGACCATCGTCATGGCGCATATCACTTTCGCCACCGCCTTTGTCGCGGTGGTGGTGCAGAGCCGGCTGGCCGAAATCGACGTGTCCATCGAGGAGGCGGCGGCCGATCTCGGCGCGCGGCCGTTGCAGGTGTTCTTTCTCGTCACGCTGCCGCTGATCGCGCCGGCTCTGGTGTCCGGCTTTCTGCTGGCGTTTTCGCTGAGCCTCGACGATCTCGTCATCACTTCCTTCGTCTCCGGGCCGAGTTCGACCACGCTGCCGGTGGTGATCTTCTCGAAAGTGCGGCTGGGTCTCAATCCCGAGATCAACGCGCTGGGCACGCTGATCATCCTGTTCGTCGGCGTGATCGCCACGCTCGCCACCTTCCGCACCGTGTTCGCCGATTGGCGCGGGCGCCGGAAAGTGGACGCGCCAGCCTGAGGGAAAAATGCGCATCGACGTCCGCTTCCGCGACCGCGTCGGCATCGCGCAGGAAATTCTGGGCCGGCTCGCGGCGCAGAACCTCAATCTGACGGCGGTGGAAGTCGCGCCGCCGCACGTGTTCATCGAGGCGCCGCAACTCGCGCCGGGACAATGGAACGCGCTGCGCCAGAACCTGCGCGACGTGCCCGGCGTGTCCGAGGCGCTGATCGTGGACATGCTGCCCGGCGCGCGCCAGCGGCTGCATCTCGACGCGCTGATGGCGGCGATGAAGGATCCCGTGCTGCTGGCCGACGCCGAGGGGGCGCTTCTCGCCGTGAATGAAGCGGCCCGGCGCGCGGCCGGCCGTGGCGACGTCGATCTCACCGGGTTGAGCATTGGCGCGCTGTTCGACGACCTGGCCCTGCAACGCGAACTGACCGAAAGCGGTTTTGACGCGCCGTCGCGCGAAGTGATTTTGCGCGGGCGCGCGTTTCAACTCGACATCGCCGGCGTGTCCGACGCCGGCCGCGCGGCCGGCGGCGTGCTCACGCTTTATTCGCCGGAGCGTCTGGGCGCGCGGATGCAGGCCCTGCGGGCGCCGGCCGCCGAGGGGCTGGACACTTTGGTCGGCGCCTCGCCGGTCATTTGCGCCTTGAAACAGCGGGCGGCGCGGCTCGCGCCCTTGTCGGCGCCGTTGATGATCCTGGGCGAGACCGGCACCGGCAAGGAATTGGTGGCGCAAGCCTGCCATCAGCTCAGCCCCCGGCGCCGCGCCCCCTTTCTCGCGCTGAACTGCGCGGCTTTGCCGGAAAATCTCGCGGAGAGCGAATTGTTCGGCTATGCGCCCGGCGCCTTCACCGGCGCCTCGCGCGGCGGCAAGCCCGGCCTGCTGGAAATGGCGGCGGGCGGCACGGTGTTCCTCGACGAAATCGGGGAGATGTCGCTCTATCTGCAAGCCAAGCTGCTGCGCTTCCTCAATGACGGCTCGTTCCGCCGCGTCGGCGGCGACCGCGAATTGCGCGTGGACGTGCGCATTATTTCCGCCACCCATCGCGATCTCGCCGCCATGGTGGCGAGCGGGGGCTTTCGCGAGGATCTGTTTTATCGGCTCGACGTGCTCAGTCTCAACGTGCCGCCCCTGCGCGAGCGCGGCGACGATGTGCTGCTGCTGGCCCGGCATTTTCTCGACCGCGCGGCGGCCCAGACCGGCCGCGTCGGCGCCCGCCTTTCGCCAGCGAGCGAAGCCGCTTTGCGCGGCGCCGCCTGGCCCGGCAATGTCCGCCAGCTCGAAAATCTGCTGTTTCGCGCGGTGGCGCTCAGCGACGACGGCGCGATCGAATTGGGCGATCTCGGCGGCGAAACCGGTCGCGCCCCGGCGGCGCGCGAGGCGGACGAACCGGCCGACTGGCGCAGCGGCGTCGCGGCCTTCGAGCGCGACCTGCTGGCGCGGCTGCTGCCGCGCTTTCCCTCCAGCCGCAAATTGGCCGAGCGCCTGGGCGTCTCGCACACGATGATTGCGCGCAAGCTGCACCAATATGGGCTGTCGGCTTCCTCCGGCGAATAAGTTTTGTGATCATAATAACACGACGCTGGGCTGTCATGCGGTCGCCACAGCCGTTGCGACCGTGCGCCACGCCGTAGCGGATCGCTTACAAAACGCTTGGCGACAGGGCTTTGAGCCTGGACTGCCCAAAGAAAGGACTCACACCGCCGCTTCTTTGAGCAAGATTGAGCCTTAAATCGCCTTGGCAGACATCAAGACAAATGTGATCATATTTTTAGCGAAAGAAACTTCTTCCGCCGGGCTCGCCGCCGCGCTTTCGCGCTTAAGCCGTCGCGCTCAAGAGTCGCCTCGGCGACCTCGAACCCATGGTAGAGAATGATAGTAGACCAGAAACATTCCATTGCCCCGAGCCTGGCGCAATGGCCCGAAATCGAAGTGCTCGAAGCCTTCGTCATCGATGTCAACGGCGTCGCCCGCGGCAAATGGATTCCGCGCGATCGCGCGGCCGAAGTGCTGCAAAAGGGCATGGCCCTGCCCCGCTCCGCGCTGGCGCTGGACATTTGGGGCCGCGACGTCGATGAAGCCGGCCTCGCCAACGGCACCGGCGACCCCGACGGTCTGTGCATGCCGGTCGAAGGCACGCTCGCCCCGGCCACCTGGCTCGACCGCCCCACCGCCCAAATCCTGATGACCATGCGCAATTCGAACGGCGAACCGTTCTTCGCCGATCCGCGCGGCGTGTTGTCCCGGGTTCTCGATCGCTTCGCCGCACTCGATCTGCGGCCGGTCGTCGCCGCCGAACTGGAATTCTACCTGATCGACGCGACGAGATCGGCCACGGATCCGGTGCGGCCGCCAAAATCGCGCGCCGGCCGCTGGCAGGGCTGGCAGACGCAGGTTCTGTCCGTATCCGAACTGCACGAGTTCGAGGGGCTGCTTTCGGAGATCACCCGTTGCGCGCGGTTGCAGGGCATTCCCGTTGACGCCACCCTGCGCGAAAACGGACCGGGTCAGTATGAGATCAACTTGAAGCACGTCGCCGACCCGCTCAAGGCGGCTGATCATGCCGTGCTGCTCAAGCGCGTGGTCAAGGGCGTGGCGCATCGCAACGGCCTCGACGCCACCTTCATGGCCAAGCCCTATGGCGATTGCGAAGGCTCGGGCATGCATGTGCATATCTCCATGCTCGACAAGGCCGGCAACAACGTGTTCGCCAGCGAGGACGGCAAGGGCAGCGCCACCATGCTGCACGCCGTCGGCGGGCTGGTCGCGACCATGGGCGAGGCGATGGCGATTTTCGCGCCGCACGCCAACAGCTATCGCCGGTTGACGCCCGGCGCCCACGCGCCGCTCTACGCCTCCTGGGACTATGACAATCGCACCGCCGCCGTGCGCCTGATCACCGCCAGCAAGTCGGCCTCGCGCATCGAGCACCGGGTTTGCGGCGCCGACGTCAATCCGTACCTCGCCATGGCCGCCATTCTCGCCGGCATGCATCACGGCATCACCCGCAAGTTGGCGCCGCCGCCGGTTCCCGCGCCCAAGAGCGGGCGCCCCGAGGATCTCGACGCGGAATTCGAACGGCTGTCGAGCAATTGGGACGACGGCATCGAAGCTTTCGAGGAGTCCGAGTTCGTCGCCGATTATTTCAGCGCCGATTACCAGCGGCTCTACGCCGCCTGCAAGCGTCAGGAACTCGACGAGTTCCGCCAGCGCGTGACCGACGTCGAATACGACGCCTATCTGCGCAACGCCTGAATTTTCTGCCCGCGCGGCGCCTCCGCGCGGGCTTCCTCTAATAGCCAGTCGCGAAACCGCGCCAGCGGTTCCGAGCCCTGCTCCGGCGCGATCAGATAATACGCCTTGTCGTCGCGATGCGCGTTTTCATTGGCGATGACGAGGCGCCCCTCGCGCAATTCCTCCTCGATCAGCATGGCCGGGATCAGCGCGATGCCCGTTCCCAGCATGGCCGCCTGCGCCGACATGGAAAACAGCTCCATCCTCATGCCCATCATGTCGCGCGGAACCGACAGGCCGCGCGCGGAAAACCAGTCACGCCAGGCATAAGGGCGCGTGGCCTGCTGAATCAGCGGATGCTGGGCGATCTGTTCGGGTGTGAGGCTCTTACGGCGCTTCAGCAGCGCCGGGCCACAGACCGGAAACGAATCCTCGTGCATCAGGAAATGCGCCTGCGTGCCCGGCCAGCCGGCCAAACCGAAATAGAGCGCGGCGTCAAAACCGCTGCCTTCGAACAGGAACGGCCGCGTCCGCGTCGAGAGGTTGAGGCTGATGTCGGGATTGGCGGCATAGAAGCGATCGAGACGCGGCAGCAGCCAGCGCGTGGCGAAGGTCGGCATCACCGCAAGCTCCAGCGTGACGCCGCGCACCGGCCGCGACATCAGATCGAGCGTGTCGCGCTCGATCTCGTCGAGCCGCGACGCGATGCGCCGGCTATAGGCCTCCCCGGCTTCCGAAAGTTTGACGCCGCGCGGCAGGCGCACGAACAGCGGCACGCCGAGATAATCTTCCAGTTGCGCGACGCGCCGGCACACCGCACCCTGGGTCAGACCCAGTTCGTCCGCCGCCTTGGTGAAACTTTCATGCCGGGCGGCGCTCTCGAAGGCGGTGAGCGCGCCCAGGTTCGGGATTTTCCGTCGCACGAAGACTCCTGCACTTGCGACGATCTTAGGCGCGACGACGATCTGTGACAATCACGCACAGGTGCATGTGGTTTTGTCGTTTGCGCAGGGGCGCGCGCCGATCTAATCGAGTTGGAAACGACCGGGAGAACGCCAGAATGTCCTCACATCGCGCCAGCTTTAATGCGCAAGACCCCTTCGCGCTCGATGCGCAACTGACCAGCGACGAGCGTCTGATCCGCGACACGGCGCAGCGCTATGCCGCCGACAAACTGGCCCCGCGCGTGCAAAACGCGTTTCGCCATGAGCAGACCGACGTCGCGATCTTCCGCGAAATGGGCGAACTCGGCCTGCTCGGGCCGACCATCCCGGAGGAATTTGGCGGCGCCGGTTTGAACTATGTGTCCTATGGCCTGGTCGCGCGCGAGGTCGAGCGGATCGATTCGGGCTATCGCTCGATGATGTCCGTGCAATCCTCGCTGGTGATGGTCCCGATTTACGAATTCGGCTCGCAGGAGCAGCGCCAGAAATATCTGCCCAAGCTGGCGACCGGCGAATGGATCGGCTGTTTCGGCCTGACCGAGCCGAACCATGGCTCCGATCCCGGTTCGATGGCGACGCGGGCGCGCAAGGTTCCCGGCGGGTTTTCTCTGTCCGGGTCGAAGATGTGGATCACCAATTCGCCCATCGCCGATGTGTTCGTGGTCTGGGCCAAGGATGATTCCGGCGATATCAGGGGCTTCATTCTGGAGAAGGGAATGAAGGGCCTGTCGGCGCCGGCGATCCACGGCAAGGTCGGCTTGCGCGCCTCCATCACCGGCGAGATCGTGATGGACGAAGTGTTCGCGCCAGACACCGCGCTGCTGCCGAATGTGAAGGGGCTCAAGGGGCCGTTCACCTGCCTCAATTCGGCGCGCTACGGCATCGCCTGGGGCGCGCTCGGCGCGGCGGAAGCCTGCTATGACACCGCCCGAACCTATACCGGCGACCGCAAACAATTCGGGCGGCCGCTCGCCGCCAACCAACTGATCCAGAAGAAGCTCGCGGATATGGTGACCGAGATTGCGCTGGGGCTGCAACTCTGCCTGCGTCTTGGCCGCATGAAGGACGAGGGCGCCGCGCCGGTGGAGTTGACGTCCATCGCCAAGCGCAATTCCTGCGGCAAGGCGCTGGACATTGCGCGGGTTGCGCGCGACATGCTCGGCGGCAACGGGATATCCGACGAATTCTGCGTGGCGCGGCATCTGGTCAATCTGGAGGTCGTCAACACCTATGAGGGCACGCACGACATTCACGCCCTGATCATCGGCCGGGCCATCACCGGCATAGCCGCTTTCGCGAACTAAGCCCATGACCGCTTTGTCTCACCTTCGCGTGCTCGACCTCTCGCGCATACTGGCCGGCCCCTGGGCCAGCCAGTTTTTGGGCGACCTCGGCGCCGAGGTGTTCAAGATCGAACATCCCAAGGGCGGCGACGACACCCGCGCCTGGGGGCCGCCCTATGCCAAGACGGCCGACGGCGAGGACAGCGATGTCGCCGCCTATTTCCTCGCAGCCAATCGCAACAAGAAATCCGTCGCGCTCGACATAGCCACGCCCGAGGGACAGGACATCATCCGCAAGATGGTCGCCTGCTGCGATGTGCTGATCGAGAATTTCAAGGTCGGCGGCCTGGCGAAGTACGGACTGGATTATGCGAGCCTGTCGGCGGTCAACCCCCGCATAGTCTATTGTTCGATCACGGGATTCGGCCAGACCGGGCCTTATGCCAAGAGACCGGGCTATGATTTTCTGATTCAGGGGCTGGGCGGGTTGATGAGCCTGACCGGCCATCCCGACGGCGCGGCCGGCGGCGGCCCGATGAAAGTCGGCGTCGCCCTGACCGATGTGATGACCGGACTCTATGCCTCCAACGCGATTCTGGCGGCGCTGGCGTGGCGGGAGGTTTCAGGACAGGGCCAGCACATCGACCTCGCTTTGCTCGATGTGCAGGTGGCCTGTCTGGCCAATCGCGCCTTGAACGAATTGGTCGGCAGCCCCGGACAGGCCCGGTTCGGCAACGCCCATCCGAGCATCGTGCCCTATCAGGATTTTCCCACCGCCGACGGCCACATGATCCTCGCGGTCGGCAATGACGGCCAGTTCGCGCGCTTTTGCCAGGAGGCGGGGGAGCCTGCGCTTGCCAGCGAGTCCCGTTTCGCCACCAATGCCGCGCGCGTCGCCAACCGGGTGGAGCTGGTGGAAAAGCTGCGCGCGCTCACCGTCGCGCGCACGACAAAGGACTGGATCGCGGCGCTGGAACAGGCGGGCGTTCCGTGCGGACCGATCAACGGGCTTGGCGAGGTTTTCGCCGACCCGCAGGTGCAGGCGCGCGACATGGCGCGCGAGATGGAGCACGACCGGCTCGGTTGCGTCCCCACCGTCGCCAATCCCATTCGTATGTCCAAGACGCCGGCGACCTATCGCAGCGCGCCGCCCGAGCTTGGCGCCCACACGCGGGACGTATTGGCCGGGTTGAAAATTGTCTCTGACGCCGAAATGGACGATCTGGAGGCGCGGGGCGTGATAGGACGCGGGCGCGCCGACTGAGGCGGCGCGCGCACGAGAGGCGGCTCTCGCCTCAGAACGGAATGTCGTCGTCGAGCGTGTCCGAGGCGCGGGCGCCGCCCGTCGAACCGCCGGCGCCGCCAAAACCGCCGCCGCCGCCGCTTTGCTGCGGCGCGCGCTGCATCGGCGAGGAGCGGCCAAAGCTTTCGCCGCCGCCATAGCCTTCGTCGGAGCCGCGGTTGCGGCTGTCGAGCAGGGTCAGTTCGCCGCGGAAGCGCTGCAACACCACTTCCGTGGTCTTGCGCTGGTTGCCTTCCTTGTCGGTGAATTCGCGGGTCTGCAACTGGCCCTCGATGTAGATCTTCGCGCCCTTCTTGCAATATTGCTCGGCGATCTTGCCGAGGGGCTCGTTGAAGATCACCACATTATGCCATTCGGTGCGGTCCTTGCGCTCGCCGGTGGCCTTGTCGCGCCAGCTTTCCGTGGTCGCGAGCGAAAAACTCACCACCGGATCGCCATTGCCGGTGCGGCGCACTTCGGGATCGCGCCCGAGATTGCCGATGAGAATGACTTTGTTGACGCTTCCCGACATGTTGTTTTCCTCACTCGCGAGCGGCGCATCTTAAACGGATCGCGGCGCTGGCGCGCGTCCGGTTTTGAATTGTCCACAGCGGCCATGGCTTATGCGCCGCCGACCGAAGGCGCGCCGCGGCCACCGCTAATGTTCTTTTTATGTTCTAGCAAGGCGGCGCGGAATGTGCAAGAAACAACCGCCGCGCCGCCGCGGATGGCCGGGACGAACCCGGCGTGACGGTGTCCGGGCGGGTGGAAAAAACGGCCGCGTGGGTTACATACACCGCGATGACTCGTGGAAGCTGAGATGGATCAGACGTCGAAAAAGAAGCCGCCCGCCCGCAAACCCAAGCCGGGCTCCGCCCCGGCCGAAACGCCGGAACAGGTCGAAACCCCTGAACAGGTGGCCTTGCGCATCGGCGAGGGCCGGGTGATCACGCTGCGCGGCGCGCGCGAGCACAATCTGAAGAATGTCAGTCTGACCATTCCCCGCGACAAACTGGTGGTGTTCACCGGCCTGTCGGGCTCGGGCAAGTCCTCGCTGGCGTTCGACACCATTTATGCCGAGGGCCAGCGGCGCTATGTCGAGAGCCTGTCGGCTTACGCGCGGCAATTCCTGGAAATGATGCAGAAGCCGGACGTCGATCATATCGACGGGCTGTCGCCGGCCATTTCCATCGAGCAGAAGACCACGTCGAAAAACCCGCGCTCCACCGTGGGCACGGTGACGGAAATCCACGATTACATGCGCCTGCTATGGGCGCGCGCCGGCATTCCCTATTCGCCGGCGACCGGCCTGCCGATCGAGAGCCAGACGGTCAGCCAGATGGTGGACCGCGTGCTGGCCCTGCCCGAGCGTTCCAGGCTTTTCCTGCTGGCGCCGGTGGTGCGCGGGCGCAAGGGCGAATATCGCAAGGAAATCGCCGAATTTTTGAAGCGCGGCTTTCAGCGCGTGAAAATCGACGGCGCTTTTTACGACATCGCCGACGCCCCCGCGCTGGACAAGAAACTCAAGCACGACATCGACGTGGTGGTGGACCGCCTCATCGTGCGGCCCGACATTTCCGCCCGGCTGGCCGAAAGTTTTGAGACCGCGCTGGAGCTGGCCGACGGCATCGCCGTGGTGGAATTCGCCGACACCGAGGGCGAGGCCAAGCCCCCCATCCTGTTTTCGTCGAAATTTTGCTGTCCGGTGTCCGGCTTTTCCATTCCCGAGATCGAGCCGCGTCTGTTTTCCTTCAACAATCCGTTTGGCGCCTGTCCGAAATGCGGCGGCATCGGCTTTGAGCAGAAGGTGGACGCCGAGCTGATCGTGCCCAATCCCGAGTTGACCTTGAAGAAAGGCGCCATCGCGCCCTGGGCCAAGTCGCCGTCGCCCTATTACGGGCAGACGCTGGAGGCTTTGGGCCGCGCGTTCAAGTTCCGGGTCGAGGACCGCTGGTCGAAACTTTCAGCCGTCGCGAAAGAGATGATTCTTTACGGCACCGGCGAGCAGGAAATCCTGTTCCAATATTCCGACGGCAGCCGCAGCTATGAGGTGAAAAAGCCGTTTGAAGGCGTGATCCGCAATCTGGAGCGGCGGATCGTCGAGACCGAAAGCGATTGGGTGCGCGAGGAAATCGGCCGCTATACGACGGCCAAACCCTGTGACGCCTGTTCCGGCTTCCGGCTCAAGCCGGAGGCGCTGGCGGTCAAGATCGACCATCGGCACATCGCCGAAATCTCCGAGCTTTCGGTGCGCGATGCGCAGAAATTCTTCGCGGGACTGCCGGAAAAGCTCGATTCCAAGCGCAACGAGATCGCCGGCCGCATTTTGCGCGAGATCGACGAGCGGCTGAAATTTCTGGTGGACGTGGGGCTGGATTATCTCACTTTGTCGCGCAATTCCGGCACGCTTTCGGGTGGCGAGAGCCAGCGCATCCGGTTGGCATCGCAGATCGGCTCCGGGCTGACCGGCGTGCTTTACGTGCTGGACGAGCCGTCCATCGGGCTGCACCAGCGCGACAACGCCCGACTGTTGGAGACGCTGAAGCGTCTGCGCGACCTCGGCAATTCCGTGATCGTGGTCGAGCATGACGAGGACGCCATCCTTCTCGCCGATTATGTCGTCGATGTCGGGCCGGGCGCGGGCGTGCATGGCGGCAAGATCGTGGCGCAGGGCACGCCGGCGCAGATCATGGCCGACCCGAATTCGCTGACCGGCGACTATCTGACCGGCCGCAAGCAGGTGGCGACGCCGAAAACGCGGCGCAAGCCGGACCCCGAACGCATGCTGAAGCTTTTCGGCGCGCGCGGCAACAATTTGCGCAATGTCGATGTCGAGATCCCGCTCGGCCTGTTCACCTGCGTCACCGGGGTGTCCGGCGGCGGCAAGTCCACGTTGATCATCGACACGCTGTACAAGGCGGTGGCGCGGCGGCTCAATGGCGCGATGGAGCGTCCGGCGCCATTCGACGCGCTGGAGGGGCTGGATCTGATCGACAAGGTGATCGACATCGACCAGTCGCCGATCGGCCGCACGCCGCGCTCCAATCCCGCCACCTATATCGGCGCGTTCACCCCCATCCGCGACTGGTTCGCCAACCTGCCGGAGGCCAAGACGCGCGGCTACGGTCCGGGCCGGTTCTCCTTCAACGTCAAGGGTGGGCGCTGCGAGGCCTGCCAGGGCGATGGCGTCATCAAGATCGAGATGCACTTCCTGCCCGACGTCTATGTCACCTGCGATGTCTGCAAGGGCAAGCGTTACGATCGGGAAACATTGGAAGTTCGCTATAAAGACAAGAGCATAGCCGATGTTCTTGACATGACGGTGGAGGAGGCCGGCGAACTGTTCAAGGCCGTGCCCTCGATCCGCGACAAGATGACGACGCTGGCGCGGGTCGGACTTGATTATGTCAAGGTCGGTCAGCAGGCGACCACGCTGTCCGGCGGCGAGGCGCAACGGGTCAAGCTGTCGAAGGAATTGTCGCGGCGCTCGACCGGCCGCACGCTCTACATTCTCGATGAGCCGACAACCGGCTTGCATTTCCACGATGTAAGCAAGCTGCTTGAAGTTCTGCATGAACTGGTTGAACAGGGCAACAGCGTGGTGGTGATCGAGCACAATCTCGATGTGGTGAAGACGGCGGACTGGGTGATCGACCTGGGGCCGGAGGGCGGCGACGGTGGCGGAACCATTGTCGCGCAGGGAACGCCGGAGGCGATCATGAAGGCCAAGGCCTCGCACACCGGGCTTTTCCTGAAGCAGGCGCAGCAGCGACGCCCGGCGTCGTCATGATACCGTCGGCATTTCGGCCTATGACTGTCTGTTGAAAGTCCGTGCTGGAAACAAGCCCCTGGCGCAGCGCCATCATTATGCGCCTGACGCAATGCTGCGTTGCAAAAAATTGGGGTTTCAAAACCGTTCACATCCAATCAATATCTCATGACCGAACGAGATGACGTTCGGGAAAGTTCTCCCCGCAGACGGGTGCGGACACGTCCCCCGTTTGCAGATACGCCCGCCGGTTCCTCCCCCCGGCGGGCGTTTTCGCTTTCATCCGCGAGACTTGAGATCGGCGTTCAGCGAGACGCGACCGTCCAGCGCGCGAGATCGGCGAGCACGCGGGAGAAAGCGCGGTCGAGCGCCTGGGCCGGCTCCGCGCCGGAAATTTCGCCAATCGGTTCACGCGCGGAAAAAACGCGCGCAGCGCCTGAAAGCTGTGCTTCCAACTCCACCAAAACCTCGCGCCGCACGGAATCCACTTCAAAACGCCGGATCGAGACGCGCAACCGCGCGGCGGCCGAGTCTTCGACGCGCCAGCCCGCGTTTTCGAGACTTTGCGTGACGCGGCTTTGCGCCAGGCGCGGCAGGGTCTCCGCCCATTGCGCGCCGCCGAGGCGTTCCAAACCGTTCGCCGTGCGGATCACGATCACATCGCCGTCGAGCGGCGGTTCGGCGCTCGCCTCAACCGCCAGGGCTCCGTGCGCCAAGGCTCCGTGCGCCAGGGTTCCGCGCGCGGATAAAGCCGGGGCGGCGGCGCTGAGATCGTAGGCTTTCGGCGTCACCGCGCAACCGGCGAGCGCAAGGGCGAGAATAAGAAGGAGGGAGCGCATCACGTCATCGTCCCTGATATTCCGGCAGCGCCTGTTTCGGGCCGAACAGCAGGCTCTGCGGATCCTTGTCGAGGCGCCGCGCCGCCCGGTCCACGCTTTCGAGCGTGCGGCGGCCATCGATGGCGAGGTTTTCGTATTGTTTCAGGCCGGTTTTGGAAAATTCGGTGAGATTGTCCGCCAGTTTCTTGATCGAACGCGCCGCCTCGGCCACATCGGCGATCACCGTCTTGCCGCTGCCCGAGCCCAGCAGGCCGTTGAGCTTGATCACGGCGGAATCGGCGTTGCCGAGGATGGAGCGCATTTTTTCCGGATCGACGGCTTCGAGCGCCTTGCGCACGCCGTCGGCGGCTTCGGCCAGGGTTCCCGTCAGCGCCTCGATGTTTTTCGCGGTCGCGGTCAAGGTTCCGGAATTGGCCTCGACCAGTTTGTTGGCCTTGTCGAGGAAGTCGTCGGCCTTGCCGGCGAGTCTTTGCGCCGCGATCATCAGGTCCTGGAATTGCGAGGGCGCGGCGTCGATCACGGCGCCGTCGGGCAGGGCCTCCGCATCCCTGGAGCCGCCGAGCAGGGCCAGCGAGGCGACGCCGGTGAGGCCGCCCATTTCGAGTTGCGCCTTGGTGTCAACCTTGACCGGCGTGCGCGCGTCGATCTCGATCCGCGCGTAAACCTTGGTCGGATCGTCCGGGCGCAGGCCGAGATCGCGCACCTCGCCGACACGAAGGCCGTTGAACAGGACGTAGCCGCCGATCGACAGGCCGGAGACCGAGCCGGAGAAATTGACCTGATAGGTCTTGTGGACCGTGGTCTTGCCGGTGGTGGAGAACCACCAGGCGAAGCCGAAGCCGCCGAGGATCACGACAAGCGTGAACAGGCCGATCAGCGCATAATTGGCGCGCGTTTCCATGCGCATGTGCTCCCATGGCCGTTCATGCCGGCGCCATCTCGTTCGGCGAACGAATCGCCCTGGCCCTTTTGCCATGGAAATAGGCGCGCAACCAAGGGTGGTCGGATGCGAGCATGGCTTCGAGCGGGCCGTGGGCGATCACCTTGCCGTCGGCCAGCGCCGCGATTGTGTCGCATATTGAATAAAGACTGTCGAGGTCGTGGGTGACCATGAACACGGTCAGCCCCAATGTTTTCCGCAAGGTAGCGATCAGGTCGTCGAAATCGGCGGCGCCGATCGGATCGAGGCCGGAGGTCGGCTCGTCGAGGAACAGCAGTTCGGGGTCGAGCGCCAAGGCCCGCGCCAGCGCCGCGCGCTTGACCATGCCGCCGGACAATTGCGAGGGAAACTTGTCGGCCGCGTCCGGCGGCAGCCCCACCAGCTTCAGTTTCAGGCCCGCCAACTCGTCCATCAGCTTTTGCGACAGTTTTAGATATTCCCGCATCGGCGCCTGGATGTTCTGCTTCACCGTCAGGCTGGAGAACAGGGCGCCGCCCTGGAACATCACGCCCCAGCGCCGCTCCAGCGCGCGGTGGCTCGCGGGCGCCATCTTGTCGATGTCCTCGCCAAAAACCTCGATGACGCCGGCCTGTTTGGCGTTGAGGCCGAGAATGGCGCGGGTCAGCACGGACTTGCCCTGGCCGGAGCCGCCGACAAAACCCAGAACCTCGCCCGGCGCGACGTCGAGATCGAGGCCTTTCAAGATTTTCCGCGCGCCGAACCCCACTTCGAGGCCGCGAACGGAAATGATCGGCTCGGCCTCGGTCATGGCGTCAATAGCTGATCGAGGCGAAGAAGATGGCGAAAAGTCCATCGAGAAAAATCACCATGAAAATCGAATTGACCACGGAAGCCGTCACCCTGCGCCCCAGAGATTCAGCCGAGCCTTCCACCCGAAACCCCTCGATCGCCGCGATCATGCCGATCACCAGCGCCATGAACGGCGCCTTGATCAGGCCGACGAGGTAAGTGTTCATGCCGATCGCCTGTTGCAGGCGCTCCGCGAACACCTGCGGACTGACACCGTTGTAAAGGTAAGAAGTTACCATTCCGCCAAACAGGGCGGCCATGTCGCCGATAACGGTCAAGAGCGGCAGGGCGACGACCAGCGCCACCATGCGCGGCAGCACCAGCGCCTCCATCGGAGAAATGCCCATCACCCTGAGCGCGTCAACCTCCTCGCGCATTTTCATCGAGCCGAGTTCGGCGGTGATGGCCGATCCGGAGCGGCCGGCGACCATGATCGCGGTGAGCAGCACGCCCAATTCGCGCAGCACCAGCACGCCGACCATGTCGATGGCATAGGTCGAGGCGCCGAAGCGCGCCAGTTGGAAAATGCCCTGCTGCGCCACGATGCAGCCGACCAGGAAATTGATGGTGGCGATGATCGGCACGGCGCGCAGCGCGAAACTATCCAGATGAAACACCATCGAGGTCGGCCGCATGGCCTTGGGCCAGACCATCACCTTCAATGCGCCGAACGCGAGTTCGCCGAGAAAGGCGACGCCGCGCACGATTTGGTCGGCCATGCCGACACTCCAGGCGCCGAGGCCGACCAGCAGGGCCATCAGGGCGTTTTCGCGCGGCGCCTTGTCGAGTGCGGCCGGCGCGTAGGCGGCCTCTTTCAGCAAAATGGCCTTTTCCGGGCTGGCGCCGGCGAATTGCGCCGCGATCCCGGCCGCGGCCATGTGCTGGCGCGCCTTGTCGATCAGCCAGGCGCCGGCGGTGTCCAGCCGGGTTACGCCCGCGAAATCGATTTCGGCGTTTTCCGCGCCCGTCGCGGCGAGGCTGAGGTTTTGCGCCGCGCGCTCCAGCGCGCGCGAGGCCGCAATGGTCCAGGCCCCGCGCAACACGACGCGGGCGCTCGACCCAACCCGCTCCACAGAAAAGTCCGGGAGATTTTCCGCCGGCTTTGACATTTGCCGCGACTCTGATTTGCTGACCGCAGCTAGAGATACAACACGCCGCAGCCTTTTGGCAAAGCGGCAGGGATTTGGTTCGCATGACATCGTCCGCCCCCCGCCGCCTGTCCGCCGCCGCCCAGAGTTTTTCGCTGGCGAAACCTTTTGTCATTTCGCGCGGCGCCAAGACGCAAGCCGACGTCGTGGTGGCCGAACTGACGCAAGGGGGGGCGCGCGGGCGCGGCGAATGCACGCCCTATGCGCGCTATGGCGAGAGCATCGGCAGCGTGCTGGCGCAAATTTTTTCCGCGCGGGACGCGTTGGAGGCGGGCGCAGACCGCTTCGCCCTGCAAAAGCTGCTGCCGCCGGGCGCGGCGCGCAATGCGCTGGACTGCGCGCTGTGGGACCTCGACGCCAAGCTCGCCGGCGTTCCCGCCTGGCAGATGGCGGGCCTGTCGCGGATGTCGCCTTGCGTCACTGCATACACTTTGTCGGTCGGAACGCCCGAGGAAATGGCGCGCGCGGCGGCGGCTGCGTCGGAGCGGCCGGTGCTGAAGGTGAAACTGGCGGGCGCCGGCGATCCGGCGCGGCTGTTGGCCGTGCGCGCGGCGGCGCCGGAGGCCGAAATCATCGCCGACGCCAACGAGGCCTGGCGCCCCGAGGATTTGCCGGAATTTTTCGACGCCTGCGTGCAGACGGGCGTGGCGCTGATCGAGCAGCCGTTGCCGGCGAACGCCGATGCGGCCTTGGCGGGGCCGCGAAAAATTCCGGTCTGCGCCGACGAGAGCGTGCATGACCGCGCCGGTCTCGCGGCTCTGCGCGACCGCTACGACCTCGTCAATATCAAGCTCGACAAGACCGGCGGCCTCACCGAGGCGCTGGCTTTGGCGGACGAGGCGGAAAAGCTCGGTTTCGGGCTGTTCGTCGGCTGCATGGTGGCGTCCTCGCTCGCCATGGCCCCTGCCCTGCTGCTGGCGGCGCGCGCGCGCTTCGTCGATCTCGACGGCCCGCTGTTGTTGGCGCAGGACCGGCCGGAGGGGCTGCGGTGCGAGGGGTCGGTGATTTATCCGCCGGATGCGAGTCTTTGGGGGTGATACCCTTCTCCCGCCAAAGGGAGTCGCAAGACGCCCGTCTCACGACGGGCTTTGGGGAGAAGGAAGAAGCGGCGCCTTTCTTCATCCTTCACCCGAAGGCCTCTATGCGACTTATCCGAGTTGCTTTTTCCGGGAGGCTCCATGCGCGATTTGACACGCTCTATTGCTCTGGTCGCCACCTTGTCTTTCTCCCCGGTCGCTCAAGCCGCGCCGGCCGCCGTATTTCCCGCCGTTTTCGTCAATTCCTCGCCGGAAGCGACGTCGCCGGACGAGGTGGAACGGGTCAGGACCATGGACGCGGCGCTGCGCAAAGCTCTCGCGGACTCAGGCCAGTACCAGCCGGTCGATCTTTCCGTCGTGGCCGCCGGTCTTGGCGCTGTCCGCGATATCCACGATTGCAACGGCTGCGAGGTCGAACTGGCGAAACAGGCCGGGGCGAAAGTCGCCGTGGTCGCCTGGGCGCAAAAGGTCAGCAACCTCATCCTCAATCTCAACATCCGCATCGCCGATGTCGAGACCGGGCAGGTTTTGCAAGGCGGCAGCGTCGATATTCGCGGCAATAATGACGTCGCCTGGACGCGCGGGCTCAAATATCTGCTCAAGGAATATGTGTTTCGCGCGCCGAGATGACGCGGGTCCGCAATAGCGCGGCGGACGCATGAGCGCCCGCCGCGAAACGTCAGAGCCGCGCGTCCCCTTCAAAAGCCCGCGCCCACATCGCGCACAGGCCGGAGCGGACGATGTCGTCCAGGGTGAATTCGATCACCGGCACCGGCAGATCGTTCGCCCGGATCAGCTCGATCATGCGGCTCAGGCCGGAGGCCTCGCGGATGTCGGACTGGCTGACGTCGCCGTTGACCACGGAAATGCATTCCTCGCCGATGCGGGTGAGAAACGTCTTGATCTCCATGACCGATGTGTTCTGCGCCTCGTCGAGCAGCACGAAGGCGTTCCGCCACGTGCGACCCCGCATCACCTCGAACGGGACCATTTCGATATCGCCGCGCTTGACCGCAATGTCGAAGGCGGCCTCGCCGATGCGCTCCTTGATCGCTTCTGCGATGGGAACGGCCCAGGGGGCGAATTTCTCCTGCAACGAACCGGGAAAGTAGCCGAGCGAACGGCCGCAGGGGACGTTGGGGCGGGTGAGGACGATTTTTTCGATGCGGCCCTGGCGGAACAGATCGGCGGCGTAAGTGGCGGCTATCCAGGTCTTGCCGGCCCCGGCGGGGCCAAGAACGACGATTTGCTGGGAATGTCTCAAGGCCGCGAGATAGTCGGCCTGGGTGGCGTTGAGGGCCTTGATCGGCGGCGGATTACGGTCGTGCTGGAATTTCAGACCCTTGAAGTCTATGATTTCGGCGTTTCGCTGAGGACTCCGGGAGCCGCGGCTCCGCTTGCGATCAAGTTGTTTACCCACGCGCTGTCTCCTCAAGCTCAAGAGGGTTCGCGCGCCCGCCTAGGGAGGCGAGCACGACGGAGGCTTACGCAAATGAAGGTGTACAGCGACGCGCGGTCTATATTGGCCTCTATTTGAGGCTTTTTTGCATTGGCCTCTGTTTGAGAACCACGCCATGAACCGCTCCTCGCTGTTTCAGAGGATAAGCGATTCTCTATTAAGGCAAAGAAAATTATTTTGGCGCAACCGGCAGTGTGGGCGCCTGCGGGCAAGCTTCGTGACAAAAAATGGCCGCCGTGTCGCATTTGGCACGCCAGTTTCGTGCTTGCGGAGAGTTCATGAGCCAGCCCAACCTTTCCTCAGGTCGCCCGCCGACCCTCGCGCCGCTGTTTCGCGCCGAGGCCGGCAATCCGCTGCTCGCGATGATGCTCGCGAGCGGCGGCGACGAGCGCATCGCGCTCGGCCCCGACGGGCGTAACCGCTACGGCGCTCGGGCGCGTCCCCACGCCGGGGACATCTGGTTCTCCTCCTCCACCGCCTCCGGCGTTTCGCCGCGTGGCTGGGAGGCCGCGAGCGCAGCCCTGCCCTGCGCCTTCCTCGCCGGAGAGAGCGAGGACTGGTTCGCCGACCTGCGCCGCCGCCTGCTCAACCTGCTCGCGCCCCCCGAGACGCAAGCCGTGTTCTGCGCCTCGGGCACCCAGGCCGAATATGCCGCGCTCGCGCTCGCCAGCGCCCGCGCCGCGCCCGGCCAGAAAATCGTCAACATCCTGATCGGCCCGGAGGAAACCGGGCGCGGCGCGCCGCTGGCGGCCTCCGGACGGCATTTTCTCAACAGCGCGCCGTTTGGCGCGGGACGCGCGGGTTTCGCGCTCGACGGCTGGGAAGGCGTGGCGGCGCTGGCCGCGCTGCCGCTGCGCGACGCCGACGGAAAGCCCCTGCCCGCGAGCGAGATCGACGCCAAGGCTTGCGCGCTGGTGCGCGTGGCCCGGGCGCGCCACGCCCATACGCTGGTGCATCTGCTCGACGGCTCCAAGACCGGGCTATCCGCGATTTCGCGCGATTGCGCCAAAGCCCTGCTGCGGGATAATCCCGGCGAGGTGACGGTGGTGGTGGACGCCTGCCAGTTGCGCTGCAAGCCGGAACAGGTGCGCGCCGACCTCGACTCCGGCTTCCTGGTGATGGTCTCCGGCTCGAAATTTCTCGGCGGTCCGGCCTTTTCCGGCGCGCTGCTGGTTCCCGGCGGGTTCGCGCGGGCGCTGGCGGAGGGCGACGACATCCCCTGGCCCGAGGGGCTTGCCGACCATTTCGCTTATTACGACTGGCCCCCGCTGCTGCGCGACCGCATCGCCGGCCCGTTCGGGGCGCGCTGCAACGGCGGACTCGGCCTGCGCTGGGAAGCGGCGCTCGCCGAACTCGAAGTTTTTTGCGCGCTGGATCCCGCGCTGATCGAGATGGCCAAGGCCTGCTTCCACGGCGAGGCGCGGCGGCAGGTCATGATGCTGCCGCAACTCGAAATCGACGAAAGCGGCGGCGAGCCCACGCTCATTCCCATCCTGATGCGCGGGGGCGCGAAGGGCGCGGCGGAGGCGGTGCTGCGCGCCTTGCGCCAGCAGGGCCTGCATCTCGGCCAGATCGTGCAGATCGGCGGGCGCGACGCGCTGCGCCTGTGTCTGTCGGCGCCGCAAATCGTCGATTTCGCCCGGCGCTACACCGAAATCGGCAGCGAAAGTTTTGCTTTCGCCCCGCTGCGGGCCGATCTGGAAAAGCTGTTTGCCGCCTGGGGCGCGCTGCTGAACTGACTGTTTTTCGCCGCTTGTTTCGCACTTGGCCCCGTCGGCTTCAGCGTCGCAAAAACGCCTTGAGCCGGCGCATGGCCTCGATCATGTCGGCCTGCGCGCCGGCATAGGAAAACCGCATCGCGCGCGCGCCCTGCGTCGGGTCGAAATCGACGCCGGGCGTCGCCGCCACGCCGGCGCGCTCCAGCAGATCCTTGCAGAAGGACAGCGAATTGTCCGAGAATCTGGAGATGTCGGCATAGACGTAAAAGGCGCCGTCGGCGGGGGCGAGGGCGAACCCCATGCCATCGAGCGCATCGAGCAGGATTGTTCGGTTTTTGGCGTAGCCGGCCTTGACCGCCTCCAGGTCCTGCGTGGCGTCGAACGCCGCTTCCGCCGCGATCTGCGACAGCGTCGGCGCGGAAATGGCGAGCGATTGCTGCAACCGCTCGATGACGCGCGAAAACCCCGGCGGAACCACCAGCCAGCCGACGCGCCAGCCGGTCATGCAGTAATATTTGGAAAACGAGTTCACGATCACCGCATTTTGCGACCAGGCCAGCGCCGTCCGCGCCGGGCGCTCGTAGGTGAGGCCGTGGTAGATTTCGTCGGAAATGAATTTGATGCCGCGCTTGTCGCAGATATCGGCGATGGCCCGCATCGACTCGTCGCTTTGCAGCGCGCCGGTGGGGTTGGAGGGGTTCATCAACAGCAGGCCGTCGAGTTTTTGCGAATCGTCGGCCGCCGCCACCGCTTCGGGCGTCACGCCGGCGAGGCCGCGCAGATCCACCGTCTCGACCCCGAACGCGGCCAAAATGTTGCGGTAACAGGGATAGGACGGGCAGTTGATCGCCACCCGCGCGCCGGCGTCGAACAGGGCGAGGAAGGCCATGATGAAGCCGCCGGACGAGCCGGTCGTCACCGCCACGCGCTCCGGTTCGACATCCACGCCATAGGACTCGCGATAGTGGCGCGCGATTCGCTGGCGCAGCGAGGCGAGGCCGAGGGCGTCGGTGTAGCCGATCGGGCGGCCGTCCAGCGCGGCGATGGCCGCCTCACGGGCGAGGCGCGGCGGCCCGGCGGAGGGCGCGCCGACCTCCATCTGGATGATGTCCCTGCCGGTCGCGCGCAATTGCAAAGCCTCGCGCATCACGTCCATGGCGAGGAAGGGGGCGATCGCCGCGCGGCGCGCGGGCGTGAGACATTGCATATCCGACATGGAGAAACCCAATTCGACCCGAAACCGGGAATAGGTTATGGAGGGTTAGATCCTTCCCCTGGAGTTGTCCATGTCGCATCCGCGCAAGATCACCCTGGCCGCCGTCGCCGGCTTGCTTCTCGCCCTGCCGGTACGCGCCGCCGAATTTTCCGCGCCGCAGAAGAGCGAGATCGAGACGATCGTCAAGAATTACCTCGTGAGCCATCCCGAAATCCTGCGCGACATGGCGGCGGAGTTGGAGAGCCGGCAGAAGACCGAGGAAAGCGACGCGCGCCGCGCCGTGATCGCGCACGCCAGCAAGGATATTTTCAATTCCGACTTTCAGGCCGTGCTCGGCAATCCCACGGGAAAAGTCTCGCTGGTCGAGTTCTTCGACTACAATTGCGGCTATTGCAAACGGGCGCTGGGCGATCTCGCCAATCTGATCAAGAGCAACCCGGACTTGCGCGTGGTGCTGAAGGATTTCCCCGTGCTCGGGGCCGATTCGGTCGAGGCCGCGCAGATCGCCTCCGCCGCGCGCAACCAGCTTTCCGGCGCGAAATTCTGGGACTTCCATCAAAAACTTCTGATGACCAAGGGCCATGTCGGCCGCGAGCAGGCTTTGGCCGTGGCCAAGGAGATGGGCCTCGACATGGCGAAGCTGCAAAAGGACGCCGCCGATCCCGAGGTCAAGGACAAGCTCGCGAGCGTGCTGAAACTCGGCGATTCCCTGTCGATCAACGGCACGCCCTCCTATGTCCTCGGCGACGAAGTGGTGGTCGGGGCCGTGGGCTATGACGAATTGAAGGCGAAGCTCGATGCGGTGGCGAAGTGCGGCAAGACGGCATGCTGACGCGGGCGGTTGGGGAAAACTTGTGGAAAACCTGTGGAGCGCCGGCGGGCGACTCTCGGTTGCGCCGCGCAAGCGCATTGAAGCCGCCGGCCGCATGGCCTAAAATAAGGTCATGACCAAGCTCGCTCAACTCATGACCGCGAAAGACCTCAAGGACAGGGAACTTGCCGATCTGGTGGGCGCGCCGGAGCTGGAGATTTGGCGCTTGCGCAAGGGGCCGCTCAAGCGGGGGCAGAAGATGACCCTCGCCTGGGCGCATCGGCTGGCGGCGGCGCTCGATGTCGAATGGAGCGCATTGCTCGACGAAGAACCGGATGTGGAGACTGTGGAGATCGTGGAGACCGTGAAGGACGCCGCCGCCGAAACGACGGAGACAGCCGCGCCGAAAAGTCGGGCGCGTCCGTCAACGCGTAACGCGAAAAGCCCGGCGGTTTCCGCAAGGGAATACGTAAGAGAACAAGAGCCGCTCAGCCGCGACGATCTGCGGGTGATTCACGGCATCGTCAGCGCCTGCGCGCTGTCCTGCGCGCCAAATGTGCGGATTTCCGCCGAAGCCTTCCGCAATCTGGTCGAGCGGGCGATTGAAAACGCCGCCTATGGCCATTCGGACCTCTCGACCCTCGCGGATCGGATCGCGTCCTGGCTGGCTCCGGGAGCCGGCGAGGGCTGAGGTTTTCGGGCGGCCCGCACCAACAACGCCGCTTATGCCGACGCCGTGGCTTCCAGCAAGGCGCGAAGAGTCTCCAGCGTCGAGACATCGGCGATCCCATCGACCTTCTCCGGCCGAAAATGGCGCTGAAACGCGGCGACGGCGTCTTGGGTCGCCGCGTCATAGGCGCCGGTGATTTCGACGCCATAGCCGTAAGCCGCGAGCATGTGTTGCAGCGCCGCCACCGGCGGGCCGAGCGCGCCCGGCTCGAACGTCGGGCCGGGGCGGAGTGTTGACGGTTCGACCCAGAGGCCGACGCCCGCCGCGTGCAGGCGCGCCCAGGGGAACAATTCGCCGGGGTCGATTTTGCGCGACGGCGCGATGTCGGAATGGGCCAGCACCCGTTGCGGCGGGATTTTTACGCGCGCGCAGATGTCGCGGCTGAGGGCGATCACCGCCGCGATCTGCGGTTCGGGGAAAGGCGGGCAACCGCCGAAGATTTCGTGGGGACGATATGGCAAGCCGTCGCTATGGCCGGGATTGACGATCTCGACGCCGATGGAGCGGGAATTGAGATCGGTCTCGCCGGCCCAGAAACTTTTGCCGGCGTGCCAGGCGCGGCGGTCTTCCGCCACCAATTGCCAGATGCGGCCGTCTTCCCAGACCAGATAATGGCAGGACACGCCGCCCTGCTCAGTGGTGAGCAGTTTTAACGCCGCTTCGCCCGTGGGCATGCCGGTGTAATGCAGGATTAGCGCGTCGGTCGGGCCGACGCGGCGCGCGCCGTGGTTGGGCGAGGGCAGGAATTTTTCTGCGAGCAGGGTGTCGGGGGTGGGCGTCATGGCGGCAAGAGCCGTGGACCGCCCTCGCCCTTCGAGACGCCCGCCTTTGGCGGACTCCTCAGGGTGAGGGCTAATGATAGAGTCAACCACTCAAGTCGCCCTCATCCCGAGGCGCGGCTGAAAGGCGCGTCTCCAAGCACGAGGGCGATCCACGGCGACTCTCAACTCAATCGTACCACGCCGTGCAGTGGCGGCGGCCGTAGTAATCCTCGTCCCATTCGGCGCAGCGGCGGCGCGGCGGCGGGGGATTGCTGTTGGCGCCGATGATGCCGCCGGCCGCGCCGCCAAGCAGCGCGCCCGCGACGGCGCCGCCCGCGCTGTGGCTGGCGACACCGCCGATGACCGCGCCCGAGGCCGCGCCGACCGCAGCGCCGTTGACCGTGCGCTCCTCGCGCGAGTAGCCGCAGCCACCCAGCGTCAGCGCGCTGGCGAGGGCGACGCCCAGCAGAATCACCTTCTTCATTGATACCTCCGCTTCGGACTCTTGGCTCTGCGCCCAGCGTCGGGGCGCGCTTGTCCTCACGAAAACCTGTAAAGGTTAACAATGAGAAAACCAAGCAGGTTTGCGCGATCAGAACGCGGCGCCCTGCAAGGCTTTGGGAATGCTGGCTTTCAGCTCGGCGAGCGCGATGGGGCCGAAATGGCTGAACGCGATTTTTGGCGCCGGCGCCAGCACGAAGCTGGCGGGGATGCCGCGCGCGCCCAGCGCCCGGTACAGCCAGCCCTTGTGATCGACGCCGACCCGCACGTAGGGGTTGCCGAACGCGCGCAGATATTTCAGCGTGTTGTCCGGATCGTCCACGGAGGCGATTCCGTAAATGGTCGCGCCGGAGCGGGCGAATTCGACCAGCGCCTGGTGCTCCTCGCGGCATTGCGGGCACCACGAGGCGAACGCATTGAGGAACACCGCCTTGCCCGCAATGTCGGCGGCGGAAAAGCCGGGAATTTGCGCGCCGAGCGTGTCGGTCAGGCCGGGAACAGGCGGAAGATCGAAGCGGTCGGCGGCCAGCGGATTGAACAGCTTGCCGCCAAGATCGTAACGCCGCCACGCCAGCGCGCCGACCCCTCCGGCGGCGCCCAAGACCGCGGCGCCCGCGAGGATGGAGCGTCTGGATGGAGTGGTGTCGGTCTGACCGGTCATGGCGCGCCCTCGCCTCATCAGCGCGCAAACGGCGAAAACTTTCAAGTTTTACATGATCGCAGGCTTAACGAAGGGCGGCCCTTGAACTCGCCTTGGCAAAGCCCCTAAATGAAGCCTCCACAATATGAGGGCGCCATGAGCGAGACCATACCCCACGAATGCGACGTTCTTGTCGCCGGCGCCGGCTCGGCCGGACTTGCCGCCGCCCATGCCTTCGCCGCGCAGGGCCGCACGGTGGTGGTGGTCGGCAAGGTCGAAACCCATCTCGCTGGCCGCACCGTGGCCCTGTTCGAGGGCAGCCTGCGATTCTTTCGCGCGCTGGGGCTGTGGCCGGCGCTGGAGAGCCGCGCGGCGCCGATGGAGGGCATTCGCCTGATCGACGACACCGGCTCGATCTTTCCCACCCAGCCCAAGGAGTTTCGCGCGAGGGAGATCGATCTCGACGCCTTCGGCCAGAATGTCGAAAACAATGTTCTCGTCGCCGAACTGGCGGAAGCCGCGCGGAAGAATCCTCTGATCACGCTGGTCGAGGGCCTGCTCGACGCCTTCGAGCTGAATTATTCCGGGGCGCGGGCGCGGCTTGCCAGCGGCCAATGGATCGACGCCAAATTCATCGTCGCCGGCGAGGGCCGCAATTCGCAGGCGCGGCAGGTCGCCGGAATTACCGTGAAAACCTGGACCTATCCGCAGGTCGCGCTGACCGTGCTGCTCAAGCATGAAAAGCCGCATCACAATATTTCCACCGAATATCACAAACGTTCCGGCCCGTTCACTTTCGTGCCGCTGCAAGGCCGCGAGGGCGCGCCGCATCGCTCCAGCCTGGTCTGGCTGGTGACGCCGCGCGAAGCCGTGCGGTTGAAGGCCTTGGCGCCGGAAGAACTGGCGGCGGAAATCCAGGAACAGTCGCACGATTTTCTCGGCCACATCACGCTCGACGGTCCCGTCGGCGCCTTCCCGATGGGCGCGCTGAAGACCAGTGGCGTCACCGGGCTGCGGCTCGCCTTGATCGGGGAATCCGCGCATCTGTTCCCGCCCATCGGCGCGCAGGGGTTGAACCTCACGCTGCGCGACGTCGCCAGTCTGGTCGATTGCCTTGAGGGCGTCGATCTCGACGAGGCCGACAAGATTACGCGGGCTTTGGCCTCTTACGAGCGCGACCGCGCCCGCGACATCGGTTTCCGCGTCAACGGCATCGACATGCTCAACCGCTCGCTGCTGATCCATGCGCTGCCGGTGGATTTCGCCCGCGCTTTCGCGCTGACGTTTTTCTCGGCGTTCGGGCTGCTGCGCCGCGCGCTGATGCGCGAGGGCGTGACGCCGCACGGGCCGACGCCCAAGCTGATGCAAAAGAGCGCGCGCGCGGCGCGGCATTAAGATGCGGATCGCGACCTGGAACATCAATTCGGTGCGCCTGCGCGTCGAGCATGTGCTGGCCTATTTGCGCGATGTCGCGCCGGACGTGCTGTGCCTGCAAGAGATCAAATGTCAGGACGAGGCGTTTCCCCGGCTCGAATTCGAGGCGGCCGGCTACAATGTCGCGGTGCACGGCCAGAAAAGCTACAATGGCGTGGCGCTGCTCTCCAAGGCGCCGATGGAATGGGTCGCCGGCCTGCCCGGCGATGAGACCGACGAGCAGGCGCGCTATATTGAAGCCGTGATCCCGTTTGGGTCGCGCGCGGCGCGGGTCGGCTGTCTCTATCTGCCCAATGGCAATCCGTTGGGGACGGAGAAATATACCTACAAGCTGGCGTGGATGGAGCGGCTGATTTTTCACGCGCGCGCAATGCTCAAGCATGAAGAGGTTTTCGTGCTGGCGGGCGATTACAATGTGATCCCCGACGCGCGCGATGTTTACGATCCCGCCGGCTGGGTAGGCGACGCGCTTTACGCCCTGCCGACGCGCGAGAAATTTCGGGAGTTGCTGGCGCTTGGGTTGACCGACGCCTTGCGCGCCACGACGGATGAGGCCAAGCAATATACGTTCTGGGATTATCAGGCCGGGTGCTGGCCGAAGAATCTGGGGCTGCGCATCGACCATCTGCTGCTGTCGCCGCAGGCGGCGGATCGGTTGGTCGGGGTGACAATCGACCGGGATATGCGCGCCAAGGACAAGCCTTCGGACCATGTCCCGATCCGGGTTGATTTGCGGGAGTGATTCCCTCTCCCCGCCTGCGGGGAGAGGGAGAAGACCGAGGCTGTCATGAATTATTTCTTCGATCTGATCGCGCGGCGCATCGCCGACCCTGACAAGATTTTCATCGAGGCCGAGGGCTGCGACATTTCTTATCGGCAAATGCTCGCCGCGAGCGCGCGCTACGCCAATGCCCTGGTCGCCGCCGGGGTCGCGCCCGGCGACCGCGTCGCCGTGCAGATGGAGAAGTCGCCCGCCGTCCTGTTCATCTATCTGGCCTGCCTGCGCGCCGGCGCCGTGTTCCTGCCGCTCAACACCGCTTACACCCCGCATGAGGTCGGCTACTTTTTGTCCGATGCGCGGCCGACGGTTTTCGTGTGCGATCCCGACAGGGCCGAGGCCCATGCGCCGGCCGCGCGGGAGGCCGAAGCCCGCGTTCTTACGCATGGCGCGGAGATGGATGGGGCGCTTTTCGCGCGCGCCGCCGCCAGCGCCGACACATTCACAAATGTCGCGCGCGAAAAAGACGATCTCGCCGCCATACTTTACACTTCGGGCACGACCGGGCGCTCCAAGGGCGCCATGCTCAGCCATGACAACCTCGCCTCCAACGCCCTGACGCTGGTGGATTATTGGCGGTTTTCGCCAGAAGACGTCTTGATTCACGCCCTGCCCGTCTATCACACCCATGGGCTGTTCGTGGCCACCAATTGCGTGCTGCTGGCCAACGCCCGCATGATCTTCCAGCCGAAATTTTCCGCGCCGCACGTCGTCGCCGCCATGAAGCGCGGCACCGTCCTGATGGGCGTGCCGACATTCTACACCCGCCTGCTGGAGGAGCCGGGTTTTACGCGAGAGGCTTGCGCGCATATGAGGCTGTTCGTGTCCGGCTCGGCGCCGCTGCTGGCCGAGACCCATCGCGCCTTTCAGGAGCGCACCGGCCATGCCATCCTCGAACGCTATGGCATGACCGAGACCAACATGAGCACGTCGAATCCTTATGACGGCGACCGCATCGCCGGGACCGTGGGTCTGCCGCTGCCCGGCGTTTCCCTGCGCGTGGTCGATCCCGACAGCGGCGTGGAGCTTCCGCAGGGCGAAATCGGCATGATCGAGGTGAGCGGCCCGAACGTTTTTAGGGGCTATTGGCTGATGCCGGAGAAGACGGCGGCCGAGTTCCGGCCGGACGGGTTTTTCATCACCGGCGATCTCGGGCGGATCGACGCCAACGGCTATGTCCAGATCGTCGGGCGCGGCAAGGATCTGATTATTTCCGGCGGGCTGAATATCTATCCCAAGGAGGTCGAGGGCGAGATCGACGCTTTGCCCGGCGTGGTCGAAAGCGCGGTGATCGGCCTGCCCGATTCCGATTTCGGCGAGGCGGTCGTGGCGGTGGTGGTGCGCGAAAAAGGCGCGGCCATCGACGATGCGGCAATCCTTGCGGCGCTGGCCGGGCGGCTGGCGAAATTCAAGCAGCCCAAGCGCATCCACTTCGTGGACGCCCTGCCCCGCAACACGATGGGGAAGGTGCAAAAGAACGTTTTGCGCGAGACCTGCGCGTAATCCCGGAAGGACGCGAAGGCGCCAGGCCGGTCACGGCTCGGGACGATTGGGTTGCTCGTCACTGGCGCCCAAAAAACCCAATCGCCGCAGCAGCGGCGGCATGGTCAGGCCTTGCGCGACAATCGAGAAGGCGACCACGAAAAACGTCACCAGCACGATTTCGTCGCGCAGCGGCACGCGGCCCGGCAGCGACAGGGCCAGCGACAGGGCCAGGGCGCCGCGCAACCCGCCCCACCAGAGGATGTGCTGCTCGCCCGGCGCGATCCGCCAGCGCGTGCGGGAAAACAGCGCCGCCAGCGGATAGACCGCGACGGCGCGGGCGAACAGCGCGATGGCGAGCGCGCCAGCATAGACCGTCCAGGGATAATGCTCGTAGGGCAGCGCCGCCACGCGCGCGCCGATCAGCAGGAACACCATGGAATTGGCGAGAAAGGCGGCGAAATCCCAGAAATCGCCCAAGGCCTCGCGACCCCTGGCGGAGAGGAAATCGGCGCCCTCGCGCTCCTCCCCGTAATTGCCGACGATCAGGCCGGCGAGCACCGTGGCGAGCACGCCGGAGACGTGGAAATGTTCGGCGAGCAGGAACGCGCCGAAGGCGCCGATGGCGGTGAGGGTGATTTCGATCAGATGTTCTTTTGTTCCGCGCGCGGCAAAAATCACCGCGAAGCCGAACAGGACGCCGATCGCGGCGCCGCCGCCGACGATGCGCGCGAAGTCGAGCGCCATGCGCGCGCCGGTCAGGTTTTGCCCGCCCGCCAGCGCATAAGCCAAAGCGAGGGCGAACAGCACCGCCGCCGCCGCGTCGTTGAACAGGCTTTCCGCCTCCACCAGCAGGCGAATCCGGCCGCTCACCCCGTTGTCCTTGAACATGGCGATGATCGCCACCGGATCGGTGGCGGAGATCAGCGCGGCGAACACCAGGGCGGAGGCGACCGGCCAGCCCATCAGGAAAATCAGAGCGACGGCGACGACCGCCATGGCCGCCAAGGTTCCAAACACGGCGAGCACGAGAATCGGCGGCAGGTCGCGCTTCAGCTCGCGCCAGCGCAGGGTGAGCGCCGCCTCGAACAGCAGCGGCGGCAGGATGAGATAATACAGCAGTTCCGAGGTGAGCGCCGGCAGCCGCCTCGTTCCAAACCAGGCCAGCACGCCGCCGACCAGCGCGAGGCCGACCGTATAGGGCAGCCGCAAACGCCGCGCCACGATCGCCACCAACATGGCGATGGCCAGCATTCCCATGACTTGTTGCAGAGTCTCGCTCATGCGGGCCTTGTCGCATGCTTGCGCGGCGATCTCAACATTTGCGGCGAAGCTTAAGGAGAATGCGCGTCCATCCTTTGGACGAGTGCGCGGCGCGGCGTTTCCGCGTTACACTTGCGTCAATCAAGACCCGCCGCCCCAACCGGCGCGAGCGGAGGGAGGAATGACATGAGCTTTGCTGTCGCCGTCGCGGCGCTGGTTTTCCTGATGCTGGTCGCCTATCGCGGCTTTTCCGTCATCCTGTTCGCGCCCGTCGCGGCTTTGGGCGCGGTGCTGCTGACCGATCCCGCCGCCGTGCCGGCGGCCTTTTCCGGCGTGTTCATGGAGCGCATGGTCGGCTTCATCCGGGATTATTTTCCGGTGTTCCTGCTTGGGGCGGTGTTCGGCAAGCTGATCGAGATTTCCGGCTTTTCCAAGAGCATCGTGTCGGCGGTGACCGCCCTGCTCGGTCCGAAATACACCATCGCCTCGATCGTGCTGGTCGGCGCCATCCTCACCTATGGCGGCGTGTCGCTGTTTGTCGTGGTGTTCGCGGTCTATCCGTTCGCGGCGGAAATGTTCCGCCAGCACGATATCCCGAAGCGGCTGATTCCCGGAACCATCGCGCTCGGCGCCTTCTCCTTCACCATGGATGCGCTGCCGGGCACGCCGCAGATCCAGAACATCATTCCCACCACCTATTTCAAGACCGACGGCTTCGCCGCGCCGATTCTCGGCTCGCTCGGCGGCCTGTTCATTTTTATCGTCGGCATCGCCTGGCTGGAATGGCGGCGTTACGCGGCGCTGCGGGCCGGCGAGGGCTATGGCGCGGGCCACAGCAACGAACCGCCGCCGCTGACGCATGAAAAACTGGCGCCGGCCTGGCTCGCGCTGGCGCCGCTGGCGCTGGTGTTCGGCCTGAACAAGCTTTTCACCAACCTGATCGCCGGCCATTACGGCAAGAGTTTCGAGCTGAAACTCGCCGCCATGGCCAAGCCGGTCGTGGTGGCGGTGGACAAGCTCACCGCGGTCTGGGCGGTGGAAGGCGCCCTGATCGTCGGCATACTCGCGGTGGCGGCGCTGGGCTGGACGCAGGTGCGCAAAGGCTTTGCCGAAGGCGGCAAGGCGGCCGTCTCCGGCGCGCTGCTCGCCTCGATGAACACCGCGTCCGAATATGGTTTCGGCGCGGTGATCGCCACCCTGCCCGGCTTCGTCGTCATCCGCGACGCGCTGAGCGCGATTCCCAATCCGCTGGTCAACGAGGCCGTGACGGTGACGGCGCTGGCCGGCATTACCGGCTCGGCGTCCGGGGGCATGTCGATCGCGCTCGCCGCCATGGCCGACCAGTTCGTCGCCAGCGCCAACGCCGCCGGCATTCCGATGGAGGTTCTGCACCGCGTCGCCTCGATGGCGTCGGGCGGCATGGACACCCTGCCCCACAATGGCGCGGTGATCACCCTGCTCGCTGTCACCGGCCTGACCCATCGCGACAGCTACAAGGACATTTTCGCCGTCACCTGCATAAAGACATCGGCCGTGTTCGTGGTGATCGCGCTCTACTATCTCACCGGTCTGGTCTAGAGCGTTTTCAAGCGGAGCGGACACCGGTTCGCGTGAAGAAAATGCGTTAAAACAAAAATCTAGAGCATTTTCATGTTTTCACGAAACGTGAAAATGCTCTAGACGCGCCCGCCGGGCGTCGCTCAAGCCTCGCGACAGCCAACCATGTAAGAAAAATATAGTTTCGTCCGCATGTTGGCTCAGGCGCATGCAGGGCGGGAATGTTGTCAGGCGTTTCCAGTACTCCCGGCATGTGGTCGCCCGCATATCGGGACTCCGGCGACATCGGGGCTGGAATGAGGGAATACGCATGTTGTTTTCCAATCTGCTGATCCGAACGAAGCTTCTGCTGATCTTCGCGACAAGTCTGGCGCTGATCGGCGGCGCCGTCGGCTTTGGCGCATCGCAGGCCTTTGAGGGCATCAAGGCTCTCAAGACCGAGGTCATAGCCAGCCAGGCCGACGCGATTCGTGTCGAAGCGATGGAAGTCGAGTTCAAAAAGCAGGTTCAGGAATGGAAAGATGTTTTGCTGCGCGGGAAAAAGGCTGAGTCTTTTTCTAAATACTGGAAGCAATTCGAGGCGCAGGAAAGCGATGTGCATTCACGCGGCGCGCGCCTGCAAGCCAGCGTCCGGGACCGGGACTCGGCGCAACTCTTGACACTTTTCCTGACCGCCCATGACGATATGGGGAAGGCCTATCGCAACGGCTTGCGGAAATTCCAGGAGTCCGGCTTCGATCCGGTGGCGGGCGACGAGGCCGTGACGGGAATCGACCGCGCGCCCACCGAACTCCTGACCAAGGCGCGCACAAGCCTTGTGGCGGCGGCCGAGACGACCGCCGCGCAAGTGGTGGCCGAGACAGATCGCGCGATGAAATTCAGCCTGTTCGCGCTGCTGTCGGTCGGCGCCGGAACCATCGCCCTGTTCATCGTCACCATTGCGCGCGGACTCACCGCGCCGCTCGCCAGGGTTGTCGGCACGCTGGAGAAACTGGCCGCCGGCGACGCCTCCGTCACCGTCGAAGGTTTGGCGCGCAAGGATGAAATCGGCGCCCTCGCCCGCACGGTCGACGTGTTCCGCAAGGGCATGATCGAGCAGGAGAGCATGCGCCTTGCGCAGCAGCGCCAGCGCGAAGAGAATGACAAAGCCCAGCGCGCGGCTATGCTCGCCATGGCCGATGCGTTGGAGCAACGCATTCGCGACATTGTTTCGACGGTCGGCGCCACATCCAGGAACTTGAACACAGCCGCCCACAACCTGTCGGCCAATGCGGAGCAGACGGGAAGGCAGATCACGGCGGTGGCGGCGGCGACCGAACAGGCCAGCGCCAATGTCGTGACCGTGGCGGCGGCCGGGACGCAATTGTCGGCCTCCATCACCGAGATTTCGCGGCAGGCGTCGCAATCGGCTGTTGCGGTCGAGACCGCGACGCAGGAGGCCGGAGACGTCTCGCGCAAGATCGCCGACCTCGCCGGTTCGACCGCCAGGATCAGCGAAGTCGTCAATCTGATCAACGGCATCGCCGCCCAGACCAACCTTTTGGCCCTGAACGCCACCATCGAAGCGGCGCGGGCGGGCGAGGCGGGCAAGGGATTCGCCGTCGTCGCCAGCGAAGTCAAGGCTCTCGCCAATCAGACCGCCGTGGCCACCGGCGAAATCGGCAGCCATATCGGCGCGGTGCAGCAGGAAATGGATGCGGCGGTCACCGCCATCGAGGGCATGACCCAGACCATCGTGCGCATCCACGAAATGTCCGGCGCCATCGCCGCCGCCGTCGAACAGCAAGGCGCCGCGACGGAGGAAATCGCCCGTCACGTCGAAGAGGCGTCGCAGCGCACGCGTGAAGTCGCCGACAATGGCGGCGGCGTCGCGCAGGCGGCGGGCGAGACCGGGCAAATGGCCCATCTCGTGCTCAAATCGACCGAAACGCTGCTGGGGCAGAGCCAGGGCCTCGAACGCGCCGTGGCGTCCTTCCTGGCCGAGGTCCGCGCCGCCTGAGCCGCCTTACTTTTCCGCCGCCAGCGCGGCGTGATCGGCTTCATTGCGCTTGGCGTAGGCGAGCGCGAAATCGGCGATGGCCTCGTCGAACGCCTCGCTGTCGCCCATATAGCCGGCCATCAGCGCCGCATCGCTCGACCGCGCGTGGGCGCGCGCCAGCGTGCGGCCGCACAATTTGGCGTAATCCAGCAAGCCCGCCTCCTCGGCGATCTCGCTGACCGCGCCGAGCCGGCGATTCTTCAGGATGCGAACGTAATAGTGCCGGCCGGAGGGCTCGTGGTCGGTCCAGCCCAGGAAAATGTCGCTGGCCGCCTGCATGACGCGCTGGCCCAGGACCACCCGCTGGCCCTGGTGGCCGTCGAGGGCGAGCCTGGGATCGATCGCCTCCAGCACCGAATGGACCGCCTCCTTGATCTGCAAGAACAGCGGTTCGCCGTCGCCGCCGCCGAACAGGCCGACATAGCAATAGGTTCCCACCGATCCCACGCCCACCGCCTTGAACACGAAATCCTTCAGGGCGTAGCGGTCGTAAACGGCGCCGACATGCGGCGCGAGACCGGCGCGATATCTGGCGAAGGCGCCGGCCGCGTCTATGCCCTCGCCGGCGTCGCTGTCATCGGCGAAATGAAACAGGCGCGGCGGCTTGTCGGCGATGTGGAGCGCGCCGGAGTCCGAGAGTTTCGGAAAATTGTCGTCGCGGTCGAGGCCCTCGCCGCGGGCGCGGTCGATCACCACTTCGAGCTGGCGGCGCAGATCGTGATTCCTGAATTTCCCGACCTCCTGCTCAAGGTCGATCCGGCTGTGCCAGACCTCCAGCGGCGAGAGATGCGACAGGGCGATAATGCGCTTGCGATAGGCCTTGACCGCCGCCGCCGCCATGGCGTGGCGGGCGATTTTCGAGGCGCCGAGCGCCTGCGCCGCCACCGCGAAACTCGTGGCGAGGCGCTTGACGTCCACGGTGAAGTCGACGCCCGGCAGGGTTTCGTCGAAATCGTTGATGTCGAACAGGATGTTGTCTTCCGGCGTGACGAAGGCGCCGAAATTCATCAGATGGCAGTCGCCGCAGGCCTGCACGGGAATGCCCGCCATCGGCTGATATTGCAGGTCGTGCGCCATCACGGCCGCCGCGCCGCGCAGATAGGCGAAGGGATCGGCGATCATCAACTCACGGCGCAGGCCGGTCAGCGACGGCAGGCGGCGCGCGTTCTGCGCGTCCAGGATGGCGTTGGCGTCGCGCTGACTCGGCCCGAGCAATTGCCCGTGCGCGGCGCGCGGACTCTGCTTGCGCAGCGCCTTGCCCTCTTTGACCCGCTCGGCGCGCGGCTTGTCTGCGACGGTCATGCTTTTTCCCTGCGAGAATGGCGAGAAACTTCACTCGCGCGAATGCGTTGCGACAATACTTCGCCGCGCGCGAGACGCAAGCACGGTTCAAGCAAACAGCAACGGCAGGGGCGCCAGGGTAAACGCCTGCGCCAGCCAAGCGTTGAGGGCGCCCGCCGTCGACACGGCCTCAGGCGCGTCGCCGTGAACGCAGATCGAATGGATCGGCGTGGGCAGGATTTTGCCCGAACGCGCGACGAGGCCGCCCGCCGCCAGCATCTTCTGGACATGGGCGAGACATTGGTCCGGCGCGTGGATCACCGCGCCCTGTTGGCCTCGTGGCGTGAGCTGGCCGTCGTCCTCACAGGTGCGGTCGGCGTAGATTTCCAGCGCGGTGGCGAGGTTTTCGCTTTGCCCCGCCGCCGCCAAGGCCGACAAAGCCGGGGCGAGCAGGATGAGTTTGGGGTCGTAGGCTTTGGTCGCGCGGGCGATGGCGGCGGCGAGGTTTTGGTCGCGGCAGGCCGCGTTGCTGAGCGCGCCATGCGGCTTGACGTGGGTCACGCGCGAGCCGTGGGCGCGCGCGAATCCGTCAAGCGCGCCAAGCTGATACAGGACAAAGGCCTCGACCTCCCCCGCCGAGCATTCTAACGCGCGGCGGCCGAAACCCTGGAGGTCCGGGTAGGCGGGATGAGCGCCGAGGCTGACGCCGGCTGTCAGCGCCGCCGCGACGGTGGTCCTCATCACCAGGGGATCGCCGGCGTGGAAACCGCAGGCGATGTTGGCGGATTGCACCAGTTTGAGCATCTCGGCATCGTCGCCCATACGCCAGGCGCCAAAGCTTTCGCCGAGATCGGCGTTGAGGTTGAGCAGGGGTTTAACCGTCACGCCGAGACCTCATCCCCTCGCCCCGCCTGCGAGGCGAGGGAGTCGCTAATCCGCGAAAATCGCGCCGGTGATGAGATTTTCGCTCCACAGTTTTTCCTCGTCCAGGCCCGCGACGGGCGCGAGGCTTTGCCGCCATGCCGCCACTCTTTCGCATCTTTCCCGGCGCGCTTGCGCCGCCTGCGCGGCGTCGACCGGGGCGAAAGCCACGGCGTCGCCGGGCAAGACATGCGCCATGCGGTCGAGATCGGCGGTGATGACGCAGCCGATCCTGGCATAGCCGCCAGAGGTCTGTCCATCCGCGCGCAACAGGATCGGCTGACCGTCGCCGGGAATTTGGATCGCGCCGGGCGTCACGCCCTCGCTGACGATGTTGGCGCCTTCCGGCCGATCGGCGAGGCGCGGGCCGGCGAGGCGAAGGCCCATGCGGTCGCTCTCCGGCCGCACCGTCCAGCGCGCGGCGATGAAGGCGGCCAGGGTTTGCGGCGGGAACGGGTCCGGGCCGGGAAGGAAGCGCAGCGGGCCGTCGCCCGGCGCGAGCGGCGGGGCGCAACGATCCTCGCCTTGGGCGTCCGCGCAGCAAAGCACGTCGTCGGGGCCGAGCGCGCGGCCGAGGCCGGCGCGGGCGTAGGCTGAGCGGCTGTTGAGGACGGGCGGGACATCGAGGCCGCCGGAACAGGCGATATAGCCGGGCGGGCGCGTGAGTTTTAGCGCGAGGCGGTCGCCCGTTTGCAGCGTCAGGCCGCGCCAAGACACGATGCTTTCGTCGCGGCCGGCGCGGGTCAGGACGCCGGAAAACGCGCCGGCCAAACCGAGGCGAACAGGCCCCGCGTCCGCGCGCAAAATTGGCGCCGACAGCAGGCATTCCAGCGCCGCCGCATCGTCCGGCGCGCCGGCTAAAACATTGGCGGCGGCGAAAAAGCCTTGGTCCAGCGCGCCGGACACGGGGATTCCGAGCCTGCGGAAACCGAAGCGGCCCCGGTCCTGAATCGAGACGCCGAGGCCGGGATGTTCGACGATCAGCCGCGCCATGTCCGCTCCTGTGCGAAGAATTCATCGCGGCCGATCAGGCGCCAGCGCACGCGATCGCCGGGGGCGAAAAGCGTGGGCTTTTCCGCTTGCGCGTCGAACAATTTTGTCGGCGTGCGGCCGATCAGGCGCCAGCCGCCGGGGCTGGACTGCGGATAGGCCGCGCACATACCGTCGGCTATGGCGACCGAGCGCTCCGGCACGTTTTTACGCGGGGTGGCGAGGCGGGGCGCGTCCAGAAATTTCGGCAGGCCGCCGAGATAGGCGAAGCCGGGCAGGAAGCCGAGCATGGCGACGTCGAAGGTGATTTTGGCGAAGGCTTGCAGCCAGTCGGCTGGCGACAGGCCGTTGGCTTGCGCGACATCGGCGAGATCCGGCGCGAAATCCGCCTCGGCGCAGAACGGCAGGTCGTGGATTTCACCCGAGCACGGCGCGGGCGGCGCCAAGGCGAGGCGGCGGCACAGGCTTTCCAGTTCTGCAAAGGGCAGCGCGTCCGGGTCGTACCACAACGTCACCGAGGCGAAGGCCGGCGCCCATTCATGCAGGCCGCGCGGCGGCGCCGCCGCCAGCGCCGCGCAAAAGGCTTGGGCGCGGGCGTTGAGCGCGGGGTCTATCGCCGCGCCGAAGCGAACAATCGCCGCCGCGTCGCCGAGAGGCAGAAGTCTTGGTTCCATCACGCGTAAAACATCTTCCAAGGTCCGGGTTTTTTCTAGCGGCGTATTGTGATCCGGTTGCGACGGGAATGCGGCGGGGTAAACATGGTTTGGCGGGGCGGTTGGGTGGAGACGGCGCGCACAGCCCTTCTGTTCGCGTTGCCGCTTGCTCTCGCCGCGCTGCTTGGCGCGCAGGCGCTCGACGCCGACTATGTGGTGCTGCGCGAAAAAGCGCGGCGCGACACCGCGCGCGTCGCCGACGCCTTTTCCGGCGCCGCCGTCAACGAAGTGACCGAACTCGCCGCCTTCGCCAATCTCAAGGTGGAGAAGGCCTGGGGCGACGCCTATCCGGACGCGGCGCTCTGGCGCGTGATTTATAGTTACGACCTCGGCCTGCTGGTGCTGAAGCGGCAGGGCGACCGGGTCGTGTTCCCGCCGGAAGACCCGCTCGCCATGCCGAAAATGTGGGAGGACAAGCTGCGGGCGCTGACCGCGATCGCCGACCTGTTGCGCGAGGGCGATTTCGTCAATGGCTGGTTTCCCAACATCGCCGGGGAATATTATTTCGAATGCCGCCGCACGGGCGCTGCGCCTGAACGCGCGGAAAACTGCATCGCGCTGGCGAGCGCGCAGATCTTTCCCACCTTGTTCGGCGTGCTCGACGAATTCGCCGCCGTGACGCCGGGCTGGGCGTTCCGGCTGCGCGATCCGTTCGACCGCATCGTCTGGAGCAAGGGGGCGGGAGAAACTTTCGAGGCCTTCACCCAAAGCGGCGCGCTGCATGGCTGGGTGGTGGAGCTGTCCGGCGCGCCCGCTCCCAAGCGCGGCGCGCTGGGGCGACTCGCCTTGGCCGCGCCGCTCGCCTTGGTCTGGCTGCTGCTGGTGTTTTTGGCGCGGCGCGCGCAAGAAGCCCAGGCGCGGGAAAGCGCCGCGCGCATGACCCTGCTGACCCAGCTTTCGCACGACCTGCGCACGCCGCTGGCCAATCTGAAGCTTTACGCCGAACTGATCCGGCGCAAGGGCGACGGCCCCGAGCTGTCGCGCTATTGCGCGGTGCTGAGCGACGAGATCGACCGACTCGACGCGCTCGCCGGCGCGACGCTTTCGCAAGGCGCGGCGCCGGTCGCCTATGCGCTGGGGACGGCCGACCCTGGCGCGCTGGCTCGGGAGATCGTCGCGCGCTACCAGAGCTTGCTGGCTTCCTCCAACTGCGTCTGCGCGGTGACGAGCGCGGTCGCGGGCGCGCGGCGCTTCGCCATCCCCGCCTTTGAGCGCATTCTGATCAATCTGGTGGACAATGCCCGCAAATATGCGCCCGGGCCGATTGAAGTGACGGTCGGCGAGAGCGGCGGCCTGCTGGTCTTGACCGTGCGCGATCATGGCGGCGGCCAAGCTGTTGCTGGCGAAAAGCTTGCGGCGCCACAAAGGTCGCATGGCGTCGGCCTGTCGATCGTGCGCGAATTGGCGCGGGCGAACGGCGGCGGATTCGCGCTGTCGGCCGCCCATCCCGGAGTTTTAGCGCGCGCCACCTTGCGTATGGACGTTTCATGAAAATCCTGATCGCGGAGGACGATTCCAATCTGCGCGCCGGGCTCACCGACCTTCTGGCGCTGGAGGGACTCGACTGCATCGTCGCCGAGGACGGCGAGGCCGCCTGGACCGCCTTTGTCGAACAGGCGCCGGCCCTGTGCTTGCTCGACGTGATGATGCCACGCCTCGACGGGCTCGACCTGTGCCGGCGCATTCGCGCCCGCGATTCCGCGACGCCGATCCTGCTGCTGTCGGCGCGGGGCGCCGAAATCGACAGGGTGGTGGGGCTGGAAATCGGCGCCGACGATTATATCGCCAAGCCGTTTTCCGCACGCGAACTGGTGGCGCGGATCAAGGCGGCGCTGCGGCGCGTAAAGCCTCAGGCACAGCCTGTGGAGGCGGAGGAGAGGATTTTCCGCATGGGCGATCTGACCATAGATCCCGACGCCCTGCGCGCGACGCGCGGCGGCGGCGGCATCGATCTCGCCCCGCGCGAACTGGCGATGCTGCGGGCGCTGCATGACCGCAAGGGCAAGGCGGTGTCGCGCGACGACCTGTTCGATCTGGCCTGGGGCCGGGGCTACATGCCCAACAGCCGCGCGCTCGACCAATATGTGTCGTCGCTGCGCAAGAAAATCGAGTTGGACCCGGCCAAACCGCGCATCATCCAGACCGTGCATGGCGTGGGCTATCGCTACGAGGCGTGAGTCACCAGCGGTCGAGGTCGATCATCTGGTCGGGGACCGTTGCGTGGAACAGCGGCCGCACCAGGCCGGGCGCAAAATTTCCCGAGGGACCGTAAAGCGCGAGCGCCCGCGCGCAGGCCGCGAAAAAGCGATTGGCGGCGGAGGCGGCGGCGTGCTGGCGCGCGTGGGCGCGGCCGAAAACCTCGATGTAATGGCCGTTCACCGCGATGCCGTGGACCTCGCGGAAAACGGCGAGCGCGGCGGGATCGACGGCGTCATTCACGCAAAACTCGCTCCAGGCGGTCGCGTCGGCGATCAGGCGGATCAGGGCGTCGTGATACGCGACTTGGCGCTCGGGCGTTTTCGCCTCGGCGCAGGCGGACCACGCCACCAGGGCGGCCAGCACGATGGTTGATGTCTTCATTGTCGGGCGCTCCAGCGGCGGAGGTCCATCTTGGACCTAAAGCGCGCGCGATCAAGGGGCGGCGGCTGGTTGCAAGGATTTCAGGTCGCCGCCGCCCAGCCCGCGTCGGCCGGGACGGAACCCTGCTGGCCGACCCTTGCGCGCGTCAGCCCGGAAACCAAGCCTCCAGCGGGAAGCGGTAATAGATCGAGAGGATGTCCGCCCCCGGGTTGGGCTTGTTGTGGTTGAAGCGCTCCGCGAGCTGGCTGTTCGAAATATGGCTGATCGCCACGCCGAACCGCGAGTGGTCGGCGAACTCATAGGACAGTTCGAGCTGGGTGCGGAATTCCAGCGGATAGTTGAGCCTCTTGCCATCGCCGGGCATGAAAAGGCCGGGTTCGAACTTGGGTGTGAAGTGCAGCGGGCCGTAGTTGACGTCATAGGCGACGCCGGCGCCCATCCAGGTTCCGGCCGAGGATGTGATCTCGAAGCCGGCGGTCGGATGCAGGCGACCGTAGATCTCCGGCGTCGGCAGCAGGTTGTAGCCGCCCATGATTTCGAAGCGGTGGTCGGTCGCCTCATAATGCTTGCGGTTGTAGTCCACCTTGAAAAAGGCGATGCGCGGGTCGAGGAAGGTTTCGTCGAACAAGCCGATGCCGACGCCGAGCAGAGTGGGGTCCGCCGCCAGCGAAGGACCGCACGCCGCGAGCATAACGCCCGCCGCCAGAATTTCGCGCAACCGCATAGTCCTTCCCCCGGTCGGCCCTCACGAAAACCTCGATGAATCGGGATGAGCCGCCGGAACCATAGTCGGCCGCGCCCCACGCGACAATGACATTTGTGCAACAGGGCGCGGAGAACGGCGGCGAAGCGGGATCAGCGATAGGCGCCCGCGCCCTGAGGGGCCGGCTGCTGAATCTGCTGCTGCTGTTGCAGGCGCTGCTGCTTGTAATAATGGCGGGCGGCGATGCAACCGCCAATGGCGCCGACCACGGCGTGGTGTCCGGCGTAATGCCCGGCGACGCCCCCGGCGACGGCGCCGCGAATGCAGCCCTTGGCCTGCGCCTGCGAAGCGAGCCCCACCGCAGCGACGAGCGAAATGACAGTGGCGGCGAAGAGTTTGTTCATGCCAATCCCCGATGCGTTCGGCGCGGTTTGTTCGCGCGCTGTTTTATATAGGAAGTTTCGAGGCGTTTTCGCCACTCCAGAGCGTGAAGCGTTGCCCCGGAAACGCGTCACGCTCTAAACTCTTTGTTTTCGCGTGTTTTTTTCCGAAAACCGGTGTCCACCTTTTGGGATCATGCTCCCGCGCGGCTCACGCCGGCAGATTTTTCAAGGCGCCGCGCCGCGCCAGCGCCACGATGACCAGGAAGCTGAACGAGAGCAGCAGGGCGGACAGGCCATAGGCCAGTCCCGGCTGTTTTCCGCTCGCGATCTCGAAGGCGAGCAATTGCGTGAACGTGATCGGGCCGATCATGCCGGAGACGCCGCGCAGGCTCGACACCGCGCCTTGCAGGGTTCCCTGCTCGGAAACGTTGACGAAGCGGGTCGCCATCGACTGCATGGCGGGCGCGGCCAACCCCCACAGCGCGATCAGCGGAATCGCGGCGATGAAGGCCCAACCGGCCGGGGCCACGGCGAAACCGACGAAGCCGGCGACGCCGAACAGCAGGCCCGCGACCGCCGAAGGCGTCTCGCCGAATTTCTTCACGCTCTGCCGCACCAGGCCGCCGGCCACGATGGTCTGGGTGATGCCCACCGCAGCCAGCGCCAGACCGGTCTCGGTCGGTGTCCAGTGATAGCGGAAATCCGTGTAGATCACGAACAGGCACGGCAGCGATTCATGCGCCAGCAGCGACAGGAAGATGGCGGTGGTGACCAGCGCCAGACCGGGTTCGCGGCCCAGGAACTTCAAGGCGCCGATCACATTGGCGCTGCGCCAGACGAATTTGCGCGTGCGGTTTTCCGGCGCCAGCGATTCCGGCAGGACGAAATAACCGTAGATGGCGTTGAGCAGGCTGAAGGCCGCCGCGCCCCAGAACGGCAAGCGCAGGTCGATCTCGCCGAGCCAGCCGCCGATGGCCGGGCCGATCACGAAACCGACCCCGAACACGGCGCCGAGCAGGCCAAATTTCGCCGCGCGCTTTTCCGGCGGGGTGATGTCGGCGATATAGGCCTGCGCCGTGGAAAAGCTGGCGGCGGCGGCGCCCGAGGCGAGACGGCCGATGAACAGCCAGGTCAGGCTCGGCGCCAGCGCCATCACCAGATAATCGACGCCAAGCCCGATGTTGGAGAGCAGCACCACCGGGCGGCGGCCGAACCGGTCGGACAAGGCCCCGAGCACCGGTTGGCACATGAACTGCATCATCGCCCAGGCTATACCGAAATAGCCGACCCAGCGCGAGGCGGCGGAAAAATCCCCGCCGCGAAAGGACACGATCAGTTTTGGCAGAACCGGGACAATCACGCCGAGCGCAATGACATCGAGCGCGGCCGTGATGAAGATGAAAATGAACGCCGCCTTGCCCGGTTTGTACGACTGCATCGTCAACGCCTCCACGCTTTATTTCGTGTAACGCGTCGTTGACAGGCGATGCAAATGAAATTTACCGTTCCGGCGCCGCAGCCTGTCGCAAGGGAGTCGCCCTCCCCCGCGCCGGATTTCGCGTTTTCCGGGCCTCGCCCCGAGCATGCGCCTTATCGCGAATTCGCGCATGAGCGTCCAGGCTAGAACTTGAGCTTGGCGAACAGCACGCCAAAGGTCATGTTCTTGCCGCCGGCGCTGGTGAGCGCCGGCCCGGCCTGGAATTGCGCGAGAATGGCGCCGAGTTGCAGCGATTCATTATATTGCCAGCGCGCGTCCATCGAAACTTCCGAACCGACCCGCGACCCCCTGGCCTTGCTGGTGTTGGCGAGCGCGGAGAAGCCCGACCCGTACAGCCCGTCCGTGGTCGAGGCGCGCCACAGCATGTCGTAGCCGAGCACCACGGTCACGCGCTCGACCGGTGTGACGCAGAGGACCGGCCTGAAATCGCGGACGTTGGAGGGCACGAGGACCGAGGTTTCCGCGAAATAGGGCAGACGCGGGAACATGGCGTTGAACGTGCCGATGGTCGTCTTGTTGTGGGCGTTGTCGCCGGAGGCGTCATTGGCGGAAAAGCCGATGCGCGGCGTCCAAGGGGTGGCGGCGAAAGTGTAGCCGGCGACGACGGCGAGCAGATGGGCCTCGATATTGAAGTTTTGCGCGCCGGAGCGGAACCGGCCGGTCTGCCAGGAGCCCTCGAGATTCCAGTCGAAGCCGCCGGCCTTGCCGAACAGGCGGGCGCCAAGCGTTTGCGCCTTTTCCGAGCCGGAAAGGCCGCGCATCTTGATGGAATTGTTCTCGTAATCGAGCACGTAGAGATCGGTTTTCAGCGGCCCGATCACCGGCGTGGTGACATAGACGCCGCTCAGGCGCTGGGCGCGGTTGGTGGAATCGTCCATCGCATATTCGGTGTTGACGGCGGGCTGCACCGCCAGAATGTCGACACTGGCCTCGCCGATCTTGTCGGTGACGCGCAGGCCGTCGAAGTCGCGGCGCGCGTTCGGTCCCTCGCGCGCCGCGATCAGGCGCTGGAAGCCGAAGGCGAGTTCCTCGCGGCCATAACGGATCGAGGGTTGGTCGCCGAACGGAGACGGCAGCCGCGCCTCGACGAAACGCTGGAACAGCTCCCAGCGATCGGCGTCGGTCGAGGAGGAGGCGCCGCGCCGGCCGAAAATGCGGTCGTCGCCGAGCGTGGCATAGGCGCGGAAATAATCGGTGACATGGAGGTCGGCGTTGAGGTTGGCGCGCTCCAGCAGATAGCCGCTGGCCGCCTGCGCCTTGCCGATGCCGTAATTGATGCGCTGGTAGGTCTCCCAACGCTCGCGCAATTCGCCGCCAAGACTCAGATAGGACGGACCCCACAGGCTCGATCCCAGCGGAATGTATTTGACCCGCTCCCACGGCGTCGGGTTCGGCTTGTTGGCCAGATAGGTGAAATCGTCGTTGTAGCGCAGGAAGCGGAACGGTGGATCGGCTTGCTCCGGGCTTTCCGCGCGGGCCGCGCCGGTCATGGCGGTCATGGCGGTCAGCGCGACAACGCACGCGGCGGCGCGCCAAAAATTGCTGCGCGACGCGCGCGAAAAACTCAAAGACAATCGCATTGCATTCCCCCTCGCGCCTGTTCCCGGCGCTGTGCTCAAGCAACTTACATGGCCGTTTCCGGCGGGGCTTGTTTTCGATCAACCGATCGCGTCCGTCACGACAGATCGAGGTAAGGAATTTGTAAGAAATCGCGACAGCGCGCGCGGGGCGCTGTTGCGCGGTATATTCCGTTTTCGTTCTGTTCCCTTCCACGCGACTTTTTGCTAGGACAATGTTTGAGAGACAGAGCGAATCGGGTTCAAATGGCAGCCAACGACGATCTTTTCGGCAATGCCGCGCGCAAGCCGGCGGCCGCCGAAGCGAGGACGACGGATGCGCGCAAGACCGCGCCGCCGCCCGGAGAAGAGGGCTATACCGCCGCCTCCATCGAGGTTCTGGAGGGGCTGGAGCCGGTGCGCCGGCGTCCGGGCATGTATATTGGCGGCACCGACGAGGCCGCCCTGCACCATCTGTTCGCCGAAGTGCTCGATAACGCCATGGACGAGGCGGTGGCCGGCTTCGCCACCCGCATCGAGGTGCAGTTCGAGGCCGACGGTTTTCTGTGCGTGACCGACAACGGTCGCGGCATTCCCGTCGATCCCCACCCCAAATTCCCGAAAAAGTCGGCGCTGGAAGTGATCATGTGCACGCTGCACGCCGGCGGCAAGTTCGATTCCGGGGCCTATCAGACCTCCGGCGGGTTGCACGGCGTCGGCGTGTCCGTGGTCAACGCTTTGTCCGAGCGTCTGGAGGTCGAGGTCGCCCGCGCGCAAACGCTTTATCGCCAGATTTTCGAGCGCGGGACGCCCATCGGCAAGCTGGAGACCGTGGGCCGCGTAACCAACCGGCGCGGCACCAAGGTGCGATTCCGGCCCGATCCGCAGATTTTCAAGGACGTCTGCAAGTTCAGCGCGGCGCGGCTGTTCAAGATGGCGCGGGCGAAAGCCTATCTGTTCGGCGGCGTCGAAATCCGCTGGAAATGCGCGGCCGAACTGCTGGACGCCAAGGACAAGACGCCGCCGGAGGCCGTGTTCCACTTCCCCGGCGGCTTGAAGGACTATCTGGCCGCCGACATCGAGGGCAAGACGCAGGTCGCGGATTCGTTTTTTGTCGGACGGATCGACAAGGCCGAGCGTCACGGCTCGCTGGAATGGGCGGTGGCCTGGCTCGCGCACGACGACGGCTTCGTGCATTCCTATTGCAACACCATCCCCACGCCCGACGGCGGCACGCATGAGAGCGGACTTCGCTTGGCGCTTTTGCGGGCGCTAAAGGAACATGCCGAGCGCATCGGCCAGGGCAAGCGCGCCAGCGCCATTACCTCCGATGACCTGATGGCCGGTTGCGCCGCCATGATCTCGGTGTTCATCCGCGAGCCGGAATTCCAGGGCCAGAACAAGAGCCGGCTGATGTCGGTGGAGGCCTCGCGCATTGTCGAGGGCGTGGTGCGCGACGCCTTCGACCATTGGTTGGCCGCCTCCCCGGCCCAGGCCAAGAACCTGCTCGACTGGGGCATCGAGCGCGCCGAGGAAAGGCTGCGGCGCCGGGCGGAGAAGGATGTCGCGCGCAAAAGCGCGACGCGGAAATTGCGCCTGCCCGGAAAACTGGCGGACTGCACCAACACGGCGGCGGAGGGCTCCGAACTGTTCATCGTCGAGGGCGATTCGGCGGGCGGTTCGGCCAAGCAGGCGCGCGACCGCGCCAGCCAGGCCATCCTGCCGTTGCGCGGCAAAATCCTCAACGTCGCCAGCGCGACGCGGGACAAGATGGCCGCCAACCAGCAAATCGGCGACCTGATCCAGGCGCTCGGCGTGGGCGTGGGCGCGCATTATCGCGCCGAAGACCTGCGCTACGACAAGATCATCGTCATGACCGACGCCGACGTGGACGGCGCCCATATCGCCTCGCTGCTGATCACCTTCTTCTATCGGCAAATGCCCAAGCTGATCGACCAGGGCCATCTCTATCTGGCGGTCCCCCCGCTGTTCAAGCTGAGCCAGGGCGCGAAGATCTTTTACGCGCGGGATGAGGCCCACCGCGACGAACTGATCAAGAAGGAGTTTCCGCGCGGCAAGGTGGAAATCAGCCGGTTCAAGGGCTTGGGTGAAATGATGCCGCAACAATTGCGCGATACCACCATGGCGGCGGGCAAACGCACCTTGCTCAAGGTGGGCATTGTCGAGGAAGATCGCGAGGAGACTGCGGATTCGGTCGAGCGGCTGATGGGAACGAAACCCGAAGCGCGCTTTGCGTTTTTGCAGGAGCGCGCAGCCTTCGCGGCGGCGTCCGATCTGGTTGATCTTTAGCGCATATGCCCTAAAAGTGGCCCTGAGTTTACCACGCGAAAAGCATTCAGGAGGATAGAATGACTCAAACCAGCGTCGAAACTTACACCAAGCCGCAGATCGGCCTGCATAATCTGATGGCCTTGCTGCTCATCGGTCTTTATCTGTTCGGCTTGTCGCTGGACTCGTTCGACAAGAGCGTGCGCGGGACTTATGTCAACTTCCACGCCCTGGGCGGCGTGCTCGTCTTCGTGCTGCTGGTCCTTCGTCTGGCGCTGCGCGCAAAAAACCCGCCGCCGGCCCTGCCCGCCTCGATGGGGCCGACCTTCGTCAAATTCGCCCATCTCGGCCATTATGCGCTTTACGCCCTGGTGGCGATTATCCCGCTGTCCGGCATATCCATGCGGCTTTTCGCCGGGCACGGGCTCGATTTCTACCTGTTCCAGATCAACTCGCCGTTCGAGGCCAACAAGGCCATCAGCGGCCCGCTGCACGAGGTTCACGAAGTCGCGGCAAATTTGCTGGCGCTCCTCGTCGTCGGCCACATTCTGGTCGCGCTCTATCATCAGTTCGTGCTGAGGGACGGTCTGCTCTATCGCCTCAGCCCGCGCGGCAAGTGAGACGCGGAGAGATTACGCGGCGAGTAATTCGATTGGCGTAAGGCTCGCTTAACCTTCGGTGGGGCATTCTGATGACAAAAGGAGCCCCCCACCGATGTCATCCCAATCCGAAGAACCGGACTCCCGCGGAGCGTCGTTTTTCGACAAGATCGCGCTGTTCAGCGCCGTGGTGTCGCTGCTGTGCGTGCTTGGCGCGCACCTGATCGACCGCATGTCCAGGGACGGCACGCTGGCCGCTCTGGCGGGATCGCGGTCCGCGCCGGCAATCGACTATTCCGCCACGGCGACAATCGGCAAGCCCGGGACTGTTCCCCTCAATCCCTGCGGCAACCGCTAACCCGCCCCGCGGCAAGCGCTGAGCCGGACAGAAAAACGTTGACTTTCTCGCCGCCCGGCCTAAATGTCCGGGCGGCGTTCTTCGTTCGCGCGCGCGCCCCTTCGCCGTTTCGCGTCAAGCGCGTAAAGGCGGCGAAAGCCGATACCCGTCCGATGCCGGTCAAGTCCGGCGCTTTTGCAAGCCGCGACAAAAACCCCAAGTCTAGACAATACCCAAAGTCTAAACGATCTGACTGGAACCTTAATGCAATTTACCGAACTCGGCCTCAGCGAAAAGGTGCTGCGCGCCGTGGAAGCCTCGGGTTACACGACCCCGACGCCGATTCAGGCGCAGGCCATTCCTTTCGCGCTCGCCGGGCGCGATGTCCTGGGCATCGCCCAGACCGGCACCGGCAAGACCGCCGCCTTCGTGCTCCCCATGCTGTCCCGTCTCGAACAAGGCCGCGCCCGCGCCCGCGTTCCCCGCACGCTGATTCTGGAGCCGACCCGCGAACTCGCGGCGCAAGTCGAGGAAGCCTTCAACAAATATGGCTTGCAGCACAAGCTCAACGTCGCCCTGCTGATCGGCGGCGTCTCGTTCGGCGACCAGGAAGCCAAGATCATGCGCGGCGCCGACGTGCTGATCGCCACGCCCGGCCGCATGCTCGACTTTTTCGAACGCGGCAAGCTGCTGCTGTCCGGCATCGAAATCCTCGTCATCGACGAGGCCGACCGCATGCTCGACATGGGCTTCATTCCCGACATCGAGAAAATCTGCAAGCTGGTGCCGTTCACCCGGCAGACCCTGTTCTTCTCGGCCACCATGCCGCCGGAAATCACCCGGCTAACTGAAGCTTTCCTTCACAATCCCGTTCGTATCGAAGTGGCGCGCGCCGCCACCACCGCGATCACCATCGCGCAAGGATTGATCGCCTCGCATGGCGGCGGCGACAAGCGCGAGACCCTGCGCCGCCTGCTGCGCGAAGCCGCGGATCTGAAAAACGCCATCGTGTTCTGCAACCGCAAGCGTGACGTCGGCATCGTTCACAAGAGCCTGATGAAGCACGGCTTTCCCGCCGGCTGCCTGCACGGCGACATGGACCAGCCGGCGCGCATGGCCTCGCTCGACGCCTTCAAGAACGGCGACATCGACATTCTCGTCTGTTCCGACGTGGCGGCGCGCGGACTCGACATTCCCGATGTCAGCCATGTGTTCAATTTCGATGCGCCGAGCCATCCCGAGGATTACGTCCATCGCATCGGCCGCACCGGACGCGCCGGACGCAGCGGCGTGGCGCTGACCATCATCACCACCGAAGATCTCAAGTATCTCCACCAGATCCAGGATCTGATCAAGAAGGAGATCGAGTGGCAGGGGCCGAAGCTCGACGAACTCGCGCCGCCGGAACACACCGAGCGTGACCGCGCCCGCGCCACCCGCACCCGCGACCGCAGGGGCGGCCGAGTGGAGCGCGTCGAGC
>NZ_NHSJ01000039.1 GCF_002937075.1 Rhodoblastus sphagnicola
GCGCGGGGCGGGCGAACCGATCCGCCTGCTGGCGGAAATGGACGACGGCGACGATGTCGCGGCGGTGTTCGTGCATCGGCCCAACGGCAAGATGCTGGTAGCGGCCAGCGACGGGCGCGGCTTTGTCGCGGCCGAGAACGACATGATCGCCAACACGCGCAAGGGCAAGATGCTGTTGAACGTGGAGGCGCCGGCCAAGGCGCGCTTCATCGTTCCGGTCGAGGGCGACACGGTGGCGGCGATCGGGGAGAACCGAAAGCTGGTGTGCTTCCCGGTGTCGGAAATCCCGGAAATGACGCGCGGCAAAGGCGTGCGGCTGCAACGCTACAAGGACGGCGGCCTGTCGGACATCAAGACTTTTGCGCTGGACGAGGGCCTGTCGTGGACGGATTCGGCCGGCCGAGTCCATAATGTGGGCAAGGACGCGCTGACGGAATGGCTGGGAACCCGCGCCGACGCCGGCCGCCTGCCGCCGAAGAATTTTCCGAGGAACAACAAGTTCGGGTGAGGGGGCCTCCAGGTCCTCGGGAAAGTTGCTCTCCTTGATGTCCGCATATTTTGGCGCTATATTGCGTCAAGAGATGTGGCGAAGAGGATACGACCATGGGCTTGGCCCAATATGCGGATGACGGCTTTTTCGCGCCGAAGAAAATTGCCGATACATTGCGCACCACCAGCGCCGAAGTGGCGCGCACGGCGGGGCTTGGCCGGGACGCGGTACAGCGCGCCAATCGGATCAGGTCCGACAGCACCCAGCGCCGCTTGCGTGAAATGGTCGAAATCCTGAACAAGGTGGAGCCGCGCTTCGGATCGGCGCTGCTCGCCTATGCGTGGTATCGGTCAGAGCCATTGTCGGGCTTTTCCGGGCAAACGGCCATGCAGCTCGCGCGCGCCGGGCGCGCCGATGAGGTGCTCGACTATATCGACGCTGTCGATTCCGGCGTCCATGCGTGAGCGCGCCGCTAAAATACAGCGGCAAGCTTTTTCGTGCGCTCAATCCTGTTTACGCCGGCCAACCGCTTTCGGGTGAGGGCGCCGCGCGCTTCGGTGGCCGGTTCAACCCTAAAAATGTTCCCGCGCTTTATTGCTCGCTGTCGCCGGTGACCGCCTTGCGCGAGGCCAATCAGGTTGGCGCGCTGCAGCCGACCACACTGGTTTGCTATGACGCGGAGATCGAGACCATTTTCGACGGCCGCGACGCGGAGGCGCTGGCGCGGGAGGGCATGGATGCGGCCGCCCTCGCCGCGCCAAGCTGGCGGGATGAGATGAAACAGGGCGAGGCGCGCAGCCAGAATTTCGCGCGCCGGCTCAGCCAGGCGGGTTATTTCGGCCTGCTCGTCCGCAGTTTCGCCGCGGGCGCGACAGCGGACGATTTGAATCTTGTGCTGTGGACATGGGGCCAATCCGCCCCGACCCGGCTCACACTGATCGATGACGAGGGACGCTTGGCCGCCTCGTCTCGACAGCGGTAAAGCTTCAACAGCAGCGAAACCCGCTCGCGTTGCCCACCCCGAACCGCCGGTCCTCCCGATTGCGGAAGAATTCCGTGCGGCTCATCGCAGGCTGGCCCGGATGCGTCCGGGCCACATGGGCGACATAGGCGTCATAGTCCGGTTGGCCGCACATCAGCGCGGCCGTCTGGCGCAGGGATTTCCCGATCGCCTTAAGCCTTGGAGGGCAGCACACCGGCATCGCCAACCTCCCTGGTCGTGACAGCGGGATTGGCGCGGGCCTTGGCCACGGTCCTCACGCCAGCGATGATCATGGCGAGCACCACCACCATGAAGATGGCGGTCAGGCCGGCGTCCACATAGGCGTTTTGCGCCACGCGCGCCGCCTCTTCGGCGGTCTTGGCCGGCGCGAGCGCCTTGCCCTCGGCGGCGGCGGCCGCATACTTGCCGGCCTGCGCGAGGAAACCGATGGCCGGATTGGCGTCGAACAGTTTTTGCCAGCCGGCGGTGAGCGTGCAGATCAGCAGCCAGAACGTCGGCACGAGGGTGATCCAGGCGAACTGGTCGCGCTTCATCTTGAACAAGGCCGCCGTACACAGGATCAGCGCGATGGCCGCGAGCATCTGGTTGGCGATGCCGAACAGCGGCCACAAGGTGTTGATGCCGCCGAGCGGATCGACCACGCCCTGGTAGAGGAAATAGCCCCACATGGAGACGGCGAGGCCGGTCGCGATCAGATTGGCGGCCCAGTTGCGGGTCCGCGCCATGAAGGGAACGAAATTGCCGGTGAGGTCCTGGATCATGAAGCGGGTGACGCGGGTGCCGGCGTCCACCGTGGTCAGGATGAACAGGGCCTCGAACAGGATGGCGAAATGATACCAGAACGCCTTCATGGCGGAGCCGCCCAAAAAGCCGGCCAAAATTTCGGCCATGCCGACGGCGAGCGTCGGCGCGCCGCCCGCACGCGAGAGGATGGTTTTCTCGCCCACGTCCTGGGCGACTTGCGTGAGCATTTCAGGGGTGATGACAAACCCCCAGCTGGAGATCACGGAAGCGGCTTTCACGGCGTCCGTGCCGATCACGCCGGCCGGCGCGTTCATGGCGAAATAGACGCCCGGCTCCAGCGCCGTGGCGGCGATCAAAGCCATGATGCCGACAAAGCTTTCCATCAACATGGCGCCATAGCCGATGAAGCGCAGTTCCGATTCGGAGCTGACCATTTTCGGCGTGGTGCCGGAGGCGATCAGCGCATGGAAGCCGGAGACGGCGCCGCAGGCGATGGTGATGAACAGGAACGGGAACATCGCGCCCTTGAACACCGGCCCCGTGCCATCGATGAACTGGGTCACGGCCGGCATTTTCAGCGTGGGCATGACGATGGCGATGCCGACAGCCAGCGCCAGGATGGTGCCGATTTTCAGAAAGGTCGAGAGATAGTCGCGCGGCGCCAGCAGCAGCCAGACCGGCAGCACGGAAGCGACAAAGCCGTAGCCGATCAGCAGCAGCGCCAGCGTCTCGCCTTTAAAGGTGAACAGCGGCGCCAGCGTCGGACTTTCCGCCACGGTCTGGCCGTAGAGGATGCCGGCGATCAGCAGCACGAAGCCGATCATCGACATTTCGGCGATGCGGCCGGGCCGGATGAAACGGTTGTAAACGCCCATCAATAGAGCGGTGGGCAAAGTGGAGAATACGGTGAAGGTTCCCCACGGGCTGCCAGCGAGCGCCTTGACCACCACCAGCGCCAGCACCGCGAGCAGGATGATCATGATGGCGAGTACGCCGAACTGCGCGATCAGGCCAGCGGTGACGCCCATTTCGGTCTTGATCATGTCGCCGAGCGAGCGCCCGTCGCGCCGCGTGGACAGGAACAGCACGATGAAATCCTGCACCGCGCCGGCGAAGACCACGCCGGCCAGCAGCCACAGCGTGCCCGGCAGATAGCCCATCTGCGCCGCCAGCACCGGGCCGACCAGCGGTCCCGCCCCGGCTATGGCCGCGAAATGATGGCCGAACAGCACGTATTTGTCGGTGGGAACGTAGTCCAGCCCGTCATTGTGGCGCATGGCGGGCGTTGCGCGCGCATCGTCCAGTCGCAAGGCGTAGCGGGCGATAAACAGGCTGTAGAAGCGGTAGGCGATCAGATAGACGCACAGCGCGGCGGTCACCAGCCACAGGGCGTTGATGCTCTCGCCGCGATGCAGCGCCACCGTCCCGAGCGCGAAAGCGCCGAGCCCGGCGACCGCCACCCAAGGCAAATAGGATACCAAAGCCGGTTTGCCGGCTTGCGACACGCTCGTCATTGACGCTTCCCCCACCGGGTCAAGCCCAGCCTGATTGTCCCGATCCAGGGATGACTCGTCGCTTGCGTCGCGTCAAGACTGGCGCGACGCAAGGTTTGATCCCGGTGAGGGTTCCGCGCCCATGGCGGAATTGGCGGGATCGGGCCTGAGGTTTATAGCTGGTCGACAAGCCATTGAGATTCGCCATCCGGGAGGGCCGCGATGAAGCTCGTCATGTTTGATATCGACGGCACGCTGGTGGACAGCCAGAATGTTATCGTCGAGGCGCAAAAGCGCGCCTTCGCCGCCCATGGCCGCGAGCCGCCCAGCCGGGAGCGCGCGCTTTCCGTGGTCGGCCTGTCGCTGCGCGAGGCCTTCGTCGAATTGACCGATGGCCAGGGGCCGGTCGAGACGCTGGCCGCCGCCTACAAGGCGGCCTACAGCGAATTGCGCGCCCACGCCACGCCGGAAGAGGACAGACTTTATCCCGGTGTGGACGCGCTGCTGCGCCGCCTGGCGGCGCGGCCCGATTGCAAGCTCGGCATCGCCACCGGCAAGAGCCGGGTCGGGGTGCAAAAACTGTTCGCGCGGCAGAACTGGGCCGATTTGTTCGCCACGGTGCAGACCGCCGACGACGCGCTGTCGAAACCCGCGCCCGAAATGTTCGAGCGCGCCCTGCGCGAGACCGGCGTAACCGCCGAAAACGCCTGCATGGTTGGCGACACCACCTTCGACATGATGATGGGCCATCGCGCCGGCGCCCATTGCATTGGCGTGGCCTGGGGCTATCACTGTCACGAAAAGCTGGGCCCGGCGGGCGCCAATGTTCTCGCCCACAGCGTGGACGAACTCGAGACGAGGCTCCAAGAGTTCTTGAAATGAATGAGTTTTTGGCATGACTTCTTCAACGCGTGACGATCTGACCGCGATTTTCGTCGCCGACGAGGAGCGCAATCCGGTTAAGGCGGCGCAGCGCGAAATGAAGCGCCCGCTGCCGAAAAAATTTTACACGGAGGTGGCGGTCGCCCCGGCCGAAAGCGGTTTTGGGCTGATGCTCGACGGCAAGCCGGTGCGCACACCGTCGCGCGGACAACTGGCGCTGCCGACGCAGGCGCTGGCTGAAGCGCTCGCCGCCGAATGGCGCGGGCAGGGCGAGCATATCGACCCCGCCACCATGCCGCTGACCCGCATGGCCAATACCGCGCTCGACGGCGTCGCCTTGCAAATGGAGCAGGTGGCGGCGGAAATCGCCAAATTCGCGGCTTCGGATCTGGTGTGCTATCGCGCCGGCGAGCCGGAGACTCTGGTCGCCGCGCAGAACGCCGCTTGGACGCCGGTGCTGGCTTTCGCCGAACGGGTTTTTGGCGCCCGCTTCCATCTGGCCGAGGGTGTAATGTTCGTGGCCCAGCCAGAGGACTCGATCGCGGCGGTGGCGCGGGCGATTGACGCCGAGGCGCAACAGCCCGACGGCGCCTTCCGCCTCACCGCCCTGCATGAAATGACGGCTCTGACCGGTTCGGTGCTGATCGCGCTGGCGCTGGCGCGGGGCGCGCAAAAATTCGACGAGGGCTGGGCGGCGGCCCATGTCGACGAGGACCACCAGCTCAAACTCTGGGGCGGCGACGAGGAGGCGCAGGCCCGCCGGGCGGTGCGGCTGAAGGACATGCGCGCGGCTTATGAGCTTTACGCTGCGCTGGGGTAGTATTTGCCTTGCGTAATGCGCGCCGGAGGGAAAGTCGCGCAAGGCAAAGTTGCGCAGGTATTTTACTTCAACCGCGCGGGCATTCGGAGTCCCTCCACAGGCGGTCAAATCGCCTTCGCGTTGATCTGGCTCGCCGTGACGCTTGTGCTGGCCGTTCGCTATGGCGGGCTGAAGCGCGTCCGCGTCGAGGGCGATTCCCTCTACGTCTCGGATTTTCGCAGGGAACGGCGCGTTGCGCTGGACGATATCGCGGCGGTCGGGCCGGACGATTCCCGCTCGCGCCAGGGGGTCAAGTTCATCCTGCGCCGCCCCAGCGCCTTCGGCGGCGAGATCGTGTTCATCCTGAAAAAGGTCTGGCCGTTCTGGCGCCCCATCGCGAGGTCGCCGCGCTGCGGCGCCGCGCCGGATTGCCGCAAAGTTCGCCGTATTAGCCAAAAGGCGTTCATCCAAGCGTCATCTTGCCTGTTCCGGTCCCCCTCCGCGCGTGTTAAACCCCGCGCGAATTTCCATTTTCGCCGCGCCGCCGCCAAGGCTCGCCACAAAGACCGGAATGGCTCCATGAAAAACATCCTCGCATCCCTTGAAAAACGCCGCAAAGGCGCCCGCCTCGGTGGCGGCCAGAGGCGCATCGACGCGCAGCACAAGCGCGGCAAGCTGACCGCCCGCGAGCGCATCGAACTGCTGCTCGATCACGGGTCGTTCGAGGAATTCGACATGTTCGTGCAGCATCGCTGCGTCGATTTCGGCATGGACGAGGGCGAGAAGATCCCGGGCGACGGCGTCGTCACCGGTTGGGGCACGATCAACGGCCGCGTGGTCTATGTGTTCGCCAAGGATTTTACCGTGCTCGGCGGCTCCCTGTCCGAGACTCACGCGCAAAAGATCATAAAAATCCAGGACATGGCGCTGCGCAACCGCGCGCCGATCATCGGCGTGTTCGACGCCGGCGGCGCCCGCATCCAGGAAGGCGTGGCGGCGCTGGGCGGCTATGGCGAGGTGTTCCAGCGCAATGTGCTGGCCTCCGGCGTCATCCCGCAGATTTCGGTGATCATGGGCCCGTGCGCGGGCGGCGACGTCTATTCGCCGGCCATGACCGACTTCATCTTCATGGTCAAGGACACGTCCTACATGTTCGTGACCGGCCCGGACGTGGTGAAAACCGTCACCAACGAGACGGTGACGGCGGAAGAGCTGGGCGGCGCCTCGGTCCACGCCACCAAATCCTCGATCGCCGACAAGGCCTATGACAATGACCTCCAGGCGCTGCTGCAAATGCGCCGCCTGATCGATTTCCTGCCGTCGTCCAACACAGACGAAGTGCCGGAATGGCCGACCTTCGACGATTGCGACCGTTATGACATGTCGCTGAACACGATCATTCCCGAAAATCCCAACAAACCCTATGACATGAAGGAATTGATCACGAAGGTCGTCGACGAGGCCGATTTCTTCGAGATCCAGGAAGCCCACGCCAAGAATATCGTGGTCGGCTTTGGCCGCCTGTCCGGGCGCACCGTCGGCTTCGTCGGCAACCAGCCCATGGTTCTGGCCGGCGTGCTCGATTCCGACGCCTCGCGCAAGGCCGCGCGCTTCGTGCGCTTCTGCGACGCCTTCAACATTCCAATCGTCACCTTCGTCGACGTGCCCGGCTTCCTGCCCGGCACCGCGCAGGAATATGGCGGACTGATCAAGCATGGCGCAAAATTGCTGTTCGCCTATGCCGAAGCCACCGTGCCGAAGGTCACGGTCATCACGCGCAAGGCGTTCGGCGGCGCCTATGACGTCATGGCCTCCAAGCATTTGCGCGGCGACATCAATTATGCCTGGCCGACCGCGCAAATCGCGGTGATGGGCGCCAAGGGCGCAGTCGAGATCATCTTCCGTCAGGAAATGTCCGATCCGGACAAGATCGCCGAGCGCACCAGGGAATACGAGGACCGCTTCCTGTCGCCTTTCGTCGCCGCCGAACGCGGCTATATCGACGAGGTGATCCATCCCTATGGCACGCGCAAGCGCGTCGCCCGCGCCCTGGCCATGCTCCGCCACAAGGAGCTGGAAAACCCGTGGAAAAAGCACGACAACATTCCGCTGTGAGCGGACGGAACTTGCTCAAGGAAACCTCCCGCCGGTTTGGCGGGAGGTTTTTTTATTTTGGCGCCCAAGCTTATGTTTTGCTTGATTTTACGTAAGGTAACGCACGATTAAGACGTTTCACCTAAAAATTTAACAATCGCCATTTTCCGAATGTGCGCAAGGGCTTGTGAGTTGATCGCCATGCAATTGCAGTTTTCCCCGGCTGGCGGGTGTGGCCCGCGGCCCGCCCAGAGCCCTGAACTCAATCGCGTCCGCGTCGCCGCGCTGGTCCGGCAAATGCCGCTGCTCGCCCTGGTGATCGCTGGAAACACCCTGGCGCTCGCCGCGATGGCGCTGCATTCCGCTCCGCTGCCGCTCACGCTGTCCGCGCCGGTGGCGCTGCTCGCAATCTGCGGCTTGATGGCGTTCGACTGGCTGCGGATCGCGGGAAGGGTGATCGGCGAAGAGGAGGCGGGCCGCATCCTGCGCCGCGTCAATACGGCCTCCACCGCGCTCTCCATGGTCTATATCGTCTGGGTGACGGCGCTTTATGTCCACGCCGACGCCGCGCAGCGCAACGCGCTGATCCACGCCGTGGCGCTCACCGGCATGTTCGCGATTTTCGCGCTGGCGCAATTGCCCAAGACGGCGCTGCTGATCGGCGGCATGAGCCTGCCGGGTTTCGCCTGGCTGCTGATGACGGCCGGCGACTCGACCTCCATCCTCGCCGGCGTCAATATTTTCATCGTGCTGTTGTCGCTGTTCATGTCGGTCAGCGGTTCGTCGCGGGATTTTGACGACATGGTGGCCGCGCGCGCCCAAGCGTCGCAACTCGCCAAGGACAAGTCGCAACTCGCCAAGGACAAGTCGCAACTGGCCGACGAAAAGTCGCAACTCGCCGAGGACATGTCGCGACTGGCCGACGAAAAGTCGCGACTGGCCGAGGACAACGAGCGCCTCGCCAACACCGACAGCTTGACCAGACTGGCGAACCGGCGCGCCTTCTTCGCCGACATCTCCCGCGAGATCGACACGGGCGACCCGGTGCTGATGGGCATTGTCGATCTCGATGGCTTCAAGCCGGTGAACGACCTCTATGGCCACGCCCTCGGCGACAAGGTGCTGTGCGAATGCGCCGAGCGCCTGCGCCTGTTCGGGCAAGAAGGCGCGACCATCGCGCGCCTCGGCGGCGACGAATTCGGCGTCTTCCTGAGCGGCCGGATGACGGACTCCGATATTCTGGCGTTCGGCGCGCGAATTTGCGCGGCGCTCAAGGCCCCGGTGCGCATCGGCGACGCCCACGCCACCATCTCCAGTTCGATCGGCTTCGCGCGCTTCCCCGAGGACGCCCGCGACGCCCAGCATCTCTACGAGCGCGCGGATTTCGCGCTCTATTACGCCAAGCAGAATCGTCGCGGCGAGGCCGTGCTGTTCACGGCCGATCACGAGACCAACATGCGGATGAACGCGCGCATCGAGCAATGCCTGCGCCGCGCCAATCTCGAAGAGGAAATTCAACTCGAATTCCAGCCCTTGTTCGATGTCGCCGACCAGTCGATCGTCTCGTTCGAGGCGCTGGCGCGCTGGAAGTCGCCGGAACTCGGCGCTGTCTCGCCCACCCAGTTCGTCCCGGTCGCCGAGCGCAGCGAAATCATTCACGCCCTGACGCGCACCGTGCTGCGCAAGGCCTTGAAGGCCGCCAAGGCCTGGCCCGAATCGCTGGGCGTCAGCGTCAATCTTTCGGTGCGCGACCTGCTGTCGCCGCGCGCCCTGACCCAGATCGTGGCGATCATCGAAGCCAGCGAAATCGACACGGCGCGGATCGACATCGAGGTGACCGAGACCTCGCTGCTGACCGATTTCGAGAAGGCGGAGGCCGCCTTGACCATGTTGAAGCGGCTCGGCGTGAAAATCTCGCTCGACGATTTCGGCACAGGCTATTCAAGCCTGTCGTATGTCCACAGGCTGCCGGTCGACAAGATCAAGATCGACCGCAGCTTCATCCAGGAAATTCACGGCAGCGGCGTCGCCCGCGATATCGTCAAGAGCATGATCGGCCTGATCGGCAATCTCAACCTGCATTGCGTGACCGAGGGCGTCGAAACCTCCGAGCAGTTCGACCTGCTGCGCAAGTTCGGCTGCAATGTCGTGCAGGGCTTCCTGTTCAGCCGCCCGATCCCCCAGGACGACGTGGCGCGCTTCATCGCGGAGGCGAAGACCAAGCCACGCTTGTTGTCGCGCGCCGGTTGATCGCTATTTGCGGCAGTGCGCCTGCGCCGGAAATTCGATCCGCGTCAACGCGCCGACCAGCGCGTAATCGCCATAGTCGAGACGCAGATTGGTCGAAACCCCGTTTTCGTAGAGATCGTAGCTCAGCGTGTAGTCCGGCAGACCGTCGCGGACGCTTTCGGGAAAATAGGCCAGCGATACCGGCCAGCGCTTGAGACCACGCAATTGCGGCGCGTTGGCGGCGGGGTCGCCATCGACAATGTTGCGCGCCGCGCCGATGACGGCGGTGACGTTGAAAATCTTGCGTCCGTCGGCGGAGCCGTCGAACACGCGCGCCAGCAGGATCTTTTCTCCACGCTCCGCAGCCTCGATCAACCGGGCGACATGCTGGGTCGGAAACAACACCGCGCCATCCGTGCTTATCTTCTGGGGCCGGGGCGCGCTCAGCGCGATGGCGAGGGCGCCGTTGCTGCGCTGGGCGCGGCCTTCGACCTCCTCGCCGCGCGATCCCGTTTCATTGGTGGCGAAACGAAAGTCCTGGCCGCGCCCGTCCTCATAGGTGCTGACGCGGCTCTCGCTGACCTGGCGACGGCCCTCCTGGGGTTGCATGTCGATCGCCTGCCGCAGGGTCTGGGCATAAAAGTCGCAATCGGCGGAGAAATGATAGGAGATCATGCCTTCTGCGGTCGCAGGCGCCTTGGTTCCCGTCGCGTCGGCCATCCGCAAGAGATAGAGCGCGCCATGGCTGGCGAGGCTCGGCGCCTGCGGTTCGGCGCGAACGGCGGCGCCGGTCGCCATCAGGCACAGCAGGCTGGCGGTCAGGCGCATGGATAAGGTCTCCCTGGGCGTCGCATCATTGTCATCGCGGACGCGAAACAGCTTTACTGTCAATCTTCGGCGAAATTGCGCTCCAGCGCAATGCGCGAAAGAGGACCGCGTGTTATTCGCCGACGCTCGATAGGATCGCGCGGCTTCCCTCCAGCCGCAAACAGACTCACTAAGGAAAACGCCCATGGCTCAGATCGCCAGCGAAGTCGAACGCCGACTCGCCAATCTCGGATTCGTCCTGCCGACTCCCGCCGCGCCGGTCGCGAATTACGTTCCATCCGTGCGCAGCGGCGCGCTGCTGTTCGTCTCGGGACAATTGCCCTTCGGCCCGGACGGCTCGCTGAGCGAAGGCCATATCGGCCGCGTCGGCGCCGAAGTGGAGGAGGGTGTCGCCAAACAGGCGGCGGCGCTGTGCGCGGTCAATGTGCTGGCGCAGGTCCGCGCCCAGATCGGCGACCTCGACCGGATCGCTGCCTGCGTTCGGCTCGGCGGTTTCATTCGCGGAGCCGAGGATTACACCCGACTCGCCCTGGTGATGAACGGCGCGTCGGACCTGATCGGCGCCGCGCTTGGAGAAAAGGGGGCGCACGCCCGCTCCACCATCGGCGTGGCGCAACTGCCGCTGGGCGCCTGCGTCGAAGTCGAGGCGATTTTCGAGATTCTGCCGTGAACGGGATTTTGCCGTGAACGCCCCGGACTGGCTGACCGCCCGCCCCATCGCCCATCGCGGGCTGCACGACGGCGGAAAAACCGAGAATTCGCTTGCGGCGCTGTGCGCGGCGGTCAAGCACGGTTATGCGGTGGAAGCCGATGTCCGGCTGTCGCGCGACGGCGAGATTTTCGTCTTCCACGACGACGATCTCGCCCGCCTCACCGGCGCCGAAGGCTTGTTTGGCCAGCGCGATTCTGCGGAGGTCAAAACCCTGCGGCTGCGCAGCGGCGAGCCGATTCCCCCCCTCGCGTATTTTCTTCGCGAGGGCGCGACGACGCCGCTGATTCTCGAACTGAAAAGCGATTTCTCCGGCGATCTCGCGCTGGCGCGAAAGATTCCCGCCGCGCTCGCCGGCCATGCGGGGCCAGTGGCGTTGAAAAGTTTCGACCCCGCCCTGATCGCGGCGCTCCGCGCCGCTGGCGCGCCCTGGCCGCTCGGCATGGTCGCGCAGGCCGATTATGACGGCGACGAGGATTTCGCCAACCTGTCGGCGGCCGAGAAAGACCGGTTGGCCCGCTTCGTCCACGCCGGCGAGACGCGCCCGGATTTCCTGTCGTGGCGCTGCGGCGACCTGCCCAATGCGGCCTGCGAACTCGCCCGCGCCTGCGCGGGCATGAAGGTGATGAGTTGGACCGTGCGCAACGCGGCCCAGGCGGCGCAAGTGCTGCGCCACGCCGACCAGATCGTGTTCGAGGGTTTTGAAGCTTAAGCGCTCAGGCAGGCGGCGCCGAACAGATCGCGCGCCGCGTCGCCGGGACGGTTCCAATATAAAGGCGCGCCGTCGGTTTCGACCGCCACGGCGCGGGCGCCGCCGGGCAGGGCCGCATCCCCGTCCGTCCAGCGCCAAACGCTCGATTCGACCTCGCGCCACCCCTCGCCGAGCGCCGACAGATCCTGCGCCACGCCGTCGATCTCCAACCGGGTGACGAGAACGCCAAGAGCGCGATCGTCGGCGCTGGCCGGAATCATATGGGCCGGGGTCCACACCCGCGATTTCAGCCGCAGCGCCCGCGCGTCGGCGGGAATGTCGAATATGACGCGCCCGCCGTCGCGGCGCGCCGGTTCGATCGCCACGCCATCGGCCAGCAGATGCAGATCGGGATCGCGCGTCATGCCATGGCCGAGCGCCAGGACCCGGGCGAGCAGCGCGGCCTTGGCGGCCTCAACCTCCGTCCCGGACTTGCGCAGCGGATGACACGCGCCTTCCGCGCATTTTGGCGCGAAATCGGGGAAAAGCTGCACCGCACCGTCGTGATTGGCGAACGCGGCCCGGTTGCCACAATCAAGATAGGACTCAGCCGGCAAGTTTTCAGCAAGCAGAATGTCGTGGGCGTCGAGTTCGACGTGATAATATTCAACCTGGGCGAGCGCGACCTGTTCGATCGTGACGCCGTTGGCCAGCGCGATCGCCGGGATCAGCGCGCCATCGACGAAAATATTGTGGCCGGGACTGACCCACAGGTCCCGGCGCGGCCGGTCCTCGCCGAAGGCGTGGGCGGCGATGCGGACCGGCCAGACCGCGCGCGGGTCGGGGTCCCGCGCGAGACCGAGCCGCCGCCAGCCGATCCAGCGAACGGGCCGGCGTCCTCCGTTCGCCGTGACGGCGACGTCGCCGACGCGCAAATCCTCGACGGCGACCTCGCCGCGTTCAGTCGCGATCCGCGCGCCCCGGCGGTAGCAGGCGACGACGGTGATCAGCGTGCCCTCGCCGCTGGCGTCGGCCGTGGCCAGGAAGGTCTTGCCGCTTGCGGCGGAGTCGAGATTGAAGCTGTAGGTGACGCCGTTCTCGGTGACGGACAGAGGGCACACATAGGTCAAGCACGCTTGGAGATCGACCAGGGTCGCGAATGACAGTTGCGGTTGGCCACCCGTGTATTTGACGGAGGTCAGGTCGATGCTGTCGCCCTCGACCAACCCGAAAATGGTCTGGATCGTGCTGCTCGTCACGGTTCCCAGCGACAGCTTGTTGTTGGCGCCATCGCCGAAGACGAATTCGATATCGGACGGGACCGCGCCCGCGACCTGCACCGTCGCGCCGCCGCTGAGGGCGATCACGCCGCCGCCGGATGCGGAGATCGTCGTGGGGGCCGGCGCGACCATGTTGACCGAACTGGAGTCCCCAATGGAGCCGTTGACGACGAGCGTTGCGCCCCGCACTTCTAGCGTCGGCCATTGCGCGCAATAACGATCCGCGGTTCCGTTAAAGCCGGCCAGCGTCAGGGTGTCGATGGCGACGGAGCCGGAGTCGATCACGACATCGACGCGGAAGAAGTTGGTCGAATAGGGGAAACTGTACATCAGAAACTGGTAGCCGAGTTCCCCCGCTACCAAAGTGACGTTGTCCAGAGAGCCGTCCGATCCGCCCAAGCCGCTGCCGGGCGCATCGCCGGGCATCGGCGCGCTGAAATTGAGCGAGGGGCCGAGAAGCCAGTCGAGCGAAGTGTTCCAGTTGATTTGGCCGTTCCGCCAAGTGTAAACGCCATTGGCGACGGTGATCGGCCCCCAGACATAATCGGTCATGGCCAGACTCCGAAACTTGGCCGCGAGCGAAACAGCGCAACCTCGCGCGATCGTCTCGAACGGCCATGCGCCGCGCCAGATCCAGCCTTACCTTACTTAACGTCACCCTATTTTGCAATCTGCGAGTTGTGGAGCGATCCGCGCCAAAAAAAAAGCCGCCCGGTCGGGCGGCTTTGGACAGGAAACTCAAGATCTTACTTGATCTTGGTTTCCTTGAACTCGACGTGCTTGCGCGCGACGGGATCGTATTTCTTGAACGCCAGCTTGTCGGTCTTGGTGCGGGCGTTCTTCTTGGTGACGTAAAAGAAGCCGGTGTCGGCGGTTGACAGCAGCTTGATCTTGATCGTGGCGGCCTTGGCCATTTCTTAAACCCTGCAATCCGGCGCAGCATCCAGAATCGGACGAAGGCCAATGGAAACCAAAGGGGCCGGATTTCTCCGGCCCGAATTCGTGTGCGCAAAATAGCCAACATGACCGCTTTGTCAAGTTTCCCGAGGAGTCTTTGGCGTCTTTCCGGCGAACGGACCATGCAAGAACAGGATGAGACCGAGATAGACGACGAACAGCGCGCCCAGGGCGTCGAACAGGCCGTGCGGCGCGAAATCGAGCCCCAGTCCAAGCGCCAGCGGCCCGACCACCATGCCCAGCGCATACATCATGACATAGGCGGCGTTGGCTCCGGACAGATTAGCGCCGTGGAATTTTTCCGCCAGCGCGGCGAGTCCGACCGTATAAAGCCCGCCGGTGACGCCGCCCCAGACGAAAAGGCAGGCGGCGTAAACCTCGCGATGGACGGCCAGGCCCGGCAGGATCAGCGCGCCGAACAGGCCGACCAGACTGAACCATCCGAGCAGCCGAATTTTGCTGGTCCGGTCGGCGATGATGCCGATTGGCACGGGAAACACCACATTGCCAAGCGCGAACAGGGTGAGCTGAAACGTCGCCCATTGCGGCGAAAAGCCGGAGCGCAGGCCGAACACTGGCAGCAACCCGGTCAAGCCGGTTTCGACGCAGCCATAGACGAAGGCCGCGACCACCGCGACCGGCGCGGCGCGAAAAATCGGCGCGAGTTTCGGGCTGCCGGAGGCGTGCGACTCGGCGTCGAGATCGGCGGCGGATTGGCCCGCCCAGACCACCGGCAGTCCGCCGGCGGCCATCAGCGCGGCGGCGAGCGCGAAGGGCGCCACTCCGTCCGTCCCGGTCAGGCTGAGCAAAGCCGGCCCGAACGCGAAGCCCAAAGCCAGGAAGGTGGCGTAAAGTCCGAGCACGAGCCCGCTTTGGCCGCGCGGCGCCGCCGCGCTGATCCAATATTCGCTCAGCACGAACACAGTGGTCAGCGCCAGCCCGAAGACGAGCCGAATCGCCAGCCACAGCCGGTAATCGTCGGTGAGGGCGAAGGCCCCGAGCGCGGCGACCGCCAGCGCGATGGCCGCGCCGAGCAAGGGGCGCAGGCCGAACCGGCGGGCCAGCGCCGGGGCGAGCGGCGCGCCGAGCAGGGTGGCGAGACCGGAGACCGCAACCTGCGCGCCATTGTCGCGCGCGGCGAATCCGGCGGCTTCGAGTTTAAGCGCCAGCAGCGGAATCACCAGCGACAGGCCGATTCCGACGATGGAGATGCACGCGATGGCTGCGGTGAGCGATTTTTTAGTCTGTGCGTCGAAGGCGGTCATGCCCCGCTATATGCCTGTCCGCGCGTTTCAGGGCCAGCCCCATCGGCGGCGTCGTTCGATTTGCGTCATAACTTGACATAAACCCGATCGGAAAAGTATTATTATTGCGATGGCGATCTGGCTCGCCGATTCCGGGAAAGACTCATGCGTTTACGTTCCATCGCTCCATTTCTCGCGCTCTCGGCTGTCGCGCTCGCCGCGCCGGTCTTCGCGGAGACATCGCTCACGCTCGTCACGGCGAGCCAGCAGAAGATCGACCAGGCCGCGAACGCCCTGGTGGCTGATCCCGCCGTCAAGGCGGCGCGCGACGCTGTGGTGAAATCGTGGTCCGAGCTGCCGATCGCCAGCACGAAGGACGGCAAGGAGCAACTCGAAGGCGCGGTCGACGATCTCGTCTATGCGTCGGCGCGCGACGCCGTGGAGCGCAACCAGTTCAACCCGGCCATCTACTGGACGGAGACGCCGCCCTACAAGGTCGGGGCCGACGCCGCTCCCGGCGGCCGCTTCGGGGTCGATACGGCCGACCGCATCTACCGCGCCGTGTCGGTGTCGCCGTCGCTGCGCTATGTGATCCGGGGCCAGCGCGGCGCCCAGCCGTCCAACCGGGATTTCCTGATCGAGGTCCACCAGAATTTCGTCAGCCGGGTGCTGACGTCGCTGTGGGCCAAGGACGTGGACGTCGGCCCGGACGGCAGTTTCGTCATCACCGCCGATTCCACCCCGGCCAATGGTCGGCGCAACCACCTGACTCTGCCCGAAGGCGCGTCCAGCCTGCTGATTCGGGACACGCTGGCGGACTGGAACAGTCAGTTGCCGAACCGGCTGACCATCGAAGTGGTCGGCGGGGCCGAACCGCCGCACGGAAGCCCCGAGCAGACCCGCGCAGAAGCGGTCGCCAACATTGATGTCTTCGCCAAGCTCAACATCAAATTCCTTAATGACTTCGCGAAAACGCCGGCCAACGAGATCAAGCTGGCGGTGCGCGGCGGCGAGGAGGGCGTGGTCGGCAATATTATCGGCGTCGGGCGGTTCAGCATCAAGGACGACGAAGCGCTGGTGGCGACGCTCGACCCGCAAACCGCCGCCTATCTGGGCTTCCAGTTGAGCGACCCCTGGGGCCGGTCGATTCCCTACTGGGACAATGTCTCCGGCCTCTCGAACCGGCAGGCGAGGAAGAATGCCGACGGAACCATCACCTATATCGTCGCCCCGCGCGATCCCGGTTATGCCAACTGGGTTGACACCACGGGCCTGCACGACGGACTCGCCACCGTGCGCTTCGAGGATTTCACCAAAGCCGACATCGACAAGATCGTGCGGCAGTGGAAACTGGTAAAAGTGGCCGACCTCGCGCAAAACCTTGGAGATGGCGCGGCGCGCGTCACTCCGGCTGAGCGTGCGGCCGAACTTGCGGCGCGCAAGGCGGGTTTTGACAAACGCCTGACCAACTGAAGCAGGGCGCGCGGAGTTCCGCTTTCGCTCCAAGGAATTCCGCGCGAGTTGCTTTCGCAGATTGCGAAGTACTCTCGCGCAAACCTTATTACAGTAAATCCCGCCGCCACACTCCCCGGCTGTGATGGAAATGCGGAACCGGGGAAAAACGGCTCAAGCCGCCGTCAAACCGCGCGCGCACTTCCTGAAGCACCATCAGCGTAATGTCCGGCAGGTCGTAGCTTTCGGCTCTATCCAGCGGCGCCCACACCAGTTCGGTCAATTCGGCGCCGCTATGGCAGACGCCCTCGACCCGTGCGGCTATGCCCTTGGCGTCGGCGACAAAGAACCGCGCGTCAAATCGCCGGGGAAGCATCGGCGGCGTGACCGCGCGCGCGCAAAAATGCAGGCCGCCCAGATCCGGCAGCAATCCGTGCGCGCCATAGGTCCGCCAGCAGGCGGGCGGACGCGCCGGGCCGCCATAGTCGGAAACGCCAAGGGCGATCCCGGTCTCTTCAAAGCATTCGCGAATGGCGGCCAGCGCCAGCGCGCGGGCGAAATCCTCACCCTTCTTGCCGCAAACCTGCATCAACCGCGCTTCGTCACGCGCATCGAGCGGTCCGGCGACGGTCATGGCGCGGTCGCCGCGCTCCAGTCGCCCGCCGGGAAAGACATATTTGCCCGGAATGAATTTCAGCGCCGGATTGCGTTTGCCCAGCAGCACGCGCGCCTTTTTGCCCTTGCCGTCGATCAGGACGAGGGCTGCGGCGTCGCGGGGGCGGGGGGAGTTTTTCACGTGAGTCACGGCGCGACATTAGTGGTCTTTTCGCCGACGGCAATGCCGTTGATGCGGCTAATGGCGCGGATCAGGTCCGGCCGACTTCGTCCCGACCGCCGCAAAGCTTCAAATCCTCGACGATCCGCGCGAAAACCGCGTCGAACATTTGTGGCGTCAGCACGCCCGTATTGGTGTTGTAGCGCGAGCAATGATAGCTGTCGTAGAGGGTCAGGCCGGGGAGGCGATGCGCTGCGCCATGGCTGAAGGGCGCCTCCCTGGCGCGCAGGCCCAGCGCCTTCACCGCGCCGTCATGCGCGATGCGGCCGAGGCAGAGCAGGGCGCTCAAGGCGGGCATGGCGGTGATCTCCGCACTCAGGAAACAGCGACAGGTTGCAATTTCCTGGGGTGTGGGCTTGTTTTGGGGTGGAACGCAGCGCACCGCGTTTGAAATTCTGCAATGAGCAAGTTGCAATCCGTCCGATGCATTGGCCCCATAAACGCCCTGCGCCAGGCCGAATTTCAGCAAGGTGGCGTAAAGCAGATCTCCGGCGAAATCGCCGGTGAACGGGCGCCCGGTGAAATTGGCGCCGCGCAGACCGGGCGCAAGGCCGACGATCAAGAGAGGCGCGCGTAAAAGTCCGAAGCTCGGCACGGGCGCATTGTGGCCGTCGGGGAGCAGCAGACGATTATCCGCGCGAAAAGCCGCAAGGCGGGGGCAAAGCGGACAGTCAATTTCAGGCGAAGCGGGCGCCGTCAGGGTCATGGCGCCCGCCTTCGCCGATGGAGGTGCAAGGACAGATGCTCAGTCTTCGGCGGGTTCCTCATCATGCGCATGAGTCGGGACCGGCGCGGCCGGACGGCGCTCCTGGAAGCGCTGCATGCGATCGCTGCGTTCGGAAGGATCGCGGCCGATCTTGTTGGCGAGATGCACGAGATCGACGAATTCATCGGCTTGGCGGCGCAATTCGTCGGCCACCATCGGCGGCTGCGTGGTGATGGTGGACATCACCGACACGCGCACGCCCTTGCGCTGCACGGCCTCGACCAGCGAGCGGAAGTCGCCGTCGCCGGAGAACAGCACCATGTGATCGACGTGATCGGCCATTTCCATGGCGTCGACCGCGAGTTCGATGTCCATGTTGCCCTTGACCTTGCGGCGTCCGAGCGCGTCGACGAATTCCTTGGCCGGCTTGGTCACGACAGCATAGCCGTTGTAGTCGAGCCAGTCGATCAGCGGGCGGATCGAGGAATATTCCTGATCTTCCACCAGAGCTGTGTAGTAGAAAGCGCGCAGAAGACGGCCCTTGCCCTGGAATTCCTTCAGCAGGCGCTTGTAGTCTATGTCAAAGCCTAGGGATTTTGCGGTCGCATAGAGGTTGGCTCCGTCAATAAATAGGGCGATACGTTCCTGGTCAGCCATTATGAGTTTCCGTTTCCGATTATGTATGGGCCTAAGCCCTGCGTTAGTCGTCACCCGCGTCATTTGCTTGACTAATGTCAAAACGCGCGAAAGGCAAACCGCGAAATAGTCCTGAGTCTTGATTGTGCGACGACATTATCCTTACGCGGTGCGACATCATGCCGCCTTGTGGTTGTAATCTGGCGCCACCCGCAGGTGGCGTCAAACCGCTAATTACAAAACAAACACAAAATTTCCCAGCATGGTTCGTCATTATTTAGAAAATAATTTTAACGGATCAAGGCCTCACGCTACGTAAGCCAAGGTCCGACACTCAAAAAAACTGTCTCCCGCTGCTCGCAACTGACAGGTTGCGGCATTTTCACGGAGTTGCGACAATAAACCTTGCTTTCCGGCGCCTCCATCTCTAACAGGACAATCAGTCCCCTTTTCACCTTTTCCGAGGAGCGCCAGCATGGCTCGGGTCACTGTCGAGGACTGCATCGACAAGGTCGACAATCGTTTTGATCTCGTTCTGCTCGCCAGCCATCGTGCGCGCATGATCTCTTCCGGCGCGCAGATCAGCGTGCCGCGCGATAATGACAAGAATCCGGTCGTCGCGCTGCGGGAAATCGCGGATTCGACCATCGCTCCCGAAGATTTGAAGGAAGACTTCATCCACTCGCTGCAAAAGCATGTCGAGGTGGACGAGCCCGAGGCGGAAGTCGTGCCGGCGCTGGTCACGCCGACCAGCGATCTCGCCGGAGACGTGCAGTTCGATCGCATGACCGAGGAAGATCTTTTGCGCGGCCTCGAAGGTCTGGTGCCTCCGGCCGAGACCGAGGACGACTCCGAGTAATCCGCGCGGGTCTCAAGCCAGCCGAATCCAGCCGGAGATCGCACCGCGATCTCCGGTTTTTATTTGGCCCAGCCGGCTTCCGATTGCGCGCTTTTCCGTTTTTGCTTGGAGACAGCGCGCGCGGTCGTTACGGTTTGGCCATCCCGGAGATTTTTCCAGAAATGATGCGGCAGTACGAACTCGTCGATCGCGTGCGCAAGTACAATCCGAACGCCAACGAGGATCTGCTCAACCGCGCCTACGTCTACGCCATGCGCGCCCATGGCGCGCAAACCCGCGCCTCCGGAGACCCCTATTTCACCCATCCGCTGGAAGTCGCGGCCATTCTCACGGAAATGAAGCTCGACGACGCCACAATCGTCGCCGCCGTGCTGCATGACACCATCGAGGACACCGCCGCCACGCGCGCCGAGATCGACGAAATCTTCGGCCCGGAGATCGGCGCGCTGGTCGATGGCCTGACCAAGCTGAAACGGCTCGACCTCGTCTCCAAGAAGGCGGAGCAGGCGGAGAATTTCAGAAAGCTGCTGCTGGCGATCGCGGAGGACGTGCGCGTGCTGCTGGTCAAGCTCGCCGACCGGCTGCACAACATGCGCACGCTGCATTTCGTCAATCCGGACAAGCGGGCGCGCATCGCGCAGGAGACGCTGGACATTTATGCGCCGCTGGCCGGGCGCATGGGCATGCAATTGATGCGCGACGAGCTGGAGAATCTCGCGTTCAAGAATCTCAATCCGGAAGCCTTCGCCCTGGTCTCGACGCGGCTGGCTGATTTGCGCAATGACAACAGCGAGCTGATCGGCGCCATCGAGGCGGAGTTGGCCGAGGAACTGCGCAAGCGCGGCATCAACGCGGAGGTGCGCGGGCGGCAGAAGCAGCCCTATTCGGTCTGGGCGAAAATGGAGCGCAAGTCCGTCGCCTTCGAGCAACTTTCCGACATTTTCGGCTTCCGCGTCGTCGTGGACCGCGTCGAGGACTGCTATGCGGTGATCGGCATCGTCCACACCAAATGGCCGAGCGTCCCCGGCCGGTTCAAGGACTATATTTCCACGCCAAAGCAGAACGATTACCGCTCGATCCACACCACCGTGGTCGGGCCGGGACGCCAGCGCGTCGAATTGCAGGTGCGCACCCACGACATGCACGACATCGCCCGCAACGGCATCGCGGCGCACGCGCTCTACAAGGACGGCGTCGCGCCGGCTTTGTCGCAGGAGAGCAGCGCCTATCAATGGCTCAAGCGCACCATCGACATGCTGGCCGACGGCGACAGCCCCGAGGAATTTCTGGAGCACACCAGGCTGGAGCTGTTCCACGACCAGGTGTTCTGCTTCACGCCCAAGGGCCGTCTCATCGCCCTGCCGCGCGGCGCGACGCCGATCGATTTCGCCTATGCCGTTCACACCAGCGTCGGCAATTCGGCGGTGGGGGTGAAGATCAACGGCCGCCTCGCGCCCTTGCTGGCGCCGCTCGCCAATGGCGACGAGGTCGAGATCATCCGCGCGGAAACCCAGACCCCGCCGGCGGCCTGGGAGAGCATAGCCGTGACGGGCAAGGCCCGCGCCGCTATCCGCCGCGCCTCGCGCGAGGCGGTGCGCGCGCAATATGCCGGGCTTGGCCGCCAGATCGTCTTGCGCGCTTTTGAACGGGCCGGAAAACCGTTCGGCGACGACAAGCTGAAGCTGGCGCTGCCCCGGCTCGCGCGCTCCAATATCGAGGATGTGCTGGCGGCGGTGGGACGCGGGGAAATGTTCTCCGGCGACGTGGTCAAGGCTGTCCATCCCGACTTCAAAGAGGAGCGCAAAACCGCGGCGGGGCGCCGGCCAGATCCCGGCTGGTTCAAGATGCAGAAGGCCGCCGGCATGCAGTTCAAGGCGCCGGGTTCAACCGGCCATGCGCTGCCGATCCGGGGCCTGCGCGGCGACCTGCCGGTGAGTTTCGCGCCGGATGGCGGAGCGGTGCCGGGCGACCGCATCGTCGGCATCCTCACGCCCGGCGAGGGCGTCACCATCTATCCGATCCAGGCCTCGGCGCTGGAGGGGTTCGACGACCAGCCGGAGCGCTGGCTGGACGTGCGCTGGGACATGGAGGGCGCGCCCGAGCTGTTCCCGGCCAAGGTCGTCGTCGCCGGCATCAACGAGCCCGGCAGCCTGGGCGCCATAGCCAGCCTGATCGGCGAGACCGGCGCCAATATCGACGACGTGCAATTCAACAAGATTTCCCCCGACTTCCGCGAGATGATCTTCGAACTGCAAGTGTTCGACCTGAAACATCTGACCGACATCTTGTCGCGGCTGCGGGCGCTGCCCATGGTCCATCGGGTCGAGCGGGTGATCGGCTGATTTTTGGGCGGCGCGCGCCGGTCGAAGCCGGCCAAAAAGCGAAAACCCAAAAAGTGAAAACCAATCCGCCGGACTTGACACGCGAATAATTTGTTCTTGTTATGTTCCACGTGAAACGCCACCGTTACAAGGAATTGACAAACAAAGCGTTTCATCGAAGACGCCCGGTTTCGTCCCCATTTCGCCACCTCCGCAACTGCCGAGTTGCATGAAGAAAAACCATCATGTCTTGATCGCTTTTTTGCACGAATCCGCAGAAAGACATGCGTTTTCGATCAATTTTTTAAAACCCGAGTCAACCAGAGCTTGCAATTCCGCCAAATCGACCTCTCCTCGCGCCATCGATCCAGACCAAAAAGATGCCCACTTTCGCATCGGGGCCTGATCAACAGTCCAAACACCGCGTCGGGCCGCCGCCCACCCCACCACGACAGCCTCGACCAACCCCCTCTCCCCGCAAAGCCCGCCGAAAGACGGGCGTCCTTACGGACACCCTATGCGGGGAGAGGGGAGCGGAAAGGCTGAGGCCAGCGATGCCGGACTTCCTCAGGGCGTGCGGATCGGAGCCATCGCCGGGGTCGTCATCGCGAGGCGCGTGAGCGACGAAGCGATCCGCGTTTCGGCGCATCGCAAGGCGGATCGCTTCGCTCCGCTCGCGATGACGGGAGGGGCAAAACGGGAATTCGTATGGCGTCCCCGCAATCCCTTTTTGTTCGTTAAACTCGGCAATTTTTCTAGCCTTCAACAAGCCAAATATCGGTAGTTCTAAATTTTTTATTTGTGGGAAGTAACTATAATATCAAAGGCTTGCCCGTCGTCAGTGCTGCATTCGCCGCCGCCATGCAAATCGCGCCCCTTCAGAACGCAACGAATGCCCTTACCATTCGGGCAAGAAAGTAGCGCCTTCACTGTGGCATCGCCCATGGTTGCCTTCGCCAAAGCTCCGGCCTGTAACCCTTGGTTAAAGGAATCCACTGGGTCAGCAGCGCGGGTATCATATGAAATAGGCCCGGTTTGCTGACCTATTATAACATTCGTCACTGCTGTCGCGCTGTTGTTTGTCCCTGCGTTGCCGACTATCTTTTTTTCGTCGGAGGCGATTCGGGAGGCTGGGCCGACGCATTGTTGCCCCCTGAAATTGACGCTCATTGTGCCCGATCCCGAGCCATCGCTGTGCAGTTCCCCCCGGAAGCTCTCGCCCGAAGTCCGTGACATCATCGCGACGTCCATTGTTCCGGCGCAGCCAGCGACAGTGAGGGCCACTAAAAACACGATCCCAAATTTCATTAATTTCCCCAATCCCGAAACCGCTCTGCGCTTAATCAAGTAGGAAAAACAGAGTATGAGCCTGCTGCAAACGATTAGGGACTTTATAGTCCCGAGAGACTATATGCCCGAAGTCATCTAATCTTTCAATTGAGGATTAGCAGAGCATCGTCGGAAACATCGTGCGGAAGCTTCGTATCGGCATTACGGGGACATGATACCATTTGCATAATTCATGGACCGCGCCACCGGCCCCCGGCATTCGCTCCCGCCCAAACCCTCGCCCGTCTTGCTCGGGATTGCGGGGACATGACCGCATTGCGTCCCGCGCGGTCGCAGCGTGTATCTTAGTTGACACTCAACAACCTCATGTGTATTAAAATACACATGCTGACGATCCTGGAAACTCGCCCCTTCACAGACTGGCTCAACGGCCAGAAAGACGTGAAGACGCGGCTGCGGATCGCGGAGCGTTTGCGCCGGATTGGACGGACAGGCTCACTTGGCGACCACAAGGATGTCGGCGATGGCGTCGGTGAATTACGGTTCCATTTTGGTCCCGGCTATCGGGTTTATTTCTGCCGGCGCGGGGAAGAGATCGTCATTCTGTTGGGCGGCGGCGACAAGGGGTCGCAAGCGCGCGACGTCCGCGCCGCCAAGGCGCTGGCAAAGGAGGTCTGACCGATGGTCGAAACCAGGGAATTCGATATCCGCAACTATCTCGCCACACCGGAGGACAGAGCCGCCTATTTCGAGATTCTTCTCGAAGAGGGCGATCCTTCCTTCATCGCATCCGGCCTCGGAGAGATCGCCAGGGCGATCGGCGTAACCGAGTTCGCGCGACAAACCGGATTGAGCCGCGAGGCGATCTACAAGGGCCTTGTCGAAGGCGGCAATCCGACCTTGGATACGCTCACCAAAGCCGCGAGGGCGCTGGGGTTGCGGCTGACGGTCGCGAAGGCCGCATAAGATAGGGGGAAATTGCGGGGACCTGACCGCAATGCCCCCCGCGCGCGGGCAGACAGAATTCCTTCATCCGCCGCCTCGTTTGGCCCAGCGAAATTGCGTATCGTTGGCTGAACCGATTCCCTTCCACAGGTGGACAAATGAGCGGATCAAAGAAAATCAGGCTGGGTGTGAACATCGATCATGTCGCCACCCTGCGCAACGCCCGCGGCGGCTTCGTTCCCGATCCCGTGCGCGCCGCGCAACTGGCGCTGGCCGCGGGCGCGGACGGAATCACCGCGCATCTGCGCGAGGACCGCCGCCACATCGTGGACGAGGACATGATCAGGCTGCGGCGCTTGCCGGCGCCGCTCAATTTCGAAATGGCCGCCACCGAGCAGATGCTCGACATCGTCCTGCGCGTAAAACCCAATGCCTGCTGCCTGGTGCCGGAAAAGCGCACCGAGCGCACCACCGAAGGCGGCCTCGACGTGATCGGCGGCAAGAAAAATCTCATTCCCTTCGTCGATGAGTTGAACCGCGCCGGCGTGCGCGTCTCGCTGTTCATCGAGCCATCGATCGCGGCGCTGGAAGCGGCGGTGGAGATCAAGGCGCCTGTAGTGGAGCTGCACACCGGCGCCTGGTGCAACGCGCTGGAACTGGACGAAACCGAAAAGGCCGAGGCCGAATTTTTACGCCTGCGCGAAGCGGCGGCGACGTGCGAAAAGCTCGGTCTGGAATGCCACGCCGGCCACGGCCTCGATTTCGACAGCGCCAGAACCATCGCCGCCCTGCCGCAAATCGCCGAACTGAACATCGGCCATTTCCTGATCGGCGAGGCCGTGTTCATCGGCCTGGAGGCCTCGGTGCAACAGATGATCGCGGCGATTGCCGCAGGACGCGCCGCATGATCCTCGGTCTCGGGATCGACCTGTGCGACATCAGGCGGATCGAGCGGGCGCTGGAGAAATACGGCGACCGCTTCGCCCGCCGCTGCTTTACCGAAACCGAGCGCGAAAAAGCCGACGGACGCGCCATGCGCGCGGCGACCTACGCCAAGCGTTTCGCCGCCAAGGAGGCCTGCGCCAAGGCGCTCGGCACGGGCTTGGCGCGCGGCGTCTGGTTTCACGACATCGGCGTGGTCAACGATGCGGCGGGCAAACCCGGCCTGGAGCTGCAAGGCGCGGCGGCGGCGCGTCTGGCCGAGCTTTGCGCGCGGCTGGCGCCCGCCGGCGCCACGGCCCGTATCCATCTGACATTGACCGACGAATACCCTTACGCGCAGGCGCAGGTGCTGATCGAGGCCGTTGGCGCCTTGCCTTTCCCCTGAAAAACCCGCAATACCGGCGGCCACGGGATCAACAAGAGCAGAACCATGATCGACGATTCGGCGCTGAAAGCCGCGAAAAAGACCGAACCCGAGGGCCTTGGCGAAACCATCGTCGTCATCCTCCAGGCGCTGGCCATCGCCCTGGTGGTGCGCACCTTCCTGTTCCAGCCCTTCAACATTCCCTCGGGCTCGATGATCCCGACGCTGGAAATCGGCGATTACCTGTTCGTGTCGAAATATTCCTACGGCTATTCGCGCTATTCCTTCCCGTTCGGCCCGCCGCTGTTCAAGGGGCGCGTGCTCGGCACGCCGCCCAAGCGCGGCGACATCGTGGTGTTCAAGCTGCCGCGCGACAACGAGACCGACTACATCAAGCGCGTGATCGGCCTGCCCGGCGAGAAGATCGAGATGAAGCGCGGCCGGCTCTACATCAACGATGAAATCGTGCCGCGCGAGGAAATCGACAAGGCGCGGACCGAGGACCTTTACGGCCATTTTGGCCCGGTGCCGACCTATACCGAAACGCTGCCGGGCGGCGTCGCGCACGTGATCATCGAGATCCAGGGCGACGACGGCTTCAACGACAACGCCGGGCCGTTCGTGGTGCCGCCCAACCATTATTTCATGATGGGCGACAATCGCGACAATTCCACCGATTCGCGCGTCCCGCCGGACCAGGGCGGCGTCGGCTATGTCCCGTTCGAGAACATCGAGGGCCGCGCCGAAGTGACCTTCTTCTCGGTCGGCGACGGCGCGGCGGCCTATGAATTCTGGCGCTGGCCCTGGACGCTGCGGCTCGGCCGCATGTTCCACGCGGTCAGATGAGCAAGGGAGCCGCCGCCGACCTCGCCGCGCGGGATCTCGCGGGAAAGGATATCGAGGTCAAGGATCTCGCGGTGCTGGAGGCGCGCATCGGCCACGCCTTCGCCGACCGGTCGCATCTGGTCCGCGCCCTCACCCACATCAGCGCGCTGTCGCCGTCGCCGCGCCGCGCGGATTCCTACCAGCGGCTGGAATTTTTGGGCGACCGCGTGCTCGGCCTCGCCATCGCGGCCATGCTGTGCGCGCATTTCCCGGAGGCGGAGGAGGGCGAGTTGTCGCGCCGCCTCGCCGTGCTGGTGCGCAAGGAATCCTGCGCCGACGTCGCGCGCGAATGGGGCGCCGGCGAGTTCTTGCGGTTGGGCGAGGGCGAGGCGCAAAGCGGCGGCAAGAAGAAGTCGGCCCTGCTCGGCGACATCTGCGAATCGATCATCGGCGCGGTTTATCTCGACGGCGGTTTTGCCGCGGCGGAGGCCCTGATCCGCCGGGCGTTCCTTGAGCGGATGCAAAACCCGACGCGCCCCCTGCGCGATCCCAAAACCATGTTGCAGGAATGGGCGCAGGCGCGCGGCCTGACGCCCCCGCTGTACAAGCTCGCCGCCCGCTCCGGGCCGGACCATGCGCCGGCCTTCGTGATCGAGGTGGTGATTCCCGGTTACGCGCCGGTCGAGGCGCGCGGCGGGTCGAAACGCGCCGCCGAACAGGCGGCGGCGCAAGCCTTTCTCGCGCGCGAAGGGGTTGAAGACCCGACATGACCGAACGGACAAGCTGCGGCTTCGTCGCCTTGATCGGCGCCCCCAACGCCGGAAAATCCACACTCCTCAACCAGTTGGTGGGAGCCAAGGTCTCGATCGTCTCGCGCAAGGTGCAGACCACGCGCGCGCTGGTGCGCGGCATCGCGCTGCAAGATCAGGCGCAGATCGTCTTCGTTGACACCCCCGGCATTTTCGCGCCCAAACGCCGGCTCGACCGCGCCATGGTGACCTCGGCCTGGGGCGGGGCGGGGGACGCGGACGTGGTTTGCCTGCTGATCGATGCGCGCAAAGGCTATGACGAGGAAAACGAGGCGATTTTCGCCGCGCTGCCTCGGATCAAGGCGCCGAAGATCCTGCTGCTGAACAAGATCGACACCATCCCCCATGAACGGCTGCTGGGACTGGCCGCCGACCTCAACGCCAAGGCCGAGTTCATCGAAACCTTCATGATCTCGGCGCTCAAGGGCCACGGCTGCGAGACGTTTCTGCGCAAGCTGGCTGGCATGATGCCGGAAGGCCCCTGGCTCTATCCCGAAGATCAGGTGTCCGACGCGCCGCTGCGTTCGCTGGCCGCTGAAATCACGCGCGAAAAACTGTTCGAGCGCTTGCACGACGAATTGCCCTATCAGTCCACGGTCGAGACCGAATTGTGGAAAGACCAGCCGGACGGCTCCGCGAGAGTCGAGCAGACGATTTATGTCACCCGCGAGGGGCAGAAGAAGATCGTGATCGGCGAGGGCGGCAAGACCATCAAGAGCATCGGTTCGGCGGCGCGCAAGGAAATCATGGAAGCGGCGGAACAGAAAGTGCATCTGTTCCTGTTCGTGAAAGTGCGCGAGAACTGGGGCGACGACCCCGAGCGCTACCGCGAAATGGGGCTGGAGTTCCCGAAGAAATAGCTCGCCTCACGCTTCCTGCGTTTGCTGGTAAAATCCAACGATGGAATGGTCCGAGCGCGCCCTTGTGCTGGGCGTGAAAAAGCACGGCGAGACCAGCGTCATTCTTGAAGTGATGACGCGCGGCCACGGCCGCCATGTCGGGGTTGTCCGCTCCGGCCGCTCGAAAACCATGCAGCCGGTGCTGCAACCCGGCAACGAAGTCGCCGCCACCTGGCGGGCGCGGCTTGAGGACCATATCGGCGCCTTCGTCGTGGAGCCGCTGACGCTGCGCACGCATCTGCTGATGGGCGACGTCCGCGCCCTGCATGGGGTCAACTGGCTCGGCGGCCTGCTGCGGCTGTTGCCGGAACGCGATCCCCACCAAAACCTGTTCGACATGGCGGCGGCGCTGCTCGCGCATTTGTGCGACCCGCTGGCGCCAAGCCTGTTGGTGCGCTTCGAACTCGCCCTGCTGGCCGACCTGGGGTTCGGGCTCGATCTTGAAAAATGCGCGGCGACGGGAACAACGGACAACCTGATTTACGTCTCGCCGAAAAGCGGCCGCGCGGTCAGCGGCGAGGCCGGCGCGCCCTGGGCCGACAGGCTTTTGCCGCTGCCGTCGTTCCTGCGCGAGGGACCGGGCGCCTCGCCGTCCCCCGACGCGATCCGCGACGCGCTGCGCCTGACCGGCTTTTTCCTCGACCGCGATGTGTTCGCGCCGCGCGGGCTGAAACCGCCGGATTCGCGCGCGGCCTATCTGGCCGGGCTCTGAGGCAAAGAAGCGAAACAACCGCTTCAATTCCGGCGCCAGATAAGCGCCACGAATCGTCGGCGCGCTTCCCTTCTCCCCTTGCGGGAGAAGGTGTCGCGCGCAAGCGCGACGGATGAGGGGTTCGTTCCTTGCGATGCGGACGATTCACTTATTTTGTCACGTCGCCTAAATCCGCGTCATTCCGTCAGCCGCAAGACCAAAACCTTTTCGCCGCGCGCCAGCGCCGGCGCGTCGCTCTCACGCAGGATCAGGGCCTGCGAGCGCGCCAGCACGGAATTGAGCGAGGAATCCTGATCCTGTTGCGGCGTGGCGACGAGGCGGCCGTCGTCGCGCCAAGCCAGGGTGGCGCGTAAAAATTCGCGGCGCGGGCCATTGGCGCGCAGGTCCGCTCCGGCGACGGCGGGCTCAAGCCGATGCGCCGCGCCGACAAGATCGCCACACAAGGCGCGGATCAGCGGTTTTAGGAACAACTCGCCGCACACCACGGCCGAAACGGGATTGCCCGGCAGTCCCAGCACTTGTGTCGCGCCAATATGCCCGTGGATCAGCGGCTTGCCGGGCTTCATGTTGATCTTCCAGAAATCCAGCGCCATGCCTTCCGCCGCCAGCGCGCCACGAACGAAATCGCGGTCGCCGACGGAGGCGCCGCCAATGGTGACGAGCACATCGACGCCGAGGCCAAGCCCCGCGCGGATGGCCGCTTCAATGGCCTCGGGCCGGTCGGGCGCGACGCCGAGATCGCGCGCTTCGCCGCCACAGGCCGCGATCAGTCCAAGCACGGCATAGGCATTGGAGGCGACGATCTGGTCCGGCCCACGCGGCGCGCCCGGCGCCACCAGTTCGTCGCCGGTGGAGAGCACCGCAATGCGCGGTTTTCGCGCGACCGGCAGCGCCGGATGGTCGGCGGAGGCGGCGAGGGCGACATCGGCGGGGGTGAGCCGCCGCCCGGCGCGCAAGATGGTTTCACCCTCGCGGAAATCTATGCCCGCGAGCCGCACGTTCTTGCCCGCCGCGACAACCGTACGCGCGGTGACGACATCGCCCTCGCGCGCGGCCTCCTCTTGAATAAGAACACTGTCAGCGCCCTGCGGCAGCGGCGCGCCGGTGAAAATCCGCACGGCCTCGCCAGGGCCGCAGCTTCCCGCAAAGCCCGCGCCGGCGGAGGATTCGCCGACGACTCGCAGCGGCGCGTTGGCGTCCTCGGCCCGCAAGGCGTAACCATCCATCGCGGAGAGAGGCTTTGGCGGCTGGGTGCGTCGGGCGGCCAGATCGCGCGCCAGCGTCCGCCCGAAGGCGTCGCCGAGCGCAACATCCTCGACGCTGACCGGCCCGCGCGCCTGGGCGAGAATGGCGGCCAAGGCGTCTTCAACGGAGAGGAGAGGCTTTTTCTCGGTCATTCTGTCCCGCGCGCCTTCACGAAAGCCTCGATCGACTCCCTCTCCCCGCTTGCGGGGAGAGGGCAGGGGTGAGGGGCTGGGGCGTGATCCTCGACGTCATCAGGAAAAGGATAGGGCATTTCCTGATGACCCTGACGCCAATGCCTTAGCCCCGCACATAATCCCCAGATTTTCCACCGGTTTTCAACAGCAATTGCACAGCCTCGATGCGCATGGCGCGGTCCGCCGCCTTGAGCATGTCGTAAATGGTCAGACAGGCCACGGACACGGCGGTCAGCGCCTCCATCTCCACGCCGGTCTCGCCCAGAGTTTTCACCCGCGCCGTCACGCGCAAGCCGGGCAGGGCGACATCCGGCGCCACCTCCACCTCGACCTTGGACAGCAGCAGCGGATGGCAAAGCGGAATCAGTTCATGGGTCTTCTTGGCGGCGAAAATCCCGGCGATGCGGGCGGTGGCGAACACGTCGCCCTTCTTGGCCTGACCGGACAGGCAGAGATCCAGCGTCTCCGGCGCCATCAAGACGCGCCCCTCGGCGACCGCCTCGCGCGACGTGCGGTCCTTGCCGGAGACATCGACCATGCGCGCCTCACCCGCCGCGTTCAGGTGGGTGAGTTCGCTCATGCCGGCTGGTTGAGCGCGCCATTGAGCAGGGCGCGGGTGGCGGCGCCGACATCGGCCTGCCGCATCAGCGTCTCGCCGACCAGGAACACGTTCACGCCGGCTTTGCGCAGGCGTAAAATATCCTCGTGCGCATTGATGCCGCTTTCCGCGACCACCATTCTTTCGCGCGGCACGCGCTGCGACAGCCGTTCGCTCACCCCGATCGACACGGTGAAATCGCGCAGATTGCGGTTGTTGATGCCGATCAGCGGGGTTTCCAGCGCCAGGGCGCGGTCGAGTTCGGCCTCGTCATGGGCTTCCGCCAGCACGTCCATGTTGAGGTCATGCGCGGCGGCGTTGAGGGCTTTCGCCTCGCGGTCGGCGACGCAGGCCATGATGATCAGGACGCAATCGGCCCCGGCGGCGCGGGCCTGATAGACCTGATAGGGGTCGAACAGAAAGTCCTTGCGCAGGATGGGCAGGCGCACGCTGGCGCGGGCGGCGGTGAGATCGTCGAGCTTGCCCTGGAACGAGGGGCCGTCGGTCAGCACGGACAGGCAGGCGGCGCCATTGGCCTCATAGGCGCGCGCCAGCGCCGGCGGATCGAAATCGGCGCGAATCAGCCCCTTGGACGGGCTGGCTTTCTTCACTTCCGCGATCAGCGCGGGCAGGCCGGCCGCCAGCTTGTCGCGAAGCGCGCGCACAAAACCGCGCGGCGGATCGGTGTCGCGCAATTTGCGCTCGAGCGTGGACAGCGGCAACCGCACCTTGGCCTCCGCAATTTCAGTCCGCTTGTAGGCTTCAATCTTGCGCAAAATGTCGGACATGGAACCCCGGTTTTCCTCAATTGGCGGTTTCGGCCTCTTTGCTTGTTCTTATCAGATTTTCAAGCGTATCACGCGCTTTTCCACTGTCCAGAGCCGCTTCCGCCCGCCGCGCGCCCGCCGCGAGCGCATCGGCCTTGCCCGCGACCACCAGCGCGGCGGCGGCGTTGAGGACGGCGATGTCGCGATAGGGGTTTTTCGCGCCCGCGAGCACGGCGCGCAAGGCGGCGGCGTTATAGGCGGGATCGCCGCCGCGCAGTTCGGCGAGCGTGGCGCGGGGCAGGCCGGCTTCCTCGGGGGTCACGACGAAGCGCCTGATATTTCCGTGATCCAGCTCCAGAATTTCTGTCGGCGCGGTGGTGGTGACCTCGTCGAGCCCATCGGCCCCATGCGCGATCCACACCTTTTCGGCGCCCAGCGCATCCAGCGTGTGGGCGATGTAATCCATCCACTTGGGGTCGGCGACGCCGATCAGCGCGCGGGTGACGCCAGCGGGATTGGACAGCGGTCCCAGCAGGTTGAACAGGGTGCGCACGGAAAGTTCCTTGCGCATCGGCGCCACCAGCGCCATGGCGGGATGATGCGCCTGCGCCGTCATGAAGCCGATATTGACCTCGCGCAGGCATTTCTCGACCACGTCGGGCGGGATGCCGATGCGCACGCCCAAGCCGGTCAGCACGTCGGAGGCGCCCGAAAACGACGAGGCCGCGCGATTGCCGTGCTTGGCCACGGGCACGCCGCAGGCGGCGACAATGATCGCGGCGAGGGTCGAAATATTGTAGGTCTGCGCGCCGTCGCCGCCGGTGCCGACCACGTCGATGGCGCCCGAAGGCGCGGAAACCCGCAACATGCGCGCCCGCATCGCCGCAACCGCGCCGGTGAGTTCATCCAGCGTCTCGCCGCGCACCCGCAGGCCCATCAGGAAGGCGCCGATCTGCGCCGGCGTGGCCTCGCCAGAGAGGATCAGGCCGAACGCGGCTTCAGCCTCGGCGCGACTGAGCGACGCGCGCTCCGAAATCTTGGCGAGGAAGGGTTTGAACGCCTCCATCACATCCTCCCGACTATTTTCTTCCCTTGGCGACGTTCCACTTTTGCGCCAGATCGAGGAAATTCCTCAACAGCGCGTGGCCGTGCTCGGAGGCGATGCTTTCGGGATGGAATTGCACGCCGTGGACGGGATGGGTGATGTGCGACAGGCCCATGATCAGGCCGCCGGACGTTTTCGCGGTCACGGCGAGTTCGGTGGGCAGGTTGTCGCGGCGCACCACCAGCGAATGATAGCGCGTCGCCTTGAACGGCGTGGGCAGGCCGTGGAATACGGTCTCGGCGCCGTGATGGATCTCCGCGACCTTGCCGTGGATCGGTTGCGGCGCGCGGACAACTTCGCCGCCGAACACCTCGCCGATGGCCTGATGGCCGAGGCAGACGCCAAACAGCGGGATTTTCTCACAAGCGGCGCGGATCAACTCGATGCAGATGCCGGCCTCGCGCGGGGTGCAGGGGCCGGGCGACAGCACGAGGCAGTCGGGGTCCTCGGCCATGATCTCGTCCACGGTGGCGGCGTCGTTGCGCACCACTTTCACATTGGCGCCGAGCGCGCCGAAATAATGCACGAGATTGAAGGTGAAGGAGTCGTAATTGTCGATCAGCGTGACGGAAACGGATGTCATGACAGCCTCGTTGGAGCGGCTGTTTTGGGCGCGCGCGCAAGGGAAGTCAATTGCAGGGCCCGTTCCGATCCGCCGCTTTCAAAACACGCCGGCGCGCCCTATATTCTGAAGCGAAGACAATTTGGAGCAGCGCATGGCCGGACGCCCCGTTATGGATCTCACCGACGCAGCGGCGACGCGCGTGAAAACGCTGGTGGACAAGGCCGCCGGCGCGGCCATCGGCCTGCGGGTCGGCGTCAGGAACGGCGGCTGCGCCGGCATGTCCTACACGGTGGAAATGGCCGACGCGCCACGCCCCGGCGAAATTCTGGTCGAGGACAAGGGGGCCAAGGTTTTGATCGACCCGAAAGCCGTGCTGTTCCTGATCGGCGCGCGGATGGATTTCGAGACGACCAAAATGTCGGCCACCTTCACCTTCAAAAACCCCAACGAAACCGCGTCCTGCGGCTGCGGGGAATCGGTGGCGATCACGCCGGTCTCGGAAGAGGCGCTCAGCCAGTTCAACGCCTGACCCGCGTTCCCCGAGGCTTGCCAAAAAGTCCCGTTGCGAGGGCCATGGTTCGAGACGGCCCCCTCCGGGGCCTCCTCACCATGAGGGGTGGCAGATTGAGTCCGCGCCTATCGGGTTAACGCCTACACCTGCTGCATGTAGAGCGGTCGCGCGCTTGGGTAAAGGCAGAGAGCGGCTCGAAGGCGACCTTCCCGACACGCCCGCGATGGTCTCTTCATCACCCAAAGCCGACGGTCGCCGCCGTCGCGACGAGCAAAAATCAAGACTTTCGCAAAGCACCATATCGAGGCTATCGCCATGAGTCATGTGCCTGTCAGAATATCGAACCAGCAGATTGAGCAGGCGCATTTTGAAGAGTTTCGCAAAGCTTATGCGTTGCCGCCTGGAGAGATCAAATATTCGGACAAACCGGATGTTTTTTTAAAGGGCGACCGCACGATAGGAATCGAAATTACCAATTTCTATGTTCGGCCGAACGAAGCAGAAGGAAGCGAGCAAACGCAGCGGCCGCTTAGAGACGCCATCATATCAAAAGCCCATAAGTTGTATCGAAAAGCTGGCGGTAAGGAGATCATACTTTCGATCGCTTTTGATCCAGAAATACGAATTACCAAGGATAGATGCAAGGTGTTGCCGCAAATATTGGCGAATTTCGCTACGCAAATCGACACGCAACCAGAGGGACAAATCGATACCGATAGCTATCCCGAGATGCCGGAGCTCAATTGGATTCACACGAGCGGCCGAGAATTTCAGAATGGCAATTTTGAGCTCGTTCAGTCGTATTCCGTTCCTATAATGCCCGTCGCGAGACTAAACGATATTGTTACCGAGAAAGAAGGGAAGGCCGCCGACTACCACAAGTGCGATGCCTATTGGCTATTGATCGTCGTTGATTTCTGGAACCCGGCGCAAGATCAGGAGATCACCACGCAACCGATTAAACTTGCCTCTAAAGTTTTTGAAAAAATCATTCTCTTCAAGACCTGTCATAGGCAAATCGTGGAGATCTAAACCCATCAATTGTCGTAGTAAATTCGTCGTCCAGAATTTTTTGGGAATCGAGGGCCTCGTTTATCAGAATTTGTGAGTTTCGAAACGCGCCTTCTTGTCCGCCGCACGGCGCCGTTGGTTGCACGACGAAGGACGGCTTATGGAGCCAAACCACCAAATTCTGGCGGCGTCCGCGTCCTTCCGCTTCCCGTCGGACTCGGTCGATCATGCCGCCTCAATCTGGCTCGCCTCCCTCTACATGTTGTGGGTGTATGCGTTAACCCGGTAGGCGCGATTGATTCCGTTGAACCCCTCATGCTGAGGAGGCGAGCAAAGCTCGCCGTCTCGAAGCGCGAGGGGATCAACCCACGACGTTCTCAGCAGTCGCGTCGCCTAACCTCGCGCCGATGGGGCCAGCGCCCCGCCGCCCAACCGCGTCAGCAAATCCCGCACCTGCGCGTCGATCAGCGGCAGCGCCATGCGCGGCGGCGCGACGTCGATGTCGTGGACATGCCAATATTCGATGCGATCCGGCGCGCGCTCCAGCCAGGCGGGGAAGCGCGCCTGCATCAGCGGCAGGTGCTCCGCGCGTTTCAGCGCGACAATGTGATCGGCGCCGTCGAGATCCTCGACCGTGACCTGAAGCGGAGAGCGGGCGGAGTCGCGGTCGAAGGCGAGGCCGCGTTCGCTCAGGGCCTGCGCGGTGGCGCGCGCGATCGGGCCGATATTGCCGGAGCCGAGATCGACGGCGACGCCGCGCGAAAACGACGTCCAGCCCGGACAGACGTCCGGCGCGAGGAAATTGAACAATTCTTCCGCGAACCGGCTGCGATAATAATTGCCGGTGCACAGGAACAGCACTTTTTTCATGGCGCGGCCTCGCGGCGGTGGTTTGCCCCGCCTATGCCACGGCCAAGAGCCAATGGCCATGTGTCATTGGCCATGTCATTCTCGCGCCGCCCGCCCGAAGGATCGCGCGATCACTCGGCCGCGACGCGCCGCGCGGGCAGGGGCAACGCCGGCGTCTTGGCGGCCGGCGCGCGCTCGCTTTCGAGCAGCTTCCAGTGGATCAGCTCCAGCGACCCGTCGAAATTTTCGGCGATGGCCGTGCAGGATTCGACGAAATCGCCGGTGTTGACATAGGTGATTCCGTCGATATCGCGGATCACGGCGTGGTGGATATGGCCGCAGACAATGCCGTCCACGCCGCGCCGGCGCGCTTCCGCGGCAAGCGTCTCCTCGAAGGCGCCGATGAAATTGACGGCGTCCTTGACCTTGAGCTTGGCCCATTGCGAGAACGACCAGTAGGGCAGGCCGACCTTTCTGCGGGCGCGGTTGAACCAGCAATTGATCCAGATGGCGAAATCATAGGCCCAGTCGCCGAGATGGGCGAGCCAGCGGGCGTGGCGCACCACCACGTCGAACTGGTCGCCGTGGACGACGAGGAAAGTCTTGCCGTCGGCGGTCTTGTGGAGAATGTGGTCCTCGACCTCGACGCCGCCGAACTCCAAACCGACGAAGTCGCGGGCGAATTCGTCGTGATTGCCCGGCACGAACACGACGCGCGTCCCCTTGCGCACCTTGCGCAGCAGTTTTTGCATCACGTCATTGTGGGCCTGCGGCCAGTACCAGCCGCCCTTCAACCGCCAGCCGTCGATGATGTCGCCGACGAGGATCAACTCATCGGACTCGTTGTGCTTGAAAAAGTCGAGCAGAAGATCGGCCTGACACCCGCGCGTGCCAAGATGCACGTCGGAAATGAACAGGGTGCGGTAGCGCTTGGGCTCCGGTTCTTCGTCGTCTCGGTTCACAGTGTGGCTCATGATCCGGCCTTCAGCCAATGAAGTCTCTTTGTGCTGCCACTCTATTGTTGCGTCCCGATGACAAAGCTGGCATTCGCCGGGCATGCTCAAGGGAATTCTGCTGAAAACGCTCTCGACCCTGGCCTTCACCGCCATGGCGCTGGGTGTGCGCGCGGCGGCCTCGACCGTGCCGGTGGCGGAAATCGTGTTCTATCGCTCACTTGTGGCGCTCGTCGTGCTGCTGGGCTGGCTGGGGCTGAGCGCGACGCTGTCCGGGGCGTGGCGGACGAAGCGGCCGCTCAGCCATCTCGGACGCGGCCTGTCCGGCGTCGCCGGCATGTTCTGCAATTTCACCGCGCTGGCGCTGCTGCCGTTCGCCGACGCCACCGCCTATTTCTACGCCTATCCGATCTTTGTCACCCTGATCGCCGGGCTGATCCTGCGCGAAAGCGTGCATGTCTCGCGCTGGCTGGCGGTGCTGATCGGCTTTGGCGGCGTGCTGGTCATGCTGTCGGAACATCTCGGCTTTGGCGCGGGTTTTGACGTGAAGATGCGGTTCGGGGCCGGCGTCGCCTTGATCGGGGCGCTGTGCGCGGCGCTGTCCATCGTGCAGACGCGCCGCCTCGCCCAACTCGAAACCACGGGCGCCATCGTGTTCTACTTCACCTGCTCCTGCGCGTTCTTCGGCGGTCTGATGCTGGTGGCGACGCGCCTGTTCCCGGCGCTCGGGGGCGCTTATGTCGCCCCCGACGGCCGCGCCTGGACGGGCCTGATCGTCGCGGGCGTCGCCGGCGGCGCGGCGCAAATCCTCGCCACCGCCTCCTATCGCTACGCCGACGCCTCGCTGCTGGCGGCGTTCGACTATCTCGCCATGGTCTGGGCGCTGCTCGCCAGCCTGGCGCTTTACGGCGAGACGCCGTCGCTCGCCGTGCTGGTCGGCGCCGCCGCCATCACCGTCGCCGGTCTGTTGGCCGTGAGCGAAAGACGCTTCCAAAAAGCCATAAAATTCGTTATTCCAAACAAAATCGTTTAGAATTCCGAACGGGGCGCGTCGTCGCGATGGGCGTCGAAGGCAAAGACAAGCAGAAAGTGCTGGAGGCGGGCGCGCATGCGCTGGCCGGGCAACTCGGCAAGACCGTGCAGCGGCTGCGCAAGGCCTCCAACCTGTCGCTGTCGGAACTGTCGGACCAGGCGGGCGTGGCCAAGTCCATCATCAGCCAGATCGAGCGCAACGAAACCAACCCGACCCTGGTGACGCTGTGGCGGCTGGCGCAGGCGCTGGACGTCAGCATCGAGCAGGTTTTGCGCGAGGACGAGGATTCCGCCTTCCTGGAGAAAATGTCGCGCAACGACACGCCGTTTCTGGTGTCCGACGACGGCAAATGCCGGCTGGGCATCACCGGCTGGAGCAAGACCATCGACTGGCTGCAATGGTATGATTTCTTCGCCGAGCCGGGCGGGGTGCTGGCCTCGGACGCCCACCAGCGCGGCGCGATGGAATCGCTCACCGTGCTCGAAGGCGAATTGCAGGTGGAATCCGGCGACGAGACCGAAACGGCCCATGCCGGCGACACCTTGCGCTACCGCGCCGACCGTCCGCACCTGATTCGCAACGCCGGAACGATCCCCGCGCGCGCCCTGATGATCTGCATTTTGCGCGCGGCGGCGATGGAGTGACGCCAAATCCGAAAGGATCATTCGGATTGGGTATTCCGATCAACGGGCAGGTCTGTGTTTTTCGAATGGCTGTCATGACCTGAACGAATGGAAGCCGGCGTTGGCTCGGGCGCCCGCCCTCATGGGCGCGGAGGGCGCCCGCTGTCATTTCGCCGGGCGCAACCCGATGGATTACATTGCCGCGTCAGGACAGCAAAGCTTCACCGGCGCGGTCGGACTTGTCAGGCCTCCGTCGGAGGCTTGCAGATAAAATCAATGTAACACAATTACATATCTCATGATTTTGCGGCGGGCGTCCCGGCGGGTTTCGAGCGCCGTCGCGTCTTTCATCTGCGTCGCCCCCAAGCTGATCCGCCGCCTCGCTTCGGCCAGGGTTGGCCGCCCTGAAGCGTCCGGCTCGGGGAATGACACCCTAGAAATTTGTTTTTACGGGGAAACTCCCGCAATGGCCCGAACAAATGCAACCCAGCGGTTGGTTGTGTCTGACGTATCGGTCATAAACATTGAATTGGTACGTAAGGTAATGTGTGGAGTCGGCGACATGGGGGAAAGTATAGAATCGGTCGCGGAACAGGCCTTGATCAAACTGCTGTTCGCGCTGTCCGATCTGGAAAGCCACGGTTTGCCCACGCGACACCTGTCGGACGCCAGGGAGCAACTCGTCTCCGCAATCGAAATTCTTTCCCGTGTCGCGCCGCGCTTCGATGACGCCAGGGGAGTCGGCCGGCCCGTCGGCGCGTCCTGCGTGAATTGTCGTCGGGAGCGGAAACATTACGTTTAGCGGGACGGCGGAGGTTTAGCGGGACGGTGGCGCGGCCAAGGTGGTCCGCGCCAGAGCCAGCGCCCGCTCCGCGAGTTCGGGCTGTGACGAATCGAGTCGCACCCAGGAAATTTCCCCCACGGGACGCTGCAACTGGGCGTAAAGCACGGATTCGTCGGCGTCCGACGCGCCCTTGGGGCGCTCGCGCACGCGCTGGCGCAATATCTCGGGGTCGGCCTCCAGCCACAGGCCGAGAAACGGAACCTTGGCCTCGCGCGCCAGCTTTTCCACCGAATCGCGCTCCTCCTGCGCGGCATAAACCGCATCGATCACCACCGCGCGGCCCTGGTTCAGCGCGTCGAGCGCGCGCGACAGCAGCCGCAGGTAGACGGCGGCGGTGATGTTCATGGCGTAGGCTTCCGGCGGCAGCTTGTCGCTCGGCCGCAGCTTGTGCATGGCCTTTCGGGTGCGATCGGAGTTCAGCGACCGCGCGCCGGGCGGCGGTCCGATCTCCGAGGCGATCATCGCGGCCAGCGTCGATTTGCCCGTGCCGCTCAGCCCCCCGATCACGATCAGCATTTTCCCGCGGGGCGCGAGCAGATCCTCGGCAAGGCTGAAATAGGCCCGCGCCTCGTCCTCGTGCTCCTTGACGCCGCCGCCATGGCCGGTGCGCGCCTGGCCGCTGGCGATATGGGCGCGGATGGCGGCGCGCAGCGCCATGAAGAAGGGCAGCGCGGCATAGCCGTCGCGGATCTTCGCGGGCAGATCGGCCTGGGTGCGCATGAAAAAGGCGCTGACGTAGCGGTTGTACAGCAGGTTGGCGAGGTCGCGCCGCCCGCATAGCCACAAATCCATCAGGGTGAAGGCGACGTCGTAGAGCACGTCGATGCGGGCGAGCGCCTCGTCGAATTCGATGCAGTCGAACAGGGTGGGCCGACCCTGGAACAGGCAGATGTTGCGCAGATAGAGATCGCCATGGCACAGCCGCACGAAGCCGTTTTTCGCGCGCGCGTCGAGCAGGGGGGCGATTCGCGCCAGTTCGTCGCGGAATTTGCCCTCGACGCGCGCGACATCATCAGGCGCGAACAGATGGCAGCCTTCAAAACTCTTGTCGTTGAGGTCGAGCAGATGCGCCATGGCGGCGGCGCCCTCGGCCTGGGGAAAGCGCTCGGCGCTGGCGTGAAACCGCGCCAGCGTTTCGGCGAGCGCGTCGATATGGGCGGGTTCGAGCCTGTGGTCGCGCGCCATCACGTCGAACAGGTCGGATTCCTTGAAACGCCGCATCACCACGATGCAGTCGACCCGCTCGCCCGGCCCGTCGAAGCCGAGTTTTCCCTCCGAGCGGGTGATCGCGCGCAAACCGAGATAAAGCCCCGGCGCGGCGCGGGCGTTCAGGGCGATTTCGGCGCGGCAGGCGGCCTCGCGCTTTTCCGGCGTGGAGAAATCCAGATAGGGAAACAGCACGGCGCGCTTGAGCTTGAACACGAGATCGCCGGCCAGCAGCACGATGGAGACATGGGTCTCCTTGACATCGACGGGGCAGGGAGAGCCGTCGGACGAGGAGCTTCCGGGCGTCGAAAGACGCCCGTCTGGCGAGGAGCTTGCGCAGGCCTCGGCGGCCAGCGCCTCCTTGAGGAAGGCGATGGTGTCTTCTTGCGCCATGTCAGGGCTCGATCACGGGGGCGGGGCGGGTGCGGCGCAGCACCAGATTGGCGGCCAAAGCCTGCGCCACCTGGGCGGCGAGGCATTCGCCGCCGGTTTCGACCGGCAAGGGATTGTCGCCCAGGTCGGCGCGGGCGCGGGCGCGGGCGGCGACCTGCACGGCTTCGGCGCGGCGGACGTAGAACACGTTTTCGGCGGCCGCGACCTTGCGCGTCGCCTCGCGAATCGCCACGACCTCGGACTCGTCGTGCAGCCAGGGATTGGCCTCAAAGCCGACCAGCAGCACGTCGGCGCCCGCGCCCTTCGCCCAGCGCACGCCGTCCGAGAGGCTGTCCTCATAGCTGCCGGGGTCGACATGGGCGAGCGCGTCATTGCCGCCGACCTGCCAGATCAGCAGGTCCGGGCGTTGCAGGGCGAATTCGGTGTGGATGCGCTCCCGCGCGTCGCCGACGGTCTCGCCGGACATCGGGCGGTTGACGACGACCACGTCGATGCCGTTAAGCGCCTTCTCCAGCAGGCTTTCCAGCATGGCCGGGTAGGAGCGCCGGGCGCCGCGCCCGCCGCCGGCGGCGCCGATGATCAGCAGCCGCAATTTCTTGTCCGCCCGCGCCAGCGCCGCGGTCACGAAGGGCAGGGGCGCCGGCGTCGCCAGGCTTTCGCTGACCGGCTCGCACCGATCCTCAGCCCAAGCCGGAGTCAAACAAGCCGGAGCCAGACCGCCGAGCGCGCCGGCGAGCAAGCACGCCATCAGGCCTTTTCGGGCGCGGGCGCCGTTTTCGCCCGCCCGCCGCCATGCCTTTGCCGCCACTCGGTCAACCATGCCGTAAAGCCCAATCCCGCCGCGCCAACACCTAGCACGAGCCAGTCGATTTCCCAACGCCCGTTGAAGGCGTAGCGCGCCACCTGGCCGCACAGGCTGAGCAGCGAGGCGACGCAGAACACATTGAGCGAATTGCGCCCGAGCATGGAGAAATACCGCGCCAAAGGTCCGGCGTAACGCTGAATATAGGTGAAGGCGCCGCCGAAGAAACAGGCCAGCGCGAGGCAATGAATGGCGCGCGCCGGCGACAGATAGGTCTTGTCGAACAGGAAGAACAGTTTCGGGTCGGGCAGATTGGCCGGGTCGGGCGAGAAATCCCCAAGCGCTATGGCCGCGCCGAGCAGGGTCTCCAGCCCCGCCAGCACGAAAAACACCTTTTTCACGCGCGGCGACAGTCTGGCGTAGCCGTTCGGCCCGGACAGCAGGAAACCCAGCACGAAGATGAACTGCCAGGCCGAGGGCGAGAAGAACCAGTTGCCCTCCACCGGCCAGGTCGGCAGGTTGAAGCCGGTGGCGACGGTGTAGAGATAAAGCGTCAGCGACAGCGGAAACACCAGCCAGGGCGTGAGGCGATGGATCACGGCTATGGTCGGCGCGCAGGCCATCAGCACCACATAGAGCGGCAATATGTTAAAATAGCCGAGCTGGTAGCGCAGCGCGACCAGCCCGATATGGGCCTCGATCGGATCCTCGAACGCGGCGGCGGCATTGTGCCATTGCAGGATATAGGGCTGCTCCAGCATGGTGGCCGCGCCGGCGAGAATGGCGAGCGCGAGGAAGGAAATGATAAGTTGCGCGAAATAGATGGTCAGCGCCCGCCCGCCGAGGCGGTAGAGCGCCACCGCCAGCGGCTGTATCGACAGCGAGTCCACCACGAAGCGCAGCGACACCCCGGCGAGGAACACGAACAGTTCGGCGGAATCCGACAGCGAATATTCGCGCAGGGTGTAGCGCTCGAAAATATTTCCGGGCACATGGGTGATGAAAATGGTGAGCAGCGCGTAGCCGCGCCAGAAATCGATCGAATTCGGCGCCCTCATGCCCGTCCCGCCATGGATTGCGCCGGATACGGCGGCTTGGTCAGACCGCGAAACTCGATCCGCAGCCGCAGGAGGCGGTCGCGTTGGGATTATCGACCCGGAACGACGACCCCATCAGGTCGTCGACGAAATCGAACGTCGAGCCCTTCATGAAGTCGAGCGCGACGGAATCGACGGCGATGCGCGCCTCGTCCTGCGCCAGGATGATGTCGTCGGGTTCGCATTTTTCCGCGATATCAAAGCTGTACTGAAAACCGGAGCAGCCGCCGCCGTTCACGGAAATGCGCAGCCAGGAGCCTTGGGGCTCGCCGCGTAATATTTCCGCGACGCGCTTCTTCGCCGCGTCGGTGGCGATGATTTCGCTCGCTTGCGCATCGGTCATGCAAAATTCTCCTGTGTGTCGAAAATAGTCCTCCGCGCGACGCGGTCAATGCGAAGCCTCCATTTTTCGGCTAAACGGGGCGAGTTTGTCTCTGACCCGAAGTTCTTGCCTGACCTGAGGTCGCGCCTTGTCCGTCATCCCGACCTTCGCCCTCGCCCCCTTCGCCTCGGATTGGCGCGCCAGCCGGGGGCGGCTGTTTGCCGAGCCGCCGTCGCCGACGCGCGGAAATTTCCAGCGCGACCGCGACCGCATCATCCATAGCACCGCCTTCCGCCGCCTCGCGCACAAGACGCAGGTGTTCATCGCGCTGGAAGGCGACCATTTCCGCACCCGCCTCACCCATACGATGGAGGTGGCGCAGATCGCCCGCGCGCTGGCGCGCGGCCTGAAACTCGACGAGGATCTCGCCGAGACCACGGCGCTCGGCCACGACCTCGGCCACGCGTGTTTTGGCCACGCCGGCGAGGAAGTGCTGGACGCCTGCATGGGCGCTTACGGCGGCTTCGACCACAACGCCCAGACGCTGCGCATCGTGACAAAGCTGGAGCGCCGCTATGCCGAATGGGACGGTCTCAACCTCTGCGCCGAGACCCTCGAAGGCCTCGTCAAGCACAACGGCCCGCTGCTGCGCCCCGACGGCGGCCCGACCTCGCGTTATGAACAATGCGGAATCAGCGCCTATATCATGGAGTTCAACGGGATAGTTGATCTAAAGCTTGAAGAATACGCCAGCGCCGAGGCGCAATGCGCGGCGCTGGCCGACGACATCGCCTACAACGCCCACGACATCGACGACGGCCTGCGCGCCGGCCTGTTCGCCCCGGACGATCTAAGAGACGTTCCGTTCATCCGCGCCCTGCTGGAAGAAATTGCCGCGCGTCACCCCGGCCTGGAGACGCCGCGCCTCATCCACGAACTGACGCGGCGGGTGATCACGCGGCTGGTCGAGGATGTTTTCGCCGAAAGCGAGGCGCGCCTCGCCGCGCTGAAACCCGACAGCCCCCGCGCCATCGCGCGCGCCGGCGCCCCGGTGATCGCCTTTTCCGCCGAAAAATGGCGCGATCTCCAGATTTTGCGCGAGTTCCTGTTCACCCGCATGTACCGCCACAGCGCGGTGCTGCCGGTGTGGAAGAACGCCCAGAAAATCGTGAGCGGCCTGTTTTCGCATTTCATCAACCGGCCCCAGGACATGTCCGAGCCCTGGGGGGCGCTGGCGCTGGCGCGCGACGAGGCCGGCCGGGCGCGGGTCGTCGCCGACTACATCGCCGGCATGACCGACGTTTACGCGGCGGCGCGGGCGAAAACATTCCTGGGGGACGAAGGCTAACGCGGCCCCGCTCAGGTCGCCCAGGAAATGAAAGCCCAATGCGCCTGATCGCGTTCAAACAGGGGCGCCTCGGGGTTGTGTTGTTTCCACGCGCGCAGGCGCTCCGCTTCGGCCTCGGACAGCTTGCCCAGAAACAGCGCGACATTGCGCTGAAACCCCGCCCAGTCCGCGCGGGAATCCTCGGCGCGGTCGCGGGCGATGAAATCGACCTTCGCCAGCCGGCCCATGCGGTAGAGCAGATTGACGACATAGATGTAATCGGGCTTGTCGATCTTCGGCGCGGGCGGGCGTCCGAGCGCGTCGAGCAGGGCCGGATTGACGATGCGGCCGCTCACGGAAGCGGTGAGATAGACCCGTTTCTTGGCTTGCCGGTCGAGCTTGCGCAGCGCCGGCTCCAGATCCATCACCCCGGTCGAGCGCGACGCCACGGCGATGTCGCAGCGGGGCAGGTCGCTCCAGTCGTCCTCCCAGGCGCGCGGCGCCAGCGTGACATTGGTCGCGCCGGCCTCGGCCGCGCGGCGGCGCGCCAGATCGAGCATGGCGGGACTGTAGTCGACGCCTAAAATTGTTTTCAGCCGGGGCGCCAGGGCCACGGCCAGCGCGCCATTGCCGCAACCGACGTCGATCAGGCTGTCGCAGCCGGAAAAATCCATCCGCGCGATAAAGGCGTCGAAATAGCTGTCGCGCGCGCGCTGGCGCGCGTCAAAATCCCGCGCCCTGTCGTCCCAGAACGCCGGCGGCTTGGCGCGGGCGCCGGCGCGGGCCTGATGCGCCCGGTACATGAGGCCGAAATCCACGTCGCTGATGATGGGGAGCGCTTCGCCGCTCATGGCTCGCCTTTCCGACCCGTAACATTTGAGGTTCCCCGGCGCGCGGCTCGGCGCCGATTTCTTCATGAATTCCCTGTATCACGACAGTAGGCTGCGCGCATTGGTTGCGGCGTTTCATCGCATCGCGCGGGCCAAGGCTTCGATGGAGGCCCCGATGCAGTGTGGTCATGCGGGCGGTGAAGGCTGGTGGGGGTGCAAGGCGGACGGCGGCTGCGCGCCGATTCTCGCCGCCGCGTGCGAAAAACTCTCCGGCGAGGCCCGACAGGCCGTTGTCACGGCGCTTGACGACGAATATCGCGCCCAGGCCTTTTATCGCGCGGTGCTGCGGAAGTTTCCCCATGCGCTGCCGTTTTCGCGCTTTGTCGAGGCCGAAGCGCGCCACGCCGCCGCCCTGACCGGCATTCTCGACGCCTATGGCCTTGAGGCGCCGCCCAACGTCCATATCGACAGCGCGGAAATTTCCGCCAGCGCGCCAGCCACGCTGGCCGGCGCCTGCGAGGCTGCGGCGGCGGCGGAAATCCGCAACGACCGCCTCTACGCCGAAGTTCTGCTGCCCATGGTCGCGGCCTATCCGCTGATCGCGGCGATTTTCGAGCGGCTCATGCTGACGTCGCGCGAATGCCACCTGCCGGCCTTCCGCTGTTTCGCCGAGGCCTACCGGATGGAGCGGCCGCTGGAGGAGGCACAGGTTTAGTTTGGCGGCCCGCATTGATCGCCCCCGCGAAATAGGGCAAAACCCGAAAAAAGGGGTGCGAGCATGAACAAGGTATTGCGCGTCGGCATAGCGGGGCTGGGAACGGTGGGCGCCTCGGTCGTGCGCCTGCTGCACACGCAGGCGAGCGACCTCGCCGCCCGCACGGGCCGCGCCATCGCGGTCACCGGCGTCTCCGCCCGCGATCCCGGCCGCAATCGCGGCGTCGATCTCTCCGGCGTGGATTTCTTCGCCGATCCGGTGGCGCTGGCCCGTTCGGAAGACATCGATCTGTTCGTCGAACTGATCGGCGGCGACGAGGGCGCGGCGCGCAAGAGCGTCACCGGCGCGCTGGAAGCGGGAAAATCCGTCGTCACCGCCAACAAGGCCCTGCTCGCCAAACACGGGCTCGAACTGGCGCGTCTCGCGGAAGAGACCCATGCCGCGCTCGCCTTCGAGGGAGCGGTGGCCGGCGGCATTCCCATCGTAAAAACCTTGCGCGAGGGCCTCGCCGGCAACCGCGTCGCGCGCGTTTATGGCATCCTCAACGGCACCTGCAACTACATCTTGTCGCGGATGGAGCTGGAGGGCCTGAGTTTCGCGGAATGTCTCGCGGACGCGCAAATGCTCGGCTATGCCGAGGCCGACCCGACTTTCGACATCGGCGGCTTCGACACCGCCCACAAGCTCGCCATCCTCGCCTCGCTCGCCTTTGGCGTCAAACTCGACGCCGACACCATCGCCATCGAGGGCATCCAGCACATTTCGCTGGCCGATATCGAGGCGGCCGCGGAACTGGGCTTCCGCATAAAGCTGCTCGGCGTGGCGCAGCGCACCGGGCATGGCGTCGAGCAGCGCGTGCATCCCACCATGGTCCCGTTGTCCTCGCCGATCGCGCAGGTGATGGGCGTGACCAATGCGGTCACGGTGGACGCCGACGCGGTCAACGAACTCACCCTTGTCGGCCCCGGCGCAGGCGGCATGGCGACGGCTTCGGCTGTCGTCGCCGATATCGCCGACATCGCGCGCGGCATCCGTTCGGCCCCGTTCGGCCTGCCGGTCGCTCATCTCGTCAATGCGGAAAAGTCGCCGATGCAGCGCCACGAGGGCGGCTATTACATCCGGCTGGCGGCGCGCAACCACATTGGCGCGGCCGGGGCGATCGCGACGCGGATGGCCGAGCGCGGCATATCCCTGGAAAGCATCGTGCAGCGCCGCAAGCTTTACGGCGATTCCGGCGCGGACGACAGCGTGGTTCCCGTGGTTCTCGTCACCTATGCGACGACCGAGGCCAGCGTTCGCGACGCGCTGGCCGCCATCGTCGCCGACGGCCATATCGCGGAAAAGCCGCAAGTCATCCGCATCGAGCGGGAGTAAGGGGACGCGGTGAAATAACTGAATCGACGCCTTGGGGTTCGTCCCTTGATTTCCAACGGATATGCGGCGGTTGGGCGTCCCCTCATCCGTCTCGCGGCATCGCCGCGAGCCACCTTCTCCCGCAAGGGGAGAAGGAGAACCTCGGCGCACTTGGCGCGCTTATTTCGCGGAGTCCCCTAAAGAGCGATCCTCATCGCGCGGGAGTGAAAGCCCGTCGTCAATCGCCCCCGACATAAACCCGTTTGTGCCGCCGTCCCAGATCGGTCAGAATCTCATAGCCGATGGTGCCGGACCAGCGGCCGAGATCGTCCACTGAAATATGGTCGCCGAGCACCTCGACCCGGTCGCCGCGCTTCAGCGAAGCGGCGTCGCTGATGTCGATGATGCTCAGGTCCATCGAGATGCGCCCGACCACCGGGCACCAGGCGCCGCCGGCGAACACGTCCGCGCCAATGTCGCCACACGACGCCGAGCGCGGAAAACCGTCGGCATAGCCGAGGCCAATGGTCGCCAGCCGCCGCCGCGACGGCGCCGTCCAGCGCGCGTTATAGCCGGCGGCTTCCCCGGCGCGAATGTCGCGCACTTGCAGGATCACGGCCTCCAGCGACACCACCGGATTCATGGGATTGTCGCTGCCGGGGGTGGGATTGCCGCCGTAGAGCGCATAGCCGGGGCGGGTGAGGTCGAACACGGGGGCTTCTTCCAGAAACATGCCCGACGAATTGCACAGGCTTGCGCGCATCGGCGGAAACAACCCGCAGGCCTCCTCGAAACGCTCGATCTGCGCGCGGTTGCGCGGGGCCGAGGCATCCTCCGCCGAGACGAAATGGGTCATGATCAGCGCGGGCGTGAAGGCGTCGAGCAGGTCCAGCGCGCGCGGAAAATCCGGCTTGACGAGGCCCAGCCGGTTCATGCCGGTGTCGATGTGAACAGCCGCGTCGTATTTGCGGTTTTCCGCGCGACAGAACGCCGCCCATTCCTCCATTTCCGGCAGAGAGCCCAGCACCGGACACAGGTTTTTCCGCGCGAACAGCGCGGACGAACCCGGCGGCAGCCCGTTGAGCGCGAAAATCCGCGCTTCCGGCGCAATGTCGCGCAAAAACTCGGCCTCGGCGAGATGGGCGACAAAAAAGGTCTTGCAGCCGGCCGCCAGCAGCTTTTTCGCGGCGGGCCGCAAGCCGATCCCATAGGCGTCGGCCTTGACCACGGCCGCGCATTCCGCGCCTCTCGCGCGCCCCTTCAGCAACCGCCAGTTGTCCGCCAGCGCATCGAGATCGACGGTGAGAATCGCCTGGCTGTTTTCCCGTCCATCGGCCCTGTCGGCGGCGAGAAGGGCGAACTCAGGCATGAAAGAACCTCACAGATGCGCCGGCAGGTGGTCGTCCACGGCCAGATCGCTGAAGCGTGTATATTCGCCTTCGAAGGCGAGTTCCACCGTTCCGGTCGGTCCGTGGCGCTGTTTGCCGATAATGACCTCCGCCTTGCCGTGGGCGCGCTCCATTTCGCTCATCCAGGTCTGGAATTCCGGCGTGCCCTCGCGCGGCTGCTTGTTCTTCAGATAATATTCCTCGCGATAGACGAAAATGACCACGTCGGCGTCCTGCTCGATCGAACCGGATTCGCGCAGATCGGACAGTTGCGGCCGCTTGTCGTCGCGCGATTCCACCTGACGCGATAATTGCGACAGCGCGATGACCGGGACGTTCAGCTCCTTGGCCAGCGCCTTCAACCCGGTGGTGATCTCGGTCAGCTCCTGCACGCGATTGTCGCTGCGGTTTTTCGAGCCGGACAGCAGTTGCAGGTAATCCACCACCAGCAGATCGAGCCCGCGCTGGCGCTTCAGCCGCCGCGCCCGCGCCGTGAGCTGGGCGATGGAAATGCCGCCGGTGTGGTCGATATAGAAGGGCAGGGCCTGCATGTCGCGGGCGGCGCCGGAAATGCGGTGGAATTCGCTTTCGGTGATGTCGCCGCGCCGGATCTTGTAGCCGGGCACCTGCGCCTGTTCGGCGATGATACGGGTGGCGAGCTGTTCGGAGGACATTTCCAACGAAAAGAAGCCGCAAATCCCGCCATTGACCGTCTCGATCCGGCCGTCGTCATGGGTTTCGCCCCGGTACGCCTTGGCGACGTTGAAGGCGATATTGGTGGCGAGCGCGGTCTTGCCCATGCCGGGACGGCCGGCCACGATGATCAGATCGGAGGGCTGCAACCCGCCCATCATCCGGTCGAGATCGCGCATCCCGGTGGAGACGCCGGACAGCCCGCCCTCGCGCTCCCAGGCTTTCGCGGCCATGTCCACGGCGGCGGTCAGCGCCTCGGAAAAGCGATGGAAGCCGCCCTCGTAACGCCCGGTCTCGGCGATGGCGTAGAGCTTGCGCTCCGCTTCCTCGATCTGCGCGCGGGGCGGGGTGTCGACGTCGGCCTCGAACGCGGTGTTGACCACCTCCTCGCCGATGCGAATCAGCTCGCGGCGCACGGCGAGATCGTGGACGGCATGGCCGTAATCGGCCGCATTGATGATGGTGGTGGCTTCCGCCGCCAGCCGCGCCAGATATTGCGGCGCGGTCATGGCCCCGCCGAGGTCGAAATCGCCGACAAAGGTCTTTAAAGTCACGGGCGTGGCGAGCTTGCCGGCCCGGATCAACTGGCCGGCGATCTCATAGATGCGGCGGTGCAGTTCCTCGGCGAAATGCTCGGGTTTCAGGAAATCCGAGACGCGGTCGAAGGCGTCATTGTTGACCATGATGGCGCCGAGCAGCGCCTGTTCGGCCTCCAGATTGGCCGGCGGCGAACGGAAGGCCGGCTCGGAAGCCGCAACGAGCGCGCGATCGTAAACTTTTTCCAGCGCCGCCATTGGACAAAACCCTCCACAGGCCGAGCGGAGGGCCGCCCGGCGCGAATCGCACGATTATAATGGTGTGAGCGCCGGCTTGATCCAGCGGAGGGATGTTTTCGCACGGGCGCGGCCGAAATGGTAATTGAATCGTTAAACCCGCGCCCGCATCCCCGTCATCCACAGGCGGGCGAAATCGAGAGTCGAATCCGCTTGACCGTGTTTTACGCGCCCGCCCGTCGGCGCGCCGAATCTGATAAGCGCGCTCGGACACGTCATTGGAGGCCTACTGAGGCGGTTCCAAAAAAAACGGGGCGCAATGCGCCCCGTTTGACCTCAAGCGTAAATCACGCTTCTCACATTTCCACGTCGGGGCCGGCCTCCGCCAGCGCCGCGCCGATTTCGAGGCCGAGGTCGGCCAGCGAGTGCTCTTCGCGCACCACCGCCGATTCGCCCTTGGCCTGACGTTCCGCCTCGTCGGCCGAACGGGCGATGTTCACCTCGATGACAATGTCCACCTCGGGATGCAGATGCACCGGCACCTTGTGCAGACCGAGCGTCTTGATCGGCGTGTTGAGCGCGATCTGGTTGCGCTCGACGGTGAAGCCGCCGGCGGTCGCGGCGTCGGCGATGTCGCGCGGCGCCACGGAGCCATAAAGATGGCCGGCTTCGCCCGCCTGGCGCAGGATCGTGAACACCTGGCCGTTCAGCTTCTCGCCGACCGCCTGCGCCTCGGACTTGCGCTCGAGGTTGCGGACTTCGAGCTGGGCGCGCTGGCCGTCGAAATGCTTCTTGTTGTTTTCGGTGGCGCGCAGCGCCTTGCCGCGCGGCAGCAGGAAATTGCGGGCGTAGCCGTTTTTCACGCGCACGATTTCGCCCATCTGGCCAAGCTTGGCCACGCGTTCAAGCAGGATCACTTCCATTTGATTCTCCAGGTTCTTTTTTCTCGGTGGGTTTCGCGCGCGCCTTGCGGGCGCGAAGGGAAAAAGCGGATTCGGCCAGCCCGAACAGGACAAACAGGATAAGCAGCGGCGGCGCCGCGGTGAGGCCGACCAGCGCCACCGCATAGGCGCCCGCCAGCACCATGCCGCGCGAGCCATGGTCGCGGGTCAGGGCGTGGATGCAGGCGAGTCCCTGCAAGGCCAGCGCGAAGCCGGCGGAGGCCGCGAAGGCGCCGGCGAACACGGCGACCGGCGCGCTGTAAAAGCACAGCCCGACCGCGACGACGAAAGCCAGTCCAAGCGCGCGCGGCAAAACCGTGGTTTCCGGCAGCGGCGGCCAGTCGCGGTCGAGGCGCCCGGAAATCTCCACGGCCCGACCGGCGAGCCAGAGGTTGAAGGTCAGCAGCAGGGTCTGCGAGCCGGCCACGGCGGCCGGCAGACACAGCACGAACAGTTTCTTGGCCAGGTCGAGGTCGAAATCCGGCGCGATCTCGCGGAGCTTGCGCAGCGCCTTGTCGATGCCGGGGCCATATTCCCCGAGGGACGATCGAACGGCGGCGTCAAAACCGCCTTCGCTCCAGATCAGCCCGCCGGTGAGCGCCCAGGCGACCAAGGTCGAAAGCGCCACCGCGCCGGCGAGCAGCAGGCCGGGCGACGGCCAAAGCGGCGGGGCGGCGAGATCGGGATCCTTGCGCCAGCTCCAGCGGGCGAGCAGGCCGAGCGCCGAGCCGGGCAGGGCGAAGCCGAGAAAGAAGCCGACGCCGAGCAGCGGCTCGCCGGCCTGGCTCAGGAACAGCGCGCCAGCGGCGGCGCCCGCGACCGCCGCGCCCGCCGAAAAGCCGAGGGCGCCGATCAGTTGCGGCAAAACGCAGACATAGGCCAGCGCGATGGCCAGCCCCGTCCCCCGCGTCGAGGCGGCGAACAGCAGAGCGCTGGAAAGTCCGGCGCCAAAGCCGACCAGGCGGTCGGACCAGTCTATCGGGGGCTTGTTGTCGTTCATATGCCTGTCGCTGTCCCGGTTTACGCCGGTTAGAGGCGGGTCAAGGCCCGCCCCAGCTTGGTTCGGACGCGGGGACTCCGCGCCCGAAGGGCTTAAATTACACGATCACGTAGGGCAGCATGCCCAGGAAGCGCGCGCGCTTGATGGCCTGCGCCAGTTCGCGTTGCTTCTTGGCCGAAACGGCGGTGATGCGCGAGGGCACGATCTTGCCGCGCTCGGAAATGTAGCGCGACAGCAGACGTGTGTCCTTGTAGTCGATCTTCGGCGCGTTGGGGCCGGAGAACGGGCAGGTCTTGCGGCGGCGGAAGAAGGGCCGGCGGGCGCCGGCGGCAGCGGTGGTCATCAGAAGGCTCCTTCGGCGCTGTCTTCACGGCGGGGACGCGGGGGGCGCGAGCCGGGCATGCGGGGGCCGCGATCCGGACGGTCGCCGCGATCGCCGCGATCATCGTCGTCGCGCTTGCGCAGCATGGCGGACGGGCCGTCTTCCAGCGCCTCGACGCGGATGGTCAGGTGGCGCAGCACGTCTTCGTTGATCGACCACTGGCGCTCGGCCTCGGCCAAAGCCGCCGCCGGAGCGTCGACGTTGATCAGGGTGAAATGGGCCTTGCGGTTCTTCTTGATGCGATAGGCCAGGGACTTGACGCCCCAATATTCGACCTTGCCGACCGTGCCGCCGAGGCCGGCGACGATCGTCTTGAACTGCTCGGTGAGGGTCTCGACCTGCTGGGCCGTGAGATCCTGGCGAGCAAGGTAAATGTGCTCGTAGAGAGCCATGAAGCTTGCCTTTCTGTGAGCGCCGCGCCCGATGGCGAGCGGCGTTCGTCTTTCCGGCGCGGAGCCCTTCGAGCCCGGAGAAGGCCCGACGGATCTTTATCGAAGGCGGGAACACGGGAAGACGGTTTGACCCGGAAAAAGTCGAAACCTGCGCAAAACCTTCCGTTCAGCCCCCGGCCGGAGGACGAAGCGGCGCTTATAGGGGAAAGGCGGAAAATTGCAAGCGCGGATCGCATTGCGAGTCCGCCGACGAGGCGACTCGCCCACGCGCGAACCGCTCCGGCAGGCGAAGGCACTGTCCGCACGGGTTGGCTCCGATCAAACGGGTTCCGCGAAAGCGCTTCGCAATCCGGGCGCGAATCGTGCCTCAAAGCGGCATGTCCATAAATTGTGATGGAGAAACATGGAGTTCCCTGGAGTGGGTTCTGCGTCTCCTATGGTAACGCTCAAGTCGTCGCCTCTGACGTGCGGGGAATACGCTGAGGCGTGAAAGCAACAGTGGTCATAATAGCGAACGCTCGTTGGTAAGAGCGCTTGCGGACGTTCTGTGTATTGGATTAACTCGGTCATTGGATGCAACAAGGTCGCATTCTCATACTCGTTGATAGGAAAAGGTTTCCAGCCATGCGCAATATCCTTCTCTCGACGGTCGCGCTGAGCGCGATGGTCGGTTCGGCCCTGGCCGCCGACCTCCCCTCGTCAAAAGCCCCGCCCGTCTATGTGGCGCCGGCGCCCATCTTCAGCTGGACCGGCTTGTACATCGGTGTCGAAGGCGGCGGCGATTTCCGCCAGTACAAGGACCGCTTGGGCGCCGTCACGATCGACAAGGACGCCGGCCTCATCGGTGGCGTGATCGGCTATAACTGGCAGACCGGCGGCTATTTCGGCATCAACAACCTCGTGCTCGGCCTCGAAGGCGATGCGGCGGCGGTGCTCGGCGGCAGCAAGGCCTTCACGACAAACGGCAATCCGATCGTCAACGACACCTTCAATTCCAACTATGCCGCCGCCATTCGCGGCCGCATCGGTATCCCGGCCTGGGATCGCGCGTTGCTCTACGTCGCGGGCGGCGTCGCGTTCGGCGACGCCAAGGTGCGCACGACCGTGGGCTCCGTCACCAACGACCGCGTGGGCTACACCATTGGCGCCGGCGTCGATTACGCCTTCACCCCCAACTGGATCGCCCGCCTCGAATATCGCTACGTCGATCTCGGCAGGGAGAATTATACCAACGTCGACTTCGGCGGCAGAGACCGCCTCGAAGTCACCTCGCACCAGGTGCTGGGCGCCCTGATCTACAAGTTCGGCGCGCCGGAAACCGCGGTCGTCGCCAAATACTGAAGACTTCCGCTTGCCCTTGCCCGCGCTCCGGCGAGGGCGAGGGCGTCACGCCGCCATCGACCGGCCCGTTCTCCCCTTGGCTGATCGACGCGGTCGCCATCCGTTCCTGACCGATGGCGCAAAGGTTCGGCGACCGGCATGATGCCCGCCGGCGCCGGCATAAGCGAAGCGCACAGACTTCAACCCGACCCTCGCGGCCGGGTTTTTTCATCCGGCTTGCCGGCTTTCGCCCGCGGCCCCCGGCGCGCGCGGCGCGCCATGGGATCGACCAGGGAGTCGGCCATCTCCTTCAGCAAGATCAAGCCGATCTCGTCCGCCGGCGCCGGCTGGCTGAAATAATAGCCCTGCGCCCCGGACACGCCCAAGGCGCGCAGGGCTTGCAACTGTTCGGCGGTTTCGACCCCCTCGGCCACCACGGTCATGTTCAGGTCGGCGCCGATGGCGTTGACGGCGCGGATGATGCTCACCGCCTTGGAATTGCGCGGCAAGGTCACGTCGCGGACGAAACTCTGGTCCACCTTGACCTTGTCGAAGGTGAAATCGTTGAGATAGCTCAGCGAGGAATAGCCGGTTCCGAAATCGTCGAGCGCGATATGGACGCCGAGCGCGTGCAGCCGGTTGAGCTTTGTCATCACCTCGGCGTGATTGCCGACCAGGATGGATTCGGTGATTTCCAGCTCCAGGCGCTCGGCCGGCAGCCCGGTGCGCGCCAACGCCTCGCGCACGGTAGCCTCAAGGTCGCCGCGATCGAACTGCGCCGCCGAGAGATTGACGGCGATGCGCACATGCGCGGGCCAGTTCAGCGCGTCGCGGCAGGCGCGGTCGAGCGCGTAGGCGCCGATCTCGACAATGACGCCGGTCTCTTCGGCGATGGGAATGAATTCCGCCGGCGAGACCACGCCGAAGCCCGGATGGGTCCAGCGCAACAGGGCCTCCACCGCCGTCGCGCGCCCATCCTTCAGGGCGACGATCGGTTGATAGGCCAGCGAAAGCTCGGCGTTGGCCAGCGCGTCGCGCAGGGCGACGCCGAGCTGGCGGCGGCGGCGCACCGCCAGCGCCATGTCCTCGACGAAGAACTTGACGGCGCCGCGCCCGGAGGCCTTGGCGTCGTAAAGCGCCATGTCCGCCGCCTTGAGCAGGGAGGTGGCGTCGTGGTCGTGGGCGTCTTCGGGAAAGATCGCCGCGCCGGCGCTGGCGCCGATGCGGACGCTCTTGCCCTCGATTTCGTAGGGCGCGCTGACGGCGCGGACCACGCAGGCGCCGATCTTGGCGACGGTGGCGCGCCGCGCGGCTTCGAGCAGGATGACGAATTCGTCGCCGCCGAATCGTGCGACGAAGCCCCGCGCGCCGATCACGTCGCGCATGCGCGCGGCGGCCTCCGCCAGCAGCAGGTCGCCGACATGATGGCCATAGGCGTCGTTGACCTCCTTGAAACGGTCGAGATCGACCGACAGCAGGCTGAAGCCGTCGCCGCCGGCCGCCGCGCCAATGGTCCGGTCGAGCATTTCGCCCAGATACGCCCGGTTGGGCAGGCCGGTGACCGGATCGAACCGCGCCATGCGCTGAATATTCTGTTCGGCCTCGTGCTCGGCGGTGACGTCGGCGACGGTGATCACCGAGCCCTCCGCCATGGGCTGGCGGGAAAAGGCCAGGATGCGCCCGTCGACCAGGCGCCATTGGTCCTCGGAGCTTCCCGCGCCCGCGAAAAATTCGGCGAGCGCGGCCGGCGCCGTGTCGCCGATCACCCGTGGCGCGACATAGGTCTCGATCAGCGCCTCGACCGGCAGATCGACGGCGGCGGCCGGGAGGCCGAACAAGTCGGAAAAAATCTGGTTGGCCACGAGCACCCGGCCGTCGCGGTCGAGCATCACCAGCCCGCGCGCCATATTGTTCAGCGCGGTGTCGAACCTTTCCGCGACATCCTCGGCGGCGCGGCGCGCCAGCAGCATGGAGACCATGGTGCCGTGCAGGGAGCGCGTGGTGTCGCGCAAATGCCGCATCAGGGCCAGGCTCATCAGGATGGCGAACCAGGAGATGGCGCCGCCGTTGGCCGCCATGGCCGCGCAAAAGCTGCTGATGATCACGCCCGACTGGAGCGCGACGGCGCGCGGAGAGCCGCAGGCGCGTCCGGGCGCGCTGACGAGAAAGATCAAGCCGGCCGCGACGACGATCTGTCGGAACGGCTCGCCGCCGGGCAGGACCAGCACGAACCCTTGCACCAGGGCGAGCGTCACGGCGAACGGGCCGGTGGCGGCGATATAGCGTCGCTCGCTGGCCTGGACCTCCTCCGTGCTCGAGAGCGGCGCCGCCGCGTCCCTGATGCGGCGCCAGCAGGAGATTTCGACGGCGATCCGCAAAACGCTCGCCGCGAGGAGAAGCGCGCTGCTCGCCTTGATGGCGACGGCGTCGGCGCACAGCATCATGAAGAGGCCGAGCAGGGCGTAGGCGAGGACATTGGCGCCATTGCGCGCGGCGGATTCGAACAGCGAGACGATCAACGCCCGATAGACGGGCAGGGGCATGTCGCGGTCCGGCGCGGCGCTGCTGGAAAATCTGAACAAAGCCATCATGCCGGACCCGAGAGTTGATCGTTCCGCCATCGGCGGGGCGCTGAACTTCTGACATGAAGCGAGAAAAGGCCGGAGGACCCCCGGCGCGGCGCCGGTCGTCATGACCGCGCGCCGCGTGACAAAAGATTCTGTGCGCGAGGGATGAAAATTGCGTGTACGGCGGGGTTGGTCGCGCATTCGGTCAAAAAGCCGCGCCGCCCGCGCCTTGACAGGCGCCATTACCGGCGTCAAATGCCCGCGTTCCTGATTAACGGCTTTGGAGAGTCGTCGATGTCCGTCGCATTCGTCTTCCCCGGCCAAGGGTCCCAGGCCATCGGCATGGGCAAGGCCTTGTTCGAGGCTTATCCCGCCTCGCGCGCTGTTTTTGAAGAGGTTGACGACGCATTGGGCGAAAAACTCTCCGCCCTGATGTTTCAAGGCGACGCCGCGCAATTGCAACTGACCGCCAACGCACAGCCGGCGCTGATGGCGGTGAGCCTCGCCGCCTTGCGCGCGCTGGAAAGCGAAAAGGGCGTGAACCTCGCCCGCGACGCCAAATATGTCGCGGGACATTCGCTCGGCGAATATTCGGCTTTGGCCGCGGCCAGCGCGCTCAACATCGCCGACGCCGCCCGCCTGCTGCGCCTGCGCGGTTCGGCCATGCAGAAGGCGGTTCCGGTGGGCGAGGGCGCCATGGCGGCGCTGCTCGGCGCCACGCCGGAACAGGCCGAAAAGATCGCGGCCGAGGCGGCGGCGGCCTCCGGCGGCCTGTGCCAGCTCGCCAATGACAATGGCGGCGGCCAGATCGTGGTCTCCGGCGCGAAACTCGCGGTGGAGGCGGCGATCGAGATCGCCCGGGCCAACGGAATCAAGCGCGCCATGCTGCTGCCGGTGTCCGCCCCGTTCCATTGCGCGTTGATGCAGCCGGCGGCGGAAGCCATGCGGGCGGCGCTGGCCGAGACGGTCATCAACAAGCCGGTGGTCGAGGTCGTGGCCAATGTCACGGCGGCGCCGGTGTCCGATCCCGAGGAAATCAAGAAACTGCTGGTGGCCCAGGTCTGCGGCGCGGTGCGCTGGCGCGAATGCATGGGTTTCATGCACAAGGCGGGTGTGGACCTGTTCGTGGAAGTCGGCGCGGGCAAGGTTTTGGCCGGTCTGGTCAAGCGCACGGCGGAGGGCGCGCGTTCGCTCAATGTTAGCGCGCCGGTTGAGGTCGAGAATTTCAGCCTTTCCGAGGCTTGAGGAGAGTTTCTTATGTTTGACTTGAACAATCGGGTCGCTCTGGTCACCGGCGCCAGCGGCGGCCTCGGCGCGGCGATCGCCCGCGCGCTGCACAAGCAAGGGGCGAAAGTCGTGCTGTCGGGCACCCGTCGCGAGGCGCTGGACGCGCTGGCCGCCGAGTTGGGCGCGGGCGCCTTCGTCGTCCCCTGCAATCTTTCCGACAGCGCCAGCGTGGAAAAACTGATCCCCGAGGCCGAGGCGGCGGCGGGTCCGATCGACATTCTGGTGAACAACGCCGGGGTGACGCGCGACGGCCTGTTCATGCGCATGAAGGACGACGACTGGTCGACCGTCCTCACCGTCAACCTCGAATCGGCCTTCCGCCTGTGCCGCGCGGCGGTCAAGGGCATGATGAAGCGCCGCTTCGGCCGCATCATCAACATCACCTCGGTGGTCGGCGTCACCGGCAACCCCGGACAGGCCAATTACTGCGCCTCGAAAGCCGGGCTGATCGGCATGAGCAAGGCGCTGGCCGCCGAGATCGCCGCGCGCGGCATCACCGTCAATTGCGTGGCGCCCGGCTTCATCGCCAGCCCGATGACGGATGTCCTCAACGACAAGCATAAGGAGTCGATCCTCGGAGCGATTCCCAAGGGCGAAATGGGCAAGGGCGACGACATCGCCTCGGCCTGCGTCTATCTGGCGAGCGAGGAGGCCGGCTACGTCACCGGCCAGACGCTGCATGTCAACGGCGGAATGGCCATGATTTGAAAGAGTTGCGCCGCAGCCGTCGCTGCGGCGTCAAACGGGGGAAGGGGCCTCGCAATCCGAGCGGAAGTATGTTAGCAAGCCTCGGTTTGTGCGTTCCAGCGTGAAACAGCGTCCAGCCGCCAAAACTGTTCGGCCGCCCGCGAATCGCGTCCAAGAACCCGTCCGTCCCCGCGCCTGGCTTGATTACCCGGCGCGACCCAAGCCAAAGAGTAAACAGGGAAGCTAAAAATGAGCGATGTCGCCGAGCGCGTGAAAAAGATTGTCATCGAACACCTCGGCGTTGACGCCGACAAGGTGATCGACAGCGCCAATTTCATCGACGACCTGGGCGCGGACTCGCTCGACACCGTCGAACTGGTCATGGCCTTCGAGGAAGAATTCGGCGTGGAAATTCCCGACGAATCGGCCGAGGGCATCGTGACCGTCGGCGATGCGGTGAAGTTCCTGGAAAAGGCCACCGCCAAAGCCTGACGGGCAAGGCCTGAGCGGCAAGGCCCTGATTGGGTTGACGCCTCGCTAAGGTACAACTCGCGCGCGACGGCCGAACCGCTCGCGCGCGAATGGCGTCCGACGCCGCTTTCGCCTGCGCTGTGACGCGGCGGATCAGAGATTCCGAGGGAGCAATGCGCAGGGTCGTCGTTACGGGATTGGGCATGGTTTCGCCGCTGGCCTGCGGCGTGGAGCAAAGCTGGAAGCGCCTGCTGGCCGGCGAGAGCGGCGCCGCCAGGATCGAGGGGTTCGAGGCCTCCGATCTTGCGTGCCAGGTGGCGATGCAGGTGCCGCGCCCAGGCCGGGCCAAGGCCAACTCGGACGCGTTCAACGCCGACGAGTGGATGGAGCCCAAGGAACAGCGCAAGGTCGATGATTTCATCATCTTCGGCGTCGCCGCCGCCCGCCAGGCGTTGAAAGACGCCGACTGGGCGCCGAAAACCTATCAGGACCAGATCGAGACCGGCGTGCTGATCGGCTCCGGCATCGGCGGCCTGGGCGGCATCAACGAGACCTCGCTGCTGTTGCAGGAGAAGGGCCCGCGCCGCGTGTCGCCGTTCTTCGTGCCTGGACGCCTGATCAATCTGATCGGCGGCCATGTCTCGATCGAACATCAGTTGAAAGGCCCGAATCACGCCGTCGTCACGGCCTGCTCGACCGGCACCCACGCCATCGGCGACGCCGCGCGCCTGATCATGCTCGGCGACGCCGAGGTGATGGTGGCGGGCGGCGCCGAATCGGCGCTCAACCGCATCGGCATCGCCGGGTTCTGCGCCTGCAAGGCTCTGGCCACCGCCTTCAACGACAATCCCACGGCGGCCTCGCGCCCCTATGACCGCGACCGCGACGGTTTCGTCATGGGCGAGGGCGCCGGCTGCGTGGTGCTGGAGGAAATGGAGCACGCCCAGCGGCGCGGCGCGCGGATTTACGCCGAAGTCATCGGCTACGGCATGTCCGGCGACGCCTATCACATCACCGCCCCGGCGGAAGACGGCGACGGCGCCTATCGCTGCATGCGGGCCGCCCTGAAGCGCGCGGGACTCACCCCCGCCGACATCGATTATGTCAACGCCCACGGCACCTCGACCATGGCCGACGGCATCGAGTTGCGCGCGGTCGAGCGCGTGGTCGGCGAAGCCGCCGCCACCATTTCCATGTCCTCGACCAAGAGTTCGGTCGGCCATTTGCTCGGCGCGGCCGGCGCGGTGGAGGCGATTTTCTCCGTTCTGGCGATCCGCGACCAGATAGCGCCGGCGACGCTCAATCTCGACAATCCCGCGTTCGAGACGGCGATCGACCTCGTGCCGCACACGCCGCGCAAGCGCAAGATCGACGTCGCCCTGTCGAACAGCTTCGGCTTCGGCGGCACAAACGCCTCGCTGGTGTTGAGACGTTTCGAAGGTTGAGACGTCCCCTCGTTTTCGCCACATTAACCATTGACTGTGCTAAGCTGCCGGCCAAATGGTCGGTAGCAGTGGTGATGGTTCGGAATGAGCGAAAACGTTGAACCCACGGGCGAGGATAAGCCGGCCGACGACAGCTTCGGCCCGGTCTCGCGCCGCTCGAGTCAGGATTCCGCCGCGCGCCGCATCGCGCGGGGTTCGAGCGCAACGCCAGGCTCCAATGCGGCAAGGCCCGACAGCGCCCCGCCGCCGCCGAGGAAGAAGAAGCGCTCCGGCATGCTGGCGGCGATTTCCGGGGTGATGACCTTCCTGCTGGTCGCCGCCGTGATCGCCGGACTGGGCGTGGTGATGGCCAGCCGCGGCGCGCGGTCGCCGGGGCCGCTTACGGCGGACCGGGTGGTGGTGATCCCGCAAGGCGCCGACGCCGACGAGATCTCGCAGATCCTGGTCGACCAGGGCGTGATCGACAGCCGGCTGTCCTTCGCCATCGTGCTGTCGATCGAGGGCCTGCGCGGCAAGCTCAAGGCCGGCGAATACCTGTTCAGGCAGGGCGGTTCGCTCCAGGAGGCCATCGACGCCATCGTGCAGGGCCGCGCCATCCTGCACACGCTGACCATTCCCGAGGGCCTGACCAGCCAGCAGATCGTCGACAAGGTGCGCGGCGACGACTCGCTGGCCGGCGACATCCGCGAAATTCCGCGCGAGGGCGCGCTGCTGCCGGAAACCTACAAGTTCCAGCGCGGCGACACCCGCGACAAATTGTTGCAGAAGATGGCGCGCGACCACAAGGCGCTGGTGGAGGAGATCTGGCGGCGCCGCAATTCCGACCTGCCGCTGACTTCGCCGACCGACATGGTGACGCTGGCCTCGATCGTCGAAAAGGAGACGGGACGCGCCGACGAGCGCCCGCGCGTGGCCTCGGTCTTCCTCAACCGCCTGCGCAAGCACATGCGGCTGCAATCGGACCCGACCGTGGTCTATGGCCTCGTCGCCGGGCAGGGGCCGCTCGGCCGCACGCTGACCCGCGACGACCTCGAATCGCGCACGCCCTACAACACCTACGTCATCGACGGCCTGCCGCCCGGCCCGATCGCCAATCCCGGCCGCGCGGCGCTGGAGGCGGTCGCCAATCCCTCGCGCACGGCCGACCTTTACTTCGTCGCCGACGGAACCGGCGGCCATGTCTTCGCCGAGACGCTCGACGTCCACAACAAGAACGTGCAGCGCTGGCGGCAGTTGGACCCGAACCACAAGCGCGACGAGCGCGGCGAAATTTATCGCTCGCCCTATGGCGCTCCGGCGACCGGCCTGGCGGACACGCGCCTGCCGGCGCCCAGCCTGCGCCGCGAGGCGGCCGCGCTGGCCCGTCTGGCGCCCGGCTTGCCGAACGCGCCGCCCGCGCCCCGGCGCGTTGGCGAACTCGCCTTGGCGCATGGCGTGGCGCCGCGCATCGAATCCGGCGATGACAGCTACGCCGACGCCCAGATGGGCGGCGTCACCAAGGCGGAAAACCTGCTCGACGGGCCGGCGGAGGAACTCAGCTCGGCTGGCGCCGCGTCCCGGCGCACCGCGGCCAATCTGCTTGACGGAGCGGCCGAACCGGTTGACGGCTCCATGGCGTTTTCGCCGGCGCCGCAGGCCGGCGCCATGGCGCCCAATGGCAAGCCGCGCGTCTACGACGCCTCCGCCGGCACGGCGCTCGACCCGCTGCTCGACAAGAGCTGGGATCTCAACAGCGCCAAGACGGTGGACACCAGTTCGCCGTTCGGCAAGGCCGGGAAATAAACCCTCGGGCATAATAAAAGGGTTTGCTGGACGCGGCGGGTTTATTTCGCCGCCCACCTGCATTATGGCAGGCGCGACGCCTCTCCAATCCCGGACACTCCATGACCCTCGCCAGCATGACCGGCTTCGCCCGCCAATCCGGCCACGCCGCGCCGTTCCGCTGGACCTGGGAAATCAAGACGGTCAATTCCAAGGGACTCGACCTGAGGCTGCGGCTGCCGCCGGGGTTTGACGCGCTCGACCTGCCGTCGCGCGGCCTGATCGCGAAAGTCGTGACTCGCGGCGCCTGCCAGGCCAATCTCTCGATCACGCGGGAGAGCGTCGCCAGCGCGCCACGCATCAACCGCGAGCTTTTGACGCAACTGCTGGAGTTGGTCTCGACCCTGCCGCGCGGAAATGTCGGGCCGGCGACGCTCGACGGCCTGCTGGCGTTGCGCGGCGTGATCGAGACCGGCGAAGGCGAGGACGATTCCGCGCAGGGCGAGGCGCAGGCGGCGATGCTGCGGGGCCTGGAAGCCGCGCTGGCCGATTTGTCCGCCATGCGCGTGGCCGAGGGCGCGGCGCTTCAGACCATCTTCGCGCAACGGCTCGACGCCATCGAGCGCCTGACCGGCGCCGCCGACGCCTGCCCGGCCCGCAAGCCCGACGTCGTGCGGGAAAAACTGCGCGCCGCGATTGCGCAATTGAGCGAAATCGGGCGGTTCGACGAGGCGCGCCTGCACCAGGAGGCGATCCTGCTCGCCGCCAAGGCCGACATACGCGAGGAGCTGGACCGGCTCTATTCCCATGTCGCGGCGGCGCGAAAACTGCTGGCCGGCGGCGGCGCGATCGGCCGCCGCCTGGATTTTCTCGCCCAGGAATTCGGGCGCGAATCCAACACCCTCTGCGCCAAATCCAACGATCCCGCGCTCACCGCCATAGGCCTGGATCTCAAGGTCGAAGTCGAACAATTGCGCGAACAGGCGCAGAATATCGAGTGAGTCCGGCGCCAGCCGGGCGTCTGTCAAAAAAAAAGAGGGTTTCATGAACGGGCCGCGCCGCGGATTGATGCTGATCCTGTCCTCGCCGTCGGGCGCGGGCAAGACCACCCTGACTCGCATGCTGTTGCAGCGGCCGGAGCTTGATCTGAAACTTTCGATCTCGGTGACGACGCGCAAACGCCGCACCAGCGAGGCCGACGGGATTCACTATCATTTCATCGCCGAGGACGAGTTCCGCCGCCTGCGCGAGTCCGGCGACCTGCTCGAACATGCCGAGGTCCACGGCAATTTCTACGGCACGCCGCGCAAATGGGTGGAGGAGCGGCTGTCACAGGGCCGCGACGTGCTGTTCGACATCGATTACCAGGGCGCGCGCCAGGTCCGCGAAAAGGCGCCGCGCGACGTGGTGACGATTTTCATCCTGCCGCCGTCGATCCGCGAATTGCGCGCCCGGCTGGAGCGCCGCGCCGAGGACGACAGCGAGACCATCGAGAAGCGCCTCGCCGCCGCCCGCCACGAGATCGGCCGCTGGACCGATTACGATTACGTGCTGATCAACGACGACATCCAGCAGACCTTCGACGATCTCGCGGCCATCGTGCGCGCCGAGCGCCAGCGCCGCCCGCGCATCGCGGCGGGCATGGGCGAATTCGTCACGACGTTGCTGGCGGAGCCGGGGTGAGCGTTGCCTTGACCTTGGGCGGTGGTAAGGTGGGCGAATGTTCGCAGACATCTCCGATGATCTTCTGACCGCCAGCGCCCCGGCGCCGATCCGCACCCTGGCGCTGTTCGACCGCTTGTCGCGCCAATATCTCGCCTGGAAGGCCGGCGGCGACGCCGACGAATTCGACGGCGTTGTGCGCGCGCCGGACAGCGTGTCGCCGGAACTGGCCAACTGGTACAGTTCCTACAAGCTGCATCTCTCGCACGCCGACATCGCCAGCATCCGCCGGCGCTTCGAAGCGGCCGTCGCACGCTCCGGCGACAGCGATTTCCAGGTGATGACCTATATCGCCGACATGACGATTCATCGCATGATCAGGCACATGCGCGAGGGTGGCCCCCGGATCGTCTCCATCGGCGAGAGTTGCCTGCCGCGCACGCTCTCCACCAAATGGGGGTTCAAGCCGTCACGGGTGATGGGCGAACCGACCATGCCGTTCGACCTCGCGGTCCACGCCGGCGCATCCGTTCTCAAACATTTGCAGACGAATTTTTCCAGCTATCTCGACACGTCCGGCATCGTTTATCGCGAGGATTTACATTACCCGGTCAACGAGGCCGATGGCGTGTTCTGGAACCATGAGTTTGGCCCCGAATGGGCGCAGAACGACTTTCGCAAGTTCACGGAGCGCTATCATCGCCGGATCGCCGCCTTTCGCGAGGCGGTTCAGGCCGAACGCTGCGTCTGCTTCTTCTATTCGGAAAACCCGCACCGGCCGGACCTCGTCGCGGGCCTTGCGGAGGCCATCGGCGCGTTTCGCGGCGGCAGGCCGGCGGTTCTGTTCGCGGTCAATGGCGCTCATCCCAGCTTCGAGGAGAGCGAACAGGTGATCAACGGGGTGCGGACGCGGGTCGTGCTGACGCCGCGCCCCTACCCGGAATTCGTCTGGTTCCACGCCAATCACTTCAGTTCGGCCGCCGGGCACCTCTGGGAGCGGCTGCTCGTCGGCCGGTTGGCGGAACTGGTCGAGTCCGCCTGACGCGCGACTCACGGCGGCGGCAAGGCCCGCGCCAGCGCGACAAACCCCTCCACCGGGACTTCCTCGGCCCGCCGGGTCGGCTCGATTCCGGCGGCCTCCAGCAGGGCGAGCGGGTCAACCCCTAGCCCTTTCAGCGCCTGACGCAGCATTTTGCGCCGCTGCCCGAAGGCGGCGGCGGTCACGCGCTCCAGCGCCGCCGCGTCGCAGTCCAGCGGCTTTTCACGAGGGCGCAACTCAACGACCGAGGACGTCACCTTCGGCGGCGGCGTGAAGGCGGCGGGCGGCACGTCGAACAGAATGCGCGTCTCGCAGCGCCAGTTGGCGAGCACGCCCAGGCGCCCGTAATCGGCGCGCCGCTCCGGCCCGGCGACGATGCGCTCCGCCACTTCGCGCTGGAACATCAACACCATGCGGTCGTAAAACGGCGGCCAGACTTGCTGCGTCAGCCAACCGACCAGCAAGGGCGTGCCGATATTGTAGGGCAGGTTGGCGCAGATGCGCACCGGACCGCTGACGCCGCGTTCGGCCAGAAAAGCGGGGTAGTCCAGCGCCAGCGCGTCGCCCGGTACGAGTTCTAGCCGGTCGGGAAAGGCGGCGGACACTTCCTCAAGCGCGGCGAGGCAGCGGTCGTCGCGCTCCACCGCGATCACCCTTTTCGCGCCATGGGCGAGCAGGGCGCGGGTGAGGCCGCCGGGGCCGGGGCCGATCTCGATCACCGTCGCCTCATCCAGCGGCCCGGCGGCGCGGGCGATGCGGCCGGTGAGATTGAGGTCGAACAGAAAATTCTGGCCGAGCGACTTTTTCGCGTTCAACTCGTATTTCGCGACCACTTCGCGCAGCGGCGGCAAGGACTCGCTCATCCGCTCGCTCATGCGCGCCGCCGCGCCATACGGTCGGCGAGAAAGATCGCTTCGGCGAGGCTGGAGGTCCGCGCCCGGCCGGTTCCGGCCAGCGCGAAGGCCGTGCCGTGATCGGGCGAGGTGCGGATGAACGGCAATCCCAGCGTGACATTGACGCCGGTGTCGAAAGCCAGGGTTTTGGCCGGAATGAGAACCTGATCGTGGTACATGCCGACGACCGCGTCATAGCTTGTCCGCGCCTGCGCGTGAAACAAAGTGTCGGCGGGCAGCGGGCCGGTCGCGGCGATGCCTTGCGCCACGAGTTTTCGCACCGCCGGCGCGACGATGTCGATGTCCTCGCGGCCCATGGCCCCGTCCTCGCCGGCATGGGGATTGAGGCCGCAGAAGGCGAGGCGGGGGGCGACAATGCCGAAATCGCGCGCCAGCGCCGCGGCGACGATGCCGCCGATCTCCACGAGGTCGTTTTCGCGCAGGGCGGACGCGACTGCGCTCAGCGGAATGTGAATCGTGGCGGGGACCACGGCGAGTTCGCGCGACCAGATCATCATCACCGGCCGGCAGGTCTCGCCGAATTTCGCCTCTGCCAGCTGGCCCAGGAATTCGGTATGGCCGGGATGCGCGAAGCCGCTGGCGTAGAGCACGGATTTGGCGATAGGGTTGGTGACCATGGCGCGGGCGCGCCCCGCGCTGAGAAACTCCACCGCCCGCTCGATCGCCTCGACCGTGGCGGGCGCGTCGGCGGGGTCGGGAGCGCCGGGAACGCCGCGCGCATGATGAAGTAGGGGAACGACGGGCAGGGCGCGGGGAAACATTGCGCCCGCCTGTTCCGGCGCGCATTCGGCGATGGCGACATCGAGGCCGAGCAAGGCGGCGCGGCGCCGCAAAAGTTCGAGATCGGCCAGAACAAAGAAGGGCGGCAGGGCGACGCCGCTCGCGTAAAGCGTCAGGGCGAGATCGGGGCCTATGCCCGACGGATCGCCCTGGGTCAGGCAGAGCGGCGCGGCGCCCGTCATTTTTTGACGACGACCGCCGTGGCGCGCAACTCCTTGTAGAGCTTTTCGGCGTCATCCGCGATCTTTCGGGCGAGGATGCGCTGCGAGGCCTGGTCGCGGGCCGCGTCGGACTTGGCCTTGCTGCGCTCGCACAGGGCCAGCGCCACCAATCCGGCGGAATCCCGGCTCGGGCCGGTGAGGTGGCCGACGGGCGTCTTGTTGAGCAGATCGGCGAGCTGGTCGCCAAGGGCGGAGGTGGTGCGGGTCACCGGTTCGCGCACCACCACATTGGGCGAGGCGGTGGCCATTGTCACGCCGGAGGCGCAATCTGTGAAGCGGGCGCGAAGGCCCTCCATTTCCTTGGCGGCCTGTTGCAGACCGGCCGCGCCCGCCTGTGGCGGAACGGTCACCACCACCTGGCGGATGGTGTAGCTCATCTCGCCCGCCAATTTGGGATCGCGGGCGAGTTCGGCGTCGATGTCCTTCTCGCTCACCTCGACGGCGCGATTGCGGGCGCGGGCGTAGATGGTGAAGGCCTGGTGGATCTGAAGGAAATTCTCGACGTGCTTGGCGTCGGCGCCGGAATGGGCGAGGCGCTGCTGCAGCGCCTGCGCCGTGGTCTTGGCGCGCTCGGCGAAATAGTAATAGGTCGGGCCGAGTTCGTCGCTCTTGACCCTGATGCCGTATTTGTTGATCTCATCGGCCTCGACGCGCGACTTGATCAGGCTCTCCATCGCATCCGACCCCGACGACGGCAGGCCAAGGGCGCGCAACAGCTTTTCGCGCTGCTCCAGATCCAGAGTGGTGACGGGATCGCCGTTGATGGTCGCCAAGATGGATTGGGCCGGCGCCGGGAGCGAACCAGCCAGGAAAGCGAGCATCACGCCGCCGAACACTTTGAAACGCGCCATTGTCTTAACCATGCAAATGCGATTTTTCCGCCGCGCCTTTCATTTCAGGCCAGGGCGGAAAAATCAATTGGTGCGCACGCCGTCCTGGATCACCGAGGGCGTCAGCGAGAACGGCGCCCTGATGTCGCCCAGCGTGCGCAATTCGAGGGTGAACAGCACCGACTTGTTGCGGTTGTAGTTCGGCGGATAGCCGTAACCGTCCGAAATCGAGTCGCGATAGTTCAGACCGAGTTTCAGGCATTCATCCTGGTAGCCGATGCCGGCGCCCCAGGAGGCGATGGCGAACAGCGGCGCGGACGGGGCATAATAGGTCTTGTTTCCGATGACGTAGGTCACGTCGTCGTAATTGTGCCGGCCGAGATCCCAGGTGATGTCGCCCTGGACGAAATAATTCTGGAACATGTCGTAGCGCGAGGTCAGCCCCAGGCCTTCGCGGCGCTCGTTATAGCCGATCAGCGGCTGCGCCACGTAATTGGCGTAGTTCACGCCAAAGGCCAGCGGTCCGTATTTGGCGCGCGCCTGGACGTCAATACGGCGCATGGACCAGTCGCTCTGATCGAACCGGGTCTTGGCGATGAAGCTGTAATTGGCTGAAGGCGCATAGGCGAGGCGGGTCACGTAATCGGACAGCGGCTTGTCGAGCCCGGAACTGAGGCCGATATTGGCGGCGTCGGGCGTGGCGTAGGAATTCACGCCCGCGACCTGCGCCGACTGGCCGACCAGCGCGCTGGCCGAACCGTATTCATGCAGGTCATAGGTGAACTGGGCGCCGTAATTGGCGCGCACGCCGGTCTCGAACCGGTCATAGCCGGAATATTTGTTCCATTCGAACAGATTGCTGTCGTCGAACACCAGACTCTGCGCGTCGAGATTGACCATGTTGTTGGTCGCCTGGCCGTTGGGCCGCGCGATGATCTGGGCGATCGGCTCGATCACCATGTCGCCGATCGGCGTCTTCGACAGCAGGGGATAGCGCCATTCCAGGCCGACGCCCGGCGTGATATAGCCGCCGAACTTGTCGTTGTGGCTCAGGAAATTCGCCTGGTTGGCGTTGCTGACCGTGTCCGTGATCGTTTGCGTATCGCCGGACGCGTCAACGTAAGATCGCGAAAAGCTCGTCGAGCCGTTCACGTTCGCATTCAGATAATTGAGGTTTGCGCGTGCAAAGGTGAAGGGCGTCCAGACCTCGCCGAGCGGATCGATGAACTTGCGTTTCCAGGACAGCTGAATCGTGGCGCTGTCATATTCGCCGCCAATGCCGCGCAACAGGCAGTTGGACTGGCTGTAGGCGTTGGGATTGGTCGCGGTGGCGCGGCAGACCGAGAACATGCCATATCGGGAATCGTACTGATACGAGCCGATCTGCTGGTAGGAGGCGAGCGTGGCGGTCGAGCGGGTATAATTCGCGTCGATCTCGATCTCGCCGCCGATGCCAAAGGTCTTGGCCGGATCGAGCGAGATGGTCTTGTTGTAGTCCAGCATCGGCCAGACGGCGGCGAGTTGCGGCTGGTAGTCGGTGTTGGCGAGACCCTGGAACGAATAGCCGCGCAAGTCGAAATAGCCGCGGTCGCCCTGGCCGGTGATATAGACCGTGGACGAATTCTCGCGGAAGTAATTGCCGTTCAGAGTGTTGTTGCCAACCTGATAGTCGTTGTTGAACCATTTGTCGGAGGCGCGGGCGATGTCCCAGCCGAACTTCCAGCTCTGGTTCAGCCAGATCGTCCCCTGGGACTGGACCATGCCGCGATCGGCGCGCGTTTTTTCGGCGCCATAGGGCCAACCGGCGAAGGCCGACGGGTTGTTCTGGTGAATGCCGGTGAGGTCGAGCGTGAAATAGCCGTTGTCGAGCCGCTGCCGGTACTCGACGTCGCCGCGAAAACCCTGGTTGGCGTAGTAATAGGGGGTGACCGTCACGTCCTTGTCGGGCGAGATTACATAGAAATAGGGCTGCCCGACGCCAAAGCCGGTGGTGGTCGCGTTATAGGACAGGTGCGGCGCGAGGAAGCCCGAGGCGCGCGGCACGCTCGGATCGGGCGTCGACAGGAACGGGAACCAGACGATCGGCAGGCCGAACAGTTCGAAGGTGGCGTTTTCGTAATAGAGGCGCTGCTCGGCGTTCTTGTGGATGATTTTTCGCGCGCGCAGGCGCCAGACCGGGGCGCGGTCGGGATGCTCGGCGCAGGTGTCGCAGGCGGTGTAGGCGCCCTTCTCGAACACGGTGGTCTCTTCGTCGAGTTTTTCCGTCCGCGTCGCCGTCATATGGGTGCGGTCCTTGCTGTCGGACCGCGCTGAATCGACGAAACCGCGCTTGAAATCGCCCGACAACTCCATCTTGTCGGCATGGGTGACCGAGCCGTCGGAATCGGTGAGCTTGACCGAACCCTCGGCCAGAACCTGCCCGCTGTCGCGGAAATAGGTGACCTTGTCGGCCTCCAGAATCTTCTTCTTGTAATAGATCTGCACGTCGCCGGTGGCGACCACGGTGTGCTCGTGGTCGTTATAGGTGACCTTGTCGGCATCGACATTCATCGGCGTTTTGTCGCCGCTGTTGGCGGCGGCGAATCTGTCGTTGAGGGTCTCCGCGCGCGCCGCCGACCAGGGCGCGAACAGCGCTCCGCCCAGCGCCAGCCCCAGCGCGAGCCAGGAAATGAAGGGAGAAACGCGGGGAGAAACGCGCCCGGAAACGCCCCGGGTCGTCATGAGCCCCAGGGCCGAATTTGGGCCGAAGGCGGTGTTGGCCATCAGCCGTCCTCGCGGTTCAAGAGAGTCAATCCACCCAACAAATTGGCCACAATCGCCGGAGACCAGGCAGCCACTGGCGCGCTGAGCATGCCCGCGCCTCCCAGATCCGAGATCAGTTTCGACGCCACATAAAGCACGAAGCCGGAGCCGACGCCACCCAAAACCATAAGCCCAACCCCGCCCATGCGGGACAGTTTCAAAGAGAAGCAGGCCGCGATCAGCACCATGGCCGCCAGCAGCGTGGGAAGGGCAAGAAGCTGTTGAAAACGCAAACGATACCCCACCGAATCCAACCCCACCGACTCCGTGTCCTCAGCCAGTCGCGGCAGCGACCAGAATGGCACGGTCTCCGGCGCCACGAAACTCTGCGCCACCTGGGCGGGCAGAAGATTAGTCCCAAGATGGTAAATTTCCATCTGCCTCGGATCGACCGCCGGCGCGGTGACCAAGGCCGACTTCAATTCCCATTCGCCGGGGAGCAGCCGGCCTTCGGCGGCGTCCACCCTTTCGACGAATCGTCCCTTCAAGTCAAAGACATAAACAGTGACGCCCGACAGGCGCAAGCCGGAATCGACGGCGAGGTCGGCGCGCAGGATCGATTGCTGGTCGCGCCCGCGCTGGCGAATCCACAGATTGGAATCCTGCGCCGACAGTTGTGTCTTGAAAATCCCGGCCTCGATGATGTCGGCTTCTTTCTTCATCAGCGCCGCGCCGGGGCTGAGCAGGGTCACCACCACCACGCCGAGGCCGAGCGCCGCGATCACCGGGGGCGCGAGAAACTGCCAGACCGACACGCCGGCGGCGCGCGCCACCACCAGCTCCAGCTTGCGGGTGAGCGAGATGAAGGCGGCCATGGCCCCGAACAAGGTGGCGAAGGGCAGCACCTGTTCCGCGATCGAGGGCGTGCGCATCAGGCAGACCAGCAGCACGATGACGATCGGCGTGTTGGGCACGTCGCCGGCGCGGCGCAGCATTTCCACGAAATCGGCCATGTAGATCAGGCCGAAAATGGTGAAGAAGATCACCGTCAGGCTCTGCAGGAAGCGCAGGGCGAAATAGATTCCGAGCGTGCGGCCGATCATCGCGCCTCCGCCGGAACAAGGCGCGCGCCGCGAAACAGCGGCGCCAGCGCGAAACGGAAGGTGTAGAGCACGCCGCCGACCACGCCGAGCAGGGGCAGGGCATAGGCGAAGGGGACGGCCTCCGGGCCGCGCGCCAGCGCCCCGGCGACGCCGAAGCCGCCGACGCGCAGCGCGATGGCCGCAAGCGTCGCGCCGCCAAGCGCCAGGCCGCGCGTCTGCCGCGTGGTGCGCGGCGTCCCCAGCGCCGCGAAGGCGATCATGCCCATGGCCAGCGCATAGAGCGGCGAGACGAAGCGCTCGTGCAAGTCGGCGCGGAAACGTCCGACATTGTCGCGTGTATAGGGGTCGGAGACGTCGTAGTTCAGCAGATCCCAGGTGGGGCGCTCACGGGGCTTCAGCGGGCCGCCGTAAAGCTTCGGCTCGAAATTGGAGAGATCCAGCGCATAGGAATCGAAGGTCACCATGGCGGGAATGGAGCCCTTGTCCTGCTTCTGGATCGTGCCCGTCTGCAGCACGATGTAGGACTGGGCGTCGATCTTGGTGATGATGCCGTTTTCGGCGAGATAGACGCTCACCTGCGCGGGGTCGCGGCGGTCGAGCATGAACACGCCCAGCAGTTCGCCGCCCGGGCCGCGGTCGCGGTAATGGAACACCAGCCCGCTGTCCAGCGAGTTGAACTGGCCGGGCCGCACGATCTTGGTCAGAAAGTCGGACTTCACCTCGGTCCAGGCGTTGCGCATGATGTTGAAACTCGCCGGCATGATCCACAGCGACACCAGCGCGCACAGGCCGGCGACCATCACGATCAGCAGCGCGTAGGGGCGCAGCAGACCGAACGGCGACAGGCCGGAGGCGGCCGTGACCACCAGTTCGCTGTCGCTGTTGAGCCGGTTGAGCGAGAACAGCACGGCGATGAACAGGGCGATGGGCGCGATCACCATGACCAGCGAGGGAATCCACATGCCGGTGATGGTGAGGAATCTCAGCGCCGACTGGCCTTTCGACGTGATCAGGTCGAGATCGTGCAACGCCTGCGAAAGCCAGATCACAGCCGTCAGCACGCCCAGGGTGGCGAGGAAGGCCATGGCGGCGACGCGAAAAATATAGCGCTCGATCAGGTTCATTCACACTCCGGCGGCGGCGGCGGCGGGGGGCGAACCTCCGCTCATCGCCTTATGTAGCAGCAAATTAAGCTAAACAATGGTCTTGCCGCTCCTGCCTATCTTGAAAAAAACTCGCTGTGGCGCGGGGGGCACAGGTCAAACCGGCGCCAATCCGGTTCGCGTTGACGCAAGTCATTCTCCAGAGGAGGCCGCGATCGCGCCGAAGGCCTCCAGCGCCCGCCTGCGCGCGAAGTCGTGATCGACGATCGGCGCCGGCCAGTCGCGGCCGAGGACGACGCCGGCGCCGGCCAGAACCTCGGCCGGCGCGCTCCAGGGCCGGTGAATGTAACGCTTGGGCAGGCGCGCCAGTTCGGGGCAATGGGTCCGCACGAAAGCGCCGTCGGGGTCGAATTTCTCGCCCTGCAAGACCGGATTGAAGATGCGGAAATAGGGCGCCGCGTCGGCGCCGCTTCCGGCCACCCATTGCCAGGAGGCGGCGTTGTTGGCGGAATCGGCGTCAATCAGCGTGTCCCAGAACCACGACTCGCCCTCGCGCCAGTCGATCAGCAAATGTTTGGTCAGGAACGAGGCGACGATCATGCGGGCGCGATTGGGCATGAGACCCGTGCGCCACAGATGCCGCATGGCGGCGTCCACGATCGGATAGCCGGTGCGCCCGCGCGTCCAGGCCAGGAGCGCCTCGGGGTCGGAGCGGTAGGGGAAGCGGTCGAAGCGCGCGTTGAAATTGCGCCAGGGCAGGTCGGGCCGGGCGTGGAGCAGATGCGCGGAAAACTCCCGCCAGCCCAATTCGCTCAGGAATTTCTCCGCCGGGCGCCCGCGCAAGGCCGCCACGATCTGACGCGGCGAGATTTCCCCGAATCGCAGATGGGCGGACAGGTTGGACGTCCCGTCGCAATCGATGCGGTCGCGCATGGTCTCGTAACCATCGAGCTTTTCGTCGGTGAAGTGACGTAACCGTGTCAACGCGCCGGCCTCGCCCGCGTCGGGGTCGGGAAAGTTTTCCGCCCAGCCGGGCCGCGCGGGGGCCAGCGCCGGCGTCCCGACGGGGAGGGCGGCGAAGGTCAGTTTTTCCGGCGCCGGGACGGGCTCAGCGGCGTCAAGACGCGCCCGCGCCGCGCGCCAGAACGGCGTGAACACCTTGAAGGCGCCGCCCGACCGCGTCGCGATCTGCTCCGGCTCCACCAGCAGGGCGCCGTTAAAACTTTCGACCCGCGCGCCCGCGGCGGCAAGCCGTTCCGCGACGCGGGCGTCAACCGCGCGTTCGGCCCCGCCGTGACGGCGGTTGAACAGGAGGTGGGTGACATTGGCCGCCCGCGCCAGATCCGGCAAGACGGCCTCGGCGGCGCCGCGAAAACAATGGAGACGGCCATGGAAGCGGGCGAGATCGGCTTCGAGCGCGGCGCGCGCGCGGTCGAGCCGCCAGCGCGCCGCGCCGCCGAGCGCGCGCAAGCCGTCGCGCGCGTCTTCGTCAATATAGACGCACAGCAAGGGCAGGCCGGTCGCGGCGGCGGCGGCGAGGGCGGGATTGTCGCCGAGGCGCAAATCCTCGCGGAACCACACCA
>NZ_NHSJ01000040.1 GCF_002937075.1 Rhodoblastus sphagnicola
GGCTACCTCACCGGTCAAAACCCCTCAAAGGTTCATCTGAAGACGCGTCAGCGCCCGCCGCAAGTCCGCGGCGACGCCGTCGATGGCCGCTGTATAGGACCTCCAAACCGGAACCGTCAAGACAGTTTTTTGACTTTTCTCGCCACCCGGCCGGACGGCGACGCAAGCCAGAGGATTTAATCTCGTAAAATCATATTGTTATTCAGGATCGAAAAATCCTTGCGGGCGATGCGGACAAGGGCCTGACGTCGGCGCCTCAGCCAGACGTCACCTCTTCCCAAACATCAACCGGGAAACTTTCTCCGGATTTCCGGCGTCATTTCGTTGAAAAGCGCTGTCCAATCGTCGCCGTCGGCGCAGCGAAACAACCGCATCGTCGGATACCAAGGCGAATCCGCGCGCGCATGCATCCAGCGCCATTCCGGAATGTGCTTCAACGCGACCCAGACCGGACGGCCCAACGCGCCGGCGAGATGGGCGATGGATGTGTCGCAGGTCACGACCAGATCAAGATTGGCCATGATGGCGGCTGTATCGATAAAGGCGTCCGGACCGGAGTCGATACCGTCAAAACGAATCAAGCGTCCTTCGAGCGCTTTCGGAAACGGAGACGCGACATCCTCCTTCTGCAAGCTGAAGAAGCGCGCGTTGGGCAATTCGGCGAGCGGGGCCAGATGAACCGGCGGGATCGAACGCCGGGGATCGACGCGAAAATCGCTGCTGCCGCTCCAGCACAGTCCGATCTTCACGCCTTCGCCCGACATGCGCGCCCGCCAATGGGCCACGCGGTCCGGTTCGGCGCGCAGATAGGGCGCCGGCGCCGGAATCGTTTCCAAGCGCGTTTCACAGGCGCGGGGCAAGCTGCTGAGGGACAATGTGGCGTCGAAATCGCCCGACTGATCCTTGTCGTCGCGCCAGGCGACCTTGGCTCCCGATGAATCGAGCAACCGCCACATCTTGGCGGGACAGGCGAACGTCACCTCGGCGCCCGCTTCGGCCAGCAGGACGATATAGCGAAAGAACTGGATGGTATCCCCGAGGCCATGGTCATTGACGACGAGAATTTTCCGACCGGCCAATGTCGCGGGCGCGCGAAGATCGAATTTCGCGGATGAAATCAACGTCAGACGTTGGCCCTTGAACCAGCGATGTTCGTAACCTTCCCATCCGGCGGCGAAATTCCCCAGCAAAAGCTGCAAGCACCCCTTGTTGGCCAGAGCCTCGTCGGAATCCGGTTCGAGGCGCAAGGCTTCATCGAAGGCTTCCAGGGCTTCAGAGAATTGCCCCAATTCCTTCAAGGCGATGCCAAGACCCGCGAAGCCGGAGGCGTAATCGGCCTTAAGCTCGATGGCGCGTCGATAGGCGTCGCGCGCCCCGGCATAGGCGCCAAGACGCATCAGCGCGTTGCCAAGATTGAGCGCGGCCTTGATGAAGTCCGGCTTGAGCGCGAGCGCGCGCTTCTGATCCTCGGCGGCTTCGGCCGCGCGCCCGACCGAGACCAGAGCGGCGCCGCGATTACAATAGAAATTGGCGTCGCCGGGCTTCAAAGCGCAGGCTTGGTCGAAACTCTCCAGCGCCGCTTCATAGTTCTTGTGCGCCATGAGCAGGCAGCCGCGATTGAACCAGGCGACGGCGTAATCGGGCTTGAGGCTCAGGGCGCGATCATAGAAAGCGAGCGCGGCCGCCGCATGGCCCTTAGTCTGCAAGATATAGCCGCCAGAGCACAGAGCCTCCGGAAACTCCGGCCTGAGGCTCATGGCCCGGTCGAAAAGGGCGATGGCCGCGTCAAGGCGGCCTGCGGCTTGCTCGCGCAAGCCCGCCTGATAAAGATCGTCTGCTGCGTCATTGTCAGAGCGGATCGCCGCATTGCCCAAATGAAGCGTCATGCGCCGCGGTTCTCCCATTGAATAGCTAGAGCTTTTTCACGTTTCGTGGAAACATGAAAAAGCTTTCGATTTTTGTTTTAACGCATTTTCTTAACGCGAACCGGTGTCCACTTCGCTTGAATATGCTCTAGCCGCCGAGTTTCAAAGTGTTGATGCTCATCAGGAGATCGAAACCGATCCCTGAACCGCTGGAACTCGTCGAATTGAAGAGACTTGTCACCAGGTTGCTGGATGAAGACGCGTCGGCGTTTGGGTTCTGATAATCATATTGCGCCGCGAAGCGTTCGAGGAACTTCTGGACTTTCGTTGAACTCGTGAAATCCGAATATTTGAGCAGCTTGTCGAACGTTGCCGCCTGCCGGTCGATGTTGCTGGATGACGTATAGGATGAAATCCCGAGGGTGGTCTGGACAACGGTGAGGAGCTTCTTGTCAGCGAGAATCGAATAGCCGTCCGTGATCTTGGAAGCGTTCTGTTGGAAATAGAGCGCCAGTTCAACGCCAGGATTGGTTTTCGCCTCGTTCGTTTGCAGCGTCTGCGTCACGTATTTGTCGACAACGCCCTGAGACACAGCGGTCTGCGTCGTGGTGTCGGCTCCATTGGCGGCAAAATTGAACGTATTCACCAAGGCTTTGATCTTGGGATTGTTCAGCGTATTGGCGAGGGCCTTCGAACTGCTCGTGCCCTGTTCCATCGCCTTCTGAATGAGCGTCTTGGCATAGGTCATGTCGCTCAGACCGAAAGCGGTCATCACGTAATTAAACAGCCTTGTATTCTTCACCAGAGCGGCGGCGCTCGTCACCGAGCCAATATTGGCCTGATAATATTTGGTCGCCTGCGACACGGTGGGATCGCTCGCCGTCAACTTCTGATAGCGGCTGAGATTGGTCGATATCTGCAAGTAACTAGAAAACGTGCTCATGACGGCGTCTCCACGGCATGATCCTGCGTGAGCGAACGCAGGCCTTCGCGTTGGCGTGAAACTGGCGGTTCGGTCACGCCCTGGCAGTCGATGAGCCGAAGGCTCGGCCGCCGCGCCCGTCCCGCCGCTCGCGATTGGGCGACGATGGCGTGGAGGTCGCGCAGGCATAGCGCCAGACTTTCGGCAGCCAATTCATCGCGTTGCTCCTGCCTGGGCGCGCTGCGCAGGGCGCGGTGAATCGATTCGATTCGATTGATGATATCTTCCATTGCGGGCGTCCGTCCTGCGCATTTTGGACGGAGCTTCCGCTTTCCGGGTTAATTTATTTTCAACTCCAGCGGGAAAATTTGTCAGATCACCCGCCTAGATTGCGGTGAGTCGGCGGCGCGTAGACGGACGAGGCGCGCGCGAGGTTGCGCTGGTCGATCTTGGCGGCCAGGGTTTCGGCGAAGGCGGTGGCGATGCCGCCGGACCGGGGGTGCGCGACTTCGGCGGCCAGCGGCGCCTGCGCCGCGATGGGGGCCGGCGCGTGGACCGGCATGGGCGCGGGCGCGGCGACCTGCGGCTGATATTCGGCGCGCAAGGGCTCCTGGACCAGTTTTTCCTGCAAAATGGCGCAAAGCTCATCGATGGAGCGATCAAGCGAGACGAGCGCGCGATATTCCGGAACCTGTAGCAGGCGTTGGCGCATGTCTTCGCGCAAAGCGCGCATGGACTCGAGAATTTCGTGCGGCATCGAATCAGTCCTCCCCGTTGGCTTTGAGGACTTTCCACGCCAAGACTGGCGCGAAGCTTTCGTTTCCGCGCGAGTCCGCGCGAAAGCCTCGCAAAAGGATTCTGACGTTCAATGGTGGGACGAGCACGGGATGAACCCGTCACAACCGCCGCAAGGACCGCTCCATGATCGCCACGAGTTTTTCCGCGCCGGACGACATTTCCGCCGTTGCGGACAGCCCCTCGATCCTGCGCCTGCGCCTGCTCGAAATGCAATTCGCCGCCGCCGGTCCGCTGCCGGACGCGCAGCGCCAGTCGGCCTACGACCTGATCGGCGCGCTCAAGCGCTCCATCGCCGAAAAGCCCGCGCTCAGCTTCGCCGACGTGGTCGCCAAGCTGAAGACCTGGGACGACCTGGCCCGCGACACGATCGGCGACAAGGCCGACGATTTGCAAATCGACATGATGCGCAGCGCCCTGGCCGATCTGCGCCGCCTGCCGTCAGCGGCCTGACACAGGAGGCCCCATGCCGCCGCGCGAATTGATCGCCGAGCAGATTCCGCTCCGCCGCCCCTCCCTCTTCGACCTGTTCCGCCGCAAGCCCCGCAGCGATGTCACTTACACCGTGCTGTCGACGGGGCCGGCGGCGTTCCCCGGAGAGCGCCGATTCGCGCCCAGACGCCGGACGCGCCTGCGCTCCGGCAAGATTCTCGACCGCGCCAACCGCTTTCTGGTGGAGACGTCCATTCTCGATCGTTCGGCGGGCGGCTTGCGCTTGCGCCTGGCGCACAATTGCGAATTGCCGGAGATCTTCCACCTGTTCGACGACGAGAGCGAGAGCATTCACGCCTTCCGCGTGATCTGGCGGCGTCACGACACCGTGGGCGTCCGCGCGCGGCCGGGCGGCCCCGTGCCCGCGACACGGCGGCTGATCATCGAGCTGCGCGGAAAATTCTACGCCATCAAGGATTAGAATTTTCGCCCGCGCGAGCCTTCGTTGGGAAGGAACGCCGCGCAAAAGAAAAAGGCCGCGCGGGGGAGACGCGGCCTTTTGATGGATCGGGGGAGTCCCGGTCAGTTCAGTGTCAGGCAATACCCGAGATAGCGCTTGGAATCGATGGGATCGTAACCCAGGCGGTGACGCAGCTTCTTGCGCAGCTTGCTGATGTGGCTTTCCACCACGTCCTCTTCGACCTCGTCGTCGAACAGCCCGTAGATGGCGTTGAAAATCTGGGTCTTGGTGACGCGCTTGGACTGGTTCTGCACCAAATATTCCAGGATGCGGCGCTCGCGGCGCGGCAGCGGCAACGCGCTTCCGCCGACTTCGGGATCGCGTCCATCGAAATAGACGCGCATTTCGCCGACGACCTTGTATTCGGGAGACGTTTCCTTGCGGCGACGGATCGCGCCGACGCGCGCCATGATTTCGCGCACATGAATCGGCTTGCGCACCACATCGTCCATGCCGGCGGCGAACAGCTCCAGCGTCTGTTCCAGCGACGGCGAATCGTTGAGCGCGATCACCGGCGCGACGCAACGCTCGCGGATCAGGCGCGGAAAGGCCTCGCGATTGGTGCAATCTCCGATGAGAAACGCCTCGACCGCCTGGAGATCCGGCTTGCCCGCGCCCGACACCCACTCCTCGAATTCGTCCGGGCGCAGGCCTGTCGAGGCCACGCCTTCGCGATTGAAGCTGGTGGCGTAACCCGTCTTCACGATATCGCGCTCATCAACAATGACGAACATGCCATCCCCCGTTTCCGAAAATCATTTCCGTTCGTGCGCCCTTGCGAGCACACGTATAAGTTGTGTTAATATGGTTAATGAAGCATTAAGAACAGCCGAGGCTGTGCCATAATTGACCAAGCTATGATCGTTCCATTATGTTTTCGTTGATATTTTCAAACGCATTCTCGCCAGGCTTCATTCGGCGCTCGGGGGCGCGCCGCCTCACCTTAGGTTGCATCCCATGCGTTCACGTTCCGCCTTTTCGCGCCCGGACGGCGATTTCGCCTCAATCCTCGCTTCGCTGGACGAGGACGCGAAAAGCGATTTCTTTCGCCCCATCGTGGGCGTGGCGCGGCTGTGGCCCGATGCGGCGGAGCGGCGTTGCCCCGCCACGGGGATCGCAAGCGCCTATGCCGAGCAGCAACCGGAACCCGGCGCGCCCGCGCGCGAAATTCCCGATCGCCACATTCCCGGCTTCCAAATTCCCGGATTCACGGAGATATCCCAACGCATTTCGGCCGCGCGCGGCGCCGCAGAGCTTCACCGGCTGCGCCGCGCGCTCGCGCTCGCCGCCCACCCCGACCGGGTTCCGCCCGAGGACCGCGCCGAGGCGGAACGGCTGATGGCGCGGGTCAACGCCGCCATCGATCGCGCCCTGTCCGAAGCGTCGAGCCTTCCTGGAGCCTAAGCGCCGCCCGGCGCGCAGAAGCGCCGCGCATTGTCGGTCCAGCCGCCAAAACCGCTGCGCACCATGCTGGAAATCACGGCGCAGACATATTTCTTCTGTGCGTAATTATTGTCCGGGCCGGCGTTGTAGCGCGCCACCGCCAGGGTCCAACTCGGCTCTCTCGCGCGGAGCTCCTTCAGGAAGCGGGCGGCATAGGCGACATTGAGCCGTTCGTCGAACATGGCCGCGAGCGAGGCGAAGTTCTTGCCGTGGAAGCGATGGTTGATCTGCATGCAGCCGATGTCGATGAATTTCGCGCCGCGCGCCTTGGCCGCGTCGAACTTCGCCATGGCCTCCGGCAGGCTGGCGGAGAAGACCGCCACGCCGTCGACGTTCATCGCATAGGGTTGCAACTGCCCGCGCGCGCCGGTTTCGGTCAGGCCGACCGAATAGAGCACGGCGAGCGGGACGTCTTCCGCTTGCGCGGCGCGCGCCATCTCCCGCTCGCATGACCCGAGTTTCGGCTCCGCCCAGGCTGCGCTGGCGCAGGACACGCCAAGGAGCGCGCTACAAATAAAGACCGCGATCGCCGGCAGGGCGCGGATCGCGCAAGTGGTCGACTGGGTCACTGCTGTTGTCCTGTCCTTGGCGCTCGGAGGAATTCTGCCTCTGCCGCGTCGATTCGGAATTGCCGTCGGTCTGGCCGCTGGCATTGCCCTGGGAAGCGCCCGACGCCTGCGAAGAGTTCTGCCCGGCCCCCTGCCCGCCCTGCCCGCCGCCGGCAAGGGCGCCAGACATGTCGCCCGCGGCGCTCGAACTGATCGCAACGCCCCCGAGTCCGAGGCCGGCGTTGTTCAACTGGTTCTCCAGAGCGGTGCTCTTGTCCGAAATCATGCGGGCGGTTTCGCCACGGTCCGAAACAAAAGCCAGCTCCAGACGGTCGCCGGAGCTTTTCAGCTTGACCGAAAGGCCGCCGAGATCCTGAGGCGTCAGGGTGATTTCGAGGTCGCGGCGCAGCGTGGGCGTCGGCGTGGACGACGGGTCCGGACGCGCCGAGGCGGCGGCCGAAGCCGTGGTCGACGCGGGCGCCGCCGCGTCCGAGCCGTTTATCGCCCTGGACACGCCGAAGCTGGACGCCATCGCGGCGAAATTCGCCGTCGAGGATGGCTGCGCGATGGCGCCGGCGGCCTGCGTTTCGGCGGGCTTTCCCGTTTCGCTTTCCTTGCCGGGCTGCTGATGCGATTGCGAGCCGCCGCTCAGGTTGGCGTCGACCGGCGGCAGCCAACTCTGCTGCGACACCACATGAACCGACACGGTGTCGGCGTCCCGCTCCGGAAGCGCGGCGGCGGCGCGCGCCGGCGTCTTGTCGGGGGTGGCGCTGGCGGGTGTGGAGAGCGCCGCGCCAATGCGCGCCACGGGATCCTCTTGCAGCGCCGACGGGGTCCTGGACGGCGACGCTGCGGAAGCGCCGGCGACGGGCGTGGCGGCGACGGGCGGCGAAGCAACCAGCGTCTGGGCGACTTGCGCCGCGACGTCCGGCGGCGTGACGACCGGCTGAACCGCGACGGAAAGCAGGTCTGTCGGCGCCGTTTGCGTGGCGGCGGGCTGCGAGGCTTCGGCGACGCTGGCGTCATCCGTCGTGGACGGTCGGCGCGTGGGCGCGTCGGCCTGCGCCGTCGTGGAGGACGGCTTGGAAGATGCGGCGTCCGCCGTCGTGGAGGTCAAGGCGGGGCGCGGCCATCGGGCGCCGATCGACGCCGCCAAATTGGCCGAAGCCGCAAGGTCCGAGGAGGCGAGCGCGCCGGACGTCGCATCGGAGGCGACGGGCGCCTTCGCGTCCTGTGTCGCGCCTCCGGTCGAGGGCGCGGTTTGCGGCGCGGCGACCGCCCCGCCCTGTCCGGCGGCGTCGGACGTCTGAGGCGGAGCGCTGGGGGCGGAGACAGTCTGGCCCAACGAGACGGTCGTCGTCCCTGGCGATTCGGTCGCCCCGCTCTGTCCGACGTCGGCGGCCAGCAACGCGGCCAGAGGGTCGCGCGTGAAGGATGTCTGGCTCGTCGTCGAGGCCGGAGCGTCGCTGGCGACCGAGGATTGGGCGACCGAGGATTGGGACGATGTCGTTGCGGAAGAGTCGAGCCAGGCGGCGGCCATGCGGCTGGCGAGGCGGTCGCCCGCCCCCAGCGCTGAAAATTTTTCCGGTGAGTCCTGTGGCGTCGCGCCGTTTGTCGTCGCGCCGGTCGAAGCGGCCGAGTTCCCCCCCGCGGTCGCAAGCGCCGACGCATCGGCGCTGGAGTCGCCCCGCGGTTGCGCGTCGTCGGAGCTTCGCGCCATCGTTGCGTCGAAAGCGGCCAAATCGGAGGTCGCGTTGCGCGACCCCTTGCGCGACATCGCCAGAGCGCCGCCCGCGTCTTGCGTCAGTCCCGCCGCCGTCAGACTGGTCGTCATTTCTCCCTCGCCATGGTTTTCCTTGCGCTGGCGATCACCGCATCGCCGTCCTTCAAGAGTTTCTCCGCCCGCTCCAGATCGGCGTCCGTCGTATTGGCGTCGCCGGCGGGCTTGTCCTTGAACCCTCTCGCCGGCGGCCGGAACACCCGACCGGACACGTAGGCCGCCGCGTCGTAGAGCGGCTGGTCGCCCGGCGGCAATTGGGCGCGATCGACGCCGTCGAGCAGATGCCCGCTGCGCGCGGAGTCCGCGGCGCCCACAGCCGCCAGCGCGCCATAGACCGTCGCGCGCTGCCGCTCCGCCGAATCCACCGCGCTCAGCTCGCGCGCGCGGCCGGCGGCCATCGTCGCGAGATCGACATTGCCGACCACGGACGCGTTCTGCGCCACCGTCAGATAGATGTTGCGCTTGGTTTCTGGCGTGAGGCTTTCGACGAAGCCGTCGAGTTGGCTCCATTCCTCCAATTTGATCGACAAAGCGACGCGCGCCACGCCGAGCATGAACTGGCGCAGGAAATTCTCGGCATAGGGCGAAGCCCGGAACCGCGCCCAATATTGCCGTCCCAGCGCGGCGAAGCGCTCATATTGGCGGTCTTCCGCCAGCAGCCCGACCTCGCGGCGCAACGCCGCTTCCTCCACCAGCCCGCCGGGCGCGAGCAGGCGCGCGACGTCGAGCTTGGCGATGGCGGCGGCGCGGTCGCGGCTCAACAGGATCGACTGGACGAAGGCCACCGACGGGCCGAGCGTGGGATCGAGCGCGAGCGGATCGAGCGTGAGCATGAAATCGCGGTCGGGCCCTTCGACATTTTCAAGATAGGCGATCGCCGCCTTCGCGATGGGCGCGTCGCGGCCAAAGAATTTTGGCCCCGCGAGCGCCTTGCGCCCGGCCTCCGGATTGCCGCCCCGGAGCAGATAGGAAATCAGCGCCTGGGTGTTTTCCTTCTTCTCCCAGGTTTCGGGCGGCGCATCGAAAATGGCGCGGCCGAGCTTGCGCAGGTGCTTGGGCATTTCCTTGAAAGCCGCGCTGTCGCCGGCCGAGACCTGCTCTTGAAGGTCCTGGAGATGGCGCACCATGATCTCGATTTCGCTCGGCGGCGGCAGCGGCGGCAGCGGCACGATGGCGACCTTCTCGCCGCCGCCGCCGCCGCCTTCATGACCGCCTTCCGCGGCTTTCTCGCCATGCGCTTCGACGCTCTGCGGCTGTCCTTCCGGCTTCGCGCCCTCGGCTTCCGCCTTCCGGCCTGCCTCCGGCGCGGCGGGGCGCCCCGCTTCGCTCTGCGCCACGACTTCGGGCGCTCCCTTGACCATGCGCCAGGCGAAATAGCCGCCGCCCCCAAGGCCGGCGAGGAGAACAACGCCCGCGACCGGAACGAGCACGCGGGCCTTGCCCTTGAGCTTTGGGAGGACTCCCTTGCCCTTGGGCTTGTCTTCGCCGGGTTCGTCGTCCTCCAGCGGCGGCGGTTCGACCGCGACAGCGGCGAGTTCGACCTCGGCCTCGAGCTCGGCCTCGTCCTCGACCTTCGCCTTCTTCTTCAGAAATTTCGGCAGCGGCAATTTCGGCAGCGGAAGCTTGGGCAGCGAGATCTTGGGAAGCGAAATTTTGGGCAGCGAAATTTTGGGCAGCGCGAGTTTCGGCAGCGAGAACTTCAGCTTCGGGATTTTCATGACGGCGCCTTGCGCAACAGGATTTCAATGCGGCGGTTTTCAGCCGACTCCGGCTGGGCGGGATTCGCGGGCTTGCGGTCGGCGTAACCTTCAATGCGTTCGAGGCGCCCGGCGTCGAGACCGCCACGCATGAGCATGAACTGCGCCATTTCCGCGCGTGACGCCGACAGCCGCCAATTGTCCGTGGCGGCGCCGTTGCGGAACGGCCGCGAATCGGTATAGCCGCGCAGCACGATGTCGCCCGGCCGCTTCGAAAGCATCCGCGCGATGCGCTCCATCAGATGCACCATCTTCGGATTGGGCGCCGAGGATCCCGATTCGAACATGCCGAACTTGTCGTTGTCGGTCAGGCTGATCAGCAAGCCTTCCGAAGTCGCCTTCACGTCGAGTTTCGGCTGATTGTCGCCAACCTCGTATTTGGCGGCGGCGGCGATCTGCTTTTGCAGCGCGTCCACGTCAGCCTTGACCGCCGCTTCCTGCGCGGCTTGCGCTGTCTGAGCCGCCTGGGCCGCCTGCTCGGCCGGCGTGGGCGGGGCTTTCCCCTTCTGCCCGGATTTGGCGGCTTCGCCATCCTTGGGCGGCGTCTCGGCCTTGGCGGGCGCGGGCGGCGTCATCGGCCCCTCCTCGTCCGCCGCCTCTTCGGCGTCGTCGGCGGCGCCCTCGGCGGCGCGGAACGGATCGCGATAGGCGTCGGCCGAGCCGGTCTCGGCGGCTGAACCCGATTTGCCGTTCTTCTTTTCCACCGGGGCCTTGCCGGCGATCTGCTCCAGCGCGGCATAGGGATTCTGGAACAGGGTTTCGTCGTTCATCAGCGCCTTGGCGTTGATGTCCTTGACGGGGTCCTTGCCCTTCTGCTCCATCTTGCCTTCCTTCTGTCCCTGCGGCGGCGCCTTGTCGGGCTCGCCCTCATTGACCGGAGGCTTGTCGTCGGCGGGTTTTTCGTCGCGGATGCCGCGCTTGTTCTTGGCGAAATCCTCCATCTTCACCGGATTGAAATAGCGGGCGATGATGGTCTGGCTGTCCTTGTTGGTGGAATTGAGAATCCACAGCACAAGAAAGAACGCCATCATCGCCGTGACGAAGTCGGCGTAGGCGATCTTCCAGGCGCCGCCGTGATGGCCCTCTTCGTGTCCGCCATGGCGGCGGACAATGATGATTTCCTGTTGTTCGGCCTCTTCGCTCACGAACCGCCCTCCTGCTCACCGTCAGGCGGCAGCGCGCCCAGAGCCTGCATCCAGGCCGCAAGTTGGGTTTCGATGATCGTGTCCTCGGCGCGCACGCGCACGTCGATGCTGTCGCTCATCGCATAGGAGATCGACGCGGACCTTCCCTCGAACTTGCTCTTCAAGGCGTCGAGCAGATCGGGGGGGCCGCTGATTTCGAACAAGACGTTGGCGCGCGAGGCGAACAGGACTTCGAGATTTTCCACCAGGGAATCGGTGACGCGGGTGATCACCGCCTGGTTGAGGAACGGCCTGAGAATGTTGGCGACGATTTGCGCGCAGCGCGTTTCGAAATCGGCGAGCGCGGCGCGATGCGCCTCGAACAACCGCTCGCCCTCGGTTTCCACCCATTTCCGGCGCTCGCGCGCCGCGTGCGCCTCGACCTCCTCGCGCAGATCGGCGCGCGTCTCGGCCAATTCCCGGCGCGCCGCCTCCCGTCCCTCTTCGAAAGCCGTCAGCAGGCTTTGCTCGAGTCGTTGCGACGGGGTCGGGCGCGGATCGGCAAGACGCGGCTCCACGCGGCCGTCCTGGCGCGCGTCCGGCGTTTCGCTCCTGCGCAGCAGAGGCGACATCCGCGCCGCCTTTTCATCCGCTGTGCGCTTTCGCGGCGGCGGCCAGGATGGCGACGGCGCGGGGGGAGCGGCCTCCGGCTCCGGTGCGGCCGCCGCCTGGTGGCGCGCCAGATACTCGGCGAACGGAACCGGCTTCATGCGCGCTCTCCGTGACGAATCCATTGTTTCAGGATCGCGGCCGCCTGGACCTCATCCAGGTCCACCATCTGCTCCATCCTCTTCTGCGGGCTGCGGTTGCGTTTCGCATTGAGGTCTTCGAGCAGAGCCTGTTCCTCGGCGCTGTCGCCGATCAGATTGGGCTCGATTCTGCCATCGGGCCTGCCAGCGCCGCCGGCGAGCGCGAGCGCGCCTTCGCCGCCGAGAGTCTCGCGCATGTCGATCAGCGCGCGCGTCGCCGGACGCAGGCCGACGAAGACGACGAGGGCGGCGACGCCGAGCAGGGCCAGGGCGCTGATGATGCTGCCAAACTGGCGCAGCAGCACGTCCACGACCGGCAGCGGCGGCGCCGGCTCAAGCTCCTTGCCGCTGTCGACGAAATCCACCGCCGAGATCTTGATTACGTCGCCGCGATCCTTGCGCAGCCCGGCGGCGGAGGACACCAGTTGCTCGATCTCCGCCACCTGCTTGTCGATGGCCTCCGGCGTCGCCTTGTCGCCGAGCGTCGAGACGATGCCCTGCTTGTTGATCAGCACGGCGACGGAAAGGTTTTCTACGGCGTAGCCGTTCGAGACGGTGTTGGTGATCTTGGAGGAGAGCTCGAAATTGGTCAGATCCTCCTTCTTGTTGCTTTCCTCGTTGGCCTGCTTGCCGTCGCCCGAGGAGGCGCTGGGCTGCGGCACGTTGCGGCCGACCGACGTCGGCGACTGCGTGGACGTGTTCTGAGAATTCTGCGTTTCCTTGATGGTGCGCACCGAGCGCTCGACGCGCGACTCCGGATCGTAGGTGGTCTGCGTCGTCTCCTTGCGATCGGTGTTGAGCCGCGCGGCGACGCTGATCTGGAAATTGCGCAAGGAGAGATAGGGCGCGAGCGTGCGGCGGATGTTGTTCTGGATCTCCGTCGATACGTTTTTCTCCAGCGTCAGCATCTTGGTCGGGCCGCCGTCGACGCCGTCCGAACCCGAGGCCAGCAACGTGCCATCGACGTTGAGAACCGTCACCTGGTCCACCGTCATGGAGGGAACGGCGGAGGCGACGAGGTGGCGAACCGCCTGCGCGATCAGCGCATTGTCCTGTCCCTCGGTGCGCAGCACGATGGAGGCGGACGGCGGCTGCTTGGCGCGGCGGAACGAGCCTTCGTCGGGCATCACCAGATGCACCCGCGCCGCCTTGACGCCGCGCATGGTCTGGATGGTGCGCGCCAGCTCGCCTTCCATCGCCCGAAGGCGCGTCACCTCCTGCATGAAGGAGGTGAGGCCGAGCGATCCGAGCTTGTCGAACAATTCATAGCCCGTGCCGCCGGAGCGGGGCAGCCCCTGCTCCGCCAGCAGCATCCGGGCGCGGGCGGTGTCGCCGTAAGCGACATAGACCGTCGCGCCATCGGCGGAGACGTCGAAAGCGACGCCCGACTCTTTTAGCGCGGCGCCTATGCGGGAGACGTCCTGTTTGTCGAGGCCCGCATAGAGAATATCGTTGGTGGGCCGGCTAAGATAATAGCCGGCGCCGCCGATCATGCCAAACACGATGAGGCCGATCGCAGCCAGCAGCGACAGGCGGCGCGGCCCGAGCGCAAGCAGATTTGACAACAGACGGTCGACTTGTTCTCGGGCGCTCATTCCTGATTCCGGTGCGGGGTCATATTTGCACTGGCATCATCGCGGCCCAAACTTGCGCGGAGGTTTTGAAGCAACTTTTCCGAAAGGTCGCACCCGAGCCGGATGCGCAGGATTGGCGCAAGCTCGGCGCCATTCAATCATGGCCACGCTGGGCCACGTCCCGGCGGATTCGGACAGACCAAGGGGATGCAATGTTGCCGGTGACGATCGTCAGCGCCACGCGCTACAATCAGGCGAGCTTTTTCCAGAATTCCGCCCTGGGCCGCTGCCTGCAAACCTATGCGGCCTTTGGCGTCAAATCGCGACTCTTCTTCGAGAACAAGCGCGGGCTCGGCGTCTGCTACAATGAAGCGATCGCGGAAACGATCGACGAGGAAGAAATCCTGGTTTTCGTCCACGACGACGTGATGATCGCGGACTTCTTCTGGGTCGACAAGCTGATGCTGGGCTTGAGCAAGTTCGACGTGATCGGTCTCGCCGGCAACAAGCGCCGGGTCGCGCGCCAGCCCGCCTGGGCTTTCGTGGATGAAAACTGGACCTGGGACGATCGCGCCAACCTGAGCGGCATCGTCGGTCACGGCGAAGGCTTTCCCTGCAATCTCGACGTCTACGGCGACGTGTTCCAACCCCTGAAGCTGCTCGACGGCGTGCTGCTCGCCGCGAAAAAGAAGACCTTCTCCAGAAATGGCGTGCGGTTCGACGAACAGTTCAAGTTCCATTTCTACGACATGGATATCTGCCGCCAGTTCGAGGAGAGAAACCTCAGCATGGCCGCCGCGCCGATGGGCGTGATTCACCGCAGCGGCGGCGGCTTCGGCGGAGAGGAATGGCGCGCGGGCTATCAGAGCTATCTGGAGAAGTGGCGCGACTGATACGAAATCAAGAATGATTCATTGTTGATTTCGTATTCCGCTCGCGCGGAATTCCGCGCGAGCTGTTTTCGCGGGTTGCGAAGCGATCTCGCGGAAACCGTATGTTTCGAGCGGGCCAGCTTCGAATCATTTCACCCGGCGCCGGTCGTCGCCGCGAGTTCGGCCTCGACCATTTCGCGAATCAGATCCTGAAAGGATGTCGTCGCGGACCAGCCCAACAGGCGGCGCGCCTTGGCGGGATCGCCGCGAAGCTCGCGCGTCTCCGCGCGACGTTCGGGCAGGTCCGCAAACACCACGTGACGTCTGAAATCCAGGCCGACCACCGCGAAGGCGGCTTCGCAAAGCTCGGCCACACTGTGCGTCACCCCTGTCGCCACGATGAAATCCTCGGCGTTCTCGGTTTGCAGCATCAGATGCAGCGCGCGCACGTGATCCCTGGCGTGACCCCAGTCGCGCCGATGGTCCGCCGGACCGAGGTGCAGGATTTCGCCCGAGCCGCGCGCGATTCGCGCAACGGCTTGCGCGACTTTCCGGGTGACGAAATGCGCCGGCCGCAACGGGCTTTCATGATTGTAGAGAATGGCGCTACAGGCGAACAGGTTCTTCTGGTCGCGATAGGCGCGAACCATGTGCATGGCGTAAACCTTGGCCGCGCCATAGGCGTTGCAGGGGGAGACGGGCGTGGTTTCGGTCTGCGGCGTTTCCGAGGCGGCGGCGAAGATCTCGCTGCTCGACGCCTGACAGAACCGCGACCGTGGCGAAACCTGATGGATCGCCTCCAGCATGCGCGCAACCGCCAGACCGTTGATGTCGCCGCTCTGGATCGCATCGTCGAACAGTTGCGCGCTCGAAGCGCGCGCGGCGAGATTATAGACCTCGTCGGGCTGTAATTGCGCAAGCACGGCTCGGATGGCGTCGAAGCTGGTCAGGTCCAGATGCAGCAACCGGCCGCGATAGTCCGCGTCGGACACGGTTGTCCGATGGGTCGCGCCGAACACCTCATAGCGCTCGCCCAGCAGCAAATCCGTCAGATAGGCGCCGTCCTGGCCCAACGCACCGATCACCAGCGCCCGCTTCATTGTCGCTCCCCGGCGCCGGCGGCTCCGCCCTCATGCGGATTCCGCGTATCACTCGAAATGTTCAGCGTATTTGAAGCCGTTGTTCCTCACAAGCTGATCGCGCTTGGCCTCGGCGAGATCCGCCTGAACCATTTCGCTGACCAGCTCCTCGAAACTCGTCTCGGGGCTCCAGCCCAGCTCGCGGCGCGCCTTGGTGGCGTCGCCGAGCAAGGTTTCCACTTCCGCCGGGCGGAAGTAGCGCGGATCGACCTCGACGACGCAGGCGCCGGTTTGCCAGCAATAGGCTTTCTCATCCAGCCCCGACCCCTCCCAGCGCAGCGGCATGCCAAGCTCGCGCGCGGCGAGATCGACGAAATCCTTCACGGAATGCTGCGCGCCCGAGGCGATGACGAAATCGTCGGGCGTGTCATGCTGCAACATCATCCACATCGCGCGAACGTAGTCGCGCGCGTGTCCCCAATCGCGCCGGGCGTGTACGTTGCCGAGGAAAAGGCGCTCCTGGATGCCGAGTTTTATGCGCGCCAGCGCGCGCGTGATCTTGCGCGTCACGAAGATCTCGCCGCGCACGGGCGATTCGTGATTGAACAATATGCCGTTGCAGGCGAACATCTGGTAGGATTCGCGATAGTTCACCGTCATCCAGTAAGCATAAAGCTTGGAGGCCGCATAGGGCGAACGCGGGTAGAACGGCGTCTTCTCGTTTTGAAGCGGCTCCTGCACCAGGCCGTAAAGTTCCGATGTCGAAGCCTGGTAGAATCGCGTCTTGCGTTCCAGGCCGACGATGCGGATGGCCTCAAGCAGGCGCATGGTCCCGAGACCATCGGCGTTGGCGGTATATTCCGGCTGCTCGAACGACACGGCCACATGGCTCTGCGCCGCAAGATTGTAAATCTCGTCGGCCTGGGTGCGTTCGACGATCCGGATCAGGCTCGACGAATCCGTCATGTCGCCATAGTGCAGCGTCAGGTCATTGCCCTGCGTGTGCACGTCGTGCAGCAGATGGTCGATGCGATCCGTGTTGAAGAGCGAGGCGCGGCGGCGCACGCCATGCACCGCATAACCCTTGGCGAGCAGGAACTCCAGCAGATAGGCGCCGTCCTGGCCGGTGACGCCCGTAATCAATGCGGTCTTCTTCGCCATGGTTGCGCCGATCAATGGGTTGCGGAAACGTTCACGTCATCCGACAAGACGACGTTGTGACCGAAGCGCGCGGGGCTTGCGCCCAGCTCGATACGCTTGAAGATCAGGAAACTGTGCAGGCGCTCCAGCAGGAAGCCGGCCGAGCGCCGCTGAGAACCCGATCGCGGAATGAAATGGCGCGAATGGAGAAACTGCGCGGCGGCTTTCAGAATCTGGAAGGTCCAGTTATAGCTGTCCTTGCTGAAGACCCCGATGTTGCACGAGGGAATGTGGTTCTGCACGCTCAGAAAGCTCGCCGCCTCCGTCGCATTCAGGATCCGGCTCTCCACCAGGAAGTTCACGAAGTTCAGGAGATCCTCGAGGACGTGGTCCAATGCGTACTGGCCGAGCATTTTCCCCGCGAAGCCGATCGGCGTGTTGAACAATTCCTGTTGCGTCGTTCGATCGAAGGCCGCGTCGAAAGCGCCGAGTTCATCGGCCCTGATGGTGGTCGCGTAGGGCAGATTGACCGAACGCCGGCCGACGGTGGGCGCGTCCGCCGCGACAAGGCGGCGATAGTGAAAAATCCGGATGAAGGCGCAATCGGGCGTCAGCTCGCCGAGATGATCGAGGATCCAGATCAACTGGCCGTATTCCGACAAGGCGCCGCCGTTCGGACCGAAAAGGTTGTCGTCGACGATCGCCAGACGTTGCGCGCTCGCGATCAACTTCGGCGCCACCATCAAGTCGATGTGGCGCGCGTAATCCGCCGGGAATGGCACATGCCCGAGGCAGACATTCAGCGTGTTCGTTGTCATGGTCATGATGGCGCCGATGTTTGGATGGCCTCGCGGCCGTTCACTGGGCGAAGAGCAGATCCTGTGGCCAGGTGCTTTGCGCATTGATCGCTTGCAACTGCTCGATGATTTCCGGACGAACCGTTTGCGGATCGACCCACCAGTCCTCGAAGGGAATGGGCAGCGGCGACACCGGCGGGAACAGCACGCCGACATCCTTGGCCACCGCTTGATAGCCGTGGGCCGAAAGGATCGCGCGGCTCTCGTCGCGGGCGCGCGTGTCGCCGGCGTAAACGTCTGTCTCGAAGGTGATGACCGAAAAACGCCATTGCGCGAGCGGCAGCAGCTTTAACACGCCGAGCGTGTTGATCGAGGGATCGATGTCGAGCTGAAGATAGTCGAGTTGGCGATCCTCGCCGAACCATTGCGGCAGCGCCTGCGCGTAGTCGATCGACAAGGCGTCCGCGATCACCAGCTTGCTGTCCGGACGGCAGCGCTTCCAGTGCGGAAAATGGCTGGCGTCGAGTTCCAGGGTTACGCCGGTCCAGCCGAACTCGCGATGGAGCAGGCAGGTGTTGTTGTTGTCGATCGGCACATGGCCGCCGACTTCGAGATAGCGTCCCTCGCGCAAACCGCCGAGCGCCATCAGGACGAAAATGTCCTGCCAGGCTTGGGAATGATTTCGCGACAGTTTTTCGGCACCGAGGAAGGGGCTGCGCAGATGCGGCCCCATTTCGGCGGTCCATTGCCAATCGCGTCTGAAGATGGAAGGTGTCATCGCACAAGTCTCCGACGCTAGACGATTTCAATGTCTGGAAAGGGGAAGATGAAGCGGCCGCCGCGATTGCGGAATTCCTGCTCGCGACTCAGGATGTTTTCGCGGAAATGCCAGGGCAGGACGAGGAAGTAATCCGGCGCCATGGCCTGCGCTTCCACCTCGGAAACGATGGGAATATGCGAACCCGGCGTCACGCAGCCGAACTTGTCGGGATTGACGTCCGCGATCGCCGGAATCTCGGCCGCGGTAAATCCACAATATTGCAAGGTGACATTGCCCTTGGTCGATGCGCCGTAGCCCAGCACTTTCCGACCCTGGCCGTTCAAGGCGAGAATCAGGCTGCGCAGGTCCTCGCGATGTTGGCGCGCGCGCGCGGCGAAGGCCTCATAGGGCTTCGGCGTGTTCAGCCCCATCCGCTCCTCTTGCCCGAGCATCCAGTCAATGACGGCGCGATTGACCCGGCAGGCTCCATTGGTCTTTTTCGCCACGGTGAGCGCGAAACTGCCGCCGTTGATGTCGTTCTGGGTGACGTCGACGACTTTCAGATCCGCCGCGTCCATGATCCTGACCATGGCGGCGAGGCTGTAATATTCGAGATGCTCGTGGCAGATCGTGTCGTAGGACGTCGCGCGCAGCATGGCCGGCAGATAGCTCTGCTCGAGATGCCAGACGCCGTCGTCGTGGAGGATCGACGCCACCTGGCGCGCGAAATCGACCGGGTCGGGCAAATCGTAGAACATGGCGATCGACGTCACGATGCGCGCCTGCCGGTCCGGCTCCACGGAGCGATAGGCTTGCGCCGAGAAGAAGTCGGGGACCAGCGCGATGTCGTCGGTGTAGAAGGCGCGAAACTTGGCTCCCGTCGGATCGATGCCGATCTTCCTCAAACCGGCGCGCGAATAGGATTTCAGGGTCGTGGCGTCGTTGCTGCCAATATCGACAACGACGTCGCCGGCATTGAGCGAGACCAGGGATTCGAGCGCGGCGACCTTGCGCTGAAGATGCCGGACCATCGACGCATTGAGGCCGGAGCGGTAGCCGTAATTGTCCCCGAACATCGCCTGATCGTTGAAGTCGTGCGCGAGCTGGACCAAGCCGCTGTCGGCGCACCACACCAGTTGCAGGGGCGCGACTCCGACCGGGATTTCCGCTGATTTGGGAAACACGCCGGTCAGAGCCTGCTCACCAAGATCGAGGACCGGAACCAGGTTGGCGCCGCCGCCAATGCGACACCGGCTGATCCTCTGGTAGAGCGCGTTCATTCCTTATCCTTTGCTTTGCCTGCATCATCGCGGCGCAAACTTGCGCGAGGGTATCGCGCGTCGACAACGCCGGCGCCGCCGCGCGTTCAAACCAACGCGGGTTCGACCTCGACGCAAAACGCCTGTGGCTGTTCGCCCGCGACGAACCGCCGCCACATCTGGCGATAGGCGGATTCCAGCGTCGCCGTGAATTTCGGGCCGTCGCTGAACGGCGCGGCCTCGAAAGCCGGCCTCAAGGCATGGCGCATCTCGCGCAGCTTTTCCGGGTCCGCGACCAGTTCGAGCGCGCGCGCGACATATTCGTCCTTCGAGCGCACCGCGAGATGGTCGAAGCCCATGGAGCCGAGGAAGCCCAAGGTCTGGCGCGAGGCGAGCTTTTCGCCGGGCAAGGTCACGACCGGAACGCCCATCCACATCGCCTCGCAACTCGTCGTCGCCCCGCCGAACGGGAAGGGATCGAGCGCGACGTCAAGATCGTTGTATTCGTCCATCATGTCCGGATAGGGCGACGGCCCGCGCAGGTCGACGCGTTCCGGCGCGACGCCAAAGCGACGGAAAGACTCATGGACACGCTCGCGAACGCTCTCCACCGCCATGCTCTTCCACTTGAGCACCAGCCGCGCGTCGGGACGGGCTTCCAGGATTTTCGCCCACAGTTCGATGACGCCCGGACGCAATTTGGAAATATTGTTGAAACTGCCGAAGGTCGGATATCCGTTCTTGAGCATCGGCGGATCGACCACGACTTTTTCCACGGCGAGCGGCCGGTAGCAGAAACGTCCGTAAGGCAGGCGCACCACCGATTCGGTGTACCAATGGTCGGTTCCCGGCGGCGCCGAAATTGAATCGAGGATGATGTAGTCGATCGTTTTCACGCCGGTCGTGCCGAGATAGCCGATCCAGCTCGCCTGGATCGGCGCGGGCTTGTAGGCGAACAGCGGCAGGCGCGTGTAATTGGTGTGGCCGGCAAGATCCACGAGAATGTCGATTTCGTCGGCCCGGATCATTTCCGCCGCCTCTTCTTCGGTCGCGCCGAAGATTTCGCGCCAGTGATCGGAGTGCTTTATGATCTCCTCGGTGTAGAAATCCACCAGCGGGCGATTGCTGTAACAATAGATTTCAACCTTGTCGCGGTCATGCGCCTCGAGGCTGTTCAAGACGAAATAGCCGACCGGATGGGCGCTGAAATCGCCCGAGACATAGCCGATGCGCAGCCGCCGCTCCGGCGAAAGGTCGCGCGGCGGCAGAGGCGCCGGCTGCACCCGATCCATCACCACGCCGAAAGCCCGCGCGGTGGCGAGGAGATCGTCGTTGCCATAGACATCGCTGTACTGCATCGCCAGAAGCTTGTTGCAGTGGGCGGCGTAATATTGCGGGTCGATGTCGAGCGCGCGGCCATACGAAGCGATGGCGTCTTCGGTCAACCCTTCGTCGAGAAGCGCGACGCCCAGATTGTTATGCGTGCCGACGTGATTGGGATTGATCTCGAGCGCCCTGGCGAAGCTGCGAATGGCCTGATCGAGTCGCGTGGCCGTGGTGAGCGTGGTGCCGAGATTGAAATGGCCATCGGCTTGCGTGGAGCTCTCGGAAAGATCGATGGCGCGGTCGAACGCCTCGATCGACTCATCGAGCCGGTCGAGTTGCATCAGCGTCGCGCCGAGATTGTTTTGCGCTTCCAGGCAGTCCGGCTGGAGCGCGACGGCGCGCTCAAGGTGAACCAACGCTTTATCATGTTGGCTTAACGCCGCGAGACCCGCGGCGAGGTTCACGAGCGCCTGGGGGAAGTCGGGCTGGCAAGCCAGGGCCTGCGAGGCCGCCGCGATCGCCTCCTCGATGTGCCGTGACATCAGCAGGGCGATGCTCCGGCTGTTATGGGCCTCGGCATATTGCGGCCGCGCCGCCAGGGCGCGGTCAAGGACGCTCACGGATTCGTCGTACTTGCCGCGCAGACGCAAAATATTGCCGAACGTATTGCAGGCTTCGGGACAATCCGGCGCGATCTCCAGCGCGCGCCGGCAACTCGCTTCGGACGCATCGAAATCGCATTTGTCATAGAAGGCTTTGGCGAGATTGGCGTGGGCGTCGGCGTAACTCGGCCGCAAGTCGGTCGCGCGTTGATAGGAGGCGATCGCCTCATCGCGGCATCCGAGTTTCAGTTGGATGTTGCCCAAGGCGTTGTAGGCCTCGGGATAATCGGAGCGCAACGCCAGGGCGCGATAGACCGCCGCCAGGGCTTCATGCGGCCGGTCGCGGGCGAGCAGGACCAGCCCATGATTGTTGTGAAAGGTCGGATCGTCACGCTGGCCGATGGCTTCGGTCAGGAAGACTTCGGCGAGGTCGGGACGCCCCACGATATAACAAAGCACGCCCATGCCATGAAGCGCGTCGGCGTGTGTCGGGTTGACTCCGAGGATGCCGCGATAGAGCTGTTCCGCGGTGTCGAGGTCACCCTCCTGATGAGCCTTGGCGGCGAGAAAGAAGCTTTGCCGCACCACTTCATCAGGCGACATCGGCGGGAGTGCAAAACTCATTTCAATTTCCTTCACCAAACCGCTTGTCTTGACCAAATCCACGACTCCCCTTACGTGCGGCCGGCCGCACCGAAAGGATTGGCCGCGCCGCAACGAGAAGAAAACCTTACTGGAACAGTTTGAGGATCATCTGGCTCGACTGATTCGCGATCGAGAGCGACTGCACGCCGAGTTGTTGCTGGGTCTGCAGCGCTTGCAGACGGGTCGAGACCTGATTCATGTCGGCGTCGACCAGGGCCGCGACGCCGTTGCTCAGGCTGATCGTCATGGCCGAAATGAACGTTTGCTGAGTTGTGATCTGATCCTGCGCCGAACCGATCGTCGAAGCGGCGTTTTCGAGCTGGGTGATGGTGTTGTTCACCGACGCCAGCATGTTGGCGAGATTGGTTACGGCGGAGCCAGTGGCGCCCGTGACGTTGATGAGGCCGACGGTTTGGCCTGCGCCCGTCGCGCCGAGGACGGAATAGGAGTAGCCGGCGCCGGTCGAACCCAGGATGCCGCCGGTCGCGGTCTGCACGGAGGTCGCGGCGCTGCCGTTGGTGTAGAAGCTCACGCCGCTTAAGTTCATTGTGATGAAGCCGACGCCGCCGTTATTGGTGTAGGCGCCGACAAGATTGACGGTGGTCTGGAAACCGGCCGTTGAATTGTTCACCGTGCCGTTCAGCCAGTTCTGACCGTTATACGCCGAACCTGAGGCGATCTGGAGCAGAGAGTTCTGCTGGGCCGTGATGTCGGACTGAATCTGCGTCAGGTTGGCGCCAGGATTCTGGGCTGCGACCAGGTCGTTCTTGATGGTGTTGACGACCGAAATCGCCTGGTTGATCGCGCTGTTGAAGGTGCTGAGCATGGAGGCGCTCCCCTTCAACGCCGCAGTCACGGCGCCCAGCGCGCCATTGTCCGAGCTCATCGTTTGCGCGATCGACCAGTAGGACGCATTGTCGGATGCGTTCTGGATGGTCAGACCCGTCGACAATTGTGTTTGGGTCTGCGCCAGAGACTGCTGCGTCATGGTGAGATTCTGCAGCGCAGTGAGCGCGGAGGCGTTATTTAGCAAATATGACATGGCGGTTCGATCCCAAGGCTATGCGGATTTGCACTGGGAACGTTCCGGGGCCTTCGAGCGCGCAGAAAGCCGGCGCGACTTCGTCTGACCTGACGCCGCTTGCCTCGATGCCTTTCTTTCGAAATGCGATGCGATGCAAGGTTGGCGACATCCGGAGTCTCCCACTGGCGCGATTCCCGAAAACAGACGCGAATCGCGTCGGACGCTGAGGCCCGTGAGAATCGTTTAACCATGCCAAGCTGGATCGAGGCTGAAATGCCAACGGCCGCGCTCTTTCGAGCGCGGCCGCCAAAGTTTGTTTTTGGACCGATTACTGGAACAGCTTGAGGATCATCGAGCTGGACTGGTTCGCGATCGACAGCGACTGCACGCCGAGCTGCTGCTGGGTCTGCAGCGCCTGGAGGCGGGTCGAGACCTGGTTCATGTCGGCGTCGACGAGCGAGGCGACGCCGTTCGACAGGTTGGTCGACATGGTCGAAACGAAGGTCTGCTGCGTGGCGATCTGCTCCTGGGCGGCGCCGACCGTCGAAGCTGCGTTTTCGAGCTGGTTGATGGTGTTGTTCACCGACGCCAGCATGTTGGTGAGATTGGTTACCGACGTGCCGGTTGCGCCCTGGACGTTGATGAGGCCGACGGTTTGGCCCGTGCCCGTCGCGCCGAGGACGGAATAGGAGTAGCCGGTGCTGGTGGCGCCCAGGATGCCGCCGGTTGCGGTCTGCACGGAGGTCGCCGCGGAACCCGTGGTGAACAGCGAGACCTTGGTCGCGTCGATCGAAATGGTCGAAACGCCGCCATTGTTGGTGTAGGCGCCCACGAGGCTCGAAGCGGAGCCCATGAAGCCGGCCGTCGAACCGTTGACGGTGCCGTTAAGCCAGTTTTGGCCGTTGAAGGTGCCGCCGGTGGCGATCTGCAACAGCGAGTTCTGCTGGGCGAGAATGTCTCCCTGGATCTGGGTGAGGTTGGCGCCGGGGTTCTGGGCCGCAACGAGATCGTTCTTGATCAGGTTGACGACCGAGATCGCCTGGTTAATCGCCGAGTTGAAGGTCGACAGCATCGAGCTGCTGACCTTCAGCGCCGAAGAAACAGCGCCCAGCGCGCCATTGTCCGAGTTCATGGTCTGAGCGATCGACCAGTAGGAGGCGTTGTCGGAGGCGTTGGCGACCGACAGGCCGGTCGAAAGTGTTTGCTGCGTGGCGGCGAGGGCATTCTGAGTCTGGGTCAGGCTCTGGAGCGCGGTCAGAGCGGTGGCGTTAGTAAGAAGGTACGTCATTTTGGACTGTTCCTGTCGGATGTTGAAATCGTGTTGAGGAACATCCCGGGCTGACCGGAACAACGGAGGCGGCTTCATGCCTTCGAGTTCGTCGCGAACTCAACCCGTTGTGCATGAGTTGCAACCTAGCCGCGAAAACTTGCCAACGGGTTAACCCGGCGCAGGTTTGCCGCTCACAGCGAGCCGCTCTTGGCAATGGACCTGGAGAAAATGATTTGCATCAAATCGGCGCCAATCGACGCCTGGTGGATTGGCGTCAAATCGGCGCCGGCGGGACTTGTATCAAATCGGCGCCTCGCGCCGGTCAACAACGTCCGCTTGGCGCGCGAATCAATTCACGGAGCGCACGAGGCTGCCAATCAGCATGTTCCAGCCGTCGATCAGCACGAAGAACAGCAGTTTCATCGGCAGGGAAATCATCGAGGGCGGCAGCATCATCATGCCCATGGACATGGTCAGCGTCGCCACGATCATGTCGATGATCAGGAACGGCAGGATGATCAGGAAACCCATTTCGAAACCGCGCCGCAGCTCCGAGATCATGAAGGCGGGAATCAGCACGCGCAGGTCGGCCTTGCCGCGATCCGCGATCTCGAACGAGCCTTTCGAGAGATCCTCGAACATGCGCAGATCCTTCTCGCGCGTCTGGTTCGCCATGAACTGACGAAACGGCTCGACGATTTTCGGAAGGGCCTGCTCCTCCGTGATCTGATTGTCCATCATCGGCTTCACGCCGTCCTTCCAGGCCTTGTCGAAGGTCGGCGCCATCACGAAGAAGGTCATGAACAGCGCAAGGCTGATCAGCACCAGATTGGCGGGCGCGCTCTGCAAGCCGAGCCCTGAGCGCAGGAAGGACAGAGCGACGGCGAAGCGGGTGAAGCTCGTCACCATCATCAAAAGGCCCGGCGCCAGCGACAGCACCGTGAGCAGGGCGATCATCTGGATGATTCGCCCGCTGGCCATGCCCCCGACGGAATTCAGCGCGGAAGCGAGGTCGCTCGACGGCGGCGCGGCGGTGGCCGGCGCCGCGCCCGTCGCGGCGAGAGCGGCGGGAGCGAGCAAAACCAGAAGGATGACGACAAGCGGCAGGATACGGCGAATCATTGCACCACCAGCGCCTTGATAATGAATCTCGAGACGAGTCCCCCCGAGCGCGTCCGCACGCGTTCGCTGATGTCGGAGCGCAAATGCTCGAGACCGGAGACGCCCTGGATCTGTTCGAGCGTCAGCGTGCGAAGGAGAGCGAGAATGTCGGCGGAGATTTCCGCCACCAGCACGTCGCCGCGCGGCAGAGTCTTGCCCTCGAACAGGATCGCGCCTTCGATGCGCACCCAGACCTCGTGCGGCGAGGCGAGATTGGTCACCGCGGCCGGGATGTCCATCGACCCCATCTGCGCGACGGACACATCCTTCCCGTCGTCCTTCTTCTTTTCGCCTTGCGCGCTGTCCTTGGCGGCCGACGTGGTGTCGACCGGCTTGTTCATCGTGGCGAAGCCGCCGCCGACGCCGGCGGCGATCGCGCCGGCCACGACGAAGCCGATGGCGTTCTGCGCCATGGACATGCCGCCCTTGCCCGTATCCTTCTCCGCCGGCTTGGCGGGTTTCTTCTCGGCCATACGCCTCTCCCGCTAAAGCTTGTCTAGAATGGTTTCGCCGCGTCGAAGATCTGCTGCCCCCAGGAGGGTTGCTGGACTTCGGTGATGCGTCCCTTGCCGCCGTAGGAAATGCGCGCCTCGGCGATTTTCTCGTAGGAGATCATGTTGTTGCTGCTGATGTCGCGCGGCCGGACGATGCCGGCGATCTGCAACTGCCGCATCTCGAAATTGACCCGCACTTCCTGCGAGCCGTTGATCACCAGATTGCCATTGGGCAGCACGCGCGTGACCACCGCCGCCACCGACATCTGGATCTTCTCCGAACGGTCGATGGTGCCCTGTCCGTTCGAGGACGAGGATGCGTTGATGTCGGCGGCGGAGTTGACCTTGTGGGTGTTCGATCCCAGGCCGAAGGACCAGTCGAAGCTTCCGGTTTCCTGCGCCGTCTGCGAACGTCCGGAGGTGTTGCCGAAACTCGCCTTGTCATTGATGAAGATGCTGACGGTGATGACATCGCCGATCTTGGACGCGCGCGGGTCGGTGAACAGGTTGGCGGCGCCGTCCTGGAACAGGGAGCTGCCGGTGTTGGCGCGGGGCATGTCGATGTTCAGCATGGCCGGATCGGTGCGCGCGGCGAAACCGCTGCCCACAGGAGACATGGACGGCTCCTGGAACAGGTCGGGTTTTCGCGCGCAACCGCTCGCCAGCGGCGCCAGCAGCGCAAGGACCAGGACGTGGGGGATGACGCGGGGGATCATGGGATGAATCACGATTTTTTCTCGTCGGATTTGGCGGCGGCGCCGGACAACAGATCGCTCAGCCGCGCGGCGCGCTCTGCGTTCATTTGACCCATCACGGCGCTGGCGACCGCCGGCTTGAGTTTGAGCAGGATGGCCGTCGCGGAATCGTCGTCCATGGCGGAAATCTGGGCCGAGGCGGCTTCCGGATTCATCTTCGAATAGATCGCGATCAGGCTCCCGTTGGCGCGCGCCAGCAATTCCTCGCGCTTGTTCACCCAGTCGCGCACCTCGACCTCCTTGGCTTCGAGCTCCGCGATCTTGATCACCATCTGCGCCTGGAGCGTCTTGACCCGCTCCTCCTGCCAGGAAAGGCGCGTCGCGGCGGCGGAATTCGCGACCGCCGCGCAGAAGGTCTCGACGCCCTTCATGCCCTCGACCGCCGGCGGTTTCGCCATAGCGACCCCGGCCTTCTTGAGTTGCACTTTTCGCAGGCCGGGCATGTCCGGGTCGGTCTTTGGCGGATCTTTTTTTTGCTTTTCCTCGCCTTCGCCGCCGCCGCCGCCATGCTCGGCGGCGACCGCCGGCGGGCTCGCGCCCGCGAGGTAGCAGAACGCCAGGGAGAGCGGCAAAAAGATGTGAATCGCACGGTTCATCGCGGGCCTTCCTTCGCCCGCACTGTCGCCCGGCAAGCTTGCGCCGCGCTGGCGCGGCGCGGCGGCGTTAACTATTGGATAACGATGTCGGCCTGCAAGGCTCCGGCCGTCTTGATGGCCTGGAGAATCGCAATGATGCCCTGCGGCTTGACGCCGATTTCGTTGAGGCCTTTGACCAGGCCGCGCAGACTGCGTCCGCCCACCATGGCCACGGAACCGCCGGCCTGGCTGGCGTCGATCTGCGTTTGCGGCGTCACCACGGTCTTGCCCCTCGACATGGGGCCGGGTTGCGACACCTTCGGCGTCTCGGTGACGCGCACGGTGAGCGCGCCCTGCGTGACCGCCACGGGCAGGATTTGCACGTCCTGGCCGATCACCACCGTGCCGGTGCGCGCATCGACGACGACGCGGGCCGGCGTGTCCGGCTCGACCATCAACTCACCGATCTCGGCGATGAAATGGGTGGCGCCGACGCCGGGCGGCTTCTCCAGAGTCACGGAATTGGGGCTGTCCTCGCGCGCCGCGCGGCGATGATAGGTCGCCCAACTGTAGGCGTTGATGGCGTCGGCGACGCGCACGGCGGTAGTGAAATCCGGATTGCGCAGCTCCAGGTTCATCGGCCCGTCCTGGCCCAGGCGGTTGAGGAGTTCGCGCTCGACACTGGCGCCATTGGGCACGCGGCCGGTGGTCGGCACGCCCTGCGTCAGGGTTTCCGCCTGGCCCTGCGCCGCGAAACCGGTCACCGCCACCGCGCCCTGCGCCACCGCGTAGACCTGTCCGTCGGCGCCGGTCAATGTGGTGAGAAGCAGCGTGCCGCCCATCAGAGAGGCGGCGTCGCCCAGCGACGAAACCGTGACGTCCACGCGCGTTCCCTTCGCGGAGAACGGCGGCAGGTCCGAAGTCACCATCACCGCCGCGACATTGCGCGTGCGCAGGTTGGCGCCGCGCACATTGACGCCCATGCGGTCCATCATCGCCTGCAAGGATTGGCCGGTGAACGGCGCGTTCTGCAAGGTGTCGCCGGTGCCCTGCAGGCCCACCACCAGGCCATAGCCGACCAGCTGGTTGTCGCGAACCCCCTTGACCGACGCAACATCCTTGATGCGGACGGCGCCCTGCGCCGCGCAAAGCGAGACGCCGAGAAAAACCCCGATCGCCAGAAGAGCCGCGCCGAGAATTTTCATGTCACCCGCCATTCACCAGCACCGTTCCGTCCGCCTGGATGGCGCCGGTCACGATGACTCCACTTTCGATATTGCGCACCTGCACGACCTGGCCGACATAGCCGTTCTGCAAAGCCTGCGCGTTGGTGACGATGTTGAGGCCGTCCTTCTGGTACACGAGCTGAACCAGACCCCCCATCGACACCGCGCGCGGCTCCTCGACGGCGATGGCGGGAATCGCCCGCCCCGGAAGCAGCGTGCGCCGCGCCGCCTTGCCGACGATATCGGCGCGTTCCCGCAGCACGCCGGAGAGATCGCCGTCCGGCTCCGGCGCATCGTTCAGCATGGCGTCGGTGATTCGGTCGCCGGGATAGATCACCTGCGCCGGGACGACGATCTCGCGCGAACCGGCGCGCGCCGGCCCCGCAACGATAAGCGCCGCCGCAAGGGTCGCGACAACAACCGCGACACAAGCCGGCCACATCCGCGCCAATCTTTGCATAACGCTCAAGTCCTCATATTGGAGAGGGTTCCGGCCATCGAGCTGGCGGCTTCCATCACCTTCGAATTCATCTCGTAGGCGCGCTGCGCCTGGATCATGGTGGCGATTTCCGACACGGGATCGACGTTGGACGCTTCGAGATAGCCTTGCTTGATCTTGCCGATGCCGGGATCGCCGGGCACGCCGGTCACCGCCTGGCCCGACGCCGCCGTGGGCTCGAACAGGTTGCTGCCCAGCGCCATCAGGCCGGCCTCGTTGACGAAGGTCGCCAGCGTCAACTGGCCGATCTGCTGCGGCGTGGTCGTGCCGCCGATCGTCGCGGAGACGACGCCGGTTTCGCTGACCGTGATCGCTGTCGTATTGTTCGGCACCACCATGGCCGGCATGACCGGATAGCCGTCGGTGTTGACGATCTGGCTGGTGGCGTTGGTCGAGAACGAGCCCGCCCGGGTGTAAAGCGTTTCGCCGCTCGGCGACTGCACCTGGAACCAGCCCCGGCCGGAAATGGCGATATCGAGCTGGTTGTTGGTGCTGGTCATCGAGCCCTGGATCTCCAGCGGCCGGATCGCCGCCGTGCGCACGCCCAGACCGATCTGCGCGCCTTCCGGCACCACCGAACTGGCGCCGCGATTGGCGACGCCCTGGATGCGCTCGGCCTGGTAGATCAGATCGGTGAATTCAGCGCGCGACCTCTTGAACGCGGTCGTGTTGATGTTGGCGATGTTGTTGGCGATAACTTCCAGATTCTGGTTCTGGGCGTTCATGCCGGTGGCGGAGATGACAAGCGCGCGCATGAGTTAACCCTTAAATCTGCATCTGGCTGATCTGCTGATAGGCGGAGATCGCCTTGTCGCGGATGGCGAGGCTGGTCTGCAACGTGCGTTCGGCGCTCATCACGCTTTCGGTCACCTGCTGGACGCTGGCCTTGCCTTCCAGGCCCGCCATCGAGGTGGTCTCGGCGGTCTTCAGCGTCTTGATCGCGTCGCTGGCCGCGCTCGCGAGCGCCTGGCCGAAATCGGCGCCCGCGGTCGCGGTCGCGGTCGAGGCCGCGGCGGGGGAAGCGCCGGTGACGCCGCGCGCGACGTCGAGGGCGAGGGGAAGTATGGCTGCGATCATGTCAGGTCCTCATGAGATCGATGGTTTCGCTCAGCATCTGGCGCGACTGCTTCACGACTTGCAGATTGGCTTCGTAGGAGCGGTTGGCCTCGCGCATGTCGGCAAGCTCGAACAGCATGTCGACATTGGGCATTTTCACGTCGCCATTGGCGTCGGCGGCGGGATTGCCGGGCAGGTGGTCGACGCGGAACGGCGTTTTGTCCACGCCGATGGATTTCACCTGCACGAGATTTTCTCCGCTGGCGCGGTCGAATTCGGTCTCGAAGGTGATCGTCTTGCGCGCATAGGGATCGGCGCCGCCGGTCGCCCCGGTGGACTGCGCATTGGCGATGTTTTCGGAGACGACGCGCAGGCGCGTCGATTGGCTTTGCATGCCGGAGCCGGCGATGCGCAACGAGGAAACGAGAGGATCAATCGCCATGGTCAGGCCTTCACCGAATTCATCAGCATCTGGTGGAACGAGCGGACTACGGCCACGTCCAGCGCATGGGCGCTTCCGACCTCGCCGGCCTTGAGCATTTCCTGTTCGAGATTGACGGAATTGCCCGAATAGACCACGTCCCAGGACTCGCTGGGTTTGACGCGGGATTTCGATCCCGCCAGGGCGTCCGGCTGGATGTGGCCGGGCGCCGTCCTGGCCATCGGCAACTGAAGATGCGACAGCACCGAGGAAAACGGCGTCACGTCCTGGGCGTTGTAGCCCGGCGTGTTCGCGTTTGCGACATTCGACGCGATGGTCGTCTCCCGCGCCGAGAGCCAGCTCGCCCTTTGCGAAGCCAGCGAAAACACCGCCAGGGTCTCCACGGGTCCAACTCCTGTGTTTGTTTGTGAGGCTTAACAGAAGATTAGACGCGCAATCTTGCCTCAGGCTGGCCCAGTAGCCTGATCGCCAAGATGCTGATCGCGCGGCTGCTCCCGCGCCCCGACCATGCGGCTGAAGGCGTCGAACAGCCGACGCATGTGCGCCGATTTGTAGGGAAAGGTGATGGGGCAATCGAGATCGTGCGCGATCATCGCCGTCCCGATCTCGAAGATCAGCAGGCGACCGTCGTCGGTCTCCGCGCAATCGATCTGAAAGTAGTCGAGGCCGAGGCGCCGCTTGAGGCCGTCGAGCGCGCCGGCGTGACGCCGCGCGAATGTGGCGAACTCGCGCATGAAAGCCTCTTCCTCCGCGCGATTTTCGGCGCTGTAGAGCATGTCGGCGTTGAGATAATGCACCATCCAGCGCGACGAGACCGCATAGTGGATGGGCAAGGCTTCCCCGGCGATGAAGGCGATACGGATCTTGCGGTACCTGCCGTCTGCGCCCACGTAATCGACGAAGGGCGCGACATAGAATTCATCGACCTGATGCGCGCGCAGATAGGCCTTGAGTTCAACCGCGTTGGCGATCTGTTCGAGTTCCTCGCCCGCATGGGAATCGACGGGCCGGACGATGATCGGAAACGAATCGGTCTCCGCGGCGAGCCCCTCGCGGGTCACGCGGCGATTCTCGGGGAACGACACGCCATCGAGATCGCGCAGCAGGCGCCAGGCGCCATCGCGGGTCAGACGCGCGATCGCCGCGGGATTGTTCAGGATGGGGCGCGGCCAACGCGGGGCCGCCTCGTCGATCAGAGCGAGGATTTTTTGATTGGCGCGGGATTCCGCGACGGCGACGAAGGCGATGTCGTGCGGGGGCGGCGCAATGAGGTCCGCCTCGCTCTGGACATAGAGGAAATCGAGATTGACGCCTGAGCCTTCGAGCAGGAATTCCACCGGCGCGTTCGCCATGAAATCGCCGGGCGCCAGCAGCGCCAGCAGGCGCGGCGCGCCGGGGATCGTCTCGTTCTGCGCGAACAGGTTGCGCCGTTCAAGCGCCGCCCGCTGCAAGCGCATCCGCGCAGCCGGCGAGCCGCGCAATTGCTCCACCGTCGACAAATCCATCAGCGCATTGGCGTCGTCTGGATTCGCCGCGATGCGCGCCTGAAGCGCTTGCGCGAAGGGCGCGAGCGATTCGCCGCGCATGGCGCGACGCGTCAGCCCGGCGAGACCGATCAGCGGTGGTTCGGTCAGGCCGACCGCCCCGGGAAGAGAGTCTTGGCGGGGAAGGGCGGACAGCATTTTCGACATGACGAGGCTCCAGGGACGGGCCTCCGACCGGCGCGGCGCCCAAAACCCTATTTTGCCGCGCGGGCTTGCTCCAGGCTGGCGCCGCCGCGCGCAGCCTCGTGATTCGATGTCGCGGCGCGCCGCGTGAGGATGACGCGATTGTCCGAATGCGGCTTGAATTCGGAGGAATAGCCGATCACGCTCTCCGCAGCGCCCAGCACCAGGAAGCCGTCCGGCGCCAGCCTTTGCGCCATGCGATTGAGCACGTCGCGTTTCTGATCCGGAGCGAAATAGATCAGCACATTGCGACAAAAGATCACGTCGAACTGGCCGAGTTGGGAAAAGTCGGACATCAGATTCTGCTGGCGGAAATCCACGCGCGCGCGGATGTTCTGGTTGATCACCCAATTGTCCTTGCGCTTGGCGAAATAGCGCACGAGATGCTGCGCGGGCAGGCCGCGCTGCGCCTCGAAATGGGTGTAGACGCCGTCCTTGGCTTTCTTCAGCACGGATTCGGCGATGTCGGTGGCGATGATGTCCACCGTCCATCCGGCCATCGTGCGCGCCTCCTCGTCAATGATCATGGCGAGGGAATAGGGCTCCTGACCTGTCGAGCAGGCCGCCGACCAGATCCGCAGCTTGCGCTGCCGCGCCCGGATTTTTACCAGTTCCGGCAGGATGGCGCTGCGGAAGCCTTCAAACGGCTGACGATCGCGGAAAAAGAAGGTCTCGTTGACCGTCATGGCCTCGATGACCTTCTTGGCGAGCGCCTTGTCGGTCTCGATCATGATGACGAGTTCGCCGAGATCGCTCAGGCCCGCCTGCTCGATCACCGGCGTCAGCCGCGCCTCGACAAGATATTTTTTCTCCTTGTCGAGCGACAGGCCGGAGGATTTCAACAGAAAGGCTTGCAGGGCCGAAAACGCTTGTTGGGACATGGACAAAACTCAAACTCGAGACGCACCAACTTAAGCGAACCCATCATCAAGAACGCGACCGATGGGTTCGCCCACTTTTCGACTTCAGCACAAACCGACTTCTTCGAATTTCGATTTCACGATCTGCTTGTTGAAGGGCTTCATGATATATTCGTCGGCGCCCGCCTGCATCGCCTTGGTGATGTGCTTCACGTCGCTTTCCGTCGTGCAGAACAGCACCTTCGGCGAGCCGCCATTGGGGAGCTGGCGCAGGCTTATCAGGAACTCCAGCCCATCCATCACCGGCATGTTCCAGTCGAGCAGAATGGCGTCGGGCATGGTCTCGTTGACCGCAGCCAGCGCCTTCTGGCCGTCCTCGGCCTCGAAGGTCTTGAAGTTCAGCTCTTCCAGGATTTTCTTCGCTATGCGCCGAATCATCGGCGAGTCGTCAACCACCAGCACGTTCTTCATCGTTCACTCCATTGCGCTTTTCGGATTTTCGTCTTGCCTTCAGATTTTCTCCTCGGAGAAGTCGAACACCGCGTCGACGTTGAGCAGGGGCAGGATCTGCCCGCCGACACGATTGTAGCCAGAGGCGAATCGCGCCCGTCGCCTGCCGATATGCGGCGGCGGCGCGATGGAATTGTCCGCCGTCAGCGTCAGCACGTCGCCCACCTCATCCACGAGAAGCGCGAAGGATTCCTTGTGATGTTCGATGCCGATGGCGAGGCTGCCCGACCCCCCCGCCTCCGGCTCCAGGCCGAGGCGGCGGCGCAGGCTGACCGCCGTGACGATCTTGCCGCGCAGGTTGACCAGCCCGACAATGTCGGGCGGCCCTCCCGGCGCGGGCGTCACCGAGCCGATGCGGAAGATAGTCTGGACCTTGGTCACCGGCAGCCCGAATGTGTCGCCGGCAACCTTGATGGAGAAGTATCCGTCCAGCGCGTTGCCCGCGGTCTGAAGGGTTTCGCGGATCACTTTCGAGGGTTCGTAGCTCATGCGGCCGCTCCGGCGAAATAGGCGTCGTCCCGCGTCGCCTCGGTCTGCTGCTCGATGCAGTCGCGGATCAGATCGAGCATCTGGTTACGCTGGAACTTGCCAACGGCGCCGACCATCCCGGCCTCCTCCGCCGCGCGGAGAATTTCCCGCGTGGCGTAAGGCGCGATGGCGATCATCGGGAATTGCGCGCCGGCCTCGCGCAGCCGGTCGGCCAGCTCGTAGCCCGCAAGATCGGGCAGCGAGACATCGATCAAAGCCGCGTCAAAGGCGCCGCTGTGGGTCAGCGTGGCCAGGGCTTGCGCGCCCGTGCCGCACTTGACCACCTCGAAGCCGTGCGCTTGCAGCGTCGCGGCCAGCATGTCGCGGAAGAAGGCCGCGTCGTCGACCAGCAGCAGCCGACTCTTGCGATCCTTCGGGCGCTCCGCCTGGGGACGCGCGATGTCGATGAAGTGCACGACGTCCAGCAGTTCGACCACCTTGCCGTTGATCTCGGCGGCGCCGACAATGCCCGGCTGGTCGCCGGCGATCTCGACGTCGAGCTTCTCCTCGATGATATCGACGATGGCGTCGATCAGCAGGCCGAAGGGCTCGCCGTCCGGGCTGATGACGAAGACCGTGTTGTCGCCTTCCTTGACCATGACGTCGGGCGCCGCGGTGACGATGGGCATGAGACGGCCCTGGTGTTGCATCAGCATCATGCCGTTCGACATTTCGATCTTGTCGGAATGCACCGTCTCGATGCGCGCGATGTTGGAGAGCGGCAGCACCTTGTCCACGCCCGAACCGGCGCGGAAGTAGACAAGACGCGTGCAATCGCCGCGCAGCGCGCCGCTCTCGACCGCGGAGGCCGAACTCTCCCGCGACTGTTCGAGACCCAGCGACTGACAGACGCCATTGGGGTCGAGGATCAGCACCACCGAACCGTCGCCGAGAATGGTGTGGCCGGAGAAGGACGACAGATGCGACAGCGAGCCGCCCATCGGCTTGACCACGATTTCCTGAACATCCACCACCGCATCGACCGTGATGCCGAAGGAATGCGCGCCGACCCGCATGATCACGGCGAGCTGTTCGGCTTCCGCGATGGGGGTCTTCGGCGCCGCCAGGTGCAGCAGTTCGGCGAGACTGCCGATCGGCAGCACCGCTTCGCGCAATTGCAGGATTTTCGAGCCTTGCACGAATTCGATCTTGTGTTCGCCGGCGTTGAGGCCGACGGCCTCGACCACGGAATGCTGCGGCAGCGCGAAACGCTGGCCGCTCGCCTCGACGATCAGCGCCGGCGCGATGGCGAGCGTGAGCGGAATCTTCAGCGCGAATTTCGCGCCCTTGCCCGGCGTCGACGACAGGGCGACCGATCCGCCGATGGTCTGGATGTTCTCCCGCACCACGTCCATGCCGACGCCGCGTCCGGAAACATTGGTGACCTTGTCGGCGGTGGAGAAACCCGCCGCGAAGATGAAGCGATAGATCTCGTCGTCGCCCATCCGCTCCAGTTGCTGCGGCGTCGCGATGCCGACCTGGATCGCCTTGGCCTTGATCTTGGTGATGTCCAGGCCGCGGCCGTCATCGGCGATTTCGATGGTGATCTGGCCGGCCTCGTGGGCGGCGGACACGCGCACCGTACCGGCGGCGGGCTTGCCGGCGCGCAGACGCTCCTCGGGCATTTCAATGCCGTGATCGGCGCAGTTGCGCACGAGATGGGTGAGCGGATCGCGGATGAGGTCGATCAACTGGCGGTCGAGTTCGGTGTCGGCGCCCTCGGTGACCAGATTGATCTTCTTGCCGAGATCGTTGGCGAGATCGCGAATCATGCGCGGCAGGTTGGAGAACACGCGCTCCACCGGCTGCATGCGGGCGCGCATCACCGCGTCCTGCAAGTCCGTGGTCATGGTCGAGAGCCGCTGCAGCGGCGACTTGAGCGTCTCGTCTTCCTTGTGGCGCGTCAGCTCGATCAACTGATTGCGGGTCAGCACCAGCTCGGAGACCAGATTCATGATCCGCTCGAGCGTATTGAGATTGATGCGGATCGTGTCGGCGCCCTTGGCGCGCCGGTCGTCGGCGGCGGACTCGCTGGACTTGGAGGCGGGCGTCGGCGGAGGGGTCGGAGTGGCCGGGGCCGCGCCGGTCTGGGGGGCTTGACGGCGCACGTCCAGCTTGGCGGCCCGAAGCGAGGCCACCAGAGCGTCCAGGGATTCCTGCGTTTGCGGATTGGCGAGCTTTTCCTCGAGCGAAGGCTCCGGCGCTTTTGGGGATGGCGCGGCGACCGGTTCGACCGCCGCCTCGATCTCCCGAGTCTCGGGAGCCGGCTGAGCGATCTCGGCGACGGGTTCGACAACTTGGGTCGCTTCGGTCGCTTCGACTTCGGCCCCCTGGCAGATCGCCACCTGGTGTTCGAGCAGCGCGATCAGGGCGCTGTCGTCGCCCTCCGGCTCATGGCCCGCTTCTTCCAGATCGCCGAGCAGCACCTTGACCTGATCCACCGCCGTCAGAATGGCGGAGACGACTGTCGGCGTCGCGGTCGCGCCCTCCCGCAGGCAGCCGATCAGGCTTTCCGCGTGGTGCGTCAGGCGTTGCAGGCGCTCCAGGCCCAGGAAGCCGCAGGTTCCCTTGATCGTGTGGACCAACCGGAAGATGCTGGAGATCAAGGCCGCGTCGTCGGGATTGCGCTCGAAGTCGACGATCTGCGCCGAGGCCGATTCAATCTGCTCCGACGATTCGGAGAGGAATTCCATCAACATTTCATCCATGGCGCGACTTCCATCAGCTCTTGGTTTTGCGGGAGCGGGACGCGCCCGCGGATGAGGGAGCGCCCTCGTTGATCAGCCGGTTCACATAGGCCAGTCCGATCCGTATCTGCTCGGCCGTCGCCTCGCAGGAGCCGACGATCGAATCGGGATAATCCGGACCGGTCGACTCCTGGGCGATCGTGCTCTGGGCGTCGGTGACGATCTGGTTCAGACGCGACAGCACCGATTCGAACTTGCGACGCAGCAAGGGATCGACGTCGGCGTAGGCCCTGAGGGCGTGCTTGGCGTCGGGCAGCGTCGATTGCTCGAAATAGGCGCAATAGCTCCGGGGTTGCCAGGCCAGCGCCTCCTCGGTCATCTCCGGCATGGTCGGCAGGAATTCCAGGAGAAGTAGAACTTCATTGAAAACATTGAGATAGTCATTGGCAAGGCCACTAATTGGGTTGACGAGCCCGAGCGCGGCCTCTTGGGCTCCGGCCTCCGGCGGTGAAAAGTCATTGTCCTTTGCGTGAAGCATAGCCACCCCAGAACACCCGCATAAGTTGTGTCATTGATGATTTGCTCGCAAAACGATAAAAAACGGTTACCATACATCCCGCCAGCGCATCCATTCGGTTGCAATCGCCGATTTTTCATCGACGACGCTTTAGCGGCCACAACCCTGCGTTGAATGTTTTATTAATGAAGTCGCGTCAATATGAAGTTGGGGGACGGCCTTCCACACACCGATTCCGCCGTCGCCGCCGACACGCGCCGGCGGAAAACACCCGGCATTTCAGGAAGCGCGACATGACATCCACAGGAGCGAAGCCGACACCATGCTGAAACAACAGCCGGCCTCTGCGCCCATTCGCGTGCTCGTCGTCGACGATTCCAGCTTCATGCGCAACGCGATAACGCGGCACATACAACGCGACACCCATTTTCGCGTGATCGACACCGCCACCAACGGCCGCGAAGCCGTCGCCAAGGCGGAACAACTCAAGCCGGACGTCATCACGATGGACGTCGAAATGCCGGAAATGAACGGCATTGACGCGCTGCGGCAGATTCTCGCAAAATCCAACATTCCCGTGATCATGGTCTCCTCCCAGACCGAGGCCGGCGCCAAGACCACCATCCAGGCGCTGCAACTCGGCGCGATGGATTTCATTCCCAAGGCCGGCGGCTTTGAACAGTTGCACGAAAAACTGCACGCCGTGGTGGGCGCCACCCGCGCCCGTCTGCGTCCGCAGGTGGTCAAGCCGTCGCTCTCGGCGCCGCGCCGCGCGATGCCGATGCGCGCGCGCATCGCCAAGCCGCAACTCGTGGTGATCGGCTCCTCCACCGGCGGTCCGCGCGCTTTGTGCCAGGTGCTGGAAGTCCTGCCGAAAAACTTTCCCGCCCCCATCGTGATCGCGCAGCACATGCCGCCGCAGTTCACGGCGGCCATGGCCAAATGGCTGAGCGACGTCTGCGCGATCAAGGTGGTGGAGGCAGCCGACGACATGGCGCTTCAGCCTGGCGTCGCCTATGTCGGGCCGGGCGGCATGCAGTTCCGCCTTGTCAATGGCAAGGCCAAGATCGCCGCCGCGCAGGGCGAGAGCCTCTACAAGCCGAGCGTCGACGTTCTCGCCGACAGCGCGGCGGCGGCCTATGGCGGCAATGTCCTCGCCATCATGCTCACGGGCATGGGCAATGACGGCGCCAAGGGGTTCAACAAGCTGAAGGAAGGCGGCGCCCATGTCATGGCGCAGGACCAGGCCACCTCGTCGGTCTGGGGCATGCCGCGCGCCGTGGCCGAGAGCGGCTGCGCCGACGAAGTTCTCCCAGTGGGCGAGATCGGCAAGCGCATCAAGGCGATGTTCGGGCTGGCGTAAGACGCGGGGATCCTTCATCCGGTCAGAGTATTTTCAAGTTTCGTGGAAACATGAAAATACTCTGGATTTTTATTCTAGCGCATTTTCCTCACGCGAACCCGTGTCCACTTCGCTTGAAAATACTCTAGAGCGCGATGCGTTTCCACGGAAACGCATCGCGCTCTAGACTCGTTGTTTTCGCATGAGCTTTTCCAAAAACCGGTGTCCAATTTTGGGATCTTGCTCTGGCGCCCCTTCCCCGCGCGGGAAAAGGGGCATCGTCATTTCTCGGCGCCGTTTGGCGGCGCCGCCTGGGCAAGCGATCGCAGGCTCGCGACCACGATCCAATATTCCGCCATGCGCCGGATCGCGATGATCCTGCCGATCTCCGGAAGTTCGTCGCCGACCTTGATGCGGCGATAGCCTTCCGTCGTCTCCAGCAATGCGCTGTCGGCATTCAGATCGACGATGCGCAGGTCGCGCCGCGCGGCGTTTTCGCTCTTCACGGGCTGACGGACTTGCGTCGCGCCGATCGGCGTCATGTCGATTTCGAGAACGCGGCCCGTGCGCCGCGGATCGTTTTGCATCGGCACGCTGCGCACCGCCGCCTCGACCGCGCGCACGCGATTTGGCTGCGTGAACAGGCTGAATTCCTCCATCGCCCAGACGCGCGGCGCCTCGCCCTGATGGTTGACCATATGGGCGGCGAACCACACGGACCCGGCGGCGCACATCAATCCCACACCCTTGAGCGCCCAATCGCTCATCATCTTCGCTCCTCTCTCGCGCCGGCCGGACCGGCCTGCTGGATCACGCTGCCGGCTTGTCCGACTGCAACGCATTGGCAAGTTCGCGGAAGGCGTCCTGGCTCGGCGGATCGTCGCGCGCCTGGTTCATCGCCTCGTGGATTTTCGGCGTGAAGCCGACCGCCTGATCCATCAGCGGATCCGAACCCGCCTGATAGCCGCCCATCAGCCGGAGATCGCGCGAGGACTCGAAGCGCGCGATCATGGCGCGCAGTTTCATCACCAGCGCGCGCTGCTCCTTGGTCCAGACATGGTGGGCGAGACGCGACACGGAGGTCAGCACGTTGACGGCGGGATAGCGGCCCTGGTCGGCTATGGCGCGGTCCAGCACGATATGCCCGTCGAGCGTGCCGCGAATGTTGTCGGCGACGGGATCGTTGTGATCGTCGCCATCGACCAGAACGGAGAACACGCCCGTGATGGCGCCGCCGCCAATCACGCCGGGACCGGCGCGCTCCAGCAGTTTTGGCAATTCGCTGAACACGCTCGGCGCATAGCCGCGCGCCACCGCCGGTTCGCCCGCCGCCAGCGCGACATCGCGCGCGGCATGGGCGAAGCGCGTGATGGAATCGACGATCAACAACACCGACTCGCCCTGATCGCGTAAAAATTCGGCGATGGTCATGGCGGTCTTCGGCGCGAGGCGGCGCATCATCGCGCTCTCGTCCCCGGTCGAGACCACGGTGATCGCCAGCTTGCGATTCTCGCCGAGCGCTTCGTCGAGAAATTCGCGCACCTCGCGGCCGCGCTCGCCGACCAGCGCGATCACCACGCTGTCGAAGCCGGGCGAACCCGCGAGCATGGCCAGCAGCGTCGATTTGCCGACGCCCGAGCCCGCGAATATGCCGACGCGCTGTCCCGCGCAAAGCGGCGTGAAGAAGTCAATCACGCGGACGCCGGTGCGGATCGGCTTCTGCACGCGCTGCCGGCGCATGGCCGGCGGCGGCTCCGCGTCGATCGGCTGCGAATGCGACCCCTCGATCAGCGGTCCCAGACCGTCGACCGGCGCGCCCAGGGCGTTGACGACCCGTCCCTTCCAGGAGTGATGCGGCTTCAGGAGCAACGGCCGCGCGCGAAAGGCGAGATTGCCCACGCCGCCCTCGACGCGCGCGTTGAACGATTTGACGGTGACCCCGGAGATGTCGATCTTCACGACCTCGCCCGGCGCCGACCGGCCGTCCAGATCGAGCGCGACGACATCGCCGAGTTTCAAATAACGCGACAGTCCCGCGACGCGATAGGCCGAAGGTCCGACCTCCGTCACCACGCCGCCCACCCGCACCGGATCCAGGTGGAGATCGGCTTCGAGAACTTCGCGCTGCAAGCGCTCCAGGGCGTCCATCACAAGACCTTCCTCATTCGCTCCGACTCATCGCGTCTCAACTGGGCGAACCCAATGTCTTGATGGCGTCGTTGAAATTGCTCTCGGTGCTCTGAATGGCGTTGTTGGCGCTCTCGAAATTGCGCTGGATCGTGATCATGTGCGTCAGTTCGAGGATCGGATTGACGTTCGAACCCTCGACCATGCCCTGCAGCACGCCATTGCTGTTGAAGTCGAGCACGGGCGAGGCCGGCCGGTCGGATTTCACCGCCGAATTGTCGGCGCGGCTGAGCCTGGCGTTGGGATCGAGCTGGAACAGGCCGATGGCGCCGACCTGACGGCCGCCCTGGCTGATCATGCCGTCGGAGGCGATGATCGGCGGACCGGCGCTCCCGTCGAGCAAGACGGCCGAGCCGCCGGCGTCGAGAATGGGATAATTGTTGACCGTCAACAGCGAGCCGTTGGCGTCCATGTGCAGCCGCCCGTCGCGGGTATAGGCGACGCCATCGGGCGTCTTGATGGCGAAATAGCCGTCTCCGCGCACGGCGAGGTCGAGCGGGTCGCCGGTGCGCGAAATATCGCCCGTCTTGCGCGAAATGTAGCTGTCGCCGGGGACGGCGAAGGCCACCGACGTCGAGCCCGCGCGCGAGAGCAGCGTCGAGAAGCTGATTTCCTCGGAGCGATAGCCGGCCGTGTTCACGTTCGCGATGTTCTGGGCGACCGTGTCCAGGCGCTTCAGCAGCGCGGCCTGTCCGGAGAGAGCGACATAGAGACCAGATTGCATCGGAAACCCGCTACACAAGTGAATGCGAAATCTTGAAGAGACAACCAATCCTTAACCATCGGCGCTGGCGCGAGGCTGACGCGCGGGGGGCGCCAGCCTCACGCAAGCCCGACCACGCACTAATGGGCCTCAAGCTTCGGCAAGCGGAGAGCGCTCGTGAATTTTGTCATCGGCTTAGCCATATCTTTCGGCTGCATGCTTGGCGGCTATGTCGCCATCGGGGGCCATCTACACGCTCTCATGCAGCCCTATGAGTTTCTGATCCTCGGCGGCGCGGCGCTCGGCATCTTCGTGGTGCAGAATCCCATGCCGGTCATCAAGGACACGGGCGGCGCCATGATGGAGGCCATCCTTGGCAAGGGGCCAAAACAGAAGGACTTTCTCGACCTGCTGACGCTGTTGCACAGCATCATGCGCGAAATGCGCGGGAAGTCGCGCGGCGAGGTCGAAGCGCACATCGACAATCCGCAGGAATCGGAAATCTTCAAGCTGCATCCGAAAATCCTCGGCAACAAGTTGCTCTGCAATTTCATCTGCGACTATTGCCGCCTGATCATCATCGGCACCGCGCGCTCCTTCGAGATCGAGGCGCTAATGGACGAGGAAATCCAGACGATGACCTATGACAAGATGAAACCCTACAACGCGCTGACGAGCGTCGGCGACGGCTTTCCGGCGCTCGGCATTGTCGCGGCGGTGCTCGGCATCATTCACGCCATGGGCTCGCTGGACCAGGGACCGGAAGTGCTCGGCGGCCTGATCGGCGCCGCGCTGGTCGGCACCTTCTCCGGCATTTTCGCCTCTTACGGCATCATCTCTCCGCTGGCCATGCTGATCAAGTCCACGCGCACCAAGGCCCTGCGCCAGTTCGTCCTGGTGAAGCAGACCCTGCTCGCCTACATGAACGGCGCCATGCCGCAGATCGCCGTCGAATTCGGCCGCAAGACCATCCCCGCCAAGGAGCGCCCCACCATCGACGAGGTGGAGAGTGAAACCACCGGCGGCGGCGGCGACAAAGCGGCGGCCTGATCGATGAACACGGCGACTGAACCGCGCGGAGCGGCGGACAAGCTCCTCGACAATCCCGGCTTGACGGTCGAGCGTCTGCCGATGCTCACCATGATCTTCGACCGGCTGGCGCAATCCTGCGCCGAGGGCATCCGCCCCTATGCGCCGGCCGTGGTCTCCTGCTTCGTCAATTCGATCTCGACCGATCACGTCTGGGACGCGCTCGACGCCTATGACGGCTCCATAGCGGCGATCTTTTATTCGTCCGAACTCGACGCCCGCATTCTGGTCGGGCTCGACCGCCGCTGCGTCTATTCCCTGATGGAAGTGATGCTCGGCGGCGATGCGCAGGAAGCCCCCTATGACGAGGACCGGACATTTTCCACCCTTGAGGTGCGCGTCGCCCAGACCGTGCTGGAAATCGCCTCCGAGGCTTTGAAGTCCGCCTTCGGCCCGGTGATCGAGACCACGTTCCGGCTGGAGCGCGTGGAAACGCGCATGGACTTCACCATCATGGGCCGCCGCAACGTGCTTGCGGTGATCGCCAAGATCCTGATCCAGGCCATGGATATCGGCGGACAGATGTTCGTCGTGATCCCCCAGCCCGCGCTCACGCCCATCCGCCAGAAACTGGCGCGCGACCTGTCGAGCGACGGTTCCGCCAGCGATCCGCGCTGGCTCAAGATGATGCGCGACGGCGTGCAGAAGGCCGAAGTGAGAATCACCGGCGTGCTCGACGAATATGAAGAGACGCTCGGGGCGATCTCCGAATGGAAGATCGGCGACGTGCTGCCGCTGAAACCCAGCGCCCTGACCCGGGTGCGCTTCGACTGCAAGAGCCAGGCGCTGTTCTGGTGCGAACTGGGGCAGTCCAAGGGGGTCTATACCCTGAAAGTCGCCGAGCGCGTCAATGTGGAGGAGATGCCCTTGGCCCAGTTCCTGAAATCCGCCGCCGTGACCGAACAAGCCTGAAATCCCGATTGAACCGCCGAGCAGCCTCATGACCGAAACAGAAGATTTTCCTCAAAGCCCGCAGGTCGAGCCGCAGCCGAGCGCGGCGGACCCCGATCTGACCCGGCATGACGCCATCCTGCGCATTCCCGTCACCGTGCAAGTGGTGCTCGGGTCCGCGAAAATGCCGGTCGCCCACCTGATGAAGCTCGGGCGCGGCGCGGTGGTCGCGCTCGACCAGCGCGTCGGCGAACCCGTCAATGTCGTCGTCAATGGCCGCATCGTCGCGCGCGGCGAAGTGGTGGTGGTTGACGAAGACAATTCGCGCTTCGGCGTATCCCTGACGGAAATCGTGGGCTCATCGGATGCAGACGCCTTCAACTGAGGACGGCGGCCGCTACGGCGCGCCGAATCGCGCAAACGGCGTCGCACGGCCGCTGTTCGGCGCCGAAAAGGTCGCGGCCTTGCTGCTCGCTATGGACAAGCAGGTGGCGGGGCGCCTGCTCAAGCTCCTCGATCCGCTCGAATTGCGCCAGGTCACCCGTGCCGCCGCGGACCTTGGCTCGGTCAATCCCGCGACGATCGAACATCTGATCTCCGATTTCACCGAGATGTTCACCGCCGGCGCCGATCTGTTGGGATCGGCGGGCTCGGCTGAAAATTTGCTGGCCGGCGCCCTGCCCGAGGACGAGGCGGCCGAAATTCTTTCCGACGTGCTCGGCAATTCCAACAAGGCGATGTGGGACCGCCTGTCGGCGGCGCCAGAGGCCGCGCTCGCCAGCTATCTGCAAAAGGAACATCCGCAGACCTTCGCTTTCGTGCTGTCGAAACTTTCCTCGACCGCGGCGGCGAAGGTGATGGCGCTGACGCCGCCCCAACTGCGCAACAGCCTGATGAAGCGCATGCTGTCGCCCCGTCCGGTGATGGACCCGATGATGCGTCTGCTGGAGCGCACCATGCACGAGGATCTGCTGCTCAATGTCGCGCGCAACACTGGCGGCGACACCCACAGCAAGATCGCCGAAATCATCAACAAGATGGAGCGCGACCAGATCGAGGAAGTGCTGAACGCCCTGGCCGAGGATCGCCCCAAGGACGCCGAGACGCTGCGCGGCCTGATGTTCACCTTCGAGGACATCGCCAAACTCTCGCAGAAAGCGCGCACCACCGTGTTCGACAAGGTGCCCGCCGATCGCGTCGTCATGGCGCTCAAGGGCACCGACCCGACCTTCCGCGAATTGATTCTCTCCTCCATGGCCGCACGCGCGCGGCGCATGGTGGAAAGCGAGCTCAATTCGGGCGGCCCGGCGCAGCAACGCGACGTGCTCAAGGCGCGCCGCGCCATCGCCGACACGGTGCTGGAAATGGCCGAACGCAACGAGATCGAGATCCATTCGAGCGGAGATGGCGACGCGGTTTTTGAATAGTGCGGTTTCCGCGAGATTGCTTCGCAATCCGAGAAAACCACTCACGCGGAATTTCCTAGATCGCGAACGTGGAATTCCGCGTGAGCGAGATACGAAATTCGAATGGAACATTCGGATTTCGAATAAAAGCTCTGGATTTCGCAGGAGACCATGTCAGACAAACCCGACAAGGAAAGCCAGACCGAGGAACCGACCGAGAAGCGACTTTCCGATTCGGTCGAGCGGGGCGATACGCCCAATTCGCGCGAGGTCACGACTTTCGCGGGTCTGTTCGCCGCCGTGCTGTTCTTCTATTTCTTCCTGCGCTCCGGCGCCCGTCCCATGGTCGCGGCGATGCAGAACATGCTCGACCAGAGCGGCCAATATCAGATCGGCGCCGGGCGCAACGCCCTCCACCTGATCGACGCGACCATGCGCGCCGTCGGGCAGTTTCTGCTGCCCGCGATCGTTCTCATCATCGTCATGGCGCTGGTCGCGACTTTTGGACAGAACGCGCCACAGATCGCGCCGGAGCGACTGATGCCCAAATTGGAGCGCATCGCGCCCGACTGGTCGCGCGTCATCTCCATGCGCGGCGTCACGGAGCTGTTCAAGAGCCTCGCCAAGCTGCTGATCGTCGGCCTTGTGGCCTTCTTCGTGATCAAGGGCGAGATCGGCGCGGCGATCGCGACCATCCAGTCCGACCCCGCCGGGCTCGCCGAGCACATTCTCGACGTCTCGACCCGGCTGCTCAGCGGCATCACGCTCGCGGTCTTCGTCCTCGCCGCCTTCGATTTCGCGTGGACCCGCATCCATTGGAAGCGCGACCTGCGCATGAGCCGCCAGGACGTGAAGGACGAAATGAAGCAGATGCAGGGCGACCCCATGGTCAAGGCGCGGCAGCGCTCCGTCGCGCTCGAACGCGCGCGCAAGCGCATGATGGCGGCCGTCCCCACCGCGACCATGGTGATCGCCAATCCGACCCATTACGCCATCGCGCTGCGCTACGTGCGCGAAGAGGGCGGCGCGCCGAAGGTCGTCGCCAAGGGCCAGGATCTGATCGCGCTCAAGATCCGCGAGATCGCCGAACAGAACGACATTCCCGTGATCGAGGACAAGGCTCTGGCAAGGTCCATGTACGATCGTGTCGAGGTTGACATGATGATCCCGGCGGAATTCTACCGCGTCATCGCGGAACTGATCCACTTCCTCAACCGGACTGGCGCATCGGGCCAGCAGCAACAAGGGCGGAGCTCATGATGCCGACACCCATTTCGCCCGCCGTGCCGCGCGCGTGTGAGCAGGCGCTCGCGGAAGCTCTCGCCGATGTCGCGACGGAATTGCGCCTCGTCAACGTCATCGACCTGATCGGCTACGTGCATGGCCAGCGCTACGCCAATATCGAGGATCTGATCCACTCCTCGGCCGAACTCTATTTCAAGCAGGGCGCGTTGCGCTATGCCTGCGCCGCCGACGCCGACGTGCGATGGAACGCGCCACCGAGCGTTTCCCTGAGCATGGAGTTCCGCTGGCGCGGCGCGACCGCGCTGTTTCGTCTGCAACTCGACGCGGCCAGCGCTTCGATCGACATTCATCATCTCGCGCTGGACACGCCCGGCGCGCCGGAAGACGTGCCGACGCGATTCGCCTCGGCGCTGGCGGACGCCCGGCTGCGCCCCCCCAGAAGGGCGGCGTAGGCAAGGCCGGCGCAAGCCCTTCGATCCGGCTTGTCACCCGAAATCCGAATGATCCATTCCTGATTTCGTCTTCCGCACGCGCGGATTTTCGCCCTCACTTCAGGGAAATCCGCGCGCTGTTGTCGCGGATCGCGAGTCTCGCGGAAACCGGATCAGGCGATCTTGGAGCCCATGCGCAGCCCGCCCCAGTGCTTGCCGCGCACGAAAATCGGCGCGGAAATGTCCTTGATCAATTCCACGCGCCCGCCGCCGAGATCGCGCGGATAGGTCTGGCTGAGATAGGCGCTGGTGTTGCGTCCCGCGAGCAGGCCGGTCATATCGTCAAAAATCCGCCGGTTGCGGCAATTGGCGTTGTTCCAGACGGGATCGCCGCCCTGAGGCGCCGAATATTTCTTGTTGTGAACGGGAAGATAGCCGTTGCGATCGACCGCCGCCGAAAAGACGACAGCCGAATCCAGCGTGGGAATCGGCTCCTGGATCGCCGGCAGGGTCGCCTCAAGGAAGTCCAGCGCCCGATTGCGGTACTGCCTCGGATCGGTCCCGGGGATCTCCGCGTAATTGACGTCGAACAGATCGACCTCCGAAATCGCTCCCGATCCCAGCGCGTTTTCGAACAGCGACGAGATCATCGCGGCCCGCGCGATGACGATCTCGCGCAACGTCTCCTCTTTCGCCTGGAGACGCTGCATGAGAGCTTTGAGCGCCGCGGCCGTCGGTTGCGGCGTCTCGATGAAATGCAGCCGGTAGCCGAAATCCGCCGGCGCCGCCCGGGCGCGCAGGGGCCCGATGTCCTTGAGGTCGATCTCGACAGCCGCGCCCATCTCCAAGCTGACCTCGGAGCCGTTCACAAGAGCCGAGCCTTCCGAAATCTCCAGGACTTCGGTGGCGAAGGAACGATCGCGATGGACCAGCGTCGCGGGAATCTTGGCCGGCGAGCGCGGGAACTTGCGCTGGTCCGCGTCGGCGAAATTCTTCAGCGTCACCGAAAGCCGCTTGGTCAGGCGATCGAACAGGGTGCTGACCTGCCGCGATTGGGTCGCGACCTTTTCCGTCGCCTGATTGGCCTCGGCGACCACGCCATTGAAGAGCTCGACGCTGCCGCCGAGTCGCGTCGCGCCTTGGGCGGCGGAATTGGCGCTCTCTCCAATCTCCTGGACGGCGCCGATCTGCTGGTCGGAACTCTGCGCCACCGAAGCGGCGATGTCGCTGATGCGCCCGATAATGTCGCGCACGTCCCGCATCGCCGCGACGGACGATTTTACGGCGGTTTCGATGTCCGCGATCTGCGCCGCGATATCGCGGGTCGCGCTGCTGGTGCGCTGCGCCAGGGATTTGACTTCGTTGGCGACCACGGCGAAGCCGCGTCCGCTTTCGCCGGCGCGCGCGGCCTCGATGGAGGCGTTGAGCGCCAGCAGGCTGGTCTGGCTGGAAATGCCGGTGATCAGCGTCACGATCTCCGTGACCCGCGCGGCGCATGAGGCCAGTTCGGAACAACGCCGCTCCGCGTCATCGGCCCGATCGACCGCGTCATTCACCAGAGCGTGCGCGTCATTGGCCTGGCGTCCGACCTCCTGGCTCGACGCATGAAGTTCGGAAACGGCCGCCGCGACGGCGCCGATCGATTGCGTGGCGGTCGCCGCGCCATCGCCCACCAGCGTGACGCCGCCGCGCAATTCGGCGATGATCTTTTCGAGATCGCCGACGATCGCGCGCATCGCGCCGGACTGGGTCGCCGCGACCGCGTTGGAGGCGTCCATTTCCACATCGACCACGCGCAGCAGGTCGCTCGCCTCGCTTTCGCGCGACGCCGTTTCGGCGCCGGAGACATAGGCGCCGACGCTCTCGGCCATATCGGCGAAAAGCGCCTCGAGCAGCGCGCCCACGAGGACGGATTCGCGGGAAGTCCTTCCAAGAATCGCCTGAACGCAAGCCCCGGTGAAAAAGCCATGAGCGGCGATATAGGCGTCCAGGGGAAGCCCCGCGCGCGCCTGCGCCTCGCCGAAACGGCGGGCGCGCGTCGCCCGCTCCGGGCCGGACGGCCCCGACAGGAGATCGCGCCAGTGCGCGCCCAGCGCGCCCTCAAGACGGGAGAAATCGCCTTTCGCGAAGGCGGCGGCCGTCGCCGGGTCGGAAGCCACCCGCGCGCGAAACGCCTCGAACAGGCTTTTCAGGCGGGGCGACAGGAGCGTGGACAGAGCGGTCTGCGCGTCAGCAGGTTGCATAACGGCTCCACGCATTTTTGCGAGCGGATAAAACTCCATCTCCCCCCCGGACCCTTCCGAACGACGGTTGAACCGAATTTCCGAGATTGACGCCGTCGGCTTGCCCGGAACTTCTCATGGTCGCGTCGGCGTCAGCGCGGCGCCTCGTTCTTCGGCATGTAAGAGAAATCCTGGAGCAGGACGTCCTTGACCGCCCCTTCGCCAAGACGCGCGTTCAACGACACCGCGAGCTTCTTGGTGAGCGCGTCCATGTCGAATTTTTCCAGGTGATGGAAATCGAGGCGCGGGTCGCCGTAAAGCGCGCGGAACGCTTCGTCCATGATCAGGGCGTCGGGACTCACCGCGGACTTCTCCGCCACCTTGGCGTCGAACCCGTAGAGGAATTGCACCAGCACGTAGCCGAGCAGCGCGCCGTCGGCGACGATCGGCACATTGATCACCTTGGTCTTGCGATATTCGTAGACATGCTCCGCCGCTTCGGCCTTTTGCGGCGACGCCTTCGCCGCCTGCCATTGCGAGACGGCGTTGCCGGCGAGCACGGCGATTGCGCTCGCCCAGATCGCCAAGGCCAGCATCTTGATCATCTCAAGCCTCCAACCGGCCGGGTCATACCCCGCCGCGTCCGTAGGTTCCGTCGGACTCGGCTTCCTGGAGCGCGCGCGACACCAGGCCTGAAATTTCGTCAATCGCCCGCAGGTGATGCGCGAGCACCTGTCGATTCGCTTCGAGCTTGCCCACCAGCCTCGCCACATTGTCGTGATCGACGCGCTTCAGGTCGAGCTGGCTGAAATTGCGCAGGATGCGATTGAGCTCCAGCAAACCCTGCTGCTTGCGCGTGTTGAATTCGGCGAGCTCCACCGCGCGATTTTCGCGCAGCAGCGCCGTCTCCTGGTCGATCACGGTTTCCACGCGCGCGATGACGTCGGAAAAGGCCGCGTGAACGTTGATATGGCCGAAGGTCGCCGCGCCATGATGAGACATCGAATGATCCATGAAGCCCCGCTAGATTTTGATTCTGGCGTCAACGAGCGGCGGCAGCGCCGGTTGCATCTTGTTGACGGTCGAGCTCTGCAACAGGTCCTGATGCGTGGCGAACAGGCGATCGGCAATTTTCAGCGCGCCGGACTTCGCCACTTCATTGGCGATTTTTTCGGACATCATGGAACGCCAGACATCGCCCGCCACGCCGGAGCCGTAGACATCGGCGGCGTCCTTCGGCAACATCTCGTCGATCATGCTTTTGAGCAGCACGCTCTCCAGACTCATGGCCGCCTTGCGCGCGGGGCTCAGGTCGGGCGTCAGCGTCTGGCCCGGATTGTGATAGGCGTATGGCCCGGTGTCGACCGGCGCCGCCGTTCGCGTCAGCGTGGTCGAGAAGTCCGTCGAGGACGCGCTCGCCTGGGCGCTCGCCGGGGCGCCGTCGGTCAGGGCGCGCGACGCCGCCGAGGCCTTTTGCGGGTCCGCCGCGCGGGCGACATCGAGGATGAGATCGGATACGGGTGAAATCGCCATGCGCGCCGGAGTCTCGTTGTTGCGCATAGCCCTGTATGCGCGAGTGTTTGAGCAATCTAGCCGCGTAAACTTACGGGAGGCTTGAGGACGCGCGCGCCGCCAGACTTTCGCCGATGTCCAGCAATTGCAGTTTCTCGTCTTCCCGCGCGATGGACACCGCGGTCTCCTTGACGATTTTTTCCAGCGTCTTCTTTTGCGCCGAGCGTTGCAGCAATTGCGCCTTCTGCGCCGACTCCTCCGCCGCCAAGTCGATCTCGCGCCGTTCCGACTGGATCAGGTGACGGCAGGCGAGCCCAAGGATGAACGAATCGTTCTTCTCGACATCGCCAAGCATTCTCAGCAAGGCGCGTTTCTCCTCCTCCACCAGGATCCTTCTCCGCTGGATTTCCCCGAGCTTGGCCTCGTCGATCTGGTGGAGTTGGGCTTTCACGCGCAGCAGGCGCTGGAGTGAACGATGTCTTTCACGCATCAGTTTCCCCTGACGGCCCAGTCGGCGAAGTCCGCCATGAAGGCGGTGACCATGGTGTTGGAAATCAAATAGAGCAGGAACAGGCCGCCCGTGATCAGGAACGGGCCAGAGATGAAGTAGACTTGAATCTGCGGGGTCAGGCGGTTGAGCAAGCCCACCGCGAAATTGGCGACGACGCCGAACACGATGAAGGGACTGGTGATGCGCATGGCGGAGACGAAGGTCCGCGCCAGCGTGTCGGAAAAGGTGATGAGCGCGGTCTGCGGCCGCAACACCGTTCCGACCGGCATCACGGCATAGGACGCGACCACGCCTCGGATCAGCTCCCAATGCAATCCCATGATGAAAATGAGGCAGGTGGCCCCCGCGCTCACCAGGACGCCGATCGCCGGCAAGCTTTCCGACTCGTCGATCGGCGCGCCGAGCGGGTTGGTCATGCCGATGTTCATCGACGCGGCCATCATCATGGTTTCCAGCGCGAGGAAGAACAGCCGCCCCAACAGGCCGATGAAGCCGCCGATCAGCGTTTCCGAAAAGATCGCGCCGCCCAGCGCGCCGAGGCTGTCCGTCAAAGGATGGCCATCGAACGCGAAAGGCTTTCCGCCGGTCAGCGTGGGCGCGAGCGCGAGCGTCAGCGTCAGTGCGACGAACAGCTTGATGCGCGTCGGAATGCGCTGGCTGGAAAACCCCGCCGTGGTCATCAGGCAGGCGCCGATCCGGCAGAACAGCACGAAGATCGAAGCGATCATCTCCGGCGCCGTCGTGATGACCGTCGAAATCACGACACCGTTCCCAGCGACTTGATCTCCACGCCGCGCGCCAGTTCGAGATGCGACAGCACCGGCAAGGTCGCGAACAGGCGCTCGATGATCATGCGCACATAAGGACGCGCCTCCGGCGTGGCCACGATCGCGAACTGCTCGCCGGCGTCCATGAGCTTGCGGATCACCTTGGCCGCTTCCTCGCCAAACTCCTCGACCAACCGGGGGTCGATGTCGAACTCGGTCACGTCGCCCTTGGCGTCGCGCTTCAGGCTCTGGTGGAACACCAGATCCCAGCGATTGCCAAGCCGCAGGATTTTCAGCACGCCGCCCTGCGCGAGATCGCCGCAGATCTGTTGCGCCATGCGGATGCGCACATGTTCGGTGATCTGCTCCGCCCGGCGCGCATGCGGCGCGATCTCGGCGATGGCTTCCAGGATGAGATGCAGATTGCGAATCGAGATGCGCTCCTGGAGCAGCAGCTTGAGCACCGCCTGCAAGCCCGAATAGGAGATTTGCGAGGGGCTGATTTCGTCGAGCAGGCGCTTGTATTCCGGGCCGAGGCGATCGAACAGCGCGCGCATGTCCTTGTAGGACAGCAGTTGCGCGAGATTGTTGCGGATGACCTCGGACAGATGGGTGAGCAGCACCGACATGTTGTCGATCGGATTGAATCCAAGACGCCTGGCTTCGGGAACGAAAGCCTCCGCGATGGACCAGGCCTTCATGCCGAAGGCCGGCTCGCGAATTTCCTCTCCGGGCGTGTCCGGGCGCTTGCCGTCGCCGCTGATCACCACGAATTCGCCGATGCGCACTTCCTGTGTGGCGACCACGGCGCCGTGAATCTTGATCTGATAGCATTTTGGCGGCGCGGTGAGCGAATCCGAGACCTTGATCTCCGGCACCACAAATCCGTACTGGGTCGCGAACTTGCGCCGCATCCGCGCCACGCGGGTCGAAAGTTCGTTTTGCGAAAGCAGGAGGCGCGCCGAAAGCTGCTTGCCGAGAACCAGTTCGATCTCGTGGGTGCGCAGGGATTCCTTGACCGAATTCTTCTGCTCCACCTTGGCCGACTCTTCGCGGGCGCGCTCGGCGGCCACTTGCGCATCGCGCTCCTTGGCGAGCTTTTGCGGAATGGTCTGGCCGAGGAAGGCGAGCGCGCCAGCCAGAATCGCGAAAGGAAAGAACGGCAGCACCGGCATCAGGCCGAGCATCAAGAGAAGCGCGCTGGCGACGAGCATGGCGCGCGGATAATTGCCGAGCTGGCTGAGCACGGCCTTTTCCGTGGAGCCGCGCGTGCCGCCCTTGGAGACCAGCAGGCCCGCCGCCAGCGAAATGATCAGAGCCGGAATTTGCGAGACCAGGCCGTCGCCAACCGACAGCTTGGTGTAGACGTCGGCGGCGGTGGCGATGTCCAGGGAATGCCGGGTGACGCCGATGACAATGCCGCCGAACACGTTGACCGCGAGAATGATCAGGCCGGCGATGGCGTCGCCGCGCACGAATTTCGACGCGCCGTCCATCGCGCCGAAGAACGAGCTTTCCTCCTCCAGTTCGCGGCGACGCTGCTGCGCCTCCTTCTCGTTGATCAGGCCGGCGGAAAGGTCGGCGTCGATCGCCATTTGCTTGCCGGGGATGGCGTCGAGGGTGAAGCGCGCGCCAACTTCGGCGATGCGCGACGCGCCCTTGGTGATGACCATGAAATTGACGGTGATCAGAATGGCGAAGACGACGAGGCCGATGACGAAGTCGCCGCCCATCATCAGCTTGGCGAAGCCGCCGATGATATAGCCGGCCGCCGTGACGCCATGGGAGCCGTCGGTGAGAATGAGCCTTGTGGTCGCGATGTTCAGCGCCAGCCGGAGCATGGTCGAGACCAGGAGAATGGTCGGAAAGGCCGAGAACTCCAGCGGCTTCTCGATCCACAGCGACACCATCAGAATCAACACGGAGAGCGCGACGGAGAACGCCAGGCCCATGTCGATCAGGAAGGCGGGGATCGGCAGGAAGAAAATGCAGAGAATGCAGACGATGACCCCGGCGAAGGCGATATCTCGCCCACCCTTGGCGGCGGGATTGACCGGTGCGATCGCGGCTGCTTGCGTCATGTCTCATCCTCGTTGAAGCGCGGACCGAAGATGGACGGGCAAGCTTGCCTCAAACTGCCGCGCGTGGTTAACGCATGGTCCCGAAATGCGGGGCGTGTTTTCGGATGAGACCAGGCGCAGGAAAGCGAGCGCGGTCTTCAATATCCTCGTTCAACGCGGCCGTAGACCTGCTCGGTGAACGAATGGATCTGGGCGCCGATCAGCGAACCGGTGAACGCCAGCATCACCAGCACCACGACGATTTTCGGCACGAATGTGAGGGTCGATTCCTGAATTTGCGTCAGGGCCTGAAACAGCGCGATCACAACGCCGACCACCATGGCCGCCGCGACGGCGGGGCCGGTCGCGACAAGCACGGTCCAGATGGAGGCGCGCAGCAGATCTAGGGCGTCGGCTTCGTTCATCGTCTCTCTCAGGAGATGGTGACGCCCGTCGCCAGCGTTACGGTCTTGCCATTCGTCAGCGTGGCGGTCGAGCCGCTGGAGCTGACCGTGACCGAGGCAATCGTGCCGCTTACCGTGCCGTCCGATGAGGTCACCGTCTTGCCGATCGCGGACTCGGCCTGGTTGATCATGGTGTTGTTCAGCAGCGAGGTCAGCGTGGTGTTGGTCTGGACCTGCTGCTCCACGGCGGAGAAGCTCGCGAGCTGCGACAATTGCGAGGTCGGATCCATCGGAGAGGTCGGATCCTGATATTTCAGTTCGGTCATCAGCAATTGCAGGAACTGGTTATAGTTCATGGTGGAGGACGCCGCCGCGGTCGTGGCGGCGCTCGCCGTGTTGCTTGTGCTGGTCGCGCTGGTCGCGCCGGAGACTGCTGCCGTCATGGTTCGGATCCTTCGTTTCTGCGGCCGTCAGGCCGCGTTGGCGGACGCCTTGTCCTTCATCAGTTCGGCTTCGAGCGGGAACAGTCCGCGCAAGGTTTTCATCGCTTCGAAGATTCTCCCGGACTCCACAAGGTCGTCGGCGCCGCGCAGACCATCGGAGACGGGGCCGCCTCCGAACGCCGCGCGGCTCGCCGCCGACATGTCGATGAACATGCGCAGAGCCAGCGGCGAGGCCTCCCGCTCCATCAACTGTGTTTGCAAGACGAAGTACAATTGCCGCAGCGGCGTGTTGGCTTCCTCCGGCTGGATCACATGCGCCTCGAGCAGGAAGGTCGCGTCGTTGAGCAGTTCGAGCGTTGACTTGCGCTCGACCTTGATGACGGCGCCGTTGAGATAGAGCTTTTCACCCGCGCGCAATTTCAGCAGCATAAGCGCCTCACACCAGTCCGTCGCGGATGATCACGTTGATTTCGATGAGATCGGAGAAACTGTCGGCCGCGCCGGTGCGCAGGCGTTCGATTTCCTTGATGATCCAGATGCCGATGGAGATGAGCTGCGCCCGCACGGCTTCCGGAAGTTCGTTGCCGTTGCTGCCGAGATCGTCGATGAAGATCGACCACAGCCGGCGGGTATAAATCAGGGCGTCGTTCGCCTCCGGCGAGGCGACGCCCGCTTCGTGGGCGCGCTGTAGCAACTCGACGGCGCGGCCGAGCGCATCGCGCTCGCGCGCGCGCATTTCCTGGGGGGAGTCTTCGACGACTTCTGCATAAGTAAACTGGTACATGGGTCAGTCCCGCGCATTTCAGGCTAAAGAAAATTGACCAGGCTCAGCTTGTGAATCTGCGACGTAAGCGAATAAGCGACCTGCAACTGGGTGGAGAGAGCGCTCACCTGCGAGGCGACGTCGTAGTCGTTGATCGCCTCGTTGGCGTTGAGCTGCGTGTTCAGCACATTCTGCTGGAGCGTGATGCCGGAATTGGCCTGTTTGACGGCGCTCTGCATCGTGCCGATCGTCGCGGCGGTCTCGGTGAACTGGTTGTTCGCGTCGGTCATCACCTTTTGCGCCTGTGTCAGCATCGCGGAATAAGCGCCCGAGTTCAGGTTCTGGTTGGCGAAGACGCTGACCATCGTCAGGCCTTGCGCCATCGTCTGAAACGACTGGTCGTTGGCTGTGACCGAGGTCGTCTCGGTGAGGTTGAGGCTGATGCGGTTGGTCAGCGGCGTGCTGTTGGCATCCGACCAGTTGCTTGTCCAACTGCTGCCGGAGAACAGCGAGGTGAAGGACGTTCCAGTGAGGAACGTTGTCATCTGCGTGTCGCTGATCGTGTTGACGCTCAGACTATTCGCCGAGAGATAAGCGTTGAAAGCGGTCTGCACGGCCGTCTGCGCCGGGCCTGTCGAAGACGCGGCGGTGGACTTGATGGCGGCGTTTCCCGTGTTGATTCCGCCGAAGACATAGACCCCGGCGACTTCGGAATTGGCCGAGGCCACGAAGCTCGACAGAGCGCCCGCGGCGACCTTCTGTAGCGCCGCCGACCCCGAACTGCTGGGGGTGGACGACAGGCCGGTGATGACCTGCTTCAGCACGCTGGAGGCGCTTTGCTGGAGCGTGGTGGCGGCTGTGTAGGCGGTGTCGAGCTGGGTGGTGACGACCGAGTTGGAGCTCGTCAGACTGGTCAAGTCGGCATATTGCTGATGCAGGGAGATGTCCCGTCCAGACCCGGCGCCGAGGCTCAAGCCGATGTCCGCGAGCAAGCCGGTGGATTCCTCCTTCGAGACCGTGCTCATTTGCGATTGCAGGCGCGACACCGTGTTCTGCAGAACGGTCGCAAGAGTCGAAGAGGAAACGGAATTCACGGCCATGTCACGCCACCGCCTGAAGGAGGGATCCGAACATCGCGTTGATCGTCGAAATCAGCTTGGCCGAAGCCTGGTAGGCATTTTCGAATTCGAGCATTTTCGACATCTGCTGGTCGATGTTGACGCCGGTGGCGTTGGACAGCGCCTGCGACGTCTGCGACAGCAGCGTGGTGTGGTAGGTCGCGTCGTTGCTCGCCCCCTGATATTTGCTGTTGAGCCAACTCGCCGAATCCGACGCGTAGGAGGTGAGGCTGCTGGAGGTCGAGAGCGCGGTTCCCGACGGATAGGTCGTCGCGGAGCTGAGGTTCGAGATGTAGCCGCGCAGCAACGTGTTGAAGCTCGCTGCGGGGGGGGTGCTGTTCTGGCTGACGCCGTTGATCGAGCCGTCGCGAATGTTGGTGTAGCTGCCGCCCCGGGAGGGATCGGCGCCGGCGCTGACCTGGATCGAGCCCGCGAGGCCCGCATCCACCGTCGCTGTCGGAATCGTGGCCGTGTTGGCCGAGGCTCTGAACAGACCCGCCACCGGGCCCAAGCCGCCGGTTTCGGCGAAGGCGTTGATCAACCCGCCCGCGATCGAATCGAGCTGGTTCTGATAGGTGACCGCGACACTGTCGCGCACGTCGGCGTAGCCTTTGAGCGCGCCGGACTGGATCGGCATGACGGCGCTGGAGCCCGTCACGGGAACGCCATCGACATAGACCGCATTGCCGGCGACCGAGGCGGTATAAGAGGTCTGCGGCGTCATGGTGACCGTGCGCGGACTGGTCTCGAACAGGGTGACGCCGCTGTCGGTGTAGATCGACATCGAGCCGTTGGAATTGGTGAGCGTCGAGATCCCGATTTCCTTCGACAGGCTCTGCAGGAGCGTCGAGCGCTGGTCGAGCGCGTCGGTGATGTCGGAGCCGCTCGCCGTGCCCTGGACGATCGTGGTGTTGACCCCCTGGAACTGCTTGAGCAGATTGGTGATGGTCGCCACCGAAGTGACCATGTCCTGATCGGCGGTCTCACGCGCGTTCTGCGTGGTCGTCGTGGCGTCGTTCAGGCCGTTGGCGAGATTGGTCGCCGCCGTGACCACGGCGGCGGCGGCGGAGGTATTGCTCGGTGACGAGGAATAAGTCTGCAAGGCCGAGGACATGGCCTGCAGCAGGGTCGAGGGCGACTGCGCGGCCGTGGTCGAATCCGTCGTCGTGGTGGAATCGGCGACGGTCTTCTGCAACAGCGTCACGCCATCGGAAAGGGCCTGGGCCGCCGCATTGCTCGCTGTTCCCGCCAGCATGGTGTTGAACAGCGAAGTGTTGGTCAGGTTGGCGATCGACTCGATGATCCCGGCGCCGTTGGCGCCGGTGATGACATTGGCGACTTTCGCCGAGACATAGCCCGTTGTGTTCTGCGCATTGGAAACATTGCGCGAGACGATCGCCTGGAGCCCCGCGTTGGTCGCAAGCGAGCTCGAGGCGATGTCCATGGCATTGGTGAGACCCATGGCTGTTCATCCGCTCCGTGATTGTTAGACCTGCATGTTGATCAGCGTGTCCAGACATTGGGCGCCGGTCGAGAACATCTTGGAATTGGCCTGATAGTTGCGTTGAGCCACGATCATGTTGGTGAGTTCGGTCGCGATATCGACGGTGGATTGTTCGAGATTGCTGGACTTGATCGTGCCGAGCTGTCCGGTTCCAGCCACGCCCACGTTCGCCTGGCCCGACTCGAGGGTGGGCGAGAAGACGTTGCCAGTCCCAGACAGCATGTTGATCGGGCTCGCCACCGAGGCGAGTGGAATCTTGTACGCCGCCACCGACGTGCCATCGGCGAGCTGGTAGGACAGGGTTCCGTCGGTGCTGATGCTCACGGAACTGATGCTTGAGGCGGCGTGACCGGTCATGTCCGATTTCGACACCGCAAAGGCGGTCGAGTACTGGGTCATGCCCGACAGATCGAGCGTCACGGGGTTGGTGGGGAGGGCGCCGTTTGCGTTGGGCAAGTTGAAGCTCATTGAGGTCGCGCCCAAGGTGCTGCCGGTGAAGTTGAGGGCCGTCGTCGAGCCGGTGAGCGCCGTCGCCCCGAGATAGGCCGCCGCGCTCCAGGTGTTCGCGCCCGTCTTGAGGAAGTAGAGGTTGACGATCTCCGCGGCGCCCTGACTGTCGTACATCGTGATCGACGTCTGCGAGGTGAAACTGGTGTTGCTGACCGGGCCGGCCCCGCTCGTTGCCGTCGAATCCAGGTTGGCGCTGAATGTCCCGGTGGAGGTCGCCACCGCCGGAAGAATGCCTGTCGCCACTTTGACGTTGGTCATACCGGTCAGCGAGTTGGACGACATGGCCGGCAAGGTGCCGCTCGCCGAATAGGCGTAGCCCATCAGATAATAGCCGGCGGAGTTGTAGAGATTGCCGCTATTGTCGGTCACGAAGGAGCCGGAGCGGGTGAGAAAGTTTTCGCCGGAGCCGCTGGAGCTGTTGGCGCTGTTGGAGACGACGAAGAAGCCGTTGCCGTTGACGGCGAGATCGGTCGTGGAGGTGGTGCTCTGGAGCGTACCCCGTTTGGCGGCTTCAACGCGCGTGGTGGTATAGACGCCGCCCGCCGAAGTCTGACCGACGGCCGACTGGTCGACGAGGGTGGAGAACTCCGTGTCCGCCTGCTTGTAGCCAGGCGTGCTCGCATTCGAGATATTCTGGCCAATATTGCTCAGATAATTAGATTGCGCGTTCATGCCAGTTACGCTGGCGTTCATGGCGTCATAGATGCCCATCGCGATGCTCCTGCCCTCATGGCTCCTCCCTGTTGTGCCCGTTCAGGCTTGCGCGAAGCTGGCAAGACGCAACGCGCGGACGCTGACAATACGGCGATGGTTCAGCAATTCCGGCACATGCGGCGGATCGAATTAACGGCCCGCTCATCATTTCCAATTAGCTTTGGACTTGAAAGGTGATCGCTCGGATCGCCCAGTCCGTTTTGCCGCGCGGGTTCTGCTCCACATGCATGTCATTGTCGTCGCGGCCGATCAGGCGTTGCAGGCCTCGATCTCCTCCATTCTCGAGACGCGCGGCCATGACGTGATCGCCTTCGCCGATGCGAACGAAGGGTTGGACCGGCTCGGACGCGACCGCGAACTGAACGCCTTCATCGTCGCCAACGACAAGGACGCCGGCGCCGAGATCTGCTGGGAGGCCCGGCTGTTGTCGAGCTTCGAGCGCCCGATCTACGTGTGCCTGGTGTCGCCGCCCCTGCCCTCGGCCGCCTTCATCGAGGCGCTGGACTGCGGCGCCGACGACGTGCTGCAACTTCCCATTTCCCCCGACGAGCTTTACGCGCGCCTGCGCGCCGCCGAACGCCTGAACCAGATGCAGCACAAACTGCTGGAAATGGCGACGCGGGACGGCTTGACCGGCCTCTACAACCGCGCGGCCTTCTTCCATCGCGCCGCCTCGCTTTGCGGCGCGCGGCCTGTCGTCGCGATCATGACCGACATCGATCATTTCAAGGCGATCAACGACAACTACGGCCATGCCGTTGGCGACAGGGCGATCCGCGCCGTCGCCGACTGCCTCAAAAGCCAGGGCGACATTGTCGGGCGGCTCGGCGGCGAGGAATTCGCGCTTCTGCTCGATATCGCCGACGCCACCGACGCCTGGCGCGCGGCGGAAGGCCTGCGCCGCATGATCGCCATGCAGGAAATCGATCTCGACCGGGAGAGCGTGCGCCTGTCCTGCTCGTTCGGCGTCGCCATGGGCCAGGCCGGCGAGGACATCGACGAGCTGCTGCGCATGGCCGACGCCGCGCTTTACGCGGCCAAGCGCGCCGGGCGCAACATGGTCGCGCTCTACGATCCCGAAAAGATGGCGGCGGCGCCGCGACCCAACAGCATCATTCGCGGAACCTCGGCTTCGTCGACCGGCGCGCGCCGCGCCGCCAGCTGATCTTAGAGTAAGTTCGGTGAGATCCCGTTCACCGAACTTACTATAACTCTTTGGTTTTAATCATATTTTTCCCGAAAACCGCGCACACTTTTCGGAAATCCCGCTTAGCGCGGACGCAGCCGGATCATCTTCAGCACGTCGCTGCGCAGGAATTTCTCCTCGATGATTTCGAGGCCCGCCTCTTCAAAATAGGTCTCGGTCGTCGGCGTGTAGGAGGCCGCGAAGGCTCCGCTCAGCCATTTCGACATCAACTGCTGCCGCTTGCGCACCAGGGGGCGCGGCGACAGGCGATAATCGACGATGCGGATTTCGCCGTTGGGCTTGCAGACGCGGCGCAATTCCTTCAAAGCGGCGAGTTGTTCGTTGTCCTCGATGCAGGCGAACACGAAAGTGGCGACGACGCCGTCAAAGGTCGCGTCGGCCCAGTCGAGCCGGGTGAGATCGGAGCGGCGCAGATCGACCATCACGCCGAGGCGTTCGGCGCGGGCGCGGGCGCGCTCCAGCATGGCGGCGCTGGCGTCGCAGCCGGAGGCCTTGACGCCCAAGGGATAGGCGACGAAATTGCAGCCCGTGCCGACGCCCGCGTCGAGAATGGCGCCGTTCAGGCCCTCGAACATGCGGCGGCGCAGGGCGCGCTTCCAACCGATTTCGTAGGGCGCATCCAGCAAGTCATAAAGAAAGGCGATGCGTTCGTAGGTCTTGCGGGCGTTAAGACTTTCCATGGGGGCCAGCGTTTGCGACATGTCGATTACCCTTATCGAAGCGGCAATCTCGCTTGCCTATGAAAATCAGATGACAATCGCATGAAGCTTTGATCCATTCCCGTCATGACCCCCTTCAATCTGGCCGCCTGCTGCCTGCGGCACAATGCAGCGTTGCGCCCGCAAAAGACGGCGCTGATCCTGACCGGCGCCGGTTTGGCGCAATCCCTGACCTATGGTGAGCTTGACCTTGCCGTGCGCCGGCTGGCGGCGGGGTTTTCCTCGCTCGGCCTTGCGCCGGGCGCGCGGATCGTCATCCGGCGCGGCAACGACCTGCTGTACGTGCTGAGCTTTTTCGCCGCGCTCGCCGCCGGCCATGTCGCCCTGCCCTCCTCGGCGCAACTCACCGTCGAGGAGGTCGGGCGCCTGGTGGCGGATTCGCGGGCCGAAGCCCTGATCTGTTCGGAAAGCCTTCAGGCCGCGGGCGGCGTCCGCGTGATCGGCGAGGCCGAACTTTTGCGCCTCGCCGCCTTCCCGCCACGCGACTATGCCGCCACCGGCCCGGACGATCCGGCCTATCTGATCTACACTTCGGGCACATCGAGCCGCCCCAAGGGCGTGTTGCACGCCCAGCGCGTCGCGCTCGGGCGCGAGCCCATGCTCGACGCCTGGGAGGGCGTGGGCGAAACCGACATCGTGCTGCACGCCGGGGCGATGAACTGGACCTACACGCTCGGGGTCGGGCTGATGGACCCGTTCCGCCGGGGCGCCACCGCCGTGCTTTACAACGGCCCCGCCGACGCGGGCGTCTGGCCCCGGTTGATCGCCCGCCATGGCGCGACCATTTTCGCCGCCGTGCCCGGCGTCTACCGCCAGATGTTGCGCCACGAGGCCTGCACGCGCGAAAATTTCGCCAGCCTGCGCCATGGGCTGACCGCCGGGGAGGCCTTGCCGCCCACGCTCGCCGCCGCCTTCACGGCGAAAACCGGCAAGCCGCTTTACGAGGCTTTGGGGATGAGCGAAATCTCGACCTATATCTCCACCGGGCCGGACGTTGCCTGGCGGCCGGGATCGCCGGGCAAGCCGCAGCCGGGGCGCCGCGTCGCAATCCTGCCGATTGCCGGCGGCGACGCGCCTTTGCCGGCCGGCGAGAGCGGTCTGATCGCGGTGCATCGCTCCGATCCCGGCCTGATGCTGGGCTATTGGCGCAACCCCGAAGCCGAGGCGGAAGTTTTTCGCGGCGAATGGTTCGTCGGCGGCGATGTCGCCCATTTCGACGCCGACGGCTACATCTGGCTGCACGGCCGCGCCGACGATCTGATGAACGCCGGGGGCTATCGTGTGTCGCCGGCCGAGGTCGAGGCCGTGCTGTGCGCGGCGCCGGGCGTCGCCGACGCGGCGGCGGCCGAGCGCGAGGTGCGGGAGGATGTGCGGGTGATCTGCGCCTTCATTGTGCTGTCGCCGGGGGCGCAGGCCGACGAGGCCGCGCTGAAAACCCATTGCGCGGCGCATCTCGCCGGCTACAAGACGCCGAAGAAATTCGTTTTCGTCGATCGCCTGCCGCGCACCCGCAACGGCAAGATCGCCCGCCGCCTGCTTTGAGGTTTTCATGACCGACCTTTACGCCGTGATCGGCAACCCCATTTCGCACAGCAAATCGCCTTTGATTCACAAGGGTTTTGCTGAAGCCACCGGACAGGATCTCGACTACATCGCCATCGAGGGGCCGTTCGGCCGCTTCGCCGAAACCGTGGACGCCTGGCGCGACAAGGGCTTGCGCGGGCTGAACATCACCGTGCCGTTCAAGATGGACGCTTATCGCTACGCCACGCGGCGCGACGCGGCGGCGCGCGAGGCCGGCGCGGTGAACTGCCTGACTTTTGACGGCGCGGAGGCCGAGGGCGCCAATTATGACGGCATCGGCCTCGCCCGCGACATCGAGGCCAATCTGGCGACGCCCGTCGCGGGCCGGACTGTGCTGGTGCTCGGCACGGGCGGGGCGACGCGCGGCGCGCTCGGGCCGTTGCTGGCGCGCGGCCCGGCGCGGCTGACCGTGGCGTTTCGCACACCCGGCAAGGAGGCGGAGTTGCGCGCGCTGTTCCCGGAAGCCAGGGCGCTCGACTTCCTCGCCTATGCCGATCTCGGCGGCGAGGCCTATGATCTCGTGCTCAACGCCACCTCCGCGACGCTCTCCGGCGAGGCGCCGCCTGTGCCGCTCAAGGCGTTCGCACGCGGCGCGCTGGCCTACGATCTCGCCTATGGCAAGGGGCTAACGCCCTTCCTGCGCCTCGCCCGCGCGGCCGGCGTGACACGATGCGTCGACGGCGTGGGCATGCTGGTCGAGCAGGCGGCGGAGGCTTTTGCGCGCTGGCGCGGCGTGCGGCCGGAGACGAAGACGATGATTGAGAAGATCACCGTGCCGTTGGTGTAGGGGCTCTCCCCGCGCGGGGAGAAGGAGTCAAATCACCACATGCGCTAGGTTAAGCGCTGGCAGGCTGCGGCAAAAGCGGTGGACCGCCCTCGTGCTTCGAGACGGCTCCTTCGGAGCCTCCTCAGCATGAGGGCTACAAGATTGATTCCATTGATCCCCTCATGCTGAGGAGGCGAGCAAAGCTCGCCGTCTCGAAGCACGAGGGGATCAACCCACGAAATTCTCGGCAGGCGCCAAGCTTAACCTAGCGCATATGAATCAAATCCCCCTGCCCTCGACCTCGCGGGACAATTCCTCGACCTCCCGCGCCAGAGCGGGGTCTTGCGGGTCAAGCTCGGCGGCGCGGCGCAGCAGATCGAGCGCCTGCGGCTTGTTCGCGGCGTCGCGCAACAGCTCCGACAATTGCCGCATCGCCAGGAAATCGCGCGGCTCGACGCTGAGCGCCTTGCCGAGATCGAGCACGGCCCCGTCGCGGTCGCCCGCCTGGATGGCCGACTGGGCGCGGCGCCGCCACGCCTGACCCCAATCGGGATAGAGCAGCACCAGTTTTTCGAGCAGTTTGGCCGCGACCTCGCCGTTCGCCGCGCGCAGCGCGCTCTCGGCGCGCGACATCAGCAGGTCGCCGGTCGGCGAGCCCGAATGGCTCCAGATTTCGCCGATCATGGCGCGCAATTGCACGGCGGTTTCGGGGTCTTCGGCCAGTTGCAACCTGACGAACAGGCCGTCGATCAGTTTCTGGCGCGGCGGGACGTCGGCTTGCGCCGCGCCAAGCCCCAAAGCCAGACATAGGACCAAGAATCGCTTCATGGTCTCAAGTCAAACAGATTTCGCGCCCCGCGCCAACAGGTCGAGCGTCGCCTGATCCGGCGCGCCGCCACAAAATTTCGCGAGCGCGGCGCCGAAAAGCGAGTCTCCGGGCGCGGCTTGGGCGAACAGGGTCATGGACGAGCGGAATTTCGCGTCATCAGGCGCGCCCAGGATTTCGCGCAGGCTCCGCCCCTCCAGCGCGCACAAAATTTCCGCGCAGGCGCGCAGGCGGGGGCCGAGCGCGGGATGGGCGAGATAGGCCCGCGCTTCGTCCAGCGACCCGATCGCGTAAAACTTCGCCATCGGGGAAGAGCCGAGTCCGGCCAGTTGCGGAAAGACGAACCACATCCAGTGGGTCCGCTTGCGCCCGGCGCGCAATTCCGATTCGACTTGGGAGAACACGTCTGCCTGGGCGGCGACGAATCGCTGGAGATTGAAGATGTCGTCCATCGCCGCCCCCAAAAAGCAAAACCCCGGCGCGGGGCCGGGGTTCAAAGCCTGCAAGCCCAAAGGCTCGGCGGTCGCTCAATCAGCCCTGGCGGGCCTTGTAGCGCTTCTGGGTCTTGTTGATGATGTAAACGCGGCCCTTGCGGCGAACCAGCTGGTTGTCGCGGTGACGCGTGCGCAGGGACTTGAGGGAGTTACGGACTTTCATGGCATACCCCGGAGTTGGCCGGGGTTCTCCCTCAGCCGCGAATTTGAGCTGTGCTTCTGCCAAATTTTCGCGGCGCGATCAAGCCCTGCGGGCAGGAATTCTTGCGCGGCGGCGACCCGAGCCAGCTTGGGGTCAGCTCGCCTTCGACCGCGTTCAGGCGTCCTCACCCTTCGCCATGCGCCGCCTGTATTCATCATGTCTTGCAATCTGACGGCCGGTTCAAACAGCGTGTGCTATCACGCGAACATTGTTCGACGAGATGGGCGGAGGCAGGGGAAACCGTGGTTATGAAGCGGCGGACCGTCGTCGCCGGAGCGCTGTTGGTCGCGTTCTCGGCTTTTATCGGCTGGCGTATGATCTATCCGCCAAATTATATCAGCATTTCCGATTGGTTCGCCCTGCCGATCGCCACGGTCGGAGCGGCGCAGCCGCAATTCGGTCTGTCGGCGCAAGCGTGCGGCGCCTGCCATGCCGACAGCGCGCACGAATGGGCTTCGACCATGCACGCCCGCGTCTGGGACGATCCCTACTTCCGGGCCGATTGGCGCCACGAAGGCGGCAAGCAAATCTGCGGCAATTGTCATACGCCGCTCGACCGCCAGCAGGAGAAGCAGGTGCTTGGGTTTCACGGCGACGACCGTTGGAACCCGGTTTTGGCGCCCAATCCGGCGTTCGACCCGGCCCTGCGCCAGGAAGGGATCACCTGCGCCGCCTGCCACGTCCGCGACGGCGTGGTCTACGGGCCATTGCCGGGGCTGGCCGCGCCGCACCCGACCGCCGCCTGGACCAATCCGAACGAAGCCTGCGTCCGCTGCCACGCCGTGCGCAACAACAGCTGGGACAGTTTTTTACGCCAGCCGCCCTGCGGCACGGTCGCCGAGATCGAACGGGCGCGCGCCCCCGACGTCCACGCGCCCCGGCCGGCGCCCGACGACGGCTATCTGCAAGCCAGTCCGATCGCCGATCCCCGCGCCCTGCATTGCGTCGAATGCCACATGCCCTCGGTCGAGCGCGCGCTGACGCCCGGCGGCCCTGTCCGACAGGCGCGGCGCCACCTGTGGCGGGGCGGTCACGATCCCCAGGCGATCCGCGCGGCGCTGACCATCGATTTCGCCAAAAGCTCCCTGCCTGCGGGCGAGACGCGCTATAATCTCACGCTCGTCAACACCGGCGCCGCCCATGACGTGCCGACCGGCGCGCCGGATCGCCATCTCACCGTCACCCTGCAAGTCGTCGACGCCGCCGGAACGGCGCTGAAGTCGCAAACCTTCGCGCTGGAGAGGGCCACGATCGGGCGACCTTTCCTCATCGACCTGTGGGACACCCGCCTGCGTCCGAACATTGCGCAAAACTTTGCCCTGACGGTCCCCGCCGACGGCAAGGGCGCGGCGGTAGAGGCGGTCGTGCGCTATTGGCTGATGAGTCCGACCCACCGCGACCGTCTCGATTATCGCCTGCCGATCTCCGACGAGATCTATCGCGAACGTATTCCCGTCGCGGAGCCAAACGCGCGAACCAACTGAGACTGGCCTCCGAGCTTAAGCCCGCGGCGGCGGGCCGCGCGAAGCCGCGATCGCGCGTTCGCCGGTCTCGCGCAAAAGATTGGCGATCTGGGCCACGCGCACGGGGTCGTCGCCATATCTTTGCAGCAGATTGGCGGCGCTGAGGAGCGTCATGGCGAGGTTGCTGAAATCATGCGAACTGAGTTCAGGTGAAACGCCGCCGTCGGCCTGAGCCGACGCGACACCTTCCCTTGGGGAAAGCTGGCGAGGCCGCGCATCCGCTTCGGTTCCGGCCGTCTCGAAGCCCTGCCAGAGGCCAGAACCTTGTTCCACTTGCATCGAGCGCACCGCCTCTGTCCGCCACCATGTTTGGATCGCGGAGCCACGTCAAGCCGCGGCAATCCGCGCCAGAGCCCTGGGGTCTAAGACAGCTTCTCGATTCGAGTCAGCGTGAACAGCCCCAGCGGCGCGATCTTGCGCCTTTCCACCAGTTTCAGATCCTGGCGCGAAACAATCCAGTCGCCCAGAATCTCCCAGGGAAATTCCGGCCGCCACCCCAGCGACGCCGAGCGCTTGCCCATCCAGCGCTCGATCCAGGCGATCGGACCGGCTTCCGCCCCCACATGATTCACCAGCACGATTTCGCCGCCGACGCGCGTCACCCGCGCCAGTTCCGCCAGCGTCGCGTGCGGATCCGGCACCACCGTCAGCACGAACGGCGCGACCACCGCATCGAACGCGCCATCGGCGAAGGCCAGCCGCGTCGCATCCATCACGCACACCCCCGCCACCCGCGAAAGCTTTTCGCGCGCGATCCGGGTCTGCGCCCGGCGCAGCATGGGTTCGGACAGATCGACGCCGACAAGCGCCACGTCCGCGTCGAACATCGGCAGTTCCAGCCCGGTGCCGACGCCGACATCCAAGACTTTGCCGCCAAGCCGCTGCGCCGCCGCCACCGCCGCGCGGCGGCCCGGCGCCATCACCGTGGTGAAGGCCAGATCGTAAATCGGCGCCCAGCGGGCGTAGGCTTCCTCGACATGCGCGTTTTCAATTTGCGCGAGATCGCGCGGCATTTGATTCATGCTCTTTTCCGGGCGATCGCCGGCTCCTCTTGGGCGGATTCCGCGCTGCGGATGAAACCGCCGCCAAGCACGCGCGCGCGCGGGCCGGAATCCTCGTAAAACACACAGGCCTGTCCCGGCGCGACGCCGCTCTCGCCTTCGACGAACTCGACCACGATCTCGTCGCCGCGCCGCGTCATCACCGCCGGCGCCGGCGGGCGCGTCGAGCGCACCCGCGCGGCGATTTCGCGACCCAGCGCCTGATCGAGCGCGCCCGGGCCGATCCAGTTCACATCGCGCAGCGTCACGCGCTTGGTGGACAGGGCCTCGCGCGGGCCGACCGTGACGCGGGCGTGCGCGGCGTCGATCTTGACCACATAGAGCGGTTCGCCCCCCACGCTGGCGCTGGCGCCGAGTCCGAGGCCCTTGCGTTGGCCGATGGTATAGTTCATCACCCCGGCGTGCTGGCCGAGCACGCGCCCGTCGACGTGGACGATCTCGCCCGGCGTCGCCGCCCGTGGCGCGAGTTTTTCCACCAGATCGCTGTAGCGGCCGGTCGGAACGAAGCAGATGTCCTGGCTGTCGGGTTTTTCCGCGACCCCCAGCCCGAAGCGGCGCGCGTGGTCGCGCACCTCGGGCTTGCTCATTTCGCCCAGGGGAAAGCGCAGCAGGCGCAATTGCTCGCGCGTGGTCGAAAACAGGAAATAGGACTGGTCGCGGTCCGGGTCGAGGGCGCGATAGAGCGCCCTGCCCCCGTCGTCGCCATCGGGGCGCGAGGCGATATAGTGGCCGGTCGCCAAAATGTCCGCGCCGAGATCCCTGGCCATGTCGAACAGGTCGATGAACTTGATCTGGCTGTTGCAGGTGACGCAGGGGATCGGCGTCTCGCCATCGGCATAGGACTGGGCGAAGGCGTCGATCACCTTGGCGCGGAAATTCTGCTCGTAATTCAGCACATAATGCGGAATGCCAATCAGGTCGGCCGCCTGGCGCGCGTCATATATATCCTGTCCGGCGCAGCAGGAGCCCGGCCGATGCTCGATCTCGCCGTGATCGTAGAGTTGCATGGTGACGCCGATGACGTCGTAGCCCTGCTCTTTGAGCAGACCGGCCACCACCGAGGAATCGACGCCGCCCGACATGGCTACGACGACGCGGGTTTGCGCCGGCGGCTTCCCCAGATCGAGGGAATTGAGCAAATCGAGGGTATTGGTTTGCGACGTCGTCATCGGGGAAAGAACTTCCTGCGGCGAAGCCTCCGCTTGGGGCGGCGAGCGGGGCGCCGCCCCTTCAATAAGGGGTTGACCGCCGGATTTCAACGCACCGGCTTGAAAAGAGGCGCGGTCGCGTCTCCTTGCCGTAAGGTTAACGCCGGCTTGCCGGGCGCCTCATTAGGGGACATCTGTGCCAAAATGGAAAGGATTTGGCAAGAAACGCACAGGTAAACAAGCATTTATCGGTCTTTTTGCGCGGGTTTGCGAAAGTGTTTCTTAAGTGGGCGGGGTTACTGTCGGCAATCGTTAGTCAAGGGTTCTCCGCGTAAGTGAGTGAGTAGCATGACCGAGCCCCACCGCCCGAGGGTCAAATATGTCATTGGTCCGGATGGCAGCCCGCTGACCATCGCCGATCTTCCGCCGCCCTCCACCAAGCGTTGGGTCATCCGCCGCAAGGCCGAAGTCGTGGCCGCCGTGCGCGGCGGGCTGCTCTCGCTGGAAGAGGCCTGTAGCCGCTACACGCTGACCGTGGACGAGTTCCTGTCCTGGCAGATGTCGATCGACCAGCATGGACTCGCCGGGCTGCGCACAACGCGCCTGCAACAATACCGCCAGTAAGCGCGAGACCCCTCCCGCTTGCGACGCCGGCCGCGAGGCCGGCGTTTTTGTTTGAGAGGCTCCGGGTTGATGACGGCGCCGGCCGCTTGGCCTGCGGCACGACTGGAAAGCTTCGTTGATCTGGCGTCGGTCGGCGCGTTCAGGATGTCCTTGGGCGCCTCAGGAGAGTCGCCCGTCGACAGGTCATCGGAACGCCTCCTCCGCCAAACCGGAGGCGATTCACTCCACCGTCACGCTCTTCGCCAAATTCCTTGGCTGGTCCACGTCCTTCCCCATAAAGACCGCCGTGTGATAGGCGAGCATCTGGATCGGCGCGGCATAGACGATGGCGGAAAAGTCCGGGGCCATGTCGGGCATGCGGATTTCGCCCGCGAGCGGCGTCGCCGCCGCCTCGATGGCGTGGGCGTCGCCCACCAGGATGATTCTTCCGCCCCGCGCGGAAACCTCTTGCAGGTTTGAGACCGTCTTTTCCAGCACCGGATCGGTCGGGGCGATCACGATCACCGGCAATTGCTCGTCGATCAGCGCGATCGGGCCGTGCTTCAACTCGCCGGCGGCGTAGCCCTCGGCGTGAATGTAGCTGATTTCCTTGAGTTTTAATGCGCCTTCCAAGGCGAGCGGGTAGGACGGGCCGCGCCCGAGATAGAGCACGTCCGTGGTCTTGCCGAGCTGGTGCGACAGCGCCTCGATTTTCGGCTCCAGCTTCATCGCCTCCGCCAGCAGGCCCGGCAGCACCATCAGTTCGTTGACGAGGCGTTTTTCCTCGTCGGCGCCGAGGACGCCGCGCGCGCGGCCGAGCGCAATGGCCAGCGAGGCCAGCACGGTGAGCTGACAGGTGAAAGCCTTGGTCGAGGCGACGCCGATTTCCGGGCCGGCGAGCGTCGGCGCGGCCACATCGCTCTCGCGGGCGATGGTCGAGGTCGCCACGTTGACGATGCCGATGATCTTCTGGCCATGCGCCTTGGCGTAACGCAGGCAGGCCAGGGTGTCCGCCGTCTCGCCCGATTGCGACACCACCAGCATCAGGCCGTTGTCCGGCAGCGGCGCCTCGCGGTAGCGGAATTCCGAGGCGACGTCGATTTCGACGCGCAACCGCGCGAAACGCTCGATCCAGTATTTGCCGATCAGGCCGGCGTAATAGGCGGTGCCGCAGGCGGTCAGGGTGATGCCGGTCAGGGTTTTGGGGTCGAACGGCAGTTCGAACGGCAGCCGCACGCAATTGTTGGCGAAGTCGATGTAATGGGCCAGCGTGCGCGCCACCACTTCCGGCTGCTCGTGAATCTCCTTGGCCATGAAGTGCTTGTAATTGCCCTTGTCCACCAGGAAGGCGGAGGCCTGTGTCTTCAGTTTTACGCGCTGTACCGGGCGGTTGGACTCATCGCGGAATTCAGCCGAGCCGCGGCGAAGAATCACCCAGTCGCCGTCTTCCAGATAGGTGATGGTGTCGGTGAAGGCGGCCAGCGCCAGCGCGTCCGAGCCGAGATACATCTCCCCGCCCTCGCCATAGCCCACCGCCAGCGGCGCGCCGCGCCTTGCGCCGATCAGCAAGTCTTCCTCGCCCTCGAACAGCATCCCCAACGCGAAGGCGCCCTTCAGGCGCGGCAGGCTGGCGGCGACCGCATCGACCGGCGACAGGCCCCGGTTGATCTGTTCGGTCACCAGATGCGCGACGGCTTCCGTATCGGTCTGGGTGACGAATTCATGGCCCTGGGCGACCAGTTCGGCGCGCAATTCGCGGAAATTCTCGATGATGCCGTTATGCACCACCGCCAGCTTGTTGGTGGCGTGGGGATGGGCGTTGTTCTCGGTCGGGCGCCCATGGGTGGCCCAGCGGGTGTGGCCGATGCCGATCCAGCCGCGCAAGGGGTGTTCATGCAGCAGCGCGTCGAGGTTGCGCAGCTTGCCCGCGGCGCGGCGGCGCTCGATGTGGCCATTTTCCAGCGTGGCGACGCCGGCGGAATCGTAGCCGCGATATTCCAGCCGCTTCAGCGCATCCACCAGCGAACTCGCGACCGGACCCTGCCCGATGATGCCGACAATGCCACACATGAATCGTTTTCCTTGTTCGCCCGAGAGATGCGCACGCGACCGCTCAAGGCAAGTCACGAATGTTTTCAATCCCTGTAGCTTGCCGAGTGGAGGCTTATTTCGCGGCTTTCAGCGCCCGCATCTTGTTGCGGAAGGCCGCCGCCCAGCCGGGCTTTTCCATCTGTTTTCCGCGCGCGACCGCAAGCGCATCGGCCTGAACATCCCTCGTCACCACCGAACCGGAGCCGACCAGCGCGCCGTCGCCGATCTTCACCGGCGCCACCAGCGAGCAATTCGAGCCGATGAAGGCGTCGGCGCCGATGTCCGTGCGATATTTCAGGAACCCGTCATAATTGCAGGTGATCACGCCCGCGCCAATATTCGCGCGCGCGCCGATGCTGGCGTCGCCGATATAGGTGAGATGGTTGACCTTCGCGCCCTCGCCGATCTCGGATTTCTTGATCTCGACGAAATTGCCGACTTTCGCGCCCTTGGCGAGATTGGCGCCCGGACGCAGCCGCGCATAGGGGCCGACGGCGACGTTTTGCGCCAACGTCGCGCCTTCCAGATGCGAGAAGGCATGAATGACGACATTGTCGCCCACGGTCACGCCGGGGCCGAAAAACACATGGGGTTCAACCAGCACGTCCGCGCCCAAAACCGTGTCATGGCTGAAAAAAACCGTTTCCGGCGCGATCAGGGTGGCGCCGTTCGCCATGGCGGCGCGGCGCAGGCGGGTCTGGATCTCGGCCTCGGCCTGGGCGAGCTGGATGCGGTCGTTGACGCCCAAGACCTCGCCGGCCGGCGCAAGCGCCAGGGCGCAGGAGGCGCCGTCGGCGCGGGCGACCTCGACCGCGTCGGGCAAATAAAACTCCTTTTGGGCGTTGTCATTGCCGATGCGCGACAGCCAGTCCAGCGCCCGGCGCCCGTCCAGCGCCATCAGGCCGGCGTTGCAGCGGCGGACCTGCAACTCTTCCGCGCTCGCGTCCTTCTGCTCGCGAATCGCGACCAGCGCCCCGGCGCCATCGGTGAGCAGCCGCCCGTAGCCGAACGGATTTTCCGGCTCGAAGCCAAGCACCGCCACGCCGGCGCCCTCGCTGAGTTTTGCGCGCAACGCGGCGAAAGTGTCGGGGCGGACCAGCGGGGTGTCGGCGAACAGCACGAGGACGTCGTCAAAACCCTGCGCGAGGGCGTCGCGCGCGGCGAGCACGGCATGGGCGGTGCCCAAACGTTCCGCCTGCACGAAGATTTTGGCGTGAGGCGCGACGTGCAAAACTTCCGATGCGACGTCGTCGCGTCCCGGCCCGACCACGACGGCCAGGGCGTCGGCGCCGGCTTGCCCCACGGCGTCAAGCACATGGGCGAGCATGGAGCGGCCGGCGACCTGATGCAGAACCTTGGGGCGGCTGGAGCGCATCCGCTTGCCTTCCCCGGCGGCGAGCACGATGGCGAGGCATTTGCGCGTCATGTTTTCCCTCCGATCAGGCCAATGTCGGCTCTATAGGCGACAGCCGAAATGCGACAAAGCGAAAAATCGCCCTCGCGCCCGCCGCAATTTCGGTTATATGTCGCTTCGCACCATCGATCTTCTTGGGAATGGAACGCCTCCGCCATGTTGAAGCGCCGGGATGTCTTGCAATTGGCGGGCGGCGCGGCCGTTTCGCTGCTCGGCGCCGTTCGGGCTTCCGCGCAAACTTCCGCGCAAGACCAGAACAACGCGATCCAGCCGTTTTCCAGCGCCCTGGTGATCGAGGCCGCCCGCACGCTGGCGGCAAAGCCCTTTGCCGCCGTTGACGCCGACCTGCCCGGCCCCTTGAGCAACCTGTCCTACGACGCCTATGTAGCCATTCGCGCCAAGCCGGAGGGGATGATCTGGGCCAAGGATCCCGGCGGCTTCGTGCTGGAGCCGCTGCATCGCGGCTTCGTCTTCACCACGCCGATGCAGATCAATCTGGTCGAGGACGGGCTGTCGCGGCGCCTGACCTATGACGCGGGCAATTTCATCTTCGGCGGCGTCAACATGAGCGCGCCGCCGACCAATCTGGACTTTTCCGGTTTTCGCGCGCTGCATCGCGGCGATGACGGAACGTTGTCGGAAATCGCCATCTTCCAGGGCGCGAGCTTCTTCCGCTCGCTGGCGCCCGGCCAGAATTTCGGCGTGACCGCGCGCGGCCTCTCGGTGCGCACCGGCGATCCCGGCGGCGAGGAATTCCCGTTCTTCCGCGCCGTCTGGATCGAAAAGCCGACCCGCGCCGGCAATGTGCTGGTGGTCCACGCCCTGCTCGATTCGGAAAGCCTTACCGGCGCCTACCGATTCACCCTGCATCCGGGCGACGCCACCATCATCGACACCGAATGCGCCCTGTTCCCGCGCGTCGACATCGAGAATGTCGGTCTGGCGACCATGAGCGCGACCAACCTGTTTGCACCGCTCGACCGCCGCGGCGTCGATGACATCCGCGGCGCCGCGACGGAAGTGTCCGGCCTGCAAATGCTCACCGGCGCGGGCGAATGGGTGTGGCGCCCGGTCGCCAACCGCTCGAAATTGCAGATTTCGGAATTCGTCGATCAGAATCCGCGCGGCTTCGGCTTTTTGCAGCGCACCCGCGCCTTCAACGCCTTCAACGACGACGTGCAGCACTGGGAGCGGCGGCCGAGCCTGTGGATTGAGCCGATCGGCGACTGGGGACCGGGTTCGATCGAACTGCTGGAAATTCCCTCCGACGCCGAACCCGCGCAGAACATGATCGCGTTCTGGCGCCTCAAGAAAGGTCTGGCCAAGGGCCAGAGCGCCGAATTCGCCTATCGCCAGTTCTGGTGCTGGAGTCCGCCGACCTCGCCGCCGCTGGCGGTCGCCATCGGCGCGCGGGGCGGACGCGGCGGCGCGGCCAAGCAGCGCCGCTTCCAGGTCGATTTCGAGGCCGATTTCCTCGGCGATCCCGTCAAGGCCAACGATATCAAGGCCAACCTGACCACAAATCCCGGACGCATCGCCTCGGTGCGCCTGTTCCCCGCGCCGGAACAGAAGCGCCTGCGGGTGCTGTTCGATCTCGATCCCAATGGGGAAACCGCCTGCGAACTGCGCCTGGCGCTGGATTCGCAAGGCGCGCCCGCTTCCGAAACCTGGCTTTATCGATGGACGTCCTGACCGCACACCTCGCCCAAGACGGCGCGCTCGTATCGGAGTACGCGCTTTCCCCGGCCATGCCGGGGGAATCGCCTCTGGCCATGCCGGAACAGTCGCTGTCCCGCTTCGATGCGAAGACGGAGCGGCGCAAGATGATTCACAAGCGCCGCCAGCCCTGGATTTCGCGCACGCTGACTTTTGGCGGCGGCCTCGCCCTCTCCGTGTGGGGCGGCTATGAAATGTACCGCGTCATCGACGTCGGCGGCATCACCTTCTTCAAATGGATGCTGCTGGTCCTGTTCCTGGCCAATTTCTCCTGGATCGCGCTGTCCTTCGCCGCCGGCGTGGTCGGCTTCCTGCATTTGCTGTTCACGCGCCCGAAACAGCCCGAAATCCCCAAGGAATTGCATACGCGAACCGCCGTGGTGATGCCGATCTACAACGAGGCGCCCTCGCGGGTGTTCGGCGCGCTGCAAGCCATCCACGAGGATGTCGCGGCGACCGGGCTTGGCGCGCATTTCGACTGGTTCTTCCTGTCCGACACTACCGATCCCGACGTCTGGATCGCGGAAGAGCGCGCCTTCATCGCGCTGCGCCGGGCGCTTGGCCCGGACGCGCGGGTGTTTTATCGGCATCGCGCCAAGAACACCGCGCGCAAGGCCGGCAATATCGGCGATTTCGTCAGCCGCTGGGGCGGCGCCTACGACCATATGGTGGTGCTCGACGCCGACAGCTTGATGACCGGCCACGCCATCACGGTGCTCGCCAGCGCCATGGAGAACGATCCCGACGCCGGCATCATCCAGACCCTGCCGCTGATCATCAACCGCAACACCCTTTTCGCCCGTGTCCAACAATTCGCCGCCAGAATCTACGGGCCGGTGATCGCCGACGGCCTGTCGTGCTGGATGGGCCGTGACGGCAATTACTGGGGCCATAACGCCATCATCCGCACGCGCGCCTTCGCGGCGCATTGCGGCCTGCCGACCCTGAAGGGCAAACCGCCGTTCGGCGGGCATATCCTCAGCCACGATTTCGTCGAGGCCGCGCTGATCCGCCGCGCCGGCTACACGGTCTACATGCTGGCCTCGCTGGCGGGCTCCTACGAGGAAAGCCCGCCCTCGCTGATCGACGTCGCCGCCCGCGACCGCCGCTGGTGCCAGGGCAATTTGCAGCACTTGCGCGTGCTCGGCGCCAAGGGCCTGCATCCCGCGACGCGCCAGCATTTCACCACCGGCATCATGGCTTACGTCTCCTCGCCGCTGTGGCTGTCGCAATTGTTGATCGGCATTCTGCTGGTCTTGCAGGCCAGCTACATCCGCCCGGAATATTTCTCGCAGGATTTCACGCTGTTCCCGACCTGGCCGCGATTCGACGCCGAACGGTCGCTGATGCTGTTTGAAGTCACCATGGCGGTGCTGCTGGCGCCCAAACTGTTCGGCCTGGTGCTGGCCCTGTTCGACGGGCCGGTGCGGCGCGGCGGCGGCGGCGTGATTCGCCTCACCCTTTCCGCTCTGTTCGAAACGCTGATGTCCGCCCTGCTGGCGCCGATCATGATGATGGTCCACGCCGGCCATGTGCTGCACATCATGTTCGGCTTCGACACCGGCTGGGAGCCGCAGCGCCGCGACGACGGCTCCGTCGCTTTCAACCAGATCATGCGCAGGCATCGCGACCATGTGATTCTCGGCTTCGTGTCGCTGATCGCCGGCCTGCTGATCTCGCCCTCGCTGGTGGCCTGGATGTCGCCGACCATCGCCGGCCTGATTCTCGCGATCTTTATCTCCTGGGCCAGCGGCCAGAAAAGCATCGGCCTCGCGCTGAAGAAAGCCGGGCTGCTGGTGACGCCGGAGGAGCAAACGCCGCCACCCATCGCCACGCGCGCCAATCAATTGTCCAAGACCTTGGCGGCGGAAGGGTTCGACTCCGCCGACGGCCTGCGCGCGATCTACCAGGACGCGAATTTCCGCGAGGCCCACGAAGCCTTCCTGCCGCCGGCCCCGCCCCGGGTGCGCGGCGACATCCACCCCGACCGCGCCATGGCCGAGGCCAAGCTCAACGACGCGCAAAACATCGACGACGCGGTGCAATGGTTGCAGCGCAAGGAGCGCATGGTGCTGCTGCACGACCGGGCGCTGATCGGGCTGCTGTCCCGCCTGCCCGCCCCCGCCGAA